>NZ_JBVHNK010000002.1:0-638930 GCF_055556615.1 Pseudomonas sp. PME37.24/025
GAGTCGGTCGCGCTCAGGCTGAGAGTGGTGGTGCTCGCGGTATCAGTCACCGAGGTGTCCGCCGACTTGCCGTCGACGTCCAGCTTCTCGTAGTTGCCGCCCGTAGCGCCGTCAATTTTGACGCTCAAGGAGCCGCCGCCGGCCAACGCATCATTTGGCGCAACGAAGTTGACAGAACCGCTACTCGAACCGACCGGGATGGTGATGGTCTGGCCATTGGACAGGGTCACAACCACCGGCGAACCGGTCACCGGCGCCGACACGGACGCGGTGTAAACCACGGTGCCGCCTTCGGCCACAGTGCTGGTCGCGGTGAGGTTCACGGTCGAGGTGTCGATGGTATCGGTCACGTCGGTGACCGCCGCCGCTGGATTGGTCGCCAGGTTTTCGAAGTTGCCGCCCGCAGCGTCCTTGATCGTGACTTCAACCTGGCCGGCGTCCTTGTAGACGTCGTCCTTCGGTGCGTCGACGGTCACGGAGCCGGTAGTTTTACCCGCTTCGATGGTGATCACGGCGCCGTTGCTCAGCGTCACGGTGACCGGAGTGCCGGCGGCGTTGGTCAGGGTCGCGGTGTAGGTGATCTGGCCACCCTCATCCACGGCACCGGTCGCAGTCAGCGACAGGTTGGTGGTGTCCGCAGTGTCGGTCACCGAGGTATCCGCCGACTTGCCGTCGACGTCCAACTTCTCGTAATTACCGCCCGTTGCACCGTCAATCTTGACGCTCAGCGAGCTGCCGCCCGCGAGGGGGCTGTTTGGTGCGACAAAGTTCACGCTGCCGGTGGTTTCGCCGACCGGGATGGTGATGCTCTGACCGTTGGACAGGGTGACGACCACTGGCGAACCGGTGACCGGGGCGCTGACGGACGCGGTGTAGACCACGGTTTCGCCTTCGGCGACATTCGCGGTGGCTGTCAGCGAAACGGTGCTGGTGTCGATGGTGTCATTGACGGTGGTCACCGCAGGCGTATTGCTGGTGACCAGGTTCTCAAAGTTGCCGCCGGTCGCGCCTTTGATGGTCGCTTCGACGGTGCCGTTGTCTTTATAGACGTCGTCCTTCGGTGCATCGATGGTCACGGAACCGGTAGTTTTACCCGCTTCGATGGTGATGACGGCGCCGTTGCTGAGTGTGACGGTTACTGGTGTGCCGGCGGCGTTGGTCAGGGTCGCGGTGTAGGTGATCTGGCCGCCTTCATCCACGGTGCCGGTCGCGGTCAGCGACAGGTTGGTGGTGTCCGCGGTGTCGGTGACCGAGGTGTCGGCCGACTTGCCGTCGACTTCCAGCTTCTCGTAATTACCGCCCTTGGCGTCGTCGATCTTGACGCTCAGGGATGTGCCACCGGCCAGGGCATCATTTGGCGCAGTGAAGTTGACACTGGCGCTGCTTGAGCCGACCGGAATGGTGATGGTCTGGCCGTTGGACAGGGTGACGACGACTGGCGAACCGGTGACCGGTGCCGACACGGACGCGGTGTAAACCACGGTGCCGCCTTCGGCCACAGTGCTGGTCGCGGTGAGGTTCACGGTCGAGGTGTCGATGGTGTCAGTCACCTCGGTGACCGCTGCCGCCGGGTTGGTCGCCAGGTTTTCGAAGTTGCCGCCCGCAGCGTCCTTGATGGTCACTTCAACTTGGCCGGCGTCTTTGTAGACGTCGTCCTTCGGCGCGTCGACGGTCACGGAACCGCTGGTGGCACCGGCGGCGATGGTGATCACGGCGCCGTTGCTCAGCGTGACGGTGACCGGAGTGCCGGCGGCGTTGGTCAGGGTCGCGGTGTAAACGATGGAGCCGCCTTCAGCCACGGAGTCGGTCGCGCTCAGGCTGAGAGTGGTGGTGTCCGCGGTATCAGTTACCGAGGTGTCCGCCGACTTGCCGTCAACTTCCAGCTTCTCGTAGTTGCCGCCGGTAGCGCCGTCAATTTTGACGCTCAGGGAGCTGCCGCCCGCCAGCGGGCTGTTTGGCGCGACAAAGTTCACGCTGCCAGTGGTTTCGCCGATCGGGATGGTGATGATTTGACCGTTCGACAGGGTCACGACCACTGGCGAACCGGTGACAGGAGCGCTGACGGAGGCGGTGTAAACCACGGTGCCGCCTTCGGCGACGCTCGCAGTGGCTGTCAGCGAAACGGTGCTGGTATCAATGGTGTCGTTGACGGTGGTCACCGCCGGTGTATCGCTGGCGACCAGGTTCTCGAAATTGCCGCCGGTCGCGCCTTTGATGGTCGCTTCAACGGTGCCGGCATCTTTATAGACGTCGTCCTTCGGTGCGTCGACGGTCACGGAGCCGGTGGTTTTGCCCGCTTCGATGGTAATCACGGCACCATTCGACAAGGTCACGGTGACCGGTGTACCGGCCGCGTTGGTCAGGGTCGCGGTGTAGGTGATCTGGCCGCCCTCATCCACGGCACCGGTCGCAGTCAGTGACAGGTTGGTGGTGTCAGCGGTGTCGGTCACCGAGGTGTCCGCCGACTTGCCGTCGACTTCCAGCTTCTCGTAGTTGCCGCCCGTAGCGCCGTCGATCTTGACGCTCAAGGAGCCGCCACCGGCCAACGCATCATTTGGCGCAACGAAGTTGACAGAACCGCTATTCGAACCGACCGGAATGGTGATGGTCTGGCCATTGGACAGGGTCACAACCACTGGCGAACCGGTCACCGGCGCCGACACGGACGCGGTGTAAACCACGGTGCCGCCTTCGGCGACGCTCGAAGTGGCAGTCAGCGAAACGGTGCTGGTATCAATGGTGTCGTTGACGGTGGTCACCGCCGGTGTATCGCTGGCAACCAAATTCTCGAAATTGCCGCCGGTCGCAGCTTGGATGGTTGCTTCGACAGTGCCGGCGTCTTTGTAGACATCGTCCTTCGGTGCATCGACGGTCACGGAACCGGTGGTTTTACCCGCTTCGATGGTGATCACTGCACCATTCGACAAAGTTACGGTGACCGGTGTACCGGCCGCATTGGTCAGGGTCGCCGTGTAGGTAATCTGGCCGCCTTCATCCACGGCACCGGTCGCGGTCAGCGACAGTTTGGTGGTGTCCGCGGTGTCAGTCACCGAGGTGTCCGCCGACTTGCCGTCGACTTCCAGCTTCTCGTAGTTACCGCCCTTGGCATCGTCGATCTTGACGCTCAGCGAGCTGCCACCGGCCAGCGCATCGTTCGGCGCGGTGAAGTTTACAGAACCGCTGCTCGACCCGACCGGGATGGTAATGGTCTGGCCGTTGGACAGGGTGACAACCACTGGCGAGCCGGTGACCGGCGCTGACACGGACGCGGTGTAAACCACGGTCCCGCCCTCAGCGACGGTAGACGTCGCGGTCAGGTTCACGGTCGAAGTGTCGAGGGTGTCGGTCACCTCGGTGACCGCCGCCGCCGGGTCAGTCACCAGGTTTTCAAAGTTGCCACCGTCGGCGTCCGTGATGGTCACTTCAACCTTGCCGGCATCTTTATAAACATCATCGGCAGGCGCATCGACGCTCACGCTGCCGGTGGTCGCGCCAGCGGCGATGGTGATCACTGCACCGTTGCTCAGCGTCACCGTGACCGGCGTACCGGCTGGATTGGTCAACGTCGCGGTGTACAGAATCTGACCACCTTCGGCCACTTCGGTGGACGCCGACAGGCTCAGGCCAGTGTCGTCTTTCGAATCGGTAATGGTAGTGAGTGCCGGTTCGATGCTCGGGGTCAGTTGCTCGAAATTGCCGCCGGTGGTGCCGGTGATCGTAGTGCTGACGGTGCTGCCATTGTTGTAGACGTCGTTGGCCGCGGTGTCGACAGTCACGCTGCCGGTGGTCTTGCCCGCTTCGATGGTAATGACCGAGCCGTTGCTCAAGGTCACGGTCATCGGCGTGCCGGCCGGGTTGGTCAGGGTGGCGGTGTAGGTGATCTGGCCACCTTCGACGACGCTGCCGGTGGCGCTGAGGCTCAGGCCGGTGTTGTCGATCGAGTCGGTGATGGTGGTGACGGCCGGCGTGGTGTTCGGTACGAGGTTCTCGAAGTTGCCGCCGGTAGCGCCAGTGATCGTGGTGCTGACGGTGCTGCCGTTGTTGTAGACGTCATTGGCCGGGGTGTCGACGCTCACGGAACCGGTGGTTTTACCGGCTTCGATGGTAATGGTCGAACCGTTGGACAGGGTCACGGTGACCGGTGTCTGCGCCGGGTTGGTCAGGGTCGCGGTGTAGGTGATCTGGCCACCTTCAGTGACGCTGCCGGTGGCGGACAGGGTCAGGCCAGTGTCGTCGACCGAATCGGTAATGGTGGTGACGGCCGGGGTCGGGTTCGGCACCAGATTTTCGAAGTTGCCGCCGGTAGTCCCGGTGATGGTGGTGCTGACGGTGCTGCCATTGTTGTAAACGTCATTGGCCGGCGTCGGAACGTTCACGCTGCCGGTGGTGTTGCCCGCGGTGATGGTAATGGTCGAACCGTTGGACAGGGTCACGGTGACCGGTGTCTGCGCCGGGTTGGTCAGGGTCGCGGTGTAAGTGATCTGACCGCCTTCGGTCACAGTCGAGCCGGCCGTCAGCGTGACGGTGGTGGTGTCGACCGAATCGGTAATGGTGGTGACGGCCGGGGTCGGGTTCGGCACCAGATTTTCGAAGTTGCCACCAGTCGCGCCGGTAATTGTGGTGTTGACGGTACTGCCATTGTTGTACACGTCATTGGCCGGCGTCGGAACGTTCACGCTGCCGGTGGTATTGCCCGCGGCGATGGTGATGGTCGAACCGTTGGACAAAGTGACGGTGACTGGCGTCTGCGCCGGATTGGTCAATGTCGCGGTGTAGGTGATCTGGCCACCTTCGGTGACGGTTGAGCCCGCTGTCAGTGTGACCGTTGTGGTGTCGACGGTGTCGGTGACCTGGGTCACGGCCGGAGCGGTAGGCGGGGTGACCACGATACCGCTGCCGCCCGTGGTGCCGGTGACGGTCACGTTGATCTGGGTTGGATCGTTATAAACAGTGTCGTTGGGTGCCAGCGGAACGCTGACGGTGCCGGTGGTTTGGCCGGCTGTGATCACGATCACCGCGCCGTTGGACAGGGTGATGGTCAGGTCGGTCAGCGGTGCCTGGGTCAGGGTCGCGGTATAAACCAGCACGCCACCGGCCTCGGTGATGGTTGGCGTGGCGCTCAGGCTCAGGGTCGATTCGCGCGGGGCGTTGGTGCTGGTATTGGCAGTCTGGCCGCCGGTGGTGTTTTGTGTTGCCAAAGCGGCAGTGCCGATGCCTGCGGTCGGGAAACCAATGGTCGGGTCGACCCGGCCAGCGGTTGCATCCAGCACCACGAAGCTGTGGCCACCACCGGCAGCACCACCCGTGCCCGCAGCCGCAGGGCCGGCGGCGGTGGCTTCAAGAGCGGTGGTCGGGTCGACGCCAGCGGCGATGGCTTGCTGCAATTCGTCAACCGATGGCGCGGCTTGTGCTGTGGCTTGCGCAAGGTCGGTGCTGGAGTCTGGATCGCTGCCGCTCCACTGAGTGTCGCGGCCCAGGTCCAGGGTTCGGCCGTCAGCCAGTTCGAGCGTAATAGCGCCGGCGGCACCAGTGTCTACCTGATCGCCGACGAGCAACCGGTCGCCTTCAACGAGTACGCGGCGAACGCCTTCTGGCGACACCGCGAAAACCTGACCAACAATGCTTTTGACGATGGCAACAACACTGCTCATTGAAGACTCTCCGGGTGTCACGTTCAGTTGGCTTCCATGAACCGGTCGGCGTGTTCGCCGATCGGGGCTGGACGTACTTTCAAAGATGTTTGATGCATAACTTTGACGCGGTAATCGTCAATAATTTGGCTATATTTTTTCGAAATTAACTTTATGCCAAACTATTGACCTTCTGGGTGCCATCCTAAACAATCGCCCCACTAATGTCACATTGATATTTAAGCGGCGACCTGTCCTACAACGTGTGATCCAGTTCCGATTTTGAACTTTCCGACATGCGGTCATTCCGGTTGCCATCATCCGATGCAGTGCCACGTTCTGCAGTGATTCCAAGACAAGAAGTCCCGGGAAATTCCAACTATGCGTTTGCACCTGTTCAAGGTTCTACCCTTCGCCCTTGCCACCAGTTTTGTTCAGGCACAAAGCCTTCCGCAAGCCATGCAGCAGGCGCTGGATGTCCATCCGGAAATCCAGGCAGGGGTCAACAGTCGATTGGCCGCGGATTATCAGTTAAAGGCCGCCAAAGGGGGATACCTGCCAAGGGTCGATCTGCTGGGCGGTTATGGTCGTGAAGGCACCGACAGCGTCACCACCCGTACCACCGGCAACAACAATCACTGGGAAACGCTGAACCGCAGCGAGTCAAGTTTACGTCTGTCGCAGATGGTTTTTGACGGTTTTGCGACGTCCAGTGAAGTGGGGCGTCAACAAGCCACCGTTAATTCCCGCGCTTATTCCTTGCTGGGCACGTCGGAACGTACCGGGCTGACCGTCGCTCAGGTCTATCTCGATGTATTGACCCGCCGCGAATTCGTGCGCCTGGCCGAAGACAATCTGAAGAACCACGAACGGATTCTCGACCAGATCAAGTTGCGCACCCAGCGCGGTGTCGGCAGCGGTGCCGACCTTGATCAGGCTGACGCGCGTATGGCGCAGGCCCGCAACAACCTGATCACTGAACAGACCAACCTGGCTGACGCTGAGACCAACTTCCTCAGTGCCGTCGGCCAGATGCCCGATCAACTGGAGCGGCCTGCCGATTTTATGGCGCTGTTGCCGGCCAACCTGAATGAAGCCCGGGCGCAGATGTTGGAAAACAGCCCGATCCTGCGCTCCGCCGAATCCGATATCGCCGCCGCCGAGAAGCAGTATGAAGCCGCCAAGTCGAGCTTCTACCCGCGCTTCGATGCCGAACTGGGTCGCACCGCCGATAACGATCTCGATGGTCAGAACGGTCACAACAACGAATGGCAGGCCATGCTGCGCATGCGCTTCAATTTGTTTGCCGGTGGCAGCAACAAGGCTGATCTGGAATCCAAGTCCTACCTGTCGAACCAGGCGCTGGATATTCGCAACAACGCCCTGCGTGTGTTGAACGAAGAACTGGGCCTGGCCTGGAACGCCCTGAACAACGCCAACGCCCAAGTGCCGATCGCCCAGCAATATGTCGATCGCAGCGCCAGTGTGCGCAGCGCGTATCAGAAGCAGTTCAGCCTCGGAGAGCGGACATTGCTCGACCTGCTCGACAGTGAAAACGAGCTGTTCAGCGCTTCCCGTCGGCTGGCCGAGATCAAAAACATTCAGTTATTTACTCAGTACCGAATCAAGGCGACCATGGGCGAATTGCTCAAAAGTCAGGGCGTAGTCGCACCGTTGGCATCCGTTGTGCAAAACGACGTGAAGCCCAAGGTTCAGCTGCCCGGGATGAATTGAGTCCTGCCCCATTTTAATCGTTAGCCAAGAGTGTCGAGCGTGGAATCAGAAGTCAGTCGAGTTCAACTCATTCATGATCCGCGCGCGCTGCATGACGATCCGTTACTGGACGGCCTGTTAGCCCTTTGCACTTTGCACCAGAAACCGGCCAGCGCCGCGATGCTGACCACCGGCCTGCCGCTGCCCAAACAACGCCTGAGCGTCGAACTGCTGCCCCGTGCGGCCGCTCGCGCCGGGCTGCAAGGGCGGGTGTTGCAACGCAAGCTGGAGCAGATTCCGGCGATTGCCATGCCGGCGCTGTTGCTGCTCAAGGACGGTCGCAGTGCGGTGCTGCTCGGTTGGCACGGTGAAGATCAGGCCCGCCTGCTGCTCAGCGAAAGCGATGGTGGCGAGGTCTGCGTCAGCCGTGAACTGCTCGCCGACGATTACAGCGGCAAAGTCTTCTTCGCCCAACCCCAACATAAATTCGACGTTAACCACGGCACGCTGATCCCGCGCGCACGCTCGTGGTTTCGCGACACCCTCAAGCGTTCGCGCTGGCTGTACGTCGATGCCATCGCTGCCAGTTTTCTGATCAACATCATTGCCATGGCCGCGCCGCTGTTCGTGATGAATGTCTACGACCGCGTGGTGCCGAACCAGGCCGAATCGACCCTGTGGGTCCTGGCCATCGGCATCACGGGCGCTTATGTGTTCGACCTGATCCTCAAGAGCCTGCGCAGCTTGTGCCTGGACCTGGCCGGCAAGAAAACCGACCTGATCATCTCGGCCACGTTGTTCGAGCGCATTGTCGGCATGGCCATGAAGTACCGCCCGGCCCGGGTCGGCAGCTTCGCCCAGAACATCCATGAGTTTCAGAGCCTGCGGGACTTCCTCGCGTCGCTGACCCTCACCAGCCTGATCGACCTGCCGTTTACGCTGCTGATCTTCATGGTCATCGCGATTCTGGGCGGGCATCTGGTGTGGATTCCGGTGCTGGCGTTCCCGATTGCCTTGCTGATCGGTTATGCCTTGCAGAAGCCACTGGTGGCGACCATGGAACGAACCATGGCCCTGGGCGCCGAGCGCCAGTCGAGCCTGATCGAAACCCTCGCCGGCCTCGATGCGGTGAAGGTCAACAACGCCGAAAGCGAACGCCAGTATCAGTGGGAGCAAACCATCGGCACCCTCAGCCGCCTCGAGCTGCGGGTGAAAATGCTGTCCGGTCTGGCGATGAACATCACCTTGCTGATTCAGCAACTGGCCGGGGTGATCATGATCGTCTTCGGCGTGTACCAGATCATCGACGGCCATCTGAGCATGGGCGGTTTGATTGCGTGCTACATGCTCAGCGGTCGTGCCCTCAGCCCATTGGCTTCGTTGTCCGGCCTGCTGACCCGCTACCAGCAGGCCCGCGTGACCATGACCTCGGTCGATCAGATGATGGAGCTGCCGCAGGAGCGCAATTTCGACGAGCGTCCGCTGAGCCGCAAGGTGCTGCAGGGCGCCATTGAATGCCGCCAGTTGAACTTCACTTATCCGGATCAGCAGAACCCCGCGCTGAAGAACATCAACCTGATCATCAAGCCCGGCGAGAAGATCGGCATCATTGGCCGCAGCGGCTCGGGCAAAAGCTCCCTGGCTAAATTGCTGGTGGGCCTCTATCAGCCGGACGACGGCGCGTTGCTGGTGGATGGTGTGGATATCCGTCAGATCGACGTCAGCGAATTGCGCCACAACATCGGCTACGTGCCTCAGGACATTCAATTGCTCGCCGGCACCTTGCGCGACAATTTGGTCTCGGGCGCGCGTTACGTCGAAGACGAATTGGTGCTGCAAGCGGCGGAACTGGCCGGCGTTCACGAGTTCGCCCGTCTGCACCCGCAAGGTTATGAGCTGCAAGTCGGTGAACGTGGGCAGAACCTCTCCGGCGGTCAGCGTCAGAACGTCGCCCTGGCCCGAGCGCTGCTGCTCAACCCGCCGATCCTGCTGCTGGACGAACCGACCAGCGCCATGGACAACACCGGTGAAGAACGTCTCAAGCAACGCCTCGCTGCAGTGGTTGAAAACAAGACCGTGGTGCTGGTGACGCACCGGGCTTCGCTGTTGTCGCTGGTGGATCGGCTGCTGGTGATCGACCGTGGGCAGATACTCGCCGATGGCCCGAAAGCCGCCGTGATGGAAGCGTTGAAGAAGGGGCAGATCAGTGTTGCTTAAGTCCGGGGTCAAAGAATCCATCCGCCGCTACTTCAAAGGCTCCGCATCGCTGCAAGGCCAGCCGCTTCCCGAGGTCAACAAAGCGCTGATCGAAGACGCCCCGCGTGTGGTGCGGTTGACGATCTGGGCGATCATCGGCTTCTTCGTGTTCCTGATGCTCTGGGCGAACTTCGCGGTGATCGATGAAGTCACCAAGGGCGACGGCAAGGCGATTCCGTCATCGAAGATCCAGAAAATCCAGAACCTTGAGGGCGGCATCGTCTCCGAGTTGTTCGTCACCGAAGGGCAGATCGTCGAGGCCGGTGCGCCGCTGATTCGTCTGGACGACACGCGGTTTGCCTCCAACGTCGGTGAAACCGAGGCCGATCGACTGTCGATGCTGCTGCGTGTGGAGCGCTTGAGCGCCGAGGTCGATGACCGTCCGCTGAACTTCCCCACCGACGTGCTCAAGGCTGTTCCCACTCAGGCTGCCAGTGAAGAGTCGCTGTACATCAGCCGTCGTCAGCAATTGCACGATGAAATCGGTGGCTTGAAGGAGCAATTGATCCAGCGTCAACAAGAGCTGCGCGAGTTCACTTCCAAGCAGGCTCAGTACCGCAGCGGCCTGGCCTTGCAGCGTCAGGAAATCAACATGTCCGAGCCGTTGGTGGCTCAGGGCGCGGTGTCACCGGTTGAGGTTTTGCGCCTCAAACGCGCCGAGGTTGAAACCCGCGGCCAACTGGATGCCACCACCCTGGCGATCCCGCGCGCCGAATCGGCGATCAAGGAAGTTCAGCGCAAGATAGACGAGACTCGCGGCAAATTTCGCAGCGAAGCCCTGACCCAACTCAACGAAGCACGCACCGATCTGAACAAGGCCCAGGCCACCGGTAAGGCGCTGGAAGACCGGGTCAGCCGGACGCTGGTGACATCGCCGGTGCGCGGCATCGTCAACAAGTTGCTGGTGAACACCATCGGCGGCGTGATCCAGCCGGGCAGCGACCTGGTGGAGATCGTACCGTTGGACGACACGTTGCTGGTGGAGGCAAAGATTCGTCCGCAAGACATCGCCTTTCTGCATCCGGGGCAGGACGCCACGGTGAAGTTCACGGCTTACGACTACACCATTTATGGTGGCCTCAAAGCCAAGCTGGAGCAGATCGGTGCCGACACCATCACCGACGAAGACAAGAAGACCACGTACTACATCATCAAACTGCGCACCGAGCGCAGCCACCTCGGGACGGATGAAAAACCGCTGCTGATCATCCCGGGGATGGTGGCGTCGGTGGATATCATTACCGGCAAGAAGACCGTGCTCAGTTACTTGCTCAAGCCGATTATTCGGGCTCGGGCCGAGGCGTTGCACGAGCGGTAGGACGCTAAACCTGTGGCGAGGGAGCTTGCTCCCGCTGGGGCGCGAAGCGCCCCCCTCTTTATCCAAAAAAAGGGACTGCTACGCAGTCCAGCGGGAGCAAGCTCCCTCGCCACAGGTTACTCGTCGCCTGTTCTGCCATATCGTTATTCTCTAACGGTATTTAAATTTCAATTCTTATACCTATAAAGTCACTCCCCTGCGTACCTGCCGACTAATCGGCGCGCCGCACGACACGAACCAACACGGGACCTCCGTGAGTTTCTGATCGACGCGCGCCTTTGAGCGTGCCGTGCGTGGGAGTGATTTTTATGTCAGCCGTCTCTTTTTCTCCAAAGCCTGCATCAACCAGCGCCGCCACCCTCGCGTCGCAAGTCTTCGAAGTCCGACCATTCAGCGGTGCCGTCGGTGCCGAAATCATCGGCCTGGACCTGTCCCGCCCGATCAATGACCAGGACTTCGCCCGCGTCCATCGCGCGCACCTGGACCATCACGTCGTGGTGTTCCGCGACCAGCGCATTACCCCCGAACAGCAGATCGCTTTCAGCCGCCGTTTCGGTGTGTTGCAGATCCACGTGCTCAAACAGTTCCTGCTGGCCGGGCATCCAGAAATCCTCATCGTTTCCAATATCATCGAAAACGGCCAATCCATCGGCCTCGGTGACGCCGGCAAGTTCTGGCACTCGGACCTGTCCTATAAAGAACTGCCGAGCCTGGGCTCGATGCTGCATGCCCAGGAGCTGCCGTCCGAAGGCGGCGACACGCTGTTCGCCGACATGCACAAAGCCTGGGACAGCCTGCCCGAGGCGCTGCGTAAAGCCGTCGAAGGCCGCTCGGCCGCGCATTCCTACACAGCGCGCTACAGCGAAACAAAGTTTGAAGGTAACTGGCGCCCGACCCTGACGCCGGAGCAACTCGCTCAGGTCGCCGAGGTGGTTCACCCCATCGTCCGAACCCACCCGGAAAACGGCCGCAAGGTGTTGTTCGTCAGCGAGGGCTTCACCACCCGCATCGTCGGTTTGCCGGAAGACGAGAGCAAACAATTGCTCGACGAGCTCTATGCCCACAGCGTGCTGCCGCAAAACATTTACCGCCATCAATGGCAGGCCCACGACCTGGTGTTCTGGGACAACCGTTCGCTGATTCACCTCGCCGCCGGATGCCCCAGCCATCTGCGCCGCAAGTTGTATCGCACCACCATCCAGGGCGACGCGCCTTTCTGATTTCGGAGAATTCCCATGTCCAAACGTCTTCCATTTGCACCCTTGGCTGCGGCCATTGGCCTGGGTTTCAGCCTGCTCGCCGGCAGCCTGGTAGCGCCGACCGTGGCTCACGCCGAAGGTGAAATCCGTATCGCCGAACAGTTCGGCATCGTTTATCTGCTGCTCAACGTGGTGCGCGATCAGAATTTGATCGAGAAGTACGGCAAGCAGGAAGGCATCGACATCAAGGTCGACTGGACTCAGCTCTCCGGCGGTTCGGCGGTCAACGATGCGTTGCTCTCCGGTTCCATCGACATTGCTGGGGCCGGCGTCGGTCCGCTGCTGACCATCTGGGACCGCACTCACGGCAAACAGAACGTCAAAGCCGTGGCCTCCCTGGGCAACTTTCCTTACTACCTGGTGAGCAATAATCCGAAGGTCAAAACCATCGCCGACTTCACCGAAAAGGACCGCATTGCGGTGCCGGCGGTCGGGGTCTCGGTGCAGTCGCGCTTCCTGCAATACGCGGCGGCCAAGCAATGGGGCGACAAGGAATTCAATCGCCTCGACAAGTACACCATCGCCGTTCCGCACCCGGATGCCACCGCGGCACTGATCGCTGGCGGCACCGAGTTGAGTGGGCACTTCTCCAACCCGCCGTTCCAGGATCAGGCGCTGGAAAACCCCAACGTGCACGTGGTGCTGAACACCTATGACCTGCTCGGCCCGAACTCGCCGACCGTGCTGTTCGCCACCGAGAAATTCCGCAACGAGAACCCTAAAACCTACAAAGCCTTCATCGCCGCGCTGACTGAAGCGGCCGAGTTCGCGCAGAACGATAAAGGTGCGGCGGCCGACACTTACATCCGTGTCACCAAGGCAAAAATCGACCGCGCAGCGTTGCTGAAAATCATCGACAACCCGCAGTTCGAATTCAGCATCACACCGAAAAACACCTACCCGCTGGCCGAGTTCCTCTACCGTGTCGGTGCGATCAAGAACAAGCCGGATTCGTGGAAGGACTACTTCTTCCAGGACGCCAAACCGCTGCAAGGGAGCTGACCGACATGAACGCCCCTTTGCAAGGCCACACGGTCAGCAAACCGATCGAGGCAGCTCAAGCGCTGCTGTCGGTCGACCAGGTCAGCCTGGAATACCGCACGCCTGCGCGTGTGGTTCGCGCGACCCATCAGGTCAGTTTCGAGATCGATCCGGCGGATCGCTTTGTTCTGCTTGGTCCTTCCGGCTGCGGCAAGTCGACGTTACTCAAAGCCGTTGCCGGGTTCATTCAGCCCTGTGAGGGTGAGATTCGTCTGCAAGGCCAGCGGGTCGATGCGCCAGGGCCAGACCGGATCGTGGTGTTCCAGGAGTTCGATCAACTGCCACCGTGGAAAACCGTCAAACAGAACGTGATGTTTCCGCTGCTCGCTTCCAAAACTCTCAAGCGCAAAGAGGCTGAAGAGCGGGCGCTGCACTATCTGGACAAGGTCGGTCTGGCGGCGTTTGCCAATGCCTATCCGCATACCTTGTCTGGCGGCATGAAAGCTCGCGTGGCCATTGCTCGCGCCTTGGCGATGCAGCCGAAGATCCTGTTGATGGACGAGCCCTTCGCCGCCCTCGACGCGCTGACCCGGCGCAAGATGCAGGAAGAGTTGTTGCTGCTCTGGGAGGAGGTGCGATTCACGCTGCTGTTTGTCACTCACTCCATCGAAGAGGCGTTGGTGGTGGGTAACCGGATCCTGCTGCTGTCGCCCCATCCGGGTCGGGTGCGGGCGGAAGTCCACAGCCATCAATACGACTTGCACAGCTTGGGTGGCGTGGCGTTCCAGGAGTCGGCTCGGCGGATTCATCGGCTGTTGTTCGATGAAGGTCAGTCGCCGGAAACCGAGCGTGAGCTGGATTTTACCGACATTCGCATTGCTTATTGAGCCATTGGAGGATTGCCCGATGAGCCATTCATCATCTGCGCGTAAAGAGTACGAAACTGTTTTGCAGCCGCTGACCAGCGTACCGCTGGAGCGTGAATTACCGCTCGGCCAGCGCCTCTGGCAGCAGGGCTGGCTGCGTAAAAGTCTGATCCTGATGTTGCTCGCGGTGCTTTGGGAAGCCGTCGCCCGCTATCAGAACAACGACCTGCTGCTGCCGAGCTTTTTGCAAACCGCCAGCGCGCTGCAGGATGGCCTGCTCAGCGGCGAACTGCTGAGCAAGGTGTGGATTTCGCTGGTTGTTTTGCTCAAGGGTTACCTGATCGGCATCGTTCTGGCGTTTGTCCTGACGACGCTGGCGGTGTCGACCCGATTCGGTCGTGATCTGTTGAGTACGCTGACCTCGATGTTCAACCCGCTGCCGGCCATTGCCCTGTTGCCGCTGGCGCTGCTGTGGTTCGGGCTGGGGCAGAACAGCCTGATTTTTGTACTGGTGCATTCGGTGCTCTGGGCGTTGGCCTTGAACACCTATGCCGGGTTTCTCGGTGTCTCGGAAACTTTGCGCATGGCCGGGCGCAATTACGGCCTCAAGGGCATGCGATTCGTGTTGTTCATCCTGATCCCGGCCGCGCTGCCGTCGATCCTCGCCGGGCTGAAAATCGGCTGGGCCTTCGCCTGGCGTACGCTGATCGCTGCTGAATTGGTGTTTGGCGCTACCAGTGGCAAGGGTGGTTTGGGCTGGTACATCTTCCAGAATCGTAATGAGCTGTACACCGACAAGGTATTTGCCGGGTTGGCGGTGGTGATCTTGATTGGGTTGCTGGTGGAGAATCTGGTGTTTGATACGTTGGAGCGGGTGACGGTGAAGCGGTGGGGGATGCAGCGCTGAGTTTTGCGGTGTCTGATCTGGCGTCATCGCGGGCAAGCCCGCTCTCACAGGGTTCTGTGTTGAACACATAGTCCGCATCCACTGAAGATCACTGTGGGAGCGGGCTTGCCCGCGATGGCGGCAGACCTGCCAATACATCAGTCAGAAGGATGTTTGCTAGCATTGCGTCTGAATCAATCCAGATCAGACATGAGTGCTCAGCATGCAACTCCCGGACATGAACCTGTTAGTCGCCCTCGACGCCTTGCTCGACGAGGGCAGTGTGGTGGGCGCTGCGCGGCGGATGAACCTCAGCCCGGCGGCGATGAGCCGGACGCTGACACGGATTCGCGAGGCCATTGGCGATCCGATTCTGGTGCGCGCCGGCCGAGGTCTGGTGCCGACGCCCAAGGCACTGGAGTTGCGCGAGCAGGTGCGGGACCTGGTGGAGCAGGCCGCTTTGCTGTTCCGCTCCGCCGATGACGTGGATCTGGGCAGTTTGCGTCGGCGGTTCAGTATTCGCGCCAATGATTTCTTTGTGGGCGTCTACGGCGGCAAGCTGTTCGACACGATGGAGCGCCAGGCCCCGCATTGTGAATTGCGCTTTGTCCCCGAGGGCGATGGAGACGACGAAGCCTTGCGCGAAGGACGCATCGATTTAAGCGTCAGCAACAACCGGCCGCTGATGCCTGAAGTGAAGGTGCAGAACCTGTTTTCCACTCACTTTGTCGGGCTGGTGCGTGAAGATCACCCGTTGTTCGATGAAGAGATCACCGCCGAACGTTACGCCGGTTTTTCTCATATCAGCATGTCCCGTCGCGGGATCGCCCGCGGGCCGATCGACACGGCGCTTAACGCCTTGGGGCTGGAGCGGCGGGTGGCGGTGATTGCACCGAGTTTCCATGCGGCGATGTTCGCCTTGCCGGATTCCGATTTGATTCTGCCGGTGCCCAAGGAAGCATTGCTGAGCGTGCGACGCCTGGGTTTGAAACTGCGCTCGTTTACCCTGCCGATTCCGTTACCGACCCTCATGCTGACTCAGGCCTGGCATCCGCGTTTCGACAAGGATCCGGCCCATCGCTGGATGCGCGAAACTCTCAAGACTTGTTGCGATGAGACATGGCTGGCCGCACAACCTACCTGAGTTGACGCATACCCCTTGTGGGAGCGGGCTTGCCCGCGAAAGCGGTGTGTCAGTCAGCGTTGATGTTGAAGGTGATGGCCTCTTCGCGGGCAAGCCCGCTCCCACAGGGATCTGTGTTGTTTTCCAGATCTAAATACTGCATGAAACGCACTTATAAGCTGCCAATAAGTCAATTTTCGTAAGCTTCCACTCTCCCTAATATGCTTCGGTATTCCCCTTCCGGAGCGTGTAGTACATGACTTCCCTCACGGTCACGGCGCGTCTCGCTGCGGCCAAACCAACGACCGCCATCACGCCACCGGTCTTCGGCCCGCGAATCATCATCGGCCTGGTGGGCGTGTTGCTGGCGGTGCTGGTGTCGGGCCTGAACGAGATGGTGACCAAGGTCGCCCTGGCCGATATTCGCGGCGCGTTGGCCATCGGTTACGACGAAGGCACCTGGCTGGTCGCCAGTTACACCGCGACCTCGGTGGCCGCCATGGCATTTGCCCCCTGGTGTTCGGTGACATTCTCGTTGCGGCGCTTCACGCTGTGCGCGATCAGTGCGTTCACCCTGTTGGGTGTGTTGTGCCCGTTCGCCCCGAATTACGAAAGCCTGCTGGTCATGCGCACCTTGCAAGGTCTGGCCGGCGGCGCGCTGCCGCCGATGCTGATGACCGTTGCCCTGCGGTTCCTGCCGGCCAATGTGAAACTCTATGGCCTGGCCGGTTATGCCCTGACGGCGACCTTCGGCCCCGGTCTCGGTACGCCGCTGGCCGGGTTGTGGACCGAGTACGTCGGCTGGCAATGGACCTTCTGGCAAATCGTCGTGCCGTGCCTGATTGCCATGGCGGCGGTGGCTTACGGTTTGCCTCAGGATCCGCTGCGGCTGGAACGCTTCAAACAGTTCAACTGGCGCGGCTTGCTGCTGGGGTTTCCGGCGATCTGCATGCTGGTGATCGGCATCCTGCAGGGCAATCGGCTGGACTGGTTCGAGTCGAGCCTGATTTGCGTACTGCTTGGCGGCGGGCTGCTGTTGCTGGTGCTGTTTCTGATCAATGAGTGGTCGCAACCGATTCCGTTCTTCAAGTTGCAGATGCTCGGTATCCGCAACCTGTCGTTCGCCCTGTTGACCCTGGCCGGCGTGCTGGTGGTGTTGCTCGCGGTGGTCCTCATTCCTTCCAGTTACCTGGCTCAGGTCCAGGGTTATCGTCCGGTGCAGACCGCGCCGATCATGCTGCTGGCGGCGCTGCCACAGTTGATCGCGCTGCCGTTGGTGGCGGCGCTGTGCAACCTGCGTTGGATCGATTGCCGCTGGGTGCTGGGAATCGGTCTGAGCATGCTGACGCTGTCTTGCCTCGGTGGTTCGCAGCTGACGTCGGCATGGATTCGCGACGATTTCTACGTCCTGCAATGGCTGCAGATTTTCGGTCAGCCCATGGCCGTGCTGCCGCTGTTGATGCTCTCCACCGGCAGCATCACCCCGATGGAAGGACCGTTCGCCTCGGCCTGGTTCAACACGGTGAAAGGCCTGGCGGCGGTGATCGCCACCGGTGTGATCGAGGCGCTGACCACTGTAGGGCTGCATTTCCACTCGACCATGCTGGTGGACAACCTTGGTAATTCGCCTCTGGTTGACGGCACTAGCGCTGGTCTCGCTCACCGACTGCATCAACAGGCCGTGGTGCTGATGTCCTCCGATCTTTATCTGTGCATGGCCGGCGTCGCCGTGGCGCTGATCCTGTTGATTTTCTGGCTGCCGACGCGGATCTATCCACCGCGCGCGCCGACTTGAATGCTTCACTGAAACAGAAGGTTTTTATGACGATTCAATCAAAGCAAAAAGTTGCTGTCGGCGTTGCCGCAGTGATGGCGCTCGGCGTATTTGTTTACCTGCTGGTGCCGGGCTTGTTCGGCAAGCGTACGCAGCAGAACACCAACGATGCCTTCGTCTCGGCGGACTTCACCCTGGTGGCACCGCGCGTGGCGGGGTTCATCAAGGACGTGCTGGTGGAAGACAATCAGCAGGTCAAGGCCGGACAGCTACTGGCATTGATCGACGACCGCGATCTACGTGCTGCCGCTGAGGCTGCCGACGCGCAAACCCTGGTGGCCAGGGCGCAACTGCAGAACGCTCGTTCAACCCTTGAGCGCCAGACATCGGTGATCGCTCAGGCCCAGGCCACGGTGGTTTCGGCGAAGGCAGAAATGGCCTTCGCCGAGCATGAACTGAACCGTTATAACCATCTCGCCGGGGTGGGAGCCGGCACGGTGCAGAATGCTCAGCAAGCGCGCACGCGTATCGATCAGGCCTCCGCTCGCTTGGCCAATGCCACGGCGGTGCTGGCGGCTGAACGCAAGCAGGTAGAGATCCTGACCGCCCAGCGTGATGCGGCTGAAGGTGGGCTGAAGCGAGCGCAAGCAGCGCTGGAAATGGCCAGCTATGAGCTGTCCTATACGCGCATCGTTGCGCCCCAGGACGGCATGGTCGGCGAGCGCGCGGTGCGGGTCGGCGCCTATGTCACGCCGGGCAGCAAGATTCTGGCCGTGGTGCCATTGGCGCGGGCTTATGTGGTCGCCAATTTTCAGGAAACCCAACTGACTGACGTACAGCCGGGGCAGAGCGTGCAAGTGCACGTCGACAGCTTCGGCGGCGAAGCTCTGCGCGGTCGCGTCGAGAGCATTGCCCCCGCCACTGGCGTGACCTTCGCCTCGGTCAAACCGGACAACGCCACCGGCAACTTCACCAAGGTTGTGCAACGGATTCCGGTGAAAATCGTTCTGGAGCCGGGTCAGGCATTGGCCGAGCGGTTGCGGGTGGGGATGTCGGTGGAGGCGAGGATTGATACTGCAAGCACCGGTGAGCATGAGGTTGCGCAACGATGAACTTTGTTAATCGCACATCCCTGTGGCGAGGGGGCTTGCCCCCGTTCGAGTGCGCAGCGCTCGCAAATTTTGGGTCCGCTGCGCGGCCCAACGGGGCGGTGCGGCGGTCCGACAAGCCCCCTCGCCACAGGGTCAGCATTCATTCAGTGGTTTTTGTGTTGAGTCTGCTTTCATTGAGTGCCTGCACTGTCGGCCCGGACTTCCAGAAACCTCAGCCGCAACAAGTGGCCCAATGGTCGAAACCAACCAAAGCCGCCGCCAGTCAGATCGCTCCCGCCGAAATGGACGAACGCTGGTGGGAAGTATTCCACGACCCAAAACTCTCGGCCCTGACCCAACGCGCCCTGACCGACAACCTCGACCTGAAACTCGCCAGCAGCCGCTTGCAGCAAAGCCGCGCCGCGCGCCAGGTGATCACCGCCAACCGCTATCCCAACACCGCCGCCACCGGCGGCTACGGGCGCAAACGCAACAGCGGTGAAGGCTTGAGCGATCCGTCGGGCAACAACGGCGACTCGGCGTTCAACCTGTGGGATGCAGGCTTTTCCGCCTCTTGGGAGCTGGATTTCTGGGGCCGTGTGCGCCGCGAAACCGAAGCCGCTGATGCCACTCTGGAAGTGGCGGAAAACGATCGTCGCGGCGTGCTGCTATCGGTGCTCGCCGAAACCGCTCAGGACTACATTCAACTGCGCGGTGTGCAAAGCACCCGGGCCGTCACCGAGCAGAACCTCGACGTCGCCCGGCACAGTTTGAAACTCTCGCAACTGCGTCGGGCCGATGGTGTGGCGACGGATCTGGACGTTGCCGAAGCCGCTGCGCAAGTCGCCGCCATCGAATCACGTTTGCCGGCGCTGGAGCAGCGTCAGTCGCAACTGATCAACGCTCTGAGTCTGTTAATGGGCGAACCGCCGCAAGCGCTGTCCGCCGAGTTATCCACAGACGCTCCCGTGCCGCAAACCCCGCGTCAGGTCGCCATCGGCTTGCCGTCGCAATTGGCCGAGCGCCGCCCGGACATCCGTCAGGCAGAAGCCCGTCTGCATACCGCGACCGCCAACATCGGCGTGGCCAAGGGCGACTTTTATCCACGGATCACCCTGTCGGGCAATATCGGTTCGCAAGCCATGCAATTGAGCGATTTCGGTTCCTGGGGCTCGCGCTCGTTCAGCATCGGTCCGCAGTTCAGCCTGCCGCTGTTCGACGGCGGTCGCCTGCGCGGCATGCTGCACCTGCGTGAAGCCCAACAACAGGAAGCGGCGCTGGCCTACCAGCAAACCGTGCTGCGGGCCTGGCATGAAATCGACGATCAACTCACCGCCTACAACGCCAGCCAACTGCGCCGCGACAGCCTCGCCGAAGCCGTGCGCCAAAACCAGATCGCCCTGCGCACCGCGCAACAGCAATACGTCGAAGGGGCGGTGGATTTCGTCAACGTCCTTACCGTGCAAGGCGAATTGCTGGCGACCCAACAGCAGTGGGTCGAGAGTTCGACCGGGGTGTCGTTGGCAATGGTTGGTTTGTACAAGGCGTTGGGTGGGGGATGGGAGTCGGTGTATCCGGTGGCAGAGACGGCGCAGCGCTGATCTGCTCGCAGAAAAACGAAAAAACCGGCCGGAGCCGGTTTCTTCACCCTGACTGCCAGCGAACTTAATCGCTGCGTACAAGGTTTAGTTCGGCGAGATTAAAGTGTCAGGTCTACGTCTGCAATCTGTGGCTGTCCGGCTATGGTATAGGAACCTTCTGGATGATTTGTAAGGCAATTAATACTGATCAGCGAGCACACTCTTTCAACCAATGATGGCCATCCGGCTTGACGCTCACCCCCGCTGTCATAGACTCCGCTCATCCGTCAGGGAGTTACGGTTATGCGGCGTGTTCGTATTTTGGTTATTGGATTGACCTTCGTAACGTGCGTAGTACAGGCGCAAACGCCTGCGCCGGACGATCCGTTGCTGGAAAACAGTGCGGTCGGTGGTAACGCGTCAGCCAGCAGTGAAGCCCGTGGTGTGCTGCGAGCCCGGGATCAGGCGGTGCTGGCCAGCGAGTTGTCGGGGCGGATTGTCGAGTTGCCGTTCAGTGAGGGCGAGTCGTTCAAAAAGGGCGACACCCTGGCACGGTTTGACTGTTCGGCTTATCTGGCCCAGCTCAACGCGGCTCAGGCCGCCAGCCGTGGTGCTGGTGAAGAGCTGGCACACAACAAACAACTGGCGGCGTTGAATTCAGTCGGGCGCTTTGAAGTGGCGCGGGCCGAGGCCAAGGTCAGCGAGATTCAGGCGCAGTCTCAGGTCTATCAGGTTCAGGTCAAACGCTGCAATGTGGTGGCGCCGTTCGATGGTCAGGTCGTCGAGCGCAAGGTCAAACGCTACGAAAGCGTTGCCGCTGGCGCGCCGTTGCTGGACGTGGTCGATAACCGCACCCTGGAAATTCACCTGTTGGTGCCATCACGCTGGATGGGCAAACTCAAGCCCGGCCAGACGTTCAGTTTTGTCCCCGATGAAACCGGCCAGCCGCTGGATGCCACGGTCAAACGCCTCGGTGCGCGGATCGACGAAGGCAGCCAGACCTTGCTGCTGGTGGCGACATTGCCCAATGCCAAGGGGCTGTTGGCTGGCATGAGCGGAACGGCGCGTTTCGCGGAGCTCAAATGAACGCGCCGGTGACCGGCGGCGCCGAGCAAGTGTTCGCAAGGTTTCTCGATCTCGAACGCCAGACTCGCGCCGCGCGCACGCCTTCGCAACTGGCTTACAGCCTGGTGAATGACGGCCAGGCGCTGTTCGGTTTCCGCCATGCCGCGTTGTTGATCGCCGGCAAAGTGCAGGCGGTCACCGGTGTCAGTGCCGTGGAACCGAATGCGCCGTTCGTGGCGTTTGTCGAGCAAGCAGTCGCACAGCTGTTCAAGCTTGAGGTGTTGAAACAGGCGCGGGTGATCACGCCCGATCTTCTCAGCGAATCGATTCTGGCCGATTGGCAAAGTCTGTCAGCCGCTCAGGTGTTCTGGCTGCCGCTGATCGATCATCAGGGCGAGGTGTTCGGCGGTCTGTGGCTGGCGCGGGATGTGCCGTGGAACCCTTCCGAACAAGTGCTGCTGTCGCAACTGGGCGACACCTACAGCCATGCCTGGCTGGCGCAGCAACCACGCAAACCCTGGCGACTGCGCTGGACGCGCAAGCGTCAGGTGGCGCTGGTTGCCGTGTTGTTGCTCGGGTTGCTGATTCCGGTGCGCCAATCGGTGCTGGCCCCGGCCGAAGTCGTCCCGTTGGGCGGTCGGGTGGTGGCGGCGCCGCTGGACGGGGTGATCGCCGAGTTTCTGGTCAAACCCAATCAGACGGTGAAAACCGGCGACCTGCTGCTGCGCTTCGAAAGCACCACGCTCAAGGCTCAGGCCGATGTGGCCGAGCGCGCCCTGGGCGTTGCCGAAGCGGAACTCAAGGCCAATTCCCAACGCTCCTTCGCCGATGCCGAATCCAGTTCGAAAATCGATCTGCTGGCGGCGCGAGTGGAGCAGAAGCGCGCCGAACGGGATTACGCCCGTGAGCTGCTCAAACGCAGCGAAGTACGCGCCGAGCGGGACGGTATCGCCGTGTTCGCCGACGCCGAACGCTGGACCGGAAAACCCGTGCAAACCGGCGAGCGGCTGATGGAAATCGCCGACCCGAACCAGGCCGAGTTGCGCATCGAACTGGCCGTGGGCGATGCGATTGCCCTGGAGCCGGGGGCGCAAGTTGCGCTGTTTCTCGACAGCGATCCGCTGCAGCGGCACTTGGCCAAACTCGAACGTTCGGCCTACGAAGCGCAGCCCACCGCTGCCGGACAACTGGCTTATCGGCTGGATGCAACATTTGACGCCGCGCCGCCACGTATCGGCCTGCGTGGTACCGCGAAAGTCTTCGGCGATCGTGCCCCGCTGGCGTTGTACCTGTTGCGTCGACCGCTGGCCGGGTTGCGTCAGAGCGTGGGTCTTTAGATGAGCCTGCCGAGCCTGCGGGCAGACCTGCAATTGTCGACGGCGGCCCCAGCCCTAGACGGGTCGCCGCGCTGGACCCTGGCCGACCCGGTGCGTGGGCGCTATTTCAAACTCGGTGCGGCGGCGATGCGCCTGCTGCGCCATTGGTCCCTGGGCGATCCGGAGCAAGTGCTGCGTGCCGCCAACCGCGAACCAGGGCTGCCGCTGGATGGCGTGGCGCTTGAGCAATTGCTGGAGTTTTTGCGCGGCCACGACCTGATCAGCGCCCTCGACCCGTCGCAGCGTGCCAGTTACAGCCTGAAGGCCGCGGCTCAGCGCCAGAGCCTGTGGCAAATCTTGCTGCATCAATACCTGTTTTTCCGGATTCCGCTGTGGCGCCCGGACGCCTTTCTCAATCGCGTCTGGCCGTGGCTGGAGCGTTTCGGCCCGCGTGCATTGCGCTACGGATTGCCCGCGACACTGGGGCTCGGGGTATTTCTGGTCTCACGGGACTGGCAGCGGTTTATCGCGACCTTTCCGCACCTGTTCAGCCTCGGCGGTGCGTTGGCATTTGGTGTGGCGCTGTTTTTCGCCAAGCTTTGCCACGAATTCGGCCACGCCTTCATGGCCAAGCGCGCCGGTTGTCGGGTGCAGAGCATGGGCGTGGCGTTCATGGTGCTGCTGCCGATGTTTTACACGGACGTCAGCGATGCCTGGCGCGTCAATGATCGCCGGGCGCGGTTGCTGATCGGTGCCGGCGGGGTGCTGGCGGAACTGGTGTTGGCGTGTATCGCGCTGCTCGCTTGGTCACTGCTGCCTGACGGCCCCGGGCGCACGGCGGCATTCATGCTCGCCAGTGCGACCTGGATCACCACCCTGGTGATCAATCTCAACCCGTTCATGCGTTTCGATGGCTACTTCTTGCTCAGTGATTTCTGGGAAGTGGACAACCTTCAAGGGCGGGCCTTTGCCTTGTGCCGCTGGCGGCTGCGTGAGTTTTTGTTCGGCTACGCGGCCCCGGCACCGGAGCCTTGGTCGCCGAAGATGCAGCGGCGTTTGTTGATCTGGGGGTATGGCGCTTGGCTGTGGCGCGCGGCGCTGTTTTTCGGGATTGCACTGGCGGTTTATCACCTGTTCTTCAAGGTGTTGGGGATTTTCTTGATGCTGGTGGAGCTGGTGTGGTTCATCTTTCTGCCGATCCTGAGCGAGTGGCGGCAATGGTGGAGCCGTCGCGAACAGGCGCATGCGCCTCGGGTACTGCTCAGCGGTCTGGCGTTGCTTGGGTTGTTGTTGCTGCTGGCGCTGCCATGGCGCAGCGCGGTGGAGTTGCCGACGATGCTTGAGGCCGGACGCGCCAGCGCCCTGCACGCGCCGGTGGCGGCGCGGGTCAAGACGGTGAATGTGCATGACGGCCAGATCGTCGCTCAAGGTGAGGTGCTGATCGAGCTGGAATCACCGGATCTGGACTCGCGCCAGGCCATCGTCCGTCGCGAAATCCAGATTCAGCAATTACAGATGCGTCGTCAGGCCGGCCGTAGCGAAACCGCCGCCGATGCCGGTATCGTCGAACAGCGTTTGGCTGAAGCCGTGGCCGAATATCGGGGCCTGGCCGCTCAGCGTGAACGTCTGCTGTTGCGCGCGCCCCACGGCGGCAAGGTGCGCGATCTGCTGCCACAGTTAACGGTCGGCCGCTGGCTTTCGACCAAGGATCCTTTGGCCCGGGTGGTCGAGGACGGCGCGCGGTTGCGCGGTTATCTGGCCGAGGCCGAACTCTGGCGTGTCGCCCCGGGTGCCAGCGGACGGTTCATCGCCGATGATCCGATGCACCCGGCGATCGCCGTGCAATTGAGCGAAATCGACACCAACGGCGTGGCTTATGTCGATCAGGAAGCGCTGACCTCCGATCATCACGGGCCGATCGCCGTGCGGCGTGATCAGCATCAGCGCGCCGAGCCGGTGCAGGCGCAGTACGGCGCACGGTTGAGCATCCTCGAAAATACGCCGACACCGGTGCAGCCGTTGCGCGGCATTGTGGTGTTGCAAGGCAGTGGCGAGTCGTTGCTGGGCGTTGCCTGGCGGCGCTTGGCGGCTTTGGGGGTCAGGGAAAGCGGCTTCTAAGGTGAATAGCTAAGGGAGAACAACGATGGCGAAAACCGATTCAGTGGCAGCGGACGGCTTGGTGGTCAGGCCTTCGCGGACCAGCGATGGACCTTTTCTGCACAGCCTTTACCAAGCGGCGCGGCCGGATCTGCAATGGATCGACGGTGAGCAAGAGGTGGTTGAGCAGGTGGTTGCCCAGCAATTCAAAGTGCAGGAACAAGGGCTGGGGGAGAACTTCCCCAATGCCATGCATTACGTGATCGAGAAACTCGACACGGCCATTGGCGCGTTGACCACCGACTTCGGTCCCAATGAAATTCGCGTGCTGTACCTGGCGTTCATCCCACAGGCCCGAGGCAAGGGTTACGGTCGGACGGTGCTGCAAGGTGTGCAAAAAGCCGCACAACAAATCCGCTGCCCGGTAGCGACGGTGGTCTGGGCCAATAATCCCCATGCGCGCCAGCATTACCTGGCGCTGGGGTTTCAGGTTGAAGAGCGCAACCCGGCTGCGGAGCGATTGGTGTGGTATCCGCAATGTTAAGAGCAATACAAAAAACTGTGGGAGCGGGCTTGTGTGGCGAGGGGGCTTGCCCCCGTTCGGCTGCGAAGCAGTCGTAAACCCTTTACATGCGGTTTAACTTTGAAATGCCGGGGTCGCTGCGCGGCCCAACGGGGGCAAGCCCCCTCGCCACAAACTCGCTCCCACAAAGTTCTCAATTGAACGCGATGTAGAAATACCCCAGTTGCGGATCACGCCCCATGGCCGGTACTCGCGAAACAAAAATATCTTCCACCCGGCCCAGCTCCGGCAACTCCAGCGCACACAAGCCATCGACAAAATCGGTGGGTTGCAGGCTGTTGAACTCGACGCTGAACGGCATACGCTCGCTGTTTGGCATCTGTGAGCGGGGCGTTTCTGCAAGAGTGTCGATATGGATCGGCAATTCACTGCGATCGGGCAGCCGCAGCGTCCCCGTCTTGCCCAACAGTGCCTGAAAGTGTTGGCTTTGAACCTGTTGCAGCATGGCATCACTCCATAAAGCAAAAGTGGCCGGGGGATTTGCATCCCCCGGCCAGACCCTCAGTTACGCGAAGGGAAAAGACCGTTCAGGGCGATGCTGAAGTTGAGCACCAGGAACGGGTTCATCACTTCCATGGGCAAGCCGTTGCCGGCGGACGAGATTTCCCCCGTTACCGTAGTGGCCACGCCCTTGAGCGGTACGGCCGCTGCACCTTGCTGATCGGAGTAAATACTCGCCGAGCCCGGCCCGCCTCCCGAGGCGCCGATGTACGAGTTGGTGGCGGTCGGGTTGGTGACCGGGTTGCTCGCCGGGCTGGCCAGTTGCAGGGTGGTGGTGGCCGTGAGCCCGGACAAGGCGTGGGTGTGGTTGGGCAGGTTAGTGATGGTCGCGGTGACGTTCTCGGTCCCGGAGACTTCGCCGATGACGCGCGGGGTCAGGCCCAAGCCGTTGCCCATGGCGACCGGCATGCGACCTTGCAGGTTGGGCAGCATGAAACTGGTGGTGCCATTGCCTCCGAAGTTGACTCCCAGTAGTGCGAAAACCGTGTTGTATTGCGCGATGCTCAGCGTCTGGCCGTTGCATAGGGCCCAGCCGTTGGGCGCGAAGTTAAAGGCGAAAGGCTGAATAGTGCCGATGAATACTTCCATAGTTCCTCATCCCTCAGGTTAGTGTCTGATACGTCACGTTGCAGACCCGGTTATCCGGGCAGTTCGCGTTGATCAGCCGACTCCTTTCATCTCCGTGGCTGGGTCACGCCACGCCAAAGCGTAGACGCTGATCGGAATGATTGCCGGACGTCGTCCGTCGCAAGGCCAGCATCGACGACGGGCCCGCGGCTGTCCTACAGTGCTTGTGAAGCTTCGGTTTTTACATGGCCGTTGCAAGGGGAGGTAATGGAGGCGCGCAGAGAAACCCCGCTGGGCGACACCCAGGATCCGCACGCGACGCCGCGGTCGTGGGCGGCTGCCCGCCGCTTGCTGCGCTGGGCGCGCGAGCACTGGCTGTTGCCGATCCTGGTATTGGCCGCGCTGGTGCGTTTTTACGACCTGACGGCGGCAGCGATCTGGGGCGACGAAGGGTCCAGCCTGTTGCTGAGCCAGTATTCCCTGACCGGGATCTGGGAGCACGCGGCTCATGATGTGCATCCACCCCTGTATTTCATGCTGCTGCACGGCTGGATCGGCCTGTTCGGCGACGGCATTTTTTCGATTCGCAGCCTGAGTGCGCTGCCGGGGATTGCCACGGTTGGGCTCGGCGTCTGGCTGGTGGACTTGCTCGCTACCCGCCGCGCCGCATTGCTGGCGGGGGTTCTGCTGGCGCTGCTGCCCACGGCGGTGCGTTACAGCCAGGAAGTGCGGATGTATTCCCTGCTGGGGCTGTGGCTGATCGGTGCCACGATCGCCTTGATGTATTGGATCAGGCGACCGCAACGGACACGCTATCTGGTGATTTACACCCTGCTGATGAGTGCGGCGTTCTACACCCATTACTTCACGGCGCTGTGTGTGCTTTGCCACTGGCTGTATCTGGGACTGATCCGCGTGCAATCAGGGTATCGATTACGGCACATTCAGCGCTCTGGCTGGTGGCTGGCCAATGCGACGATTGTGGCGTTGTACCTGCCGTGGGTGCCCAATCTGCTCGATCTGATCCAGCACATGGATCAGCTCAAAGCCAATGGCGATGTGGGGTGGGAGGTGCCGGTCACGCTCGGCTCATTACCTTCGATGATCTGGACGTTCCTGATCCAGGACGATGGCGAAAACCTGCCCACACTGGTTTTTATCGCGCTGCCACTGGCGCTGCTGAACCTGGCGGGCGTGGCGTTGGCGCGCGATCGCAGTGTTTTCCGTGGCAGTGCACTGGCGGTGATCTACACCGTTCTCCCGGTGTTGCTGGTGTTTGTGGTGTCGTTCATATCGCCGGTGTTTATCGAGCGTTACCTGACCGCTTATGCCCTGGGTCTGCCAATGCTTGTGGCGCTGGCCATCGATCGCTTGTACGCGGGCTCCAAGGTATTGGCGCTGGCAGTGCTGATGCTGTTTGTCGGCGTCGAGCTGGTGGGCTTGAAGAACAATGCCACAGTGGACACCGACGATCAGATCAGCGTCATGGTCAACTACGTGAACCAGCACTTCACCCCCGGCGATCAAATCGTCACCAGCGACATGCTTTGGTACCTGAGTTATGTCTATTACAACCGGACAGACGTCAAGCCGTTGCTGTACACGCCGCCATTGGCCGATGGCAGGTCGAGCCGGCCGAACGCTTACGGTTTCGGTACGCTGGTGACCCATGACATCTATCTGGATAGTCTTGGCGCCTTACCCAAAGGTAATGGTCGAGTTTGGCTGGTCGGCACCGTCGATGGACCGGACGAATTCGCCCCCTTGCCTGCGGGTTGGCAACGCATCCGCGAAACCCGGGCAGGAGGCGCGAAGGCAAGCTTGTACGTGCTGAAGTAACGTTGGGTTTCAAGGCTTAAACGATTCATCTTTTCTGAGCTTGTTAAATCGTGTTTTTCCAGTCGATTTAGCTCCGATTTGATATCAAAACACCGCTAGCTGTAAGGCAATTCATGGTCTACGCTCCGTCGTACAAAGGACTGTCGACGGGTGAATGGATTGCAACAATTCCACTTTATTTCCGGCTTGCCGCGTTCAGGTTCAACCCTGCTTTCTGCGATTTTGTTGCAGAACCCGCGCTTTCATGCCGGTATGACCAGCCCCGTAGGTGCGCTTTTTTCCGGTGTTCTGGAACAATGCAGCGCCGGCAGCGAGTTCGGTGCGGTGATCGACACCGACCTGCGTCGCCGTCTGTTGCGCGGCCTGTTCGATTCTTTCTACGCCGACAAGGCCGACAAACCGGTGGTGTTCGACACGAACCGCCTGTGGAGTTCGCGCCTGCCGGCAATCAGCGATCTGTTCCCTCAAGCCAAGATCATTGCCTGCGTGCGCAATGTCGCCTGGGTCATGGACAGTATCGAGCGCCTGTACCGCGCCAACCCCTTCGAAAACACCAAGCTGTTCGGCGATGCGGTCGAACGCAACACGGTCTATAGCCGCTGCGAAACCCTGGCTCAGCGTAATCGGCTGGTGGGGTTTTCCTGGGCCGCCCTCAAGGAAGCCTATTACGGCGAACACGCCGACTCGTTGCTGATCATCGATTACGACCTGCTGAGCCAGGCGCCGGAGCGGGTGATGCGGCTGGTCTACGACTTCATCGGCGAACCCTGGTTCGAACATGACTTCGATCATTTGGCCTACGACGCACCGGAATTCGATCAGGCCCTCGGCCTCTCGGGGCTGCACAAGGTGAAGGCCAAGGTTCAATTGCAATCCAGGCGCACGATCCTGCCGCCGGACTTGTTCAAGCAGTACGCCGAGTTGTCCTTTTGGCTCGATGGCTCCGCCAGCGCCGCCAATGTCATTCGTATGAAAGCCGACGCCGCGATCAGTTGATCGCGGCGTTTTCATTGATGCGTCTAAAAGTTCGAGTCCGGGTGAGCAGCATGTGGTGGAGCAAAGGCAAGTCGCGGGTTACCGAAGGCGCACGAGCGCTGGCCTCGCCAATGATCATGTCCCTGGAGCCACGCATGCTTTTCGACGGCGCGGTGGCCGCCACAGTTGCCGATACCGCCCAGGCTGACAGCCAGGCCGCTGCCGACGCGGTCAAGGCACCGACGGCCGATCAACCGGTCGCCAGCCAGGATACCCATGGCCAGGCCGATGCCACGCCAGCGCCAGCACCCACTGCGGTGCCGGGGCAGAGCGTGGTGTTCGTTGATTCGCGGGTCAAGGACGCCGACAGCTTGCTTCAGGGCGTTGCGCCCGGCACTCAGGTGATCCAGCTGGATGCCAGCAAAGATGGCCTGCAACAAATCGCTGATTATCTGGACGGCCATCAGGGCGTCAGCTCGGTGCAGATCATCGCTCACGGCAACGCCGGCGATCTGTGGCTTGGCGATAGTTATCTGTCGGCCGACAACGTCGCGGCCCGCAGCGCGGTGCTGGCGGAAATCGGTAAGGACATGAACGTCGGCGGCGACATTATGATCTACGGCTGCTACACCGCCGAAGGTGAGCGTGGCTTGAGTTTTGTCGACTCGCTGGCGCAACTGACCGGCCGCGATGTGGCTGCTTCCAGCAATCGCACTGGGGTCGGTGGCGACTGGAATCTGGAAATTGCCACTGGCAACATCGAAAGCGCCAACGTCCTCTCGACCACAGCCATGAGCGAGTATCAGTGGGGCCTGGCCACCTGGACCGCCACCAACAACGCCAACACGGGCATCGGCTCACTGCGTGCCGCCATCGCCTCGGCGCAGAATGGCGATATCGTCACCTTTAACAGCAGCATGACGGTGCAACTGACGTCCGAACTGCTGATCAACAAGAACATCACCGTTGATGGCGACTTGAACAACGACGGCGCGGCTGACGTGATTCTCGATGGTCAGTACAGGACCCGAGTCATTGAAGTGGCGTCTGGCAGTATCGTGACGCTCGATGGCCTGGTGATCACCCGAGGCTTGGTGTCGGGTACTGGCGGCAACGGTGGCTACGGTGCCTCGGGCGCGATGGCCGGGGGGATTTTCAACGCAGGGATTCTGACCCTGAACAACGTTACCGTGACCTCCAACGGCGCTTCCGGTGGCGGTGGCGGTGGTGGTGTCACGGGCCCTTTTTACGGCGGTGGCGGTGGCGGTGGCGGCGGTCTGGGCGGCCAGGGCGGCGGGCATGGCGGTTCGGCAGGGCCGGGCACCGGCACGTTGGGCGGCGGTGCGGGCGGCGGTGGCGTCGGTGGTTACGGCGGCGGTTATGACGCAACCCACATGGGCGGTCGCGGCGGTACCACCACTGGCGGTGCTGGCGGGGTGGGCGTTTCCTATTACAGCAACGGCGGTAACGGTGCGACGGCGACCAATGGCACGATTTCCATTGGCGGTGGCGGCGGCGGGGCCGGTTGGGACAAGGTGGGTGGCGCTGGCGGCAACGCGGTGGGCGGGATCTACAACGCCAGCAGCGGCACCATGACCATTGTTGGCACGTCATCCATTACCAATAACATTGGCGGTGGCGGTGGCGGTGGCGGCGGTGGTGGCTATGGCAGCAATGCCACCAATGGCGGCGTGGGCGGCCGGGGCGTGGGCGCGATCTGGAACAAAGGCACGCTGCTGATCACGGCAGCCAACTTCGCGGCCCTGGCAGGTAATGCCGCGGCCAGTGGGGCCGGTGGCGCTGCGCTGGGCGGGGGGACAACCGGCACCTCGCCAACCTCCGTCGCGACAATCTATAACGATGGCGGTGTACTCAACACCGCGTATTCGCCGCCGCCAACCGCGACCATTGTGGTCGCTGACACCACACTGAGCATCGGCGAAACGTCCTTGGTGACCATCACGTTCTCCGAGGCCGTGACCGGTTTCACCAATGCGGATCTGACCATCGCCAACGGCACGTTGACGGCAGTGAGCAGCGGCGATGGCGGTATCACCTGGACGGCAACGTTCACGCCGACCGCCAGTATTTCCGATACAACCAACGTCATCACCCTGGACAACACCGGGGTGATCAACGGTCTGGGCACCGCCGGCGTCGGTACGACCAACTCCAATAACTACGTGGTCGATACAGCCCGGCCAACCGCCAGCATTGTGTTCGCCGACACCGCCCTCAAGGTCGGCGAAACGTCGCTGGTGACCATCACCTTCAACGAAGCGGTCACCGGTCTCACCAATGCCGACCTGACGATTGCCAACGGCACTTTGACCTCGGTGAGCAGCGGCGACGGCGGCATCACCTGGACGGGGACCTTCACCCCGACCGCCAGCATCACCGATGCGACCAACCTGGTCACCCTGGACAATACCGGGGTCAGCGACCTGGCGGGCAACGCCGGGAGCGGCACCACCGATTCGAACAATTACGCCATCGATACCGTGCGACCAACGGCGACCATCGTGGTGACGGACACGGCGTTGAGAATCGGAGAAACCTCTCTGGTGACCATCACCTTCTCCGAGGCGGTAAGCGGTTTCACCAACGCCGACCTGACGATTGCCAACGGCACGTTGACCTCGGTGAGCAGCAGCGACGGCGGCATCACCTGGACCGCCACGTTCACCCCGAACGCGAGCATCAACGACACGACCAACCTGATCACCCTGAATAACACCGGGGTCAGCGACCTGGCGGGCAACGCAGGCAGCGGCACTACCGATTCCAACAACTATGCCATCGATACCCTCCGTCCAACCGCGACCATCGTGGTGGCGGACACTGCGCTGAGAATCGGCGAGACCTCTCTGGTGACGATCACCTTCAGTGAAGCGGTCAGCGGTTTCACCAACGCCGACCTGACCATCACCAACGGCACGTTGACCTCGGTGAGCAGCAGCGACGGCGGCATCACCTGGACGGCGACCTTCACCCCGACCGCCAGCATTTCCGACACGACCAACCTGATCACCCTGGACAACACCGGGATCAGCGACCTGGCAGGCAATGCCGGCAGCGGCACCACCGATTCCAACAACTACGCCATCGACACCGTGCGGCCGACGGCAACCATTGTGGTCGCGGACACGGCACTGAGAATCGGCGAAACCTCTCTGGTGACGATCACGTTCTCCGAGGCGGTAAGCGGTTTCACCAACGCCGACCTGACGATTACCAACGGCACATTGACCTCGGTGAGCAGCAGCGACGGCGGAATCACCTGGACCGCCACCTTCACGCCCTCCGCGAGCATCAACGACACCACCAACCTGATCACCCTGGACAACACCGGCGTGGCCGATCTGGCGGGCAACGCTGGCAGTGGCACCACCGATTCCAACAACTACGCCATCGACACGCTGCGCCCGACGGCGACAATCGTGCTGGCCGATACGGCGCTGACAGCGGGTGAAACCTCGCTGGTGACCATCACCTTCTCCGAGGCGGTGACCGGTTTCACCAACGCCGACCTGAGCATCGCCAACGGCACGTTGACCGCGGTGAGCAGCAGCGACGGCGGCATCACCTGGACCGCCACGTTTACCCCGACCGCAGGGATCATCAGCGCGACCAACGTCATCAGCCTGGCCAACACCGGCGTGGCGGATCTGGCAGGCAATACCGGCAGCGGCATCAGTTCCTCGGGCAATTACGCCATCGACACCGCCCCGCCGACCGCGACGATTGTGGTGGCCGACACTGCGTTGAGAATCGGTGAAACGTCACTGGTGACCATCACCTTCAACCAGGCCGTGAGCGGTTTCACCAACGCTGACCTGACCATCGCCAACGGCACGTTGACCTCGGTGAGCAGCGGTGACGGCGGCATCACCTGGACCGCCACCTTCACCCCGACGGCCAGCATTACTGACACGACCAACCTGATCACCCTGGACAACACCGGCGTGCAGGCTACCGCCACCGGCAACGTGGGCAGCGGCACGACCAGTTCCAACAACTACGCCATCGACACCGTGCGCCCAACGGCCACCATCGTGGTCGCAGACACCGCGCTGAGAATCGGCGAAACTTCGCTGGTGACGATCACGTTCTCCGAGGCGGTAAGCGGTTTCACCAACGCTGACCTGACCATTACCAACGGCACATTGACCTCGGTGAGCAGCAGCGACGGCGGGATTACCTGGACCGCAACCTTCACGCCCTCCGCGAGCATCAACGACACCACCAACCTGATCACCCTGGACAACACCGGCGTGGCCGATCTGGCGGGCAACGCTGGCAGTGGCACCACCGATTCCAACAACTACGCCATCGACACGCTGCGCCCGACGGCGACAATCGTGCTGGCCGATACGGCGCTGACAGCGGGTGAAACCTCGCTGGTGACCATCACCTTCTCCGAGGCGGTGACCGGTTTCACCAACGCCGACCTGAGCATCGCCAACGGCACGTTGACCGCGGTGAGCAGCAGTGACGGCGGCATCACCTGGACCGCCACGTTTACCCCGACCGCAGGGATCATCAGCGCGACCAACGTCATCAGCCTGGCCAACACCGGCGTGGCGGATCTGGCAGGCAATACCGGCAGCGGCATCAGTTCTTCGGGCAACTACGCCATCGACACCGCCCCGCCGACCGCGACGATTGTGGTGGCGGACACTGCGTTGAGAATCGGCGAAACGTCACTGGTGACCATCACCTTCAACCAGGCCGTGACCGGTTTCACCAACGCCGACCTGAGCATCGCCAACGGCACGTTGACCTCGGTGAGCAGCGGTGACGGCGGCATCACCTGGACCGCCACCTTCACCCCGACGGCCAGCATTACTGACACGACCAACCTGATCACCCTGGACAACACTGGCGTGCAGGCTGCCGCCACCGGCAACGTGGGCAGCGGCACCACCGATTCCAACAACTACGCCATCGACACCGTGCGGCCGACGGCAACCATTGTGGTCGCGGACACGGCACTGAGAATCGGCGAAACCTCTCTGGTCACCATCACCTTCAGTGAAGCGGTGAGTGGTTTCACCAACGCCGACCTGACCATTACCAACGGCACGTTGACCTCGGTGAGCAGCAGCGACGGCGGCATCACCTGGACGGCGACCTTCACCCCGAGCGCGAGCATCAACGACACCACCAACCTGATCACTCTGGACAACACCGGCGTGGCTGATCTGGCGGGCAACGCCGGCAGCGGCACCACCGATTCCAACAACTACGCCATCGACACGCTGCGCCCGACCGCGACCATCGTCCTGGCTGACCCTACCCTGAGTGCCGGCGAAACCTCGCTGGTGACCATTACCTTCTCCGAGGCAGTAACGGGTTTCACCAACGCCGACCTGAGCATCGCCAACGGCACGTTGACGGCGGTGAGCAGCAGTGACGGCGGCATTACCTGGATCGCGACCTTCACGCCAACCGCAGGCGTGAACGACGCCAGCAACGTCATCACCCTGGCCAATACCGGCGTGACCGATGTGGCCGGCAACACCGGCAGCGGCACCACCAACTCCGGCAACTACACCATCGATACGGTGCTGCCGACGGCCACCATCGTGGTCGCCGATACCTCACTGAAAATCGGCGAAACGTCGCTGGTGACTATTACCTTCAGCGAAGCCGTCAGCGGTTTCTCCAATGCCGACCTGACCATCGCCAATGGCACCCTGAGTGCCGTCAGTAGCAGCGACGGCGGCATCACCTGGACCGCAACCTTTACGCCGACCAATGCCATCACCGACACCAGCAACCTCATCACCCTGGATAACAGCGGTGTGCAAAACGGCTCGGGCAACGCCGGTAGCGGCACCACCGACTCCAACAACTACGCGATCGACACCGTGCGGCCAACGGCCACCATCGTGGTCACGGACACGGCGCTGAGAATCGGCGAAACCTCGCTGGTGACGATCACCTTCAGTGAAGCGGTCAGTGGTTTCACCAACGCCGACCTGACCATTGCCAACGGTACGCTGAGCGCGGTGAGCAGCAGTGACGGCGGTATCACTTGGACGGCAACCTTCACGCCCTCCGCGAGCATCAACGACACCACCAACCTGATCACCCTGGGCAACACCGGGGTCAGCGACCTGTCGGGCAATACCGGGTCCGGCACCACCGATTCCAACAACTACGCCATCGACACCGTGCGCCCGACCGCGACCATCGTCCTGGCCGACCCTACCCTCAGTGCCGGCGAAACCTCGCTGGTGACCATTACCTTCTCCGAGGCAGTAACGGGTTTCACCAACGCCGACCTGAGCATCGCCAACGGCACGTTGACCGCGGTGAGCAGCAGCGACGGCGGCATCACCTGGACCGCGACCTTCACCCCGACCGTCGGCGTGAATGACTCGAGCAACGTCATTACCCTGGCCAATACCGGTGTCACCGACGTGGCCGGCAACACCGGCAGCGGCACCACCAACTCCGGCAACTACACCATCGATACGGTGCTGCCGACGGCCACCATCGTTGTCGCCGATAATGCGTTGAGCATCGGTGAAACCTCGCTGGTAACCATCACCTTCAGTGAAGCGGTCAGCGGTTTCAGCAATGCCGACCTGACCATCGCCAACGGCACCCTGAGTGCCGTCAGTAGCAGCGACGGCGGCATCACCTGGACCGCGACCTTTACGCCGACCAATGCCATCACTGACACCAGCAACGTCATCACCCTGGATAACAGCGGTGTGCAAAACGGCTCGGGCAACGCCGGTAGCGGCACCACCGATTCCAACAACTACGCCATCGACACTGTGCGGCCAACGGCAACCATTGTGGTCGCGGACGCAGCGCTGGCGGTGGGACAAACATCGGTGGTGACCATCACGTTCTCCGAAGCGGTGACCGGATTTACCACGGCCGACCTGACGGTGAGCAACGGTACCCTGAGCAATCTGAGCACCAGCGATAACATCACCTATACCGCAACCCTGACGCCGACGGCGAGCGTCACCGATTCGACCAACCTGATTACCCTGGACAACACCGGAGTGATCGATGGGGCCGGCAACACGGGCGCCGGTACCACCGATTCGAATAACTACGCCATCGACAGCCTACGCCCGACCGCCACCATCGTGCTGAGCGATACGACCCTCAAACCGGGTGAAACCGCGCTGGTGACCATTACCTTCAGCGAGGCGGTGACAGGTTTCGACAACAGTGATTTGAGCATCGCCAACGGCACCTTGAGTGCAGTCAGTAGCAGCGACGGTGGCATCACCTGGACCGGGACCTTTACTCCGACTATCGGGATTACTGACGCCACTAACATCATCACCCTGGCCAATACCGGTGTGACTGATGTGGCCGGCAATACCGGGGCGGGCACCACCAACTCGGCCAACTATGTGGTGGAAACCCAGGTACCGACCGCTACCATCGTGGTTGCCGACAACGCCCTCAAGGTCGGTGAAACTTCGCTGGTGACGATCACCTTCTCCGAAGCGGTCAGCGGTTTCAGCAACGCCGATCTGACCGTAGCCAACGGCACTCTTAGCAGTGTTTCGTCCAGCGATGGCGGCGTGACCTGGACCGCGACTTTCACACCTGCGGCCAGCGTGACGGACACCACTAACCTGATCAGCCTGGACAACAGCGGTGTAACCAACGCGTCGGGCAACAGCGGCGTCGGCGTGACCGACTCCAACAACTACGCGATTGATACCGCCCGCCCGACCGCGACCATTGTGGTCGCGGACAATAAACTGGGTATCGGCGAGACCACCACGGTGACCTTTACCTTCAGCGAAGCGGTGTCCGGTTTCGACCTGTCGGACCTCAGCGTGGCCAATGGTGTGCTGTCCAACTTGGTCAGCAACAACGGCGGTTTGACCTGGACCGCCACGCTCACGCCGACCGCGAGCCTCAACGATGCGACCAACCTGATCCTGCTCGACACCGGCAATGTGCTCGACGCGGCGGGCAATGCCGGCGCCAGCATCGCCATTTCCAACAACTATGCGCTCGATGCGACTCGCCCGACCGTCACCATCGTGGTGGCCAACCCGATCCTGGGCATTGGCCAGACGACGCTGGTGACCTTCACGTTCAACGAGGCGGTAAGCGACTTCGATTTGTCGGACCTGAGCGTCACCAATGGCGAGTTGACCAACCTGGCCAGCAGCGACGGCGGCAAGACCTGGACCGGGACCTTCACACCTGCCGCGAACATCACCGACCCGAGCAACTTCATTGCGCTGGACACCAGCAATGTGACGGACCTGGCGGGCAACATCGGCGCCAGCGTCGCGGTCTCCAACAATTACACGATCAACACCGTGCCGGCGTTTGTGGTCCTACCACCTGTCACCGTGCCCGCTCAGCCCAATGTGCCATTACAACCGATCATCTTCACTCCGCCCACTGGCGATCTTGGCTCGCCGCTGACCTTTGCCCCGCTGTTTGAGCAACGGGTGATCGGCAACGGCATTCGGCCTCTGGGCGACATTTTCATGAACCACGGGGCGCTGGCGCCAAGCTTTATCGCGCAGGTATTCAGCAGCAGTGAAAACGGTGGCGATGGTTCAGGCCACGGCTTCCTCGGCTTCGGTGGTGGCGATGGCGGGGTTTTTGGCACCAGTACGCTGTCGAATCTGTTCAATCAGGACATTGGCAGCGAGGGGGATTCGCTGAGCACCTTCGGTAATAACTCAATCAGGACGGGAGATGCTTCCCAAGGGCTGCGCGGCGTGTTTGGCGCACCGAGTCTCGGCCAGCAATTGCAACAGCTCAAAGACACCGAGCAGCGGCAGGTTGAAAGCCTGGCCGCGGCTTTGCAACAGGTCGGCATCAGTGAAATGCAGGCCTGAAAAAACCATTAAAGCAGGGCAGCATCTGGGGGCTCCAAGGATGAAGAGAAGTCAGAAGTTATTCGGCGCCAGCCTGCTGGCGCTGGCGATCAGCGGGTGTGCAGTCACCAGTGAACCGATCGAACGCGGCGTCAGCCAACAGCGCGCCAAAAGCGATCTGCAAAAGATGTACACGGGTCAGGAGCCCCTCAGCGGCCCACTGACTCTGCACCAAGCCATGGCCCGCGCGGTGAAATACAACCTTGAAGGCCGACTCAAGATCATGGAAGAGGCCTTGGCCAAGCGCCAACTCGACCTCGCCAGTTTCGACATGCTGCCACGCATGGCGCTGGACGCCGGGTACGTGGGGCGTAATAACGTAAACGCTTCCAGCAGCCAGAGCGTGGAAACCGGAACCCAGTCCCTGGAACCATCGACCTCCCAGGACCGCGACCGTGAAGTGGCGGACCTGACCATGGTCTGGAACGTGCTCGACTTCGGCGTCAGTTACATCAGTGCCAAACAGCAGGGCGATCAGCGGCTGATCGTGCAGGAGCGTCGGCGCAAGGTGATCAATACCATCGTTCAGGACGTACGCTCGGCCTATTGGCGAGCCATGGCCGCCGAACGTTTGCTCAAGCAAATCGACAGCCTGATGGCCCGGGTCGAAACCGCTCGCAACAATAGCCAGAGCATGAGCGAACAGCGCATCGGCGATCCGATTCAGGCGTTGGGTTATCAGCGCTCGCTGATCGAAGCCACTCGGCAACTGGAAGAGCAACGCCGCGCACTGTCGCTGGCGAAAACCGAACTGGCGACCCTGATCAACCTGCCTCCGAGTACCAATCTGACGCTGGCGACCCAGGACGATTACGTCATTCCGGAACTCAAGGTCGACCTCGCCAGCCTGGAACAGGAAGCCCTGACCAGTCGGCCGGAGTTGCGAGAGCAGGATTACCAGACCCGCATCAGCGCCGCCGAAACCCGCAAAGCCATGCTGCGTCTGCTGCCGGGGCTGGAGTTTTCCGCCGGTGGGCATTACGACAGCAACTCGTTTTTGGTGGAGCAGGGCTGGGCGGATTACGGGGTGAAAGTCACCTGGAACCTGTTCAATGTGATTTCCGCACCCGCCGCGATCGACGTTGCCAAGGCCGGTGAAGAAGTCGCCACGGCGCGCCGACAGGCGATGTCGATTGCCGTACTGGCGCAGCTTTACGTGGCCAACGCCAACTATCGCGAGGCGATGCGGCAGTTCAAGACCAATCAGCAACTGTCAGACATTGATGGGCAAATCGTCGGCCAACTGCGCAATCGTTATCAGGCGGCCGGGCTTGGCGAACTGGACCTGATTCAGGGTGAGTTGAACACGTTGCAAGCGGATCTGCGACGCGACTTGTCTTACGCCGACCTACGCAACGCTTACGGGCAAATCTTCGCCAGCGCCGGTCTCGATCCGTTGCCTGACGAAGTGCAATCGACCGAAGTCCAGTCCATCGCCACCGCCCTGGCCAATCGCGAAGAGGCGTGGGCGGCGGGCAACATCTCAGTGCCGGTGGCCCATGTCCCGGTCCAATAACCTGCTGGCGCCGACGGCGAGCATCAGCCGCGCCCAAAGGGAGACCCGCAACGGTCATCGTGGCACGGCGATTCTGCTGACCGGTTTACCGGCCGCGGGCAAGTCGACATTGGCCCAGGCACTGCACGCCGAGCTGTTCGAACACGGTGTGCAAAGTGTGGTGCTCGATGGCGACGGATTGCGGGTGGGGCTCAATCGCGATTTGGGGTTTACCGACAGTGATCGCCTGGAAAACATCCGCCGCGCCAGCGAACTTGCGGCGCTGTTGGTCGAGAACGGGCAGATCGTCATTCTCGCGATGATCGCGCCTTTGGTGGAGTTGCGTGAAGTGTTCGCCCGACGGTTGGGCGAGGATTACCGCGAAGTCTGGTGCAGCGCCTCATTGGCAGTGTGTGAACAGCGTGACCCCAAAGGTCATTACGCCCGGGCTCGACGGGGTGAGTTGGCGGGGTTTACCGGTGTTTCCGCGCCTTACGAGCCACCGCCGTGCGCATCGCTGGTGCTCGACACGGGCGCGCAGTCGGTCGAGGCCTGTCTCGACCGTTTGCTGACTTGGCTCGGCGAGTGCGCGGTGTTGCCGAAACGATGAGTCGGCCGGCCTTCTCCCGCTTGCCGGTAACGGTGGATTTGCCGTTGCTGTTGCAGGCGCTGGCGGCAATAGGCGAGGGCGATTGGCACAGCCATTTCAATAGCGATTATTACGCTGGCGACTGGAGCGGTGTGGCGCTGATTTCCGCAGCCGATGCCTTGACTGAACTGTCGCCCGGTCGCGGTGAGCCTTTGCTGCGTGCCCCCTGGCTGCAAGATGTTCGATGGCAGCAAGGGTTGCGGGATCTGCCGCTGGAAGTCGTCTGCGCACGTCTGTTGCGGCTCGGCCCGGGCGGGCGCATTCACGAGCATCGCGACTATGACCTGGGCGAACCAGACGCTGATTTGCGTCTGCACATTCCGCTGCTCAGCCCACCCCGAGTGGACTTTCTGCTGGACGGCCAACGCATGCCGATGGCCGCTGGCGAATGCTGGTTTCTAGACCTGTCGCGGCCTCATCGCGTGGACAATCGCGATACCCAGGCACGGATTCATCTGGTGCTCGATTGCCGACCCGGTGCCTGGTTGGAGCAGGCGATTATCGACGGGCTGGCAACCACGCCGTCACCGCAAATCGGTCATGACGCTTTTGCGCAGTTTCAGACGTTGGTGGCCAGCGATCCGCAGCTGTGCAAGTCCTTGCGGGGGTTGCAGGACAACCAAGCCTTTATCGCCCGCACCCTGGAACTGGCCGCTGAGCGTGGACTTGCGTTCACCCGTGAAGAACTGCGCGCGGCGATGCGCGACGGTCGCCGTCAATGGAATGAACAATGGAGCGCCTGAACCTCGAAGGCTGGTTGCCGATCCGCGTCTGGAAAGTGGCCGGGCAATGGCAAGTCGACTGGTGCTGGTTCGGTGACACGCGGCTGCATCAGCCGTTTTTTCGTGATGCGGTGGAGGATGCGCTGCGGCTGCCGTTCAATCAGGCGTTTCGCCGAAAAACTGCATTGTCGACCCTTGCTGACTGGCAGGTTTGCAGTCCCGGCCTGACGCCGAGCGCCTTTATCTTTCACGCCTCTCGCTGCGGCTCGACCCTGATCAGCCAGATGCTGGCGCAACTCGATAACCACATCGTCATCAGCGAAGCACCGCCGCTGGATGCGTTGCTGCGCAGTGATTTGCCCGCCGTCGAACGCTGTGCCGCCATCAAAGGGTTGCTGTCTGCCTACGGGCAACGTCGGCTTGGCGTGGAGCAACGGCTGGTGATCAAACTCGACGCCTGGAACATCGGTGAACTGCCATTGCTGCGCGAGTGTTTTCCTGAAACGCCGTGGTTGTTTCTTTATCGCGATCCGCTGGAAATCGCCGTCTCGCATCTACGTCGCCCGGGCATGCACATGGTGCCGGGGATGATCGGGGCGAGTGTGCTGGATGAGGAATGTCCGTTCAGCAGCCGTGAGGATTTCATCGCCCGACGATTGGGGAGGTTGCTGACGGTGGGGGTGGCGCAATGCCGGGCGTTTGGGGGATGGGCGGTGAACTACAGCGAACTGCCGCAAGCCATGACGGGGCGGTTGGCGGCGTTCTTTGCTTTGGATATCGAACAATGCAAGCAGGTGCTCACGGCGGCGGGACAACATGCCAAGCAGCCGTCGCAGGTGTTTGTCGGCGACAGCGATGACAAGCGTCGCGAAGCCTCGGTGCTGCTTAACGAACGCATACAACAATGGGCGCTAGAGCCTTATGAGGCTCTGGAGCAATTGCGCAAAAAATAATCGCAATGGCCTTTGTGGCGAGGGAGCTTGCTCCCGCTGGGGTGCGAAGCGCCCCAAAAATCTACGACTGCTACGCAGCCGAGCGGGAGCAAGCTCCCTCGCCACAGGTCATCGGTGCATCAAGGTTTCGACGACAAATCCGCCATCCCCTTGAGCAACTCGATCGGCAGCGGGAAAACGATGGTCGAACTCTTGTCCCCGGCAATCGAACTCAGCGTCTGCATGTAACGTAATTGCATGGCACCCGGCTGGCGGCCGAGCATTTCAGCGGCTTGCATGAGTTTTTCCGAGGCCTGTAATTCGCCTTCGGCGTGGATCACCTTGGCCCGACGTTCCCGTTCGGCCTCGGCCTGTTTGGCGATGGCGCGAATCATCGATTCGTTGAGGTCCACGTGCTTGATCTCGACGGTGGCCACCTTGATGCCCCAGGCATCGGTCTGAGCATCGAGCACTTGCTGGACGTCGACGTTCAGGCGTTCCCGCTCGGCCAGCAACTCATCGAGTTCATGTTTACCGAGCACCGCCCGCAATGTGGTCTGGGCCAGTTGACTGGTGGCCATGAGAAAGTCTTCGACCTGAATGATCGCCCTTTGCGGATCGAGCACGCGGAAATACAGCACCGCATTGACCTTGACCGAGACGTTGTCGCGGGTGATCACGTCTTGTGGCGGTATGTCGAGCACCACAGTACGCAGGTCGACACGAACCATTTGCTGAACCACCGGAATCAGCAGGATCAGGCCAGGGCCTTTGACCTGCCAGAAGCGTCCGAGCTGGAACACCACGCCGCGTTCGTATTCGCGCAGGATGCGGAAGGTCGACCCCGCCAGTGCAATCAGCAATAGCAGCAGCGCGGCAAAACCCAGTTGCAGGCCCATGACTATCCTCCGCCATCATTGTTCATTGCGGGCACCGCGTCAGCCGCGGCCACTTTCAGCAGTAGACCCTTGCGTGCCACCACCCGGACCTGTTGACCCGGTTGCAGCGGTGTTTCGCTCAGTACCTGCCATTGTTCGCCTTGCAGATGGACCCAGCCGATATACGCATCGCCAGCCTGCAACGACGTTACCGGCGTCACGCTGCCGAGTAATTCGTCATCGCCGCTGACGTTGCGGCGCGGTCGGGTTTTCAAGGCGTGGATCAGCAGGAAAATCAGCAGCAAAGAACTGATCAATCCCAGGCCGATCATCAAGGGAACAGGGACCTCGGTATTGGTCAGAATCACCGCGCCGATCACGAACATCACAATGCCGCCCAGCCCGACCACGCCGTAATTGGGCAAGGCCGCCTCGGCAATCAGAAACGCTATGCCGAACGTGATCAGCCAGATCCCGATAGGGTTGGGAACCAGCAGGACGACGGTGTCCGCTGCGAAGACCGATCCGCTCAAGGCCAACAGCAGCGCAATTGCACAGCAACGAGTGTTCACTTGACCCTCCGGGAGAGTCATCCGTCCGCGAGCTGTTCGTAGCTCTGTATACAAGTCTAGTTGAGCCTGCACTTGTATGAATTTTGACCAGTTGTCGACAGCGTCCGACGGGCGGATTTCCCGCCGGATCCCACCAGCGGGCCTAGACTTTTAAGGGAGACCAAAAGCTAACCACCGTCCGCGATTCGTTGCTGCGGACACCGAGGTGCATCATGCGTATGGCAAAAACCGTGCAGAACAGCCTGGACAAGGCTCACTGCGAATATGACATCGTTTCTCACCCGCACTCGGCCAGCAGCCTTGAAACGGCTCGGCTCGCGGGCATTCCTGCCGAACGGGTCGCCAAATCGGTGATCCTCGACGATCGTCACGGGCATTACCTGATGGCCGTGCTGCCCGCCAGTCGTCACCTGGACCTGAGCAAAGTCCGTGGCAGCAGCGAATGGCAAGTCACCCGGGAAAGCAACCTGCCGCACTTGTTCGACGATTGCGAACGCGGCGCCGTGCCTGCACTGGGCGAATCCTACGGGATGGACATGATCATCGACCCACAGCTGACCCGGCAGAAAGACATCTACCTCGAAGCCGGCAACCACAACAATCTGGTACACATGAGCGTGCCGGAATTCTTGAAAATGGTGCCGCATGCCGAGGTGTGCGAGTTGAGTCTGTCGGCGTAGTGTTGTCGTCAATCGCGGGCAAGCCCGCTCCCACAGGAATTGCGAAAACCCTGTGGGAGCGAGCCTGCCCGCGATTGACCGCGTAGCGGTCACCCCCATTCAGCCATTACGAAGGAACCCGACATGGAATCCCCTACCCACAGCCTCCCATCTCTCTTCAAACAACTCGGCCTGCCTGATGACGCCGAAAGCATCGATAAATTCATCGCTACCCATTCACCGCTCAAACCCGAGCTGCACCTGGCGGACGCGTTTTTCTGGAGCGAGAGCCAGGCAGAGCTGCTGCGTGAGGAGATTCTGGATGATGCGGATTGGGCGGAGGTGGTGGATCAGCTGGATGTAATGCTGAGGAAGGGGCGGGGGGTGTAACAATCATCTTTCTGGTGGCCACTGTCGGGACGTATGCGCTAGAGCGAGTATCCAGATCGCAGCTGGCCCCAATTCATAAACGACGCGATAGCTCTGATGTGGAATTAACTCGCGGGTACCTGCAATGATTCCGACAGGGCCGCTTTCAGGGTATTGGGCAATGCGGGATATCGCGTCTTTGAAGCGGTTGTCCATGTCGATGGCGGCTTGCGGGTTGACGGCATGCAGGTAATCCCAAATGTCTGCACGATCCTGTGCTGCTGTTGGCGTCCAGATTATTTTCATTCTTGTATAGCTGCTCGCACTCGCCTGGCAGTGAATTCTGCTTCAACTTCTTCATTTGTCAGGCCATCCCCAGCGCGCATGGACACTCGGGCCTTGTCGACCTTACGTTGCAGGAATGCTTCGTACTCGCGCGATTCTCGTTGGGTTTGAACGAATTGACGCATCATTTCCCTGACGATTTGAGAGGCAGGACGATGAGAAGCTTCTGCTTCGGCCATGAACTGTTCACGCAATTCGGGTTCGAGTTTCATCGTAAAAACGGCTTGTTTCGACATGTCCAAGTCCTCGGAATATGTACTGACGAAGTATATACATCTTCACTACTCTCTTTGGTTCAAACGGGATTGTCACGACAGACGGCGGTAAATTGTTTCAAAACTTGACCAGCTTTCCCCGCCAATGCCATATTGATAGTTAGCAAACTAACAGTGTGTGCATCCCCTCGTGCCAAAGAACCTCGACGCTCTCCAGATGAACATCAGCAGCTCCATGGTGGTGGCCGCCAGGCATTGGCGGAAGATCTGTCAGACCACGCTGGTCAACTATGGAATCTCCGAAGCCTGCGCCGTCCCGCTGTTGATGATCGGGCGTTTGGGCGAGGGTGTGCGGCAGGTGACGGTCGCGCAAGCGGCGGGGATGGAGAGTCCTTCTCTGGTGCGTTTGCTGGATCAGCTGTGCCATGCCGGTTACGTGTGTCGTACCGAAGACACCCATGACCGTCGCGCCAAGTGCCTGAGCCTGACCGAGACCGGTCGCGAACTGGTGCAGGCAGTCGAAATCGAGTTGGTGCGTTTGCGCCATGAAGTGCTCGAAGGGATCGCCCCGAGTGATCTGGAAGCGGCGCTGCGGGTACTGAAAGCTTTCGAAGCGGCCAACCATCCTGCGGTGGCCCACCCTTGAGCGGATTCTTCACTAGCGTGCCCCCGGCGCGAGACTGGTTCTACGGTGTGCGCACGTTCGCGGCATCGATGATCGCGCTGTACATCGCCATGCTCATGCAAATGCCGCGTCCATATTGGGCGATGGCCACGGTGTACATCGTTTCCAGCCCGTTCGTCGGCCCTACCAGTTCCAAGGCGTTGTACCGCGCCATTGGCACTTTGCTCGGAGCGGCGGCAGCGGTTTTTTTCGTGCCGATGTTTGTGCAAAGCCCTTATGTACTGGTGGTGGTCATCGCGCTGTGGACCGGGATTTTGCTGTTCCTGTCCCTGCACCTGCGCACCGCCAACAGCTACGCCTTGATGCTCGCCGGTTACACCTTGCCGCTGATCGCCCTGCCGGTGGTGGATAACCCGCTGGCGGTATGGGACGTGGCCGAGGCGCGCACCGAAGAGATCTTTCTCGGCATTGCCTGTGCGGCGGTGGTCGGTGCCATGTTCTGGCCACGGCGGCTGGCGCCGGTGTTCAACGATTCGGTGAATAAATGGTTCGCCGATGCCTCGATTTACAGCCTGCGCTTCCTCGGTCGCAACGTGCAGCCGGACGAAGTCAGCGCCCTGCGTTCATCGATGGTGGCGAACTTCAACAGCCTGGAATTGATGATCGGTCAGTTGCCTCACGAGGGCGCGCAGCCGCAGACAGTGCGTAATACCAAGGAACTGCGCGGGCGAATGATCCACCTGTTGCCGGTGATCGATGCCCTCGACGATGCGCTCTATGCCCTTGAGCGACGCACGCCGGAGCTTGTGGATAAGTTCGCGCCACTGCTGGCCGCGACCACCGAATGGCTCGACTACAAAGACGCTGACCTCGACCGCTGGCAGGCCCTGAAAAACCAGCTTGAAGCGCTGCAACCGAATGCCGAGGCGCTGGAGGATCGCAAGCAGTTGCTGTTCTCCAACGCGCTGTATCGCCTCGGCGAATGGATCGATGTGTGGCAAGACTGCCGCAGTCTGCAATACGCCATTCAGTGCGAGAGCCAGGACAGTTGGCGCGCGGTGTATCGGCACTGGCGCCTCGGTCGGCTGTCACCGTTTCTCGACCGTGGGTTGATGCTCTATTCGGCCGCGTCCACGGTCACCGCCATTATCGTCGCCTCGGTGCTGTGGATTTTGCTCGGCTGGACTGACGGCGGCAGCGCAGTAATCCTGGCGGCGGTGGCGTGCAGTTTTTTCGCTTCGATGGACGACCCGGCGCCGCAGATCTTCCGGTTCTTTTTCTGGACCGCGATGTCGGTACTGTTCGCCAGCCTTTATCTGTTTCTGATCCTGCCGAACCTGCATGACTTCCCGATGCTGGTGCTGGCATTCGCCATCCCGTTCATCTGCGTTGGCACCCTGACGGTGCAGCCACGTTTCTACCTGGGCATGTTGCTGACCATTGTCAACACGTCGTCCTTCATCAGCATTCAGGGCGCCTACGACGCAGATTTCCTCAGCTTCGCCAACTCCAACCTGGCCGGGCCCGTGGGCTTGCTGTTCGCGTTTATCTGGACCCTGATCGCCCGGCCATTCGGCGCGGAACTGGCGGCCAAGCGCCTGACCCGTTTCAGCTGGCGCGACATCGTCAGCCTCACCGAGCCGGCTTCGTTGGCCGAACACCGGCAATTGGGCGTGCAAATCCTCGATCGTCTGATGCAGCACTTGCCGCGGCTGGCCATGACCGGCCAGGACACCGGGATTGCACTGCGGGAAGTTCGCGTGGCGTTGAATCTGCTCGACTTGCTGGCCTATACGCCGCGTGTGGTGGGCGTGCCGCAGGTGCTGCTGCAACAAGTGGTGGGCGAAGTCGGCGAGTACTTCAAAGCGTGCCTCAAGGCAGACGAACGCTTGCCAGCGCCGAGCCCGTTGCTGATGACCCTCGACCGCACCCGTCGCGCCCTCGATACCGAGTGCGACGACGGCGCCCGTTTGCATTTGCTGCACGCCCTGAGCGGCTTGCGCCTGGCCTTACTGCCGGGTGTGGAGTTCGTCGGCACAGGCGAGCTCGAAGAACCGCTTCCCCATGGCATCGATGGAGCGCCTTTATGATCGGTGATCTGGATATCAGCGGGGTGTTTCTGCCCACGCTGCTGGTGCTGATGGGCATTACCTACGTGTTGTACCTGTTGGTGCACGGGTTGCTGACGCGCCTGCACTTTTACCGTCTGGTCTGGCACCGGGCATTGTTCAACGTGGGTCTCTACGCCTTGCTCCTCGGCGCCGTGGACTCACTCAGTCGATACCTGATGACATGAAAAAACCTTTTTTGACCCTCGGCCGCGTGGTCCTGACGCTGTTGATCGTGACCTTCGCCGTTGTCGTGGTCTGGCGCATGGTCATGTATTACATGTTCGCGCCCTGGACCCGGGACGGGCACATCCGCGCCGACATCGTGCAGATCGCCCCGGACGTGTCGGGGCTGATCCAGCAAGTGGAGGTGCGCGACAACCAATGGGTGAAACGTGGCCAGGTGCTGTTCAGCATCGATCAGGATCGTTTCAAACTGGCGTTGCGCCAGGCAAAGGCTGCCGTCGCCGACCGTCAGGAAACCCTGGCCCAGGCCCAGCGCGAAGCCAAGCGTAACCGTGGCCTCGGCAACCTGGTCCCGGCCGAGCAACTGGAAGAGAGCCAATCCCGTGTCGCCCGCGCCGAAGTGGCGTTAATGGAGGCGCAGGTGGCGGTGGACAGCGCCCAGCTCAACCTCGACCGCTCGCTGATCCGCAGCCCGGTGGATGGTTACGTTAACGACCGTGCGCCGCGTTCCCAGGAGTTCGTCACCGCCGGGCGGCCGGTGTTGTCGGTGGTGGACAGCAATTCGTTCCACATCGACGGTTATTTCGAAGAAACCAAACTGGACGGCATTCATGTCGGCCAAGGCGTCGATATTCGGGTCGTCGGCGACCGCGCTCGGCTGCGCGGGCACGTGGAAAGCATCGTCGCCGGTATCGAAGACCGCGACCGCAGCAGCGGCAGCAATTTGTTGCCCAACGTCAATCCGGCGTTCAGCTGGGTGCGGCTGGCGCAGCGGATTCCAGTGCGAATCGCTTTCGACGAGGTGCCGGCGGACTTCCGCATGATTGCCGGCCGCACGGCCACGGTGTCGATCATCGACGATCAAACCCGGGAGCCGGCGCAATGAGCAGGGCCTCGGGTTTGGCGGTGGCCGGTTTAGGGCTGTTGCTGTCGGCGTGTCAGGTGGTCGGGCCGGATTATCACTTGCCGGACGAGGCCGCCGTGCACCGTGACGACTTTCAGGGTGATCTGGCGGTGAACGGCAAGAATGTCGTCTCGGCACCGGTGCCCAGCGATTGGTGGCGTTTGTATCAGGATCCGCGACTGGACCAATTGGTGCAGCAGGCCATGGCCTCCAACACCGATTTGCGGGTGGCGGCGGCGAATCTTTCGCGGGCTCGCGCTCAGGTCGACGAAGCGCAGGCGGCGGGCGGTTGGAGCGGCGGCGTGAAGGTCGGCGCCCAGCGTTTGCAGGAGTCCGGCGAAGCGTTCTTGCTACCGGAGAAAGTGCCAGTGGCCAACGTTGGCGATATCGGCATCACGACCTCGTATCAGTTCGACCTGTTCGGCACCTTGCAGCGCGGCATCGAAGCGGCCAAAGCCAATGCCGATGCGACTCAGGCGGCAGCGGACACCGCGCGTATCACGTTGGTGGCCGATGTGGTGCGGGCTTACACCCAAGTCTGCGCGGCCAACGAAGAGCGGGAGATCGCTCAGCATTCCCTCGATCTGCAAGCCCAGAGCACCACGCTGACCCAGCGCTTGCGCGATGCCGGACGCGGCGATGAAACCCAGGTCACCCGTTCGCAAACCCAATTCAAATCCTTGCGCGCCGAATTGCCGCGTTATGAAGCGGCACGTCAGGCCGGATTGTTCCGCTTATCGATGCTGCTGGCCAAACCGGTCGAGCAATTGCCGGCGGGCACCAGCGATTGCGCCGAGCTGCCAAAAATTGCGCAATTGTTGCCGGTGGGTGACGGCGCCACGCTGCTCAAGCGTCGACCCGACGTGCGGCAGGCCGAGCGCAGTTTGGCGGCGGCAACCGCCGGGATCGGGATTGCAACCGGCGAGTTGTACCCGGACATCAGCATCGGCGCGACCGTTGGCACGGTCGGGATTCTGGAAAACCTCGGCAAACCGGCGACCAATCGTTGGGGCTTCGGCCCGTTGCTGAGCTGGACTGTGCCGTCCAATGGCTCCCGCGCACGAATCCGTGAGGCCGAAGCAGCGACCCAAGGCGCGCTGGCGCATTTCGATGGCGTGGTGCTGAACGCCATCCGCGAGACTCAGACCGGCCTGGCGCAATATTCCGCGCAGCTTCAGCGCCGCGATGCGTTGACAGATGCCGAGCAATCGGCGCAACTGGCGGCAGATCAGACCCACCGCTTCTTTCAGGCCGGCCGCGCGTCGTTTTTGGCGGACCTGCAAGCCACCCGCACCTACACCGACGTACGGGCGCAACTGGCCTCGGCCAACACCCAAGTCGCCATGAGCCAGATCGATTTGTTCCTGGCTTTGGGCGGCGGCTGGGAAAGCGGACGAACGCAAGGGTCACAACCCGGCAAACCCTGAGGCCGTTGCTATGCTTTGAGTTGGTGGGGGCGCGCGGCGAACCCATCGATCAGGCTTGCGTTGGTCATGGGGATCTAATAATGAAAAACCCTTATGCTCCCGGCTTCTGGTGCGCCATTGCGGCATTGGTTTTGCTGTCGGCCACCTATTTCTACGGCGTCATGCTGGCCCACCAGCTCGATACGGCGCTGATATTCCTCGACAGCGCGGTGGCGTTGATCGCCGTGATGGCTATCGTGGTGGTCGCCTGGGCTTCATTACAGGGCCAGCGCATCAAGAAACGACAACTCGAACAAGGCAAGATTCTGGTGCAGATCTGGGACACCAAGGTGGCTTTGCGTCGTGTCGAAACGGTGTTCGATCGGTATTTCTGGGGCAGTTACTGGCAACCGGGGCGTACGTTCCAGGAAGTCATGGGCGAACTCACCGGTACGCCGCTGGAAAAAAGCCTCGAAACCTTGAAAAAACAATGCCTGGCGCTGGACAAGCAAGTGGCCGACGAGGGGTGGCACTGGCTCAACAATGCGCGAGAGTTGTCTGATGTCGCCAACGCCATGGCCCGTGAACGCTATCAGCTGGATTTCTGCGACCCGCGCGCGGAAGTGACCGGCGGGGCGGTGATCAATCGGGATTTTGAAGTGCTGGTGTATACGTGGACCGCTCGGTTGAAAAGCTTCGATCATCAGCTTGATGAAATTGAAGTGCAGTATTCGTGAATTGAGGTTGGCTGGACTGACGTCATCGCGGGCAAGCCCGCTCCCACAGGTTCAGCGCAATCCTTGTGGGAGCGGGCTTGCCCGCGATGGCAATCTTACAGCCGCCGAAACTCTCGCCTCTTCTGCGCGGTCGATAGACACTCTTTCACCTTTAATCATTGGGCCGCTTTGCGGCGCAAATGCTAATCTCCTTCCCACTTTTAGCGCAGTCGTGACCGCAACCCGTCATGGGTTCAGGGAAGACGACCACACTTTCAACAACGGACATTGACGGGTACTTCATGAATAAATCAGCAGGCGTGCTTCTAGGAATTGTCGTGGCTATCGGTGCAATCAGTGCCGGCGGTGCGTGGTACACCGGCAGCAAAATCGATGGGGTGCTGAACACCTCGATCGCCGACGCCAACAAAGAGCTGCAAGCCGCGCTGGCTGGTTCCAACGGCACGGCGTCGCTGGAGCTGGTGTCGCTGGACCGCCATGTGTTCAGCAGCACCGCGCACTACCGCCTCAAGGGCGAAGGCGAGATGTTTGGTGAAGCGCCGGTCGAGTTGCTGTTCGTCGACCGCATCGAACACGGTCCGCTGCCGTTCTCGCGTCTGGTATCGCTGAAATGGTTGCCGGTCCTGGCCACCAGTCACTACGAGTTGGAAAAGACTCCGCTGACCGAGAAGTGGTTCGCGGCCGCCAAGGACAATTCCCCGGTCAAAGGCGTGGTCAACATCGGCTACGACAACTCCACCAAGGGCACCCTCGAATTTCTGCCGCTGGAAGCAGCACTGGATGACAAGTCCAATCTGACGTTCTCCGGGTTGAAACTCGACGTGGCTGCCAGCGCCCAGGCGCAAAAGGTCAAGGCTGACGGTTACATGGACAGCCTGAAGCTGACCACCGTGGCCGAAGATCAGACCCCGGTGCAGGTCGAACTCAACGGCTTGACCCTGGCCAGTAACCTGAACAAAAGCACCTACGGCTATTACGTCGGCGACAACACCCTCGAGCTGACCAACAGTAAAACCACCTTTGGTCCCAAGCAATCGGTACTCGGTTTCAAGAATTTTGAAATGAAGAACAAGACCGAGGAATCGGGCACCAACGCTTCGGGGCGTGCCGATTACAAGGTCGGTGAAGTGTCCTTGAACGGCAAGGTTATCGGTTCCGCGCAGTTGGCCATGAGCCTGAAAAATCTCGACATCCCGTCGACGCTGTCGCTGATGCAGATCTACCAGACCAAACTGCAACCGTACGAGCGGGCCGCCGCTGAAGCCGCTGCCGCGGGTGAACCGGCGCCGGAGCTGAACCTGACCCCGGCCGAAGAGGCACAGGTCAAGACCGGCCTGGAGAAACTGCTGGCCGCCGGCCCGCAGGTGGCTCTGGAAAACCTGTCCTTCAATACCAGCAACGGCGAAAGCCGCGCCAATCTGGTGTTGGACCTGACCAAACCGCAGTCCATGGACCTGCCCCCAGACCAGTTGGTCAAGCAATTGATCGCGCTGCTGGACTTCAACGTACTGGTGTCCAAGCCAATGCTCGTTGACGTGCTCACCGTGCAGTCGCAAATCGACGGCCAGACCGACGCCAAGCTCATTGCCGATCAGGCGAGTGCAACCGCCGACATGTTCGGCAGCATGGCGGTCGGCACGCAACTGGCAAAACTGGACGGTAACAACGTCGTCACCAAACTGCACTACGCCAATAATCAGGTGGACTTCAACGGCCAGAAAATGACCCTGGAGGAGTTTGTCGGCTTCGTAATGAGCAAACTCGGCGGCACTGGCAACGTCACCATCCAGTAAATCGCAGGCTTCAGCGCAACGCCCGGCCTCTGCAACACGCGGACGCCGGGCGTTTTGCTGTCTGGGGTTTTCGAAACGAGGAGAGGGGGAGGAGGTTCCAATGCAGTCAATCAAGGCCCGCTCCCACATGGATTGCGCTGGACTGACTGGCACCAGAGAAAGCCCGAGCGTCAGGAATCTGAATAATTATTGTGTTCTAAATAATCGACTACGCTTGCATGCAAGACTGTGTCGATAAAGCTTGGCTGGGTCTTTCGACCTGGCTTTTCTCGTTACGAATGGGCAAGGGACATTGCGACCCGGCTAGCCATGTAAGGATGCTGACGAATGCCGTGTTTTGCTGGTCCCTTTATTCATCGTGGCTTGCGCCCCTTGTTTCGCGTTGCGCTCTGCGGCCAGTTGCTGTGGCCGATGCCGGCGCTCGCCGACACCCCCTACGACCAAATGGTTCGCGATGCCCGGGCCGGCAATTACACGCCTGCGCTAACCGCGCTGCGTCAGGTGCCGGTAAGCCAGGCCACCACTGGCCAGATCAGCGATCACTTGCAGATCGCCAGCTGGGCGGGGCTGGATGCCGAAGTGGTCCAGATCTATGAAACCCAGGGGCACAATCGGGCGTTGCCGGTTCAGGCCCTGACCGCCACCGCGCGCGCCTATCGCAACCTCAAGCGCTGGGACTCGGCGACCCAGGTGTACAACAAGGCTCTGGCTCTTGAACCGCAAAATGCCGACCTGCAGCTGGGGCTGGCGATGACTCAGGCCGACGCCGGTAAACCTGACGAGGCGGTTGCCCGCGCCAGGGCGCTGGTGGCGGCGAAACCGGATGATCCTTCCCGCCGCCTGGCCTTGGCCTACGCCTTGACCCGCGCCGGTGCCACCTACGATGCATTGTTTGAATACGACCAGGCCTTCATCCGCGCCGGCAGCAAGCCCGACGTCGCTCGGGAATACGTGATTGCCCTGCAACGCGCCCGTTTGCCGGAACCGGCTTTGCGCTTGGCGCGTCAGCGGCCGGGGTTGCTGGATCCGGTCACGCTGCGACGTCTTGAAGGTGATCTGGCCGCAGAGCGTGTGCGGTTGGCCGAGCTGGCCACTCGCAGCGAAAAAGAACGTTATGTGATCGCTGATCGGGCGCTGGCCGATTACGACCAGTTACTGGCGACCTGGACGCCTGATCCTCAGGCCCACGATGACGTCATCCGCTGGCGAATCGATCGCATGGGCGCCCTCAAGGCCCGTGCGCGCACCGCTGATGTGATCGCCGAATACCAGAAGCTGCTCGCCGAAGGCGTGAAGATTCCGACCTACGCCCTGCGTTGGGTGGCGTCGTCCTATCTGGACCAGCGTCAGCCAGAAATCGCCACCGATTTGTATCGTCAGGTGCTGGTGGCGCCGGATGCCGATGTCGGCGACCGCCTGGAAGACAGCACCGCGCTCTATTACGCCTTGCTCGAAAGCGATAAGGCCGATGAAGCGCGTCAGATCGCCGAAGACCTGGCCAAGACTCAGAAGCCGCGCGTCGAGCTCAAGGGTTTGCCGGTGGGCAATCCCAACGATGAATGGATGGACGCGCAGCAACTCGCTGCCCAGGCCGGCACCTATGGCGCTGACCTGCCGTCGGGTGAGCAGCGTTTGCAGACGCTGGTGGAGCAGGCGCCCGGCAACCTCGGCCTGCGTCTGGCCCAGGCCGATTTGTACCTGGCTCGGGACTGGCCACGACGCGCCGAAAATCAGCTCAAGGAAGCCGAGAGCATGGCGCCACGGGACATCGGCCTGGAAATTGCGCAAGGCCACACCGCCATGGATCTGCAGGAATGGCGGCAGATGGATGCGCTGACCGACGATGTGGTCGCGCGCTATCCGAACAACCGTCAGGTGCAGCGTTTGCAGCGTCAGCGTGCAGTCCATGACATGGCCGAGCTGCGGGTGGAGGCCTATGGCGGCAAGAGTTATGGCGGGGGCAACGGCGGCGCCGGGGCGGTCAACGGCAGTCGCGATTTCGGCATCGAATCCACGCTGTACAGCCCACCCATCGATGAAGACTGGCGTCTGTTCGCCGGTGCCGGTTATGCCACCGGCGATTTCCAGGAAGGTACCGGTCACCATCGCTTTCAGCGCGTCGGGCTTGAGCGTCGAACCCGCGACATGACCCTGGAAGCGGAAGTCTCCAACCATTCCTATGGCTTCGGTAACAAACAGGGCGCTCGCCTGGCGATTGCCCGAGACATCGACGATCACTGGCAGTACGGCGGCAGCCTCGAATACCTGTCGGCGCAGACGCCGCTGCGGGCGTTGAACAGCGACATTACCGCGAACGGCGGCAGCGGTTTCATCCGTTGGCGCGCCAATGAGAGCCGCGAGTGGAGACTGGCGGTCAGCCCCTCGCATTTCAGCGATGGCAACAATCGTGTCGAAGCCTTGCTCACCGGTCGCGAGGGTGTTTATCGAGCGCCTGGACTGCAGGTCGACCTCGGCCTGGAGGTCGGCAGCAGCCATAACTCCAGCTCCAGCGACGTGCCGTACTTCAACCCCAAATCCGACTTCAGCGTGCTGCCGACGGTGAACGTCAACCACGTGCTCTATCACCGCTACGAAACCTCCTGGAGCCAGCAGTTCCAGGCGGGTGCGGGCACCTATAGCCAGCGTGATCACGGGACCGGCGGCGTCGGCCTGCTGGGTTACGGCCAGCGCTACAGCTGGAACGACGTATTGGAGGTGGGCGGTCTGCTGAGCGTGATCAACCGGCCTTATGACGGTGACCGCGAAACCGATCTGCGCCTGCTCGTCGACCTCACTTACCGCTTCTAGAAGAGTTTGAAGATGCCTTTTATTTCGCGTTTCATCCTTCTGCTGGGAGCGCTGTTGATCAGCGCCTGCGCCCAGCAAGCCCCGGCCTTCGCACCGCCGTCCGAACGCCCGGTGGCGGCCAATGAAAAGCCGTGGCCGAAAAACCACGTACTCGGGATTGCTTATCACGATGTCGAAGACCGCGATCCCGATCAAGCGGTAGTGGCCGTGCGCACCGAGCGCATGATCGAGCAACTGGCGTGGCTGCGGGAGAACAACTACAAACCGGTCACCATCGACCAAGTCATGGCGGCTCGCAACGGCGGCCCTGAACTACCGCCCCGGGCGATCATGCTGAGTTTCGATGACGGTTACTCGAGCTTCTACACCCGCGTGTTGCCAGTGCTGCGCGCCTATAACTGGCATGCCTTGCTGGCACCGGTCGGTGTCTGGATCGATACGCCGCTGAACCAGCCAGTGGATTTCGCCGGTACACCGCGCAAGCGTTCGGACTTCCTGACCTGGGAACAGATCCGCGAGATTTCCCGGTCCGGTCTGGTGGAAATCGCCGCCCACACCGACGCCAGCCACAAAGGCGTGTTGGCCAACCCGCAAGGCAACCTGCAACCGGCGGCCGCGACCCGGCGTTATGACGCCACCACCGGACGCTATGAAACCGAAGCCCAATTTCAGGCGCGGATGCGTACCGACGTAGCGGCCATCTCGGAAAAAATCCGCAAGGTCACCGGTTACAAGCCGCGAGTCTGGGTCTGGCCATATGGCGCGGCGGATGGCACCTCGCTGCAAGTGATCAACGATCAGGGTTATCAGATGGCCCTGACCCTGGACGACGGCCTCGATGCTCTCGACAATTTGATGAGCAGCCCGCGCTTTTTGGTGGCTTCGGACCCGAATGGCGAACGCTTTGCCAACAGCATCGTCTCGGTGCAGACCGAATCACCGATGCGTGTGGTGCATGTGGACCTGGACAACGTCTACGACGCGGACCCGGCCCAACAGGAAATCAACCTCGGTAAACTGATCCAGCGCATGGCCGACATGGGCGCCAACACGGTGTTCCTGCAAGCTTTCGCCGACCCAGCGGGCGATGGCCTGGTGCGCTCGCTGTACTTCCCTAACCGGCACCTGCCGATGCGCGCCGATATCTTTGACCGCGTAGCCTGGCAGTTGCGCACTCGGGCTCAGGTCAAAGTCTATGCCTGGATGCCGGTGCTGAGTTTTGCCCTGGACTCGAAGTTGCCACGGGTCACTCGCTGGGACCCGAAAACCGCTACCACGTCGATCGATCCGGATCAGTACAAGCGCTTGTCGCCATTCGATCCCAACGTGCGGCGCATCATCGGTGAAATCTACGAAGACGTGGCACGTCTGACCTCGGTCGACGGCATTCTTTATCACGATGACGCCGTGCTCTCGGACTTCGAAGACGCCGGCCCTGAAGCTTTGAAAGTCTATGCCGCCAACGGTCTGCCCGGTTCTATTGCCGCCCTGCGCGCCGATCCGGCGACCTTGCAACGCTGGACGCGGTTCAAGAGCCGCTACCTGATTGATTTCACTCACGAGCTGACCGCCAAGGTCCGCGCCATTCGTGGCCCGCAAGTAAAAACGGCGCGCAATATTTTCGCCGAGCCAATGCTCAACCCCGAGAGCGAAGCGTGGTTCGCGCAGAACCTCGACGACTTCCTGGGGGCCTACGACTGGACGGCGCCAATGGCCATGCCACTCATGGAAAAACAGAGCCTCCAGCAATCCGGCCCTTGGCTCGAAACGCTGGTGGCGACGGTGAAATCGCGCCCCGGCGCACTCAACCGCACGGTGTTCGAATTGCAGGCCCGCGACTGGACGAAAAACACCAACGCCGACATCGGCGGCGAGCAGTTGGCTGACTGGATGGGCCGTCTCAAGCGTCAGGGCGCCACCAGTTTCGGCTACTACCCGGACAACTTCCTCGAGAACCAGCCGGACCTGAAAACCGTGCGGCCCGCGCTCTCCAACAAGTGGAATCCATAACATGCTGGACAGACTTTTAGCCCTGCTGGTTCTGGCGATCGTCCTTGGGGTTCCCCTCGGGCTGATCTTTCTGCTCACCGGGCAATTCCTGATGGACTTCGTGTTCTTCTATCCACTGTTCATGTCGGGACTGTGGATCGCCGGCGGCCTGTATTTTTGGCTGCATTGGGAGCGGCACTGGCCGTGGCAGGACAACACTTTGCCGCCACCGCTGGCCGGCGAGCCGCTGATCTCGATCCTGATCCCTTGCTACAACGAGGGCGACAACGCGGCTGATACCATCCACGCGGCGCTGGCCCAGCATTACCCGAACATCGAAGTGATCGCGATCAACGACGGCTCCAAGGACAACACCGCCGCGGTGCTCGATGCACTGGCGGCGCAGGATCCGCGTCTGCGGGTGCTGCACCTGGCGGAGAACCAGGGCAAGGCCGTGGCCCTGCGCATGGGCGCCATTGCGGCGCGCAGCGAGTACCTGGTGTGCATCGACGGTGACGCGTTGCTGGCGCCGAACACCGCGGCGTATCTGGTGGCGCCGATGCTCGACAATGCGCGACTGGGCGCCGTGACCGGCAACCCGCGAATCCGCACCCGTTCGACCTTGATCGGCCGCGTGCAGGTCGGCGAGTTCTCGTCGATCATCGGCCTGATCAAGCGCACCCAACGGGTGTTCGGGCGGATCTTTACCGTCTCCGGGGTGATTGTCGCCTTCCGTCGCACGGCGCTGAACCGGGTCGGCTACTGGAGCCCGGACATGATCACCGAAGACATCGACATCAGTTGGAAGCTGCAACTGGATCACTGGAGCATTTTCTACGAGCCCCGCGCGTTGTGCTGGATCCTCATGCCGGAAACCCTCGGCGGCCTGTGGAAGCAGCGTCTGCGCTGGGCTCAGGGCGGGGCCGAGGTGCTGTTCAAGAACATCCGTGGCATCTGGCAATACCGCCATCGTTACCTCTGGCCGCTGCTGTTCGAATATTGCCTGTCCACCGGTTGGGCGTTCACCTTTCTGCTGTCAGTGATTTTCTGGGGCGTTGGCAAGTTCGTCGAAATGCCGCCAGCCATTGCCGTTGATCACCTGATGCCGCCGGCGTTTACCGGGCTGCTGTTGGCAGTGGTGTGCCTGGTGCAATTCGCGGTCAGCATCCTGATCGACCGCCGTTATGAAAAGGGCCTCGGCAAGACCATGTTCTGGGTGGTCTGGTATCCGCTGGTGTTCTGGCTTATCAGCTTGTTCACCACCCTGGTCAGCTTCCCCAAAGTACTGTTCGGCCAACATCAGAAGCGTGCGCGCTGGGTCAGTCCGGACCGGGGCATCAAGCCGCTGAATGACGATGAAGAGGAGGAGGTCATCAAATGAAAATCATCAGAACCCGGCAGCGGCCCTTTCTGGTCGTGATCGATATTTTGCTCACCGTTCTCGCCTGGGTCGGTCTGCTGTATTTGCTGGCGCGGGGTTTGTGGCCGTTGATCGATACCCATGACGGCCCGCGCATTGATGCGTCATTTTTCGACGCCCTCGGCACGTTGCAGATTTACCTGTGGGTGGCGTTGTTGAATGCGGTGATCCTGATCACGTGGGCGCGTTATCAACAGCGCAAAAGCAAGAGCTTCGCCCAGCGCCGTTTGCCGGCGCCGGTGGTGGATGATCAGGGGCTCAGCAAAAGCTTCAAGCTGAGCGGCGACCGGCTGGCGAAACTGCGCACGCCGGGCTCGATGACCATTCATAACGATCAGGATGGCGATGTCAGTCATGTCGTTACGCACTTCTTCCCGGTCGACCCGGCCAAGCTGCCATCGCCTTTGGCGCCGCTTGAGCATCCGTTCGTGATTCGCTTACCGGCCGAAGATGACGACAATCGAGAGCCGGTGAGCCAGCTCTAGGCATATGTTCATCTCTGGCGAGGGAGCTTGCTCCCGCTGGAGGCCGAGGGATTCCCGATGCCATTAACCGCGCTGTATCTGATAGAGCGCGGTCACCGATTTTGCGTCTGCTTCGCAGACGAACGGGAGCAAGCTCCCTCGCCACTAAGTCGCCGTCAGCTCTGGTCACGAATCAGCCGCCAGGCCTCATCCACCGACAGCGGTTGTTTCATGCGTTCGGCGAGCATCGCCATCGCCCGCTCCTGATCGCAGGCAACGGCCGCCGCCACCACGCCGTTTTTGCCGAACAGGCCGATAAACGGTGGATGGTCAGGGTCGCCCTTGAACTCGACCTCGTCCCAGGCTTCGGCGTGTCCGAGGTAGTCGTAGTTTTTGCCAAAGTGCCAGGTCCAGAAATAGGGCACGTCGAGGTAGCGCTCGTCACCGCCGAGCATATTCGCCGCCGCAATCCGCGCCTGTTGTTGGGCCAGGCGCCAATGCTCAATCCGTCGGGGCTGGCCATTGAGCGGGAAGGTCGCAATGTCGCCGACGGCCCATAGCCTGTCGGTCACGCGCATTCCGCCGTCGACCTTCAGAGACTGATCTTTTTCTTTTGGCAGATCGGTAAACGGACCGGTTGCGGGGGTGACGCCAATGCCGACCAACACCAGATCCGCCGCAAAGCGCTGACCGTTGTCCAGCAGCACCGCTTCGACTTTGCCTGTGCCTTCGATCTGCGCCGCTTCGCCATCTGTATGAAACACCACGCCGTTGGCCTCGTGCAGGGCACGAATCGCCTTGCCGACGGCATCGCCGAATTGCGCCTGGAAAGGGATGGCATGGCGGGCCAGGACAGTGACCTCCAGGCCGTACTGACGCAGGGAAGAGGCGGACTCCATAGCAATGAAACTGTCGCCAACAATCACTGCCCGTTGACCGGGTTTGGCGGCTGAAAGAATCTGCTGCGCCTGTGCCTTCGAACGCAATACGAACACCTGTGGCAGATCGGCGCCAGGCAGTGAAAGATGGTTGGGTGCGCCGCCGGTGGCAATCACTGCGCCGTCATAGCTCAGCGATTGACCATCAGACAGGCGCAGAGTCCGGTTCGGTGCATCCAGGCCCATCACATCGCTGTTTATCCGTTCAATGCGCTGTTCGCTATAAAAACCTTCATCCCGCAGTGGCGGGATTTCGTCGGGCGGCATCTCCCCGGCAATCACGAATTTGCTCAACACCGTCCGGTCGTAACCGGCCTCGGGCTCACGGTCGATCAGCAATATCCGGCCACCGAAACCTTTCTCCCGCAACGCCGCCGCACAAGCTGTACCAGCGGCACCGGCACCGATGATCACAAAGGTTCGCTTATCGTCGGCCGGCGGTGTACTGGGGGTGGGCATCGGCTGGTCGTCGACCCAGACCTCGTCGTCGCGGATTTCGAGTGGGTAGCGTCGCAAACTGTCCAGAGACGGTGGCTCACACAACGCGCCGTCCTCGAGCCGGTAAGCCGCTTTGTGCCACGGACAGATCAGCCGTCCCTCACACAGCGCACCTTTGGCCAAGGGTGCCCCGGCGTGAGGACATTTGCCCTGATAGGCGCGCAATTGATCACCGACCCGCAGCAAGACGATTTTCGTCTTATCGATGCGGACTTCAAGGCCGCGGTCTTGGGGCACATCGGCGAAACGGGCGACTCGATGCAGTGCCATGATCGATCTCCAGGCAAGTGTTTCACTTAGGAGTTTGGCGCGTATTGCGAGGTTCAGCCAATTCCCGCTGCCAACGTACCAACGGTCCGGCTATAGTTTGCCAGCCGACCACGGCCCCACCCGCACAAGGTGCTCCGGTATGACCCGATTGACCTCTTTGAACCCTTGGCTGGCGGCCGTTGCAGTCGCCTTTTGCGTGCAGTTTCCGGCGCAGGCCCAGGAGCGTTTCACCCTCAGCATTCCCGGTGTTTCGGACAATCGTCTGTTCACGTCGGTGGCGGCCAGCGATGCCAACGGTTGCGGCGGCAAAAACCAGTCTCCAGCCCTGAGCTGGAACGCCGGCCCTCCCGGCACCCTCAGCTACGCCATCGTCATGCACGACCCGGATGGCCAGAAAGGCCTGGGCGTCGATCACTGGGTTCACTACGGCATCAAAGCCGCGACACGTCAGATCCCGGCTGGCGTCGGCGCCAAATCCGCCCTCGAAGGCGTGGGCGGCACCAACATCAAAGGCACTACCGGCTACATCGGCCCTTGCCCACCCGTCGGCGACAGCTCCCATCACTACATCATCCAGCTTTACGCCCTGGACCTGGCGCCAGACGCCTTGCCTGCCGGGCTGACCCGCGCGCAGCTGATGGAACAGATCAAAGGCCATGTGCTGAAAAACAGCAGTGTGGTGCGGCGTTATCACCGCTAAAGATTTTTCCTGGTGAGTTAACCCGAACCTGTCGGGCTGTCCGTCTCAGTGGATGAATGAGTCAATTTCCTCCTGAGGTCAGCCCCCATGTCCCTCCCTCTGCACTACCTCCGCCCGGCCGCCCAGGGTTTCGCCGCCGGGTTGTTGCTGGCCATCGCCGGTTGCGGCGCTTCATCCACGCCGGATTCTGCGACGGACGCCTCTGAGACAGATAGCCCGGCAGCGGTTGCGCCTCCGCAGGGTGCGCTGAAAACTGAAGCGTTGGTGCGTAGCGAGGTCATGAAGGACACCGCGCAGGCCAAGCGCAGCGCGCGACCGTCGGCCGCTTTCGCGCCCATGTCGGCCGGTGAGGCTTATCCACAGGGCTATCGGGACGAGCAGCGGGAGCAATATCAGGCGCTGGCCGATAACCCGATTCACAGCGTGGCCGAGGCGCCGGTCTCGACCTTCAGTGCCGATGTCGATACCGGCGCTTATGCCAACGTCCGGCGCTTGCTCAATCAGGGGCGCTTGCCTCCCGAAGGGGCGGTGCGGCTGGAAGAAATGGTCAATTACTTCCCCTACGATTACGCCTTGCCCACCGACGGTTCGCCCTTCGGCGTGACCACCGAGTTGGCGCCGTCGCCCTGGAACCCGCATACCCGCTTGCTGCGGATCGGCATCAAGGCATCTGATCGCGCAGTGGCGGAACTGGCCCCGGCGAACCTGGTGTTTCTGGTGGACGTGTCCGGCTCGATGGACCGGCGCGAAGGTTTGCCCATGGTCAAAAGCACGCTGAAATTGCTGGTCGATCAATTGCGCGAGCAGGACCGGGTTTCGCTGGTGGTGTATGCCGGAGAATCTCGCGTGGTGCTGGAGCCGACTTCCGGACGGGAAAAAGCGAAAATTCGTACCGCCATCGATCAATTGACCGCGGGCGGCTCGACCGCCGGTGCGTCGGGTATCGAACTGGCTTATCAAATGGCGCAGCAGGCGTTTATCCCCAAAGGCATCAACCGCATCCTGCTGGCCACCGATGGTGACTTCAACGTCGGCATCAGCGACTTCGACAGCCTCAAGCAGATGGCTGTGGATAAACGCAAAACCGGCGTCTCTCTAACCACCCTGGGTTTTGGTGTGGATAACTACAATGAACACCTGATGGAACAACTGGCCGATGCTGGCGATGGCAACTACGCCTACATCGACAACCTGCGCGAGGCGCGCAAGGTGCTGGTGGATCAGCTCGGCTCGACCCTCGCAGTTGTGGCGAAAAACGTGAAGCTGCAGGTGGAGTTCAATCCCGCCCAAGTCAGCGAATATCGGCTACTGGGCTATGAGAATCGCGCCTTGAAACGTGAGGATTTCAGCAACGACAAAGTCGACGCCGGAGAAATCGGTGCAGGGCATACGGTGACGGCGTTGTATGAAATTGTGCCCAAGGGCGAGAAGGGCTGGCTGGAACCGCTGCGCTATGGCAATCCTGCGGCTGATGCTTCCGCAAAAACCGGAGAATTGGCGATGCTGCGAGTGCGTTATCAGTTGCCGGAAGGTGGGAATAGTCGCTTGATTGAGCGGCCAATCTTGAGTGGAGAGCTGAGAGGGGAGGCCGGCAAACTCTCGACAGCCAGCAATGATCTGCGCTTTGCCGCGGCCGTCGCTGCCTTTTCCCAGCAACTCAAGGACGGGCGTTATACCGGTAATTTCAGCCTCAAAGACACCGAAGCCCTGGCCCGTGGCGCACGGGGTGATGATCAATTCGGCCTGCGCAGTGAATTCGTGCAATTGGTGGAGTTGGCGCAGAGCCTGCGAACCCCGACCGCCTCCAATCAACAGCCCAACGACAACCGGATAGAGTAAAAGAGGCCAGCGCTGACATGTCCGATTCTGCAATCAGCTCAGCCGCCAGCAGCGACGAATCGCTGCTGGCGCGCTACCGCTCGGGCGACGGGCCGGCGTTCGAAGTTTTGTACGCCCGCCACCGTCAGGGCCTTTATCGATTCCTCCTCGGCCTCAGCGGCAAGCCCGAACTGGCCGAAGAGGTGTACCAGGAAACCTGGCTGAGCCTGATCCGCAGCACCAGTCAGCCACAAGGCCGGGCGAACTTTCGTACCTGGCTCTACCAGATTGCCCGCAACCGACTGATCGATCACTGGCGCAAACACGGAATCCACAACCCCTTGCACGACAGCTATGACGAACAAACCCATGCCCTGATCGATGACGCGGCCGACCCCGAACAACTGCTGAGCCTGAGCCGCGACGGTCAACGCCTCGAAGCCGCCCTGCAAACCCTGCCCGCCGACCAGCGTGAAGTGTTCCTGCTGCGCGCCCACGGCGACCTCGACCTGCCGCAGATCGCCACCCTCACCGAAACACCGCTGGAAACCGTCAAAAGTCGCTTGCGCTACGCCCAGCAAAAACTGCGTCGGCTGCTGGCCGAGGAGGTACTGACATGACTGACGCCAAACAGACACCGCCATCGCCCGACGATGAAGTGCTCAAGCACTTTCGCGATCACAGTAGCGGTGAACCACCGGCGCATCTCGACGCCTTCATCCTGGCCACCGCACACCGCGAAGCCCCCGCACCGAAGCCGAACCTGTGGCAACGCTGGCTCCGCGCCTGCCAGCAACCCCGCTGGCAAGTCGCTTTCGCCAGCCTTGTCGGCGTGGCCCTGATGTTGGCGCTGGTGCAGCGCACGCCTGAGCAACTGCCGAGTTACGACTTCGCGCCTGCGCCCAAAGCGTCTGCACCCGCCGCCAAACCGGAAGCCGCTGCTCGCTCCCAGGCTGAACCGGCCGGCGCTTTAACTGCCCCCGCACCTGCTGCGCCGATGGCGGAGTTTTCTGCACCGTTGCAGCGCGAGTCGATCAACAGCGAAATGGCAGACGAAGCCAAAGTCAGCAAACGCTTAGCCGCGCCGGCCAAGTCACTGGATGATCAGTTACGTGAGGTGATACGTCTGCAAGACACCGGTCAAACTCAAGCCGCCGAGGCGTTGATGACCACATTGCACAAGCGCTTTCCCAAGGAAAACCTCACGGCCCGACTCAAGGATTTGCAGAAGAAATGAGCTGAACAGCGGTCGGCAAATTTGGCATCGACACCCGAAAGCGCGCACTATCAGTCCATAGCCGATGCGTTGGAGGATGCCGTGGCACAAAAAATCGACCGCATCGCCCAAATGCTCAACTGCCCGGTGAAGGGTGAGGAATTACGGCGAGCAGTGACTGAGAGTCGTAAGGAGTTTCTTCTGGCGAAGCAGGCAGAAGAAGCGCTTGAGGAAGATGTTCTTGATGATGAAGTGGTCGAGGACGAAGAGGATGATGACTACGACGAGTTTGATTGGACTACTGAATGAAAAAACCGCTTTGGCGGTTTTTTGATCAATGGCAGTTGTTCGGCTAATCCGAACAACTGCATCTCAGCAGGTCGCCTTGGGGCATGAAGAACGCCCACAAAAAAGCCCCAGACCTTAAGAGCTGAGGCTTTTTCGCTTCTACGTATGGTGCACCAGGCGGGATTCGAACCCACGACCCCTGCCTTCGGAGGGCAGTACTCTATCCAGCTGAGCTACTGGTGCAATGCGGGCGCCATGATACTCATATGCGTTGCGGGCGTCCATGCTGCTGAATCGTCTGCGTTTTTCCAAAGCGTAACCTACGATTGCTACGCTGATCTGAAAAAATAGGCAAATGCGGCGTTTTCGTTCTTTTTTTCGAACAGCCTATTGTCCTTTACCCCCTTTGATCCTAGGATTCGTTTGAGATTTCAAACGCTCTTGTCTGGGTGCTGAACCGCACGAGTTCGTTCCGTGCGCTATTTATGTGCTTCAGCCCGGTGAATGATTTCCCTGACGGCAGCCTATAAGGCGCCTTTCTACAATCATAATTCGCTCCGCGCGTGCCGCGGTGCTGTTAAGGAAAGCCGACATGCAGCTTAAAGACACCCAGTTGTTCCGCCAGCAAGCCTTTATCGATGGCGCTTGGGTCGATGCGGACAACGGTCAGACGATCAAGGTCAATAACCCGGCAACGGGCGAAATTCTGGGCACCGTGCCGAAAATGGGCGCTGCCGAAACCCGCCGTGCGATCGAAGCCGCTGATAAAGCGCTGCCGGCCTGGCGTGCACTGACCGCCAAGGATCGCGCGAACAAGCTGCGTCGCTGGTTCGAGCTGATTATCGAGAACCAGGACGACCTGGCTCGCCTGATGACTCTCGAGCAAGGCAAGCCATTGGCTGAAGCCAAGGGCGAGATCGTTTACGCCGCTTCTTTTATCGAGTGGTTCGCTGAAGAAGCCAAGCGCGTTTACGGTGACGTGATTCCGGGCCACCAGCCAGACAAGCGCCTGATCGTGATCAAGCAGCCGATCGGCGTGACCGCAGCGATTACCCCGTGGAACTTCCCGGCCGCGATGATCACCCGTAAAGCCGGCCCAGCCCTGGCTGCCGGTTGCACCATGGTGCTCAAGCCTGCTTCGCAAACTCCGTTCTCTGCATTCGCTCTGGCTGAACTGGCCCAGCGTGCCGGTATTCCGAACGGTGTGTTCAGTGTTGTTTCCGGCAGCGCCGGCGACATCGGCAGCGAGCTGACCAGCAACCCGATCGTGCGCAAATTGTCCTTCACCGGTTCGACCGAAATCGGTCGTCAGCTGATGGCCGAATGTGCCAAGGACATCAAGAAAGTTTCGCTGGAACTGGGCGGTAACGCGCCGTTCATCGTGTTCGACGACGCGGACCTGGATAAGGCCGTCGAAGGCGCGATCATTTCCAAGTACCGCAACAACGGCCAGACCTGCGTCTGCGCCAACCGTCTGTACATTCAGGACTCGGTCTACGACGCGTTCGCCGAAAAACTGAAAGTGGCCGTGGCCAAACTCAAGATCGGTAACGGTCTGGAAGACGGCACCACCACTGGCCCGCTGATCGACGAAAAAGCCGTGGCCAAGGTTCAAGAGCACATTGCTGATGCCGTCGGCAAAGGCGCCACCGTGCTGGCGGGTGGCAAGAGCATGCAAGGCAACTTCTTCGAGCCGACCATCCTGACCAACGTGCCGAATAACGCTGCTGTGGCCAAGGAAGAAACCTTCGGTCCATTGGCGCCACTGTTCCGCTTCAAAGATGAAGCCGACGTGATCGCGATGTCCAACGACACCGAGTTCGGTCTGGCCTCGTACTTCTATGCTCGCGACCTGGGCCGTGTGTTCCGTGTGGCTGAAGCCCTGGAGTACGGCATGGTCGGCGTCAACACCGGGTTGATCTCCAACGAAGTCGCGCCGTTCGGCGGCATCAAGGCGTCGGGCCTGGGCCGTGAAGGCTCCAAGTACGGCATCGAAGATTATCTGGAAATCAAATACCTCTGCCTGGGCATCTAAGCCCGGCAAGGCATTGCTTCAAGCGCAAAGGGCACGAGAGCGCTGTCCCTTTGCGACGCTTCAAACGGAATTTTCTCTGTGGCCGGGAAAGCTGTGGCAGTCGATCATCGCATGCTGCCGTAGTTGCCTCCCCGCCGCATTTTCCTTGAACCACGCCGCCCGATGAGCGGTGAATGAGGACACTATGAGCAAGACTAACGCATCCCTGATGAAGCGCCGCGAAGCCGCTGTACCGCGCGGTGTTGGCCAGATTCACCCGATCTTCGCCGAGTCCGCGAAGAACGCCACCGTGACCGACGTTGAAGGTCGCGAGTTCATCGATTTCGCCGGCGGTATCGCTGTGCTGAACACCGGTCACGTGCATCCGAAAATCATCGCGGCCGTGACCGAACAGCTGAACAAGCTGACCCACACCTGCTTCCAGGTATTGGCCTACGAGCCGTACGTGGAAGTGTGCGAAAAAATCAACGCCAAGGTGCCGGGTGATTTCGCCAAGAAAACCTTGCTGGTGACCACCGGCTCCGAAGCTGTGGAAAACTCCATCAAGATCGCCCGCGCCGCCACTGGCCGTGCCGGCGTGATCGCGTTCACCGGCGCTTACCACGGTCGCACCATGATGACCCTGGGCCTGACCGGTAAAGTCGTGCCTTACTCGGCCGGCATGGGCCTGATGCCAGGCGGCATTTTCCGCGCGTTGTACCCGAACGAACTGCACGGTGTGAGCATCGACGATTCGATCGCCAGCATCGAACGCATCTTCAAGAACGACGCCGAGCCGCGTGACATCGCCGCTATCATCATCGAGCCGGTTCAGGGCGAAGGTGGTTTCTACGTCGCGCCTAAAGAGTTCATGAAGCGCCTGCGCGCCCTGTGCGACCAGCACGGCATTCTGTTGATCGCTGACGAAGTGCAGACTGGCGCTGGCCGCACCGGCACTTTCTTTGCCATGGAACAGATGGGCGTTGCCGCCGACCTGACCACCTTCGCCAAATCCATCGCCGGCGGTTTCCCGTTGGCCGGTGTGTGCGGCAAGGCCGAATACATGGACGCTATCGCTCCAGGCGGCTTGGGCGGTACTTACGCCGGTAGCCCGATCGCTTGCGCCGCGGCCTTGGCCGTGATGGAAGTGTTCGAAGAAGAGCACCTGCTGGATCGCTGCAAAGCGGTCGGCGAGCGTCTGGTGACTGGCCTGAAAGCCATCCAGGCCAAGTACCCGGTCATCGGTGAAGTGCGTGCCCTGGGCGCGATGATCGCGGTCGAACTGTTCGTCGACGGCGACAGCCACAAGCCGAACGCCGCTGCTGTGGCATCGGTTGTGGCCAAGGCGCGCGACAAAGGCCTGATCCTGCTGTCGTGTGGCACCTACGGCAACGTTCTGCGCGTGCTGGTACCGTTGACCTCGCCGGACGAGCAGTTGGACAAAGGCCTGGCGATCATCGAAGAGTGCTTCGCCGAGCTCTGATTGATTTGTGACCTGATCGACAAAAAACCCGCTTCGGCGGGTTTTTTTATGCCGCTTGAAACCATCAGGGGCAATTGAGCTGTATCGAATGGCCATCATTGACTAAGGTGCAAGCATTGCCGTTGGAGTGTGCGATGACTGCTGTAGTGTTACCCGCTGTACCGCGTGTGCTGATTGCCGAGGCTGACCCTTGGTCCCGCGACCTGCTCAAGCAAGTGTTGTTGAATGTGCGCTGCGACGCGCGTCTGGACCTGTGTGCCGATGGCCAGGAGGCACTGCACCTGTTGGCGGAAAATCCTTACGACCTGGTGATCGTTGACTGGGAGTTGCCCGGCGTCGATGGCCTGAACGTCTTGCGCAGCGTCCGTCAGCGCAAACGTAATCCGCCGCTGCCCTTCATTCTGATGAGCAGCCGCAACGATAGCGCCAGCGTGCGTGAGGTCTTGCCCTTGGCGCCCACTGCGTACCTGACCAAACCCTTGAACATGGAAAGCCTGACCCAGCGCCTGCAGGATTTGTTGCTGCACGCCGGTGAAGAGGTGTCGTGCGAGGTGCCGTCATTGGCGCCTGGCATGACCTTGTCGGTATACCTGGAACGGCGTCGTGAGCTGGCGGACGGTGCGCCGTTGATGACCGATGTGCAGGTGGCGATCAAGCGTAGTCTTAATCCCGATGGCCTCGATCTGACAGTGCTGGAAGACGAAATCCGCACCGACCCGCACATTACCGCTGTCCTGATCGCCGCGGCGAACAGCGCAGCGCAGCATTATGGCGTCGCCGTGCAAACCCTGGCTCAGGCGCTGCACCGCCTGGGTGCCAGGCAAAGCATGAACCTGATTATGGGGCTTGCCCTCAAGCGCAGCGCCCGGCTTAGCGACCCGCAGCTGGCGGACTATGCCGAGCGTTATTGGGAGTTGTCGCTGCACACTGCCGAATACGCGCGGACGCTGGCGCGCTTGCTGGATCTGGATCAGGCGCGCTGTTATTGCGCGGGCATGCTGCATCGCCTCGGCGACCTGGCCTTGCTGCGCTGTTTGCAGGAGTGGAAGCAGGCCGGTGGTGAGCTGGATGAATGGGAGGAGGTTGGCGATGCATTGGCCGAATTCGGCGCGGCCTATGGTTCGGCGCTACGGACCCGCTGGCGCCTGCCCCTGGAGCTGCGAGAGCTGATTGCGGCGGTTTACCAGCTCGGTGGCGGGGTTTACTCCCGCGAAGCACTGGTGATGAACATGGCCGCACAACTGGCGCGCCTGACCGAGCATGAAGGGATCGAGGCGTTGTCCAAGAGCCGCACAGCGCGATTGCTCAAGATCGGATTGCCGGAGCTGATGCGTTTGCGCAAAAAATAAGCTTTATGCAATACCTGTGGGAGCGGGCTTGCCCGCGATGAGGGTCTGACATTCAGCATTGATGTAGGCTGATAGTCCGCCATCGCGGGCAAGCCCGCTCCCACAAGTTTTGCGTTGAATTTCGATTCGAGCTCAGCCAGAGATAATCCGGTTCTTGCCTTGGCGCTTGGCCTGGTACATCGCCGCATCGGCGCGGGCGAACAGGCTGTCGACGCTTTCGTCCTCCGGAGTGAGGCTGCTCAGGCCCTGGCTGACGGTGATGCCGAAGGTCTGGTCGTTACAGCTGAAGCTCAACCGCTGAATTTCCCGTTGCAGGCGCTCGGCCACTTGCATGGCCATGTCCGGTGCGCAGCCGGGAAACACCGCTGCGAATTCTTCACCGCCGATCCGTCCGAACAGATCACCACGCCGCAGGGCCGCGCGACCGCTCTCGGCGATGCGTTGCAGCACCTTATCGCCTTCCTGATGACCGTAGGTGTCGTTGACCACTTTGAAGTCATCGATGTCCAGCAGCAGGAACGCCATCGGCGCACCGTTCAATCGCGCCTGCTCGAATTCGTGATTCGCGCATTCGAAGAAGTGTCGACGATTGCTGCTTTGGGTCAACACATCGGTGCTGGCCAGGCGTTGCAGCTCGGCTTCCAGTTGCTTTTTTTCGGTGATGTCTTCGGCAATGCCGACGATGATCACCGGTTGGCCCGGTTCGGCCTGACGGTTGATGAAGCACTTGTCGCTGAGCCAGCGCACCTGGCCGTCGGCGGCGATGATGCGGTATTCACGATCTTCGACGGCGCCTTTGACCAGCACTTGCGCGAGACTGCGCTCGGCGTAGTCCAGATCGTCGGGATAGACGCTGTCGCGCCAGTGGTTGAAGTCGGACAGCAACAGGCCGGCGGGGCGGCCGAAAATCCGGTCATAGGCCGGGCTGACGTAGAGCACCCGACGGGTTTCCCAGTTGAAGGCCCAAAGCACGGCGTTGACGCTGACCAGCAGCGAGCTGAACAGCTGTTCGCGTTCGCTCAGGCGTGCCACTTCACCCTGGGCATGCATCAGCGCCATCAGGGTTTGCGCGGCCTCGGGCCACTGCGGAAGGGATGTGTCTTGTAGGCTTTTATTAACCATCGGCACAAATCTCAAAGGGCGTGCCGCTAAGTCGACAGCGGCCGAGAACAAAGCCCGCCTGGATGGCGAAGTGTCTTTGAGATAGGGGATTTGGAGCGAAGTTCCCGCCTTGGGGGCAGAGTCCCGCTGGGCGGTATGGCTGCTTGAATTGGCGACGCGTTTTTACGGGTAAAACGCGTCGTCAGAGTTTGCGTCTGCTGCGCAGCCGAGCGGGAGCAAGCTCCCTCGCCACAGGCAAGCCCCTCTTCAGGGGCAAGCTGTCACCAGAGGATCAGGCGTTGGCAGGGCGCAGGGAATAGGTTTTCAACTGGTCGGCGAAATCACGCAGGGATTGAATCCCGCTGGCCTCGGCCTCGTGTACCCAATCCTTGATGGCAGCCAGCATGTCGTGACCATTTGAGCTGGTCTTGACCCAGATCTGTTGCAAGGCCAGGCGTTTTTCGTAAATTACCTTCAGTGCCTGGCTGTGCTCGAGCATGGTCTGGATGCGCATATGGTGTTTGTCGTCCAGCAGGCTGGTTTCCCGCGACAGCAAACGCTTGGCCCGGTGGAACTGGTGGCGGACCGAGTGATCGACCTTTTCCAGCTCCTGCTTGACCAGCGGAGCGATCACCAACTTGCGGTACTGGGCCATGATCTGGAAGCGGTTGTTGAGGATCGCCATGGCGGTGTCCATGTCCAGGCTGCCTTTGCCTTCAACACGGTGAGCGATGGGTGCGACCCGCTGGACCTTGGCCAGACGCAGGAAGCTGAAGACCTGGATCCAGGCCCAGCCGAGGTCGAATTCCCACTTCTTCACCGACAGTTTGGCGGAGTTGGGGTAGGTGTGATGGTTGTTATGCAGTTCTTCGCCGCCGATCAGGATGCCCCAGGGCACCAGATTGGTCGCCGCATCGCGGCATTCGAAATTACGGTAGCCGATGGCATGGCCCAGCCCATTGACCACGCCGGCGGCCCACACCGGGATCCACATCATCTGGATGGCCCAGATGGTGATGCCGATGGTGCCGAACAGCAGCAGGTCGATGACGCCCATGATCGCGACTCCCAGCAGCGGGAAGCGGCTGTAGAGGTTGCGTTCGATCCAGTCTTCGGGGCAGTTTTTGCCGTAGATGCGCAGGGTCTCGGGATTTTCCGCTTCGGCGCGGTACAGCTCGGCGCCTTTGCGCAGAACGGTGGATAACCCCTTGATGACCGGGCTGTGCGGGTCATCGACGGTTTCGCATTTGGCGTGATGCTTGCGGTGGATAGCCGTCCACTCGCGGGTGTTCTGCGCCGTGGTCAACCACAGCCAGAAACGGAAGAAATGTTTCAGGCCGGCATTGAGCTCAAGCGATCGATGGGCTGAATAGCGATGTAGATAAACCGTGACGCCGACGATCGTCACGTGGGTCATCAGTAAGGTGACTGCCACCAGTGACCAGGGCGATAAGCCAAGAAAACCTTCGTACCACATAGCCTATAGGACCCTCGATAAAGAAAAAAACAGCCGTTGCATTATCACTTAGCCCACAGATAAAACCAGTCGCCCTTTCAGATAAGAGTGGCTGGATGTTTCTTTAAATTATAATTCCAGCATTTTTGTAGGGAAATGGGCAGTCGAATGCCGGCCACATATCGCAATGCCTTGCGCGCGGCGCTGCTCTATCTGGTGCTTTCCGTCGCCTGGCTCCAGTGTAGTGGTTATTTATTGAACAGATTCTTCGATAGCTCCATCGACCTGCTGCGTTGGCAACTGATCAACGGTTATGCCTGGGTGGGCGGGTAATCATTGCGCTAGCGCAGAGCATGGGGGATGCAAGTGCATGCCGAGGGGGGCGAACAGGTCGAGCAGGCGGCATTCCTGCTCGAACCCGACTGCGATTTGGGGCAGGGGTACTGCGATCTTTTGATCTTCAAACTAATAACGTCCCGCAATCCCTTGTGCCATCAAATAATACCTTCTGGTTATATAAACATTCTTAAATAGTCTTTTTAAGAATATCTGCGCCTATCTACTATTGCTCTCACGCCGTAAGCAGTGCCCGCCACTGCCAGGCATATCTCATTAAAGGAGCAGCACCATGAGCGCATCCCTACGTAGTGTTGACGGGCAGGACGAAGCCACTATTTTGCGTGAGATCCAGAGTGCCTTGCGCGATCTGCGCTTTGGTGCGGTGGAAATCACCGTGCACAACGCCCAGGTGGTTCAGATCGAGCGCAAAGAGAAATTCCGTTTGCAGAACCCGGGCAACAAACCGGGCTGAAGCGAAAGATCAAAAGATCGCAGTCAGGCAACCCGTTCCAGACCAGACCATAAGAAAAAGCCAACACATCAAGAATTCCAGGAGCTTTCACCATGTCGTCGATTCGTCATTTTGCTTTGGCCGCCCTGGCCAGTGCCCTTTTTGCTGGTTCCGCGGTTGCCAAGGATTACGAGCTGCTCAACGTGTCGTATGACCCGACCCGTGAGCTGTACCAGGAATACAACGCCGAGTTCATCAACTTCTGGAAGAAGGACCACGCTGGCGACAACGTGAAGATCCAGCAGTCCCACGGTGGTTCGGGCAAGCAGGGCCGGGCGGTGATCGACGGTCTGCGGGCCGACGTGGTGACCCTGGCCCTGGCCGGTGACATCGATGAAGTCGCCAAGCTTGGCAAGAGCCTGCCGGTCGACTGGCAGAAGCGTCTTCCGGAAGCGAGCACGCCTTACACCTCGACCATCGTGTTCCTGGTGCGCAAGGGCAACCCGAAAGGCATCAAGGACTGGGGCGACCTGACCAAAAACGGCGTGGAAGTCATCACCCCGAACCCGAAAACCTCGGGCGGCGCACGCTGGAACTTCCTCGCGGCCTGGGCCTATGGCCTGAAGGCCAACGGCGGTAACGAAGCCAAGGCCAAAGAATACGTGCAGACGCTGTTCAAACATGTGCCTGTGCTGGACACCGGTGCTCGCGGCTCGACCATCACCTTCGTCAACAACGGTCAGGGTGACGTGTTGCTGGCCTGGGAAAACGAGGCCTTCCTGGCGTTGAAAGAAGACGGCGGCGCCGACAAGTTCGACATCGTTGTGCCTTCGCTGTCGATCCTGGCCGAACCACCGGTGGCCGTGGTCGACAAGAACGCCGAGAAAAAGGGCAACACCGACATCGCCGAAGCGTACCTCAAGCACCTGTACAGCCCGGCCGGCCAGGAAATCGCGGCGAAAAACTTCTATCGTCCACGTGACAAGGACGTGGCGGCCAAGTACGCCAAGCAGTTCCCGACACTGGAGCTGGTGACCATCGACAAGGACTTCGGTGGCTGGAAAACCGCGCAACCGAAATTCTTCAATGACGGTGGCGTGTTCGACCAGATTTATCAGGCGCAGTAATCTGAAATGGATCAGTCAATGGACCTGATTCCAGTCAGTTAGGGTGCTGAACCTGTGGGAGCGAGCCTGCTCGCGATGACGGCGGTACATTCAGCATAAATATTGGCTGACCCGCCGCTATCGCGAGCAGGCTCGCTCCCACAGGGGCTGTGGTGTCCAAATACTTAACTGGCTGGCATTAGCCAACAGGCCCCGATTTCACCGTCGGGGCTTAGCGCGTTTTCAACCAAGGACTTTTATGTCGCGTCGTATCTCCCCCGTCATACCCGGCTTCGGGCTGACGCTGGGCTACACCTTGGTGTACCTCAGCCTGATTGTGCTCATTCCACTGGCGGCGATGTTCGTGCATGCCGCCCAACTGACCTGGGACCAGTTCTGGGCGATTATCTCGGCGCCACGGGTGCTGGCCGCGTTGAAGCTGAGTTTCGGTACCGCGCTCTATGCCGCGATCATCAACGGCATCATCGGCACGCTGCTGGCCTGGGTGCTGGTGCGCTACACGTTCCCCGGCCGCAAAGTCATCGACGCGATGATCGACCTGCCCTTTGCTTTGCCCACTGCGGTGGCCGGTATCGCGCTGACCGCGCTGTACACCCCCACCGGGCTGGTGGGTCAGTTCGCGGCGGACCTGGGGTTCAAGATCGCCTATACCCCCCTTGGCATCACGCTGGCGCTGACTTTCGTGACGCTTCCATTCGTGGTACGTACCGTACAGCCTGTACTGGCCGATATTCCCCGTGAAGTGGAGGAAGCAGCGGCGTGCCTCGGCGCCAAACCGTTACAGGTTTTCCGCCATATTCTGGTGCCGGCGCTGCTGCCAGCCTGGCTGACCGGTTTCGCTTTGGCCTTTGCCCGCGGGGTCGGCGAGTACGGTTCGGTGATTTTTATCGCCGGCAACATGCCGATGAAAACCGAAATTCTGCCGCTGCTGATCATGGTCAAACTCGACCAGTACGATTACACCGGCGCCACCTCCATTGGTGTACTGATGTTGGTGGTTTCCTTTGTCCTGTTGCTGCTGATCAACTTGCTGCAGCGGCGCATCGAAACCCCATAAGGAGGCGCGAACATGTCCCAATCGTCTATTGCAGCAGCCTCCTCGAACGCCGCCCGCCGTGGCAGTGCCACGTCGCGGCGAGTCTTGATCGGCCTCGGCTGGCTGGTCTTCGCGCTGTTTTTGTTATTGCCGTTGTTCATCGTGGTGTCCCAAGGCCTGAAGCTGGGACTGGGTGCGTTCTTCACCGCGATTTTCGAGCCAGACGCCTTGTCCGCGCTGAAGCTCACCGTGATCGCGGTACTGATTTCGGTGCCGCTGAATCTGGTGTTCGGTGTCAGCGCGGCGTGGTGCGTGAGTAAATACTCGTTCCGCGGCAAGAGCATGCTGGTGACCCTGATCGACCTGCCGTTCTCGGTGTCGCCGGTGATCGCAGGTCTGGTCTACGTGTTGATGTTCGGCGCCCAGGGGCTGTTCGGACCGTGGTTGCAGGACCACGACATCCAGATCGTCTTCGCCTTGCCGGGCATCGTGTTGGCGACGATTTTCGTCACCGTGCCGTTCGTGGCCCGTGAGTTGATCCCGCTGATGCAGGAACAAGGTACTCAGGAAGAAGAGGCCGCGCGCCTGCTCGGCGCCAATGGCTGGCAGATGTTCTGGCACGTCACCGTTCCCAATATCAAATGGGGCCTGATCTATGGCGTGGTGCTGTGTACGGCCCGGGCCATGGGCGAGTTCGGTGCGGTGTCGGTGGTTTCCGGGCACATTCGCGGGGTGACCAACACCCTGCCGCTGCACGTCGAGATCCTCTACAACGAATACAACCACGTGGCCGCGTTCGCCGTGGCGAGCCTGTTGCTGATCCTGGCGCTCTTCATCCTGCTGCTCAAGCAGTGGAGCGAAAACCGTATTAACCGCCTGCGCGCCAGCGCCGCGGAGGAATAAGTCATGTCGATCGAAGTGCGTAACGTCAGCAAGAACTTCCACGCGTTCAAGGCGCTGGACAACATCAGCCTGGACATTCAAAGCGGCGAGCTGGTGGCGCTGCTGGGGCCGTCCGGCTGCGGCAAGACCACGTTGCTGCGAATCATCGCCGGCCTGGAAACCCCGGATCAGGGCAACATCGTGTTCCATGGTGAAGACGTTTCCGGCCACGACGTGCGTGATCGTAACGTCGGTTTCGTGTTCCAGCACTACGCTTTGTTCCGGCACATGACGGTGTTCGACAACGTCGCATTCGGCCTGCGCATGAAGCCGAAAAACCAGCGCCCGAACGAAAGCCAGATCGCGGTGAAAGTCCACGAACTGCTGAACATGGTGCAGCTGGATTGGTTGGCCGATCGCTATCCGGAACAACTCTCCGGCGGCCAGCGTCAGCGCATCGCGTTGGCCCGGGCCTTGGCGGTGGAGCCGAAAGTTTTGCTGCTCGACGAACCCTTCGGCGCCCTCGACGCCAAGGTCCGTAAAGAGCTGCGCCGTTGGCTCGCGCGGCTGCACGAAGACATCAACCTGACCTCGGTATTCGTGACCCACGACCAGGAAGAGGCGATGGAAGTCGCCGACCGGATCGTGGTGATGAACAAGGGTGTGATTGAACAGATCGGCTCACCGGGTGACGTCTACGAAAACCCCGCCAGCGATTTCGTCTATCACTTCCTCGGCGATTCGAACCGTCTGCATTTGGGTGAAGACCGGCACGTGCTGTTCCGTCCACACGAAGTGTCGCTGTCGCGGCATGAACTGGAAGATCACCACGCGGCTGAAGTGCGGGATATTCGTCCGTTGGGCGCGACGACACGGGTGACGTTGAAGGTCGAAGGCCAGAGCGAGCTGATCGAAGCGGAAGTGGTGAAGGATCACGACAGCCTGGTTGGCTTGGCGAAGGGTGAGACGTTGTTCTTCAAACCGAAGGTCTGGCAGAAAGTCGCCAACATCTAAAGCAAAAGCATCGCGGGCAAGCCCGCTCCCACAGGGGATTTGTGAACGACACAGATCACTGTGGGAGCGGGCTTGCCCGCGATGGCGTCCTACACCGCTGCGTTTTTCTGACGCAAACGCACACCCCCCACCCGCGCCTCGATCTGCTCTTTCAGCTCATGCCGCATCCCGAGCAAAAACGCCAACTCAACCACCACAAACAACGGCCCGACAATCAACCCCGTCACGTCATCGACAAACGCCGGTTTGCGTCCCTCGTAATGATGGCCGACAAACTGAATCGCCCACCCCAGCACAAACATCCCGATGCCGCTGGCCAGCCAGACCAGCGTACTTTGCTGCGCGAGAACCTGACCCGCCCAAATGCACAGACCGAGCAACACGGTCATCAACACCCCAAGACGCACCTCCAGGCGCAGGTAAAACCACGCCGATGCCATCGCGACCAGCACCGCCGGCGAAACCCAGCCTGCGCCCCATTGCGGCCGAGACAGCAACACCGCGACCGCCACTACAATCAGCGGGATACCGATAAAGTGGCTGGCAATATTGCGCGGGTCACGGTGGTAGGCGGCGTATTGACTGAGATGGTCAACGAGGCTTTTCATTGTTATTCCTCCTGTAGGGTGATGGATGATGCCCCGGGCTTCATCTCTCGCTCTGTCAGCCAGGCGACAATCTCCAGGAGTTTTCATGGACATGCAGGTTTGGCGTTCGCGCCTGGATACGGGGCAGTGGTTCAGTCATTTACCTGTTCCCTTACAGGATAGTCTGCTGGCTGCGGCCCGAATTCGGCGCCTGCCGTCGGGGCAACTGCTATTCAAACGCGGTGATCCGCCGTGCGGGCTGTATGCAGTGCTCGAAGGTTCGGTGCGCATCGGCGCGGTGAGCGAGCAGGGCAAGGAGGCGCTACTGAGTTTGGTGGAAGCGCCGCACTGGTTCGGCGAAATCTGCCTGTTCGATGGCCAGCCGCGAACCCACGATGCCTACGCGGTTGGCCAGTGCATCCTGTTGCACATCCCGCAGGCGACGCTGCTGAAGTTGCTCGACCAACAACCGGAGTACTGGCGGCAACTGGCGTTGCTGATGAGTCACAAACTGCGCCTGACCTTCATCAACCTCGAACAGTTGAGCCTGATGCCAGCCTCGGCGCGCCTGGCCCATCGCTTGCTGATGATCGCCGAGGGTTACGGCGAAATCGATCCACCGCGCCGTGTTCTGCAACTGCCTCAGGAGCAATTGGCATCGATGTTGTCGCTGTCGCGTCAGACCACTAATCAGATTCTCAAGGATTTGCAGGGGCAAGGGATTCTTGGTTTGAGTTATGGCGAAATCGAGATTCTGGATGCCGAGCGGTTGCGAGCGTTGTCGGTGATATAAAAAAACATCGCAGCCCTCTGTAGAAGCTGCCGAAGGCTGCGATCTTTCAAACCCCACGGTATTGGTGGGCTTTATCCGCGAACGCGCCTAGCCTGTGACGACGATAATCGAGGTGTGCCATGCGTGTATTGCTAGTGGAAGACGAACCCGAGACCGCCAGTCTCCTGGCCAAAGGCCTGAGCGAGGCGAGTTACACGGTGGATGTGGCGCTCAATGGCATGGACGGCCGGCGCTTTATCGAGTCTGGCGAATACGAACTGATCATCCTCGACGTGATGCTACCGGGGCTCAACGGCTGGCAGTTGCTGCAGCAGATCCGCAAGCTCGGCGACACGCCGGTGCTGCTCCTCACCACCAAGGACGGCATCGAAGATCGCCTGCGCGGGCTGGAATTGCATGAGGATGATTACCTGCTCAAGCCGTTTGCGGTCAGTGAGCTGGTGAAGCGGGTGCGCAAGCTGTTGCGGCGTGATCGCGGGCGTTGAAAGCGAGTTTTGCCAAGAAAATTAGCTAGACTTTGGCTTATCTGTGCATTAAATACGATGCATAAGAATTTATTTATGTAAATTTGCACTGTATATGATGCGAGTGTCTCGAATGGAAAACCTTGGCGAGCTGATCAGGTTACTGCGCAAAGAGCGAAAGATGTCTCAACAGGATCTGGCAAAGCAGTACGGAATGAGCCGTGCCACGATTTCTGGCATCGAGAACAATACTGTTTCCGAGATCGGTATCCGCAAGGTTGAAGCGATCCTGAACGGCTTTGGATACGAACTCACAGCCGTGCCTCGGCAGTCGAAGCGCCCGACGCTGGACACCCTGAAAAAGGTCAACTTCCATGGCTGAACAGAGCGATCTGGATAGGCTGCGCATCAGTGTTTCCGGCACCACAGTGGGAGCCTTGGGGCGCGGACAGTCTCCTACCGATTCAGTGTTTACCTATGCGCAAGACGCACTGGAAGAAAATGCCGTCTCGCTGACCATGCCCGCTCGCCTTGAGAGCTACACGTGGGAGCGGGGTGTACCGCCGGTTTTTGAAATGAATCTGCCAGAAGGTTCTCTGCGCGATGAATTGGTTCGTCGCTTCAGCAAAGCGGTGCGGGGATTCGACGACTTCGCAATGCTGGCGATCGTCGGTCCGCATCAGCTTGGACGCGTGGGAATCGCAAATGCCCTGAGTGCTAATGAGCGGCCCCCTGAAACCAGCCTTGCGGATCTTCTGGTTCATGACGGTGCTCAGGGGCTGTTCGATGACCTGTTGCACACTTATGGTCAGTATTCAGGCGTTTCGGGGGTACAGCCAAAGGTGCTTGTGCGCGACAGTGCGACAACCATTGACCGCCTGACCCATCGAGGGGCAACGCATCTGGTCAAGTCCTTTCGTGCAGAGGAATACCCGGAGCTGGCCGCCAACGAGTACTTCTGCATGCGAGCTGCACTGCATTCGGGGCTTGAGGTGCCGAAGCTCGAACTCAGTGACCGGGGGAAATTTCTGGTCGTTGAGCGCTTTGATCTGAATGACAAAGGCTATTCGGGATTTGAGGATTTCTGCGTACTTAATGCCTGGCCTTCGAGGGCCAAATACGATGGTTCATACGAAGGTGCTGCCAGGCAAATCAAGGAATTTGTCTCCCCGCCATTGCTCCACCAGGCTCTTGAGTCTTTTTTCAAAATCGTTGCTCTTTCATCCGGTTTGAAGAATGGCGATGCTCACCTGAAGAATTTCGGCGTGCTGTACGAACATTGCGGTGCTGACGCGCAAATCAGTCTGGCGCCGGCCTATGACATCGTCACGACTTCGGTCTACATCAAGGCCGACAGCATGGCATTGCTGTTGGGCGGATCGAAGGCATGGCCCAAGTACAAAATGTTGATGCGTTTTGGTCGATCGGCCTGCAACCTGACAGAAGGGCGCTGCAATGAGCTGCTGCAACAGGTTGGTCACGGGATGGATGTGGCGATGGGGGAGATGGCTCACTATATCAGCGCCAATAGCGGTTTTGCCGAGGTTGGCGGCGCGATGATGGATCAGTGGAAATCAGGCCGAGCGCGCAGTCTGGTTAAAGGTTAAAAGATTTGCGGCGTTGCGATGGACGCCTTCGCGGGCAAGCCTCGCTCCTACAGGAATACGCGATCATCTGTAGGAGCGAGGCTTGCCCGCGAAGAGGCCGGAACATACAAAACACCTTCCGGATCTGTCACCGCAACCCATCCCGAAACTGCCCCGGCGTCATTCCGGTCCAGCGCTTGAACGCGCGGCTGAAGCTGCTGGTGTCGGCGAAACCCAGCAGATAACTGATCTCACCCAACGAGCACAGCGGGTCGCGCAGGTGCAGCAGCGCCAGGTTTTCCCGGCTTTCGTTGAGCAGCGTATCGAATCGACAACCTTCGTCCGCCAAGTGCCGTTGCAGGCTGCGCAGACTCAAGTGCAGGGCATGGGCGATGCACTCGGCCGATGGTTCGCCTTCGGGTAATTGCTCTTCAATGGCGTCGCGAACCTTGCGCTCCCAGGTCAGGGGTTTGAGTTGCGCCAGGGTGCGATTGAGCACGGTTTCGTTGTGCTCGGCCAGTTCCGGGTTGGCGTCGTCCAGGTGACTCTCGAAGTCCAGCAGGGCGAACTCCAGTCGGTCTTCATCGGCATTGAAATACACCGGTGCGCGGAACACTTTGTGCCATTGATGCGGGTCGGCAGGTTCCGGACGGCGCAGGTAGACCGCCAGCGGGGCGTAGTCACGGCCAAGACGATTGCGACAGGTGCGCACATAAATCGCCGCGAAGGCATCGATGGCCTCGAAGGCTGGCGCGGGATTGCCTTGGGGGATTTTCAGGCGGAAGCGGTAGCGATCCTCGGTGCGGATCAACTCAAGATCCAGTGCGTTGCTGACCACTTGGTGATAACGCACGATGCGCTCGAAGACTTCCCGCAGGCTGCCGCTGGCCACCAACGCATAACCCAGCGCATGAAACGTGGTGGGGCTGACGAAACGCGACACCCGCAAACCAATCGCCGGATCGCCGCTGACCTGCACCGCGATTTGCCACAGGCGCGTGGTAGCGGACAACGGGTAACGGGCGTTCGGGTCGTCCATCAACTGCGGGTCGAGCCCCGCCTGTCGGCACAGGGCGGTGCTGTCGAGCCCCAGCGCATCGAGCTGCTTGCGCAGGGCGCGGGTCCAGCTGGCGAGGGAGGTCGGTTCAGTCATGTTGATTGGCGCGTCCGGTCAACGGGTTGGCGTTCACGGCTACCGCTCTGTAAAGCATCACAGGGCAGGATGCGAACATCAATAACCAGAGGATGGAAGCATGGACGGTACTTCTGCAAGTCCCCAGCGACTGAATGCAGCACAGCGATCAGCGCATATTCGCGAGGCGGTATTGGCCAAGGGCGTCGAACTGCGTCAGCGCTACCCGATTCTCAACCATCAGGACGCCTTGGGCGCGGGCATTCTGGCCTTCGCGTTGGCCGGAATGGTCGGTTCGGCAGCGCTGTACATCACCGGATACATGGCCTGGTGGGTATGCCTGTTGCTCAACGCGTTTTTCGCCTCGCTGACCCATGAGCTGGAGCACGACCTGATCCACAGCATGTACTTTCGCAAACAGCGGGTGCCGCACAACCTGATGATGGGACTGGTGTGGCTGGCGCGACCGAGCACCATCAACCCCTGGATCCGCCGCCATTTGCACCTCAACCACCACAAGGTGTCCGGCACCGAAGCCGACATGGAAGAGCGGGCGATCACCAACGGTGAACCCTGGGGCATCGCGCGGCTGTTGATGGTCGGCGACAACGTGATGTCGGCGTTCATCCGCATGCTGCGGGCCAAGACCCGGGCGCACAAGTTCAGCATCATCAAGCGTTCTCTGAAAGTCTACGCGCCACTGGCACTGGTGCATTGGGGAGCGTGGTACGTGTTTCTCGGTTTTCACGCCGCCAATGGCATTGCGCATCTGTTGGGGGCGCCTATCGAATGGTCGGCGATTACATCGGCGGTGATGCAAGTGATCGATATCGCGGCCGTGGTGATCATCGGCCCGAACGTGTTGCGTACGTTCTGCCTGCACTTTGTCAGCTCGAACATGCACTACTACGGTGATGTGGAGCCGGGTAATGTGATCCAGCAAACTCAGGTGTTGAACCCTTGGTGGATGTGGCCGTTGCAAGCATTCTGCTTCAACTTTGGCAGCAGCCACGGGGTCCACCACTTTGTGGTGAAAGAGCCGTTTTACATCCGTCAGATGACCGTCCCGGTGGCGCATAAGGTAATGCGCGAGATGGGGGGGCGGTTCAATGATTTCGGGACGTTCGGGCGGGCGAACCGGTTTGTGCGCAAGGAATCCGTAGGGGCGCAGGAGGTGCGTTCCGCTCGGGTTTGAGAGAGGTGCTCGGAAACTCAGACGCTGGTCATAAATTTGACCCAAAGGAACGTTACGTTGTGACGCAAGCAGCGGTGGCTTGAGTGCATCGCAATGATTGGTATATGCGATTTTGACCTAATAAAGTAATTAAATATTCCTTTATTAGATAACCGTTTCAGCCAATCATCACATCTCAGCGATGTGGTTCGCGCTAACAGATTCTGAGTTTCCGGGGCCGTCTCCTTGGCAGGGTGCGGCCCCTTTTTTATTCCGGACAAACACCAAACCCTGTGGGAGCGGGCTTGCCCGCGATAGCGTCATTAGCTCCAACATCGTGGTGATTGATCCACCGCTATCGCGGGCAAGCCCGCTCCCACAGGGATTTGTTTTATATTCGATATAGGTCTTAATAAATAGCTTCTTATTCCTTAACGAATATAACTCTCCTCCCTATACTCGATCGGGAACAGACACGCAGCAGGAGAGCTCCCCATGCGCAACGAATCAATTCGCTACCTGATTGTGCCGGGCTGGCAAGGATCGCCAGAAGATCATTGGCAAACCCATTGGCAGAACAGCCTGCCCAACAGTGCGCGGGTGGAGCAGGCCGACTGGCTGACGCCTCGTCGTGAGGACTGGGTCGCGGCACTGGCCGAGGCAATTGCCGCCGACAGCACGCCAGTGATTCTGATCGCCCACAGCCTGGGCTGCATCACCGTCGCCCATTGGGCGGCCACGGCACCGCTGCCATTTTTGCGTCAGGTGCGCGGTGCGTTGCTGGTCGCGCCAGCGGACGTTGAGCGCCCGGCTTGTGCGCCGGCCCTGCGCAACTTCGCACCGATCCCGACCCATTTGCTGCCGTTCCCGAGCCAGGTCGTCAGCTCCGACAACGACAGCGCCGTGAGCGCGCCACGAGCGCTTGAACTGGCGCGTCAGTGGGGCGCCGAGGCGGGGATTTTATCGGGTGCCGGGCACATCAATGTGAAGTCCGGTCACCAGCGCTGGGAGCAGGGCTTTGCGTACCTCTATCGTCTGCAAAACCGCATGGAACAGCACGCCCTGCGTCGAGCTTGAACCTTTATTTTATTGAACGCCCCCGTCTCCCCGGCGGTTTTGGGCGGGAGTCTGCCATGAGCTTGCATGAAACATTCGGTCAGCCGCTGCTGACCTTTCCCGATGCGGAAAAAAGCCCGCTGAGCATCCGCGCCAAGGCGTTGGTGTTCGTCGATCCGCGTTCCCGGCAGTTGCGCCAGGAGCTGGAACAACTGGCGCCACGTTCGATTTCGGTATTGATCCGCGGTGAAACCGGCAGCGGTAAAGAACTGCTGGCGCGACACATCCATCGCGCCAGTGACCGTGGTGGATTGTTCGTGTCAGTCAACTGCGGGGCGATCAGCCCGACCTACGCCGATGCTGAGCTGTTCGGCTATGCCGCAGGCAGTTACAGCGGTTCGGCCAGCAGTCGCGCTGGCTGGTTTGGTTCGGCCAATGGCGGCACGCTCTATCTGGACGAGATCGGCGACTTGCCGTTGCCAATCCAGATCAAGTTGCTCGCAGCCCTGGAAAACCACGAAGTCACCCGCGTTGGCGCTCAGCAGCCAAGCCCGGTGGATGTACGGCTGGTGGCCGCCACCAGCATTGATCTGGCCCAGGCGGTGGCTGCCGGGAAATTCCATGAGCGGCTCTATCACTACCTCAGCGAAGGCCAACTCGAACTGCCGGCCTTGCGTGAACGGGTAGGCGATATTCTGTCGCTGGCCGAATACTTCCTCGGCATCTACAGCCAACGCCTCGACCTGCCGGTGCCATTGATCAGCGACGCCGCGCAGCATCTGCTGGAGCAGCACAGTTGGCCGGGCAACACCCGGGAACTGGAGAACGTCATTCACTTTGCGCTGCTGGTGAGTACCGGCGACGAGATTTTGCCGGAGCATTTGAATCTGCCGGAGGCGACTGTGTCGCTGGTGACGATCGAGCAGCAACTCAAACAGATTCTCGGCAATGGTTCCGCCGCCGAAAAAGATGCCTTGAAAAAACTGCTCAAAGACGCCGCGCTTTTGTAGGAGCTGGCGCAGCCTGCGATCTTTTGATCTTGGCAATGTTGGACTCACCGAAGATCAAGATCAAAAGATCGCAGCCTTCGGCAGCTCCTACATCGGGCGGGCGGTGTATGAACAAAATGGAATATGAAAGTGAATAAAAGATATTATTCGGGAATAAAAAATCCCGGTATTGTCCGCGTCACGCCAGCGATAGCACTTCAGTAGCACTTACAAAAACCACTCGTAATAAACAAGCCGTCGTCGATCACGACCGCGATTTTTCGATAAGGACACTGCATGAAAAAGGTTCTGTTGTTCACCGCATTGGCGGCTGCCCTGACCACGGGTCTGGCCCAGGCTGGCGAAAAACTGGTGGTTGCGGCGACGCCGGTTCCACATGCCGAGATTCTTGAACTGATCAAACCGACCCTTGCCAAAGAAGGCGTGGACCTGGAGATCAAAGTATTCACCGACTACGTTCAGCCGAATGTGCAGGTCGACCAGAAGCATCTGGACGCCAACTACTTCCAGACCCTGCCGTACCTGAAAAACTTCAACGAAGGCAAAGGCACTCACTTGGTGACTGTGGTCGGCGTGCACGTCGAACCGTTCGGCGGCTACTCGAAGAAAGTCAAAAGCCTGGCTGAGCTGAAAGACGGCGCAACCATCGCTATCCCGAACGAAGGCAGCAACAGCGGCCGTGCCCTGATCCTGTTGCAGAAGGCCGGCCTGATCGAGTTGAAAGACCCGAAAAACGCTGTGGCTACCCCGAAAGACATCGCCAAGAACCCGCACAATTTCAAGTTCAAGGAACTGGAATCGGCCATGCTGCCGCGTGTTCTGGACCAGGTCGACCTGGACATGATCAACACCAACTACGCGCTGGACGCGGGTCTGAACCCGGCTAAAGACGCGCTGGTGATCGAAGGCGCCGATTCGCCTTACGTGAACTTCCTGGTGGCTCGTCCAGACAACAAGGACAGCGTTGCCATCCAGAAACTGGCCAAGGCTTTGACCAGTCCTGAAGTGAAAGCATTCATCGCCAAGAAGTACAGCGGCGCGGTACTGCCGGCGTTCTGATTTACCGCAGTCTCGAACCCCTTCAAGGTTTCAACGCCGACGGCTAATACAGCGTCGGCGTTTTTATTGGGGTGTGTTTCACCTGTGGCGAGGGAGCTTTTGTGGCGAGGGGGCTTGCCCCCGTTCGGCTGCGCAGCAGTCGCCGATCAGTCCATGAGGTGTGTCAGAGGGAATCGGGGTACAGGTTATAGGGCCGCTGCGCAGCCCAACGGGGGCAAGCCCCCTCGCCACAACAAGTCCCCAGCCACAGGGAACCTGCTCACCTCAAGATCGTTCAGGCCACTCTGGCCTTCAGCGCCTTGCGCAACGCTACCAGCAATTTCACGATGTCCTGCGGATCCAGCCGCTGCGGCGCGTTTACGTCAGCCATTTTTCTCTTCCTTGTGATGGTTCGGCCCGGGGGAGTCTGGCCAAAAGCTGCACGTCCGTGGAGGGTATTTTGAAAAAAAGATCCTTCCTACAGCACAAAGAAAAATAGTCGTACTCCACTGCCGCCGCAAATCCGCAGAATAGTTTTTTGCGTGATATCAATATGCTTTAACGGTATTTAAATTCTTCTTTTTATACCTTTAAAGTCAGTGCCTGCCGGGTGGTTATCCACTGCCCATGGACTGCGCCATCGTCGCTTACCGAGCGGCGTCCAGGGATGTTCAATGACTTTCGATTACGCTTTTATCCTCAGCACCCTGCCGGCGTTTCTCAAAGCCGTGGGCGTGACGCTGCAGGTCGGCTTTATCGCCATCGGCACTTCGTTGCTGGTGGCGGTGATCAACGCGACGATTCTGGTGTTTCGCACCCCTTACCTTCAACGCCTGGTCGGGTTGTACGTGGAGTTGGCGCGCAACACGCCCCTGTTGATCCAGCTGTTCTTCGTTTACTTCGCCTTGCCGGCCTTGGGCATCAAAGTCTCGGGCTTCGCGGCGGCGATCATCACCATGACTTTCCTTGGCGGCGCCTACCTCACCGAAGTCCTGCGCGCCGGCGTGGATGCGGTGCCTCAGGCGCAGCTTGAGTCCGGCCGCTCCATCGGCCTGTCCCACGGGCAATTGCTGCGCTACGTGATCCTGCCGCAAGCCGGCATCCTCAGCCTGCCGTCACTGTTCGCCAATTTCATTTTCCTGCTCAAGGAGACCACCGTGGTCTCGGCGGTGGCGGTGCCGGAGATTCTCTACACCACCAAGAGCTACATCGCGCTCTACTACAAAACCTACGAAATGCTCGCCGTGCTGACGCTGATTTGCGTGCTGCTGTTTCTACCGCTGTCGCTATTGCTCAGCCGTCTGGAAAGGAGGCTCCAGCATGGCCAGTTCGGGTCTTGAGTTGCTCATGGTGTCGTTGCCGCAATTGGGCAAGGGCGCTGCGCAAACCCTGTCGATCTCTTTTCTGAGCATCGGCATCAGCACAGTGGGCGGCGTGCTCTACGGCGTGTTGCGCACGCTGAATTCGAAATGGCTGAACGCGATTCTGCGGGTCTATCTGGAACTGTTCCGGGCAATCCCGGTGCTGGTCTGGCTGTATTTGCTGTTCTTCGGCCTGCCGATTTTTTTCGGGCTGAGCATTCCAAGCTTCTGGTGCGCGGTGCTGGTGTTGTCGCTGTGGGGGGCCAGCGAAGTCGGTGAAGTGGTGCGCGGCGCCTTGCATTCATTGCCGCGCGGACAGCGTGAGGCCGGGCTGTCGATTGGCCTGGATGGCCCGCAACTCTACGGCTACGTGCTGCTGCCTCAAGCCTTGAAACGCATGACTCCGCCGACCATCAACGTTTACACGCGGATCATCAAGACCAGCTCCCTGGCGGTGCTGATCGGCGTGGTGGACGTGATCAAAGTCGGCCAGCAGATCATCGAACGCACCTACGAATCAGTGCTGATCTACGGCGCGCTGTTTCTGTTTTTCTTTTTCATCTGCTACCCGCTGTCGGCCGCCTCGCGTGTGCTGGAGCGGCGCTGGACGCAAGCATGAGCGCATTGATCGAGTTCAAGGGTTTCAACAAGTTTTTCGGCGAGCAGCAGGTGCTCGACGGCATTGATCTGAAGGTGAAACCGGGCGAAGTGATCGTCATTCTCGGCCCCAGCGGCTGTGGCAAAAGCACCTTGCTGCGTTGCCTCAACGGCCTGGAAGTGGCTCACAGCGGCAGCTTGAGTTTTGCCGGGCGCGAGTTGCTGGGCAAGGACACCGACTGGCGTGAAGTGCGTCAGCAGATCGGCATGGTGTTCCAGAGCTATCACTTGTTCCCGCACATGAGCGTGCTCGATAACCTGTTGCTTGGCCCGCTCAAGGTGCAGAAGCGCGAGCGCCGTGAAGCCCGCGCACAGGCTGAAGCGCTGCTTGAGCGTGTCGGTCTGCTGGACAAGCGCGATGCCTTCCCGCGTCAGCTCTCCGGCGGTCAACAGCAACGCATCGCCATTGTCCGTTCGCTGTGCATGAACCCCAAGGTCATGCTTTTCGACGAAGTCACCGCCGCCCTCGATCCGGAGATGGTCAAGGAGGTGCTCGAAGTGATTCAGGGCCTGGCCCGCGAAGGCATGACGCTGCTGATCGTCACCCACGAAATGGCCTTCGCTCGCGCCGTGGCTGACCGAATTGTGTTCATGGATGCCGGGCGCATCCTTGAGCAAAACCCACCCGAGTTTTTCTTTACGAACCCGCAAACCGCACGAGCGCAGCAGTTCCTGGAGAAGTTCTCCTACGTCGCCGCACTACCCAAAACGACTCAAATAAAGGAATTGGAACTGCCATGAAAACTGCCAAGTCTTCTCTGCTGCTACTCCCGCTGTTCGGCCTGGCGCTGCTCGCCGGTTGCAACAAAACCGAAGAACCGACGAAGCCGAAAGTCGCAAGTGTCAGCACCGCACCGGCCGGTTACCTGGAAAAAATCAAAGCCCGGGACAAGCTGATCGTCGGCGTCTTCACCGATAAACCGCCGTTCGGTTTTGTCGATGAAGCCGGGCGCTACGTGGGGTTCGATACTGACATCGGTCGCCAATTCGCCAAGGATCTGTTGGGCGATGAGAACAAGGTCGAGTTCGTTGCGGTGGAGCCGGCGAGCCGGATTCCGTTTCTGCAAAGCGACAAGGTCGACCTGATCCTGGCCAACATGACCGTCACCCCGGAGCGCAAGGACGCGGTGGATTTCACCAACCCGAATCTCAAGGTTGCGGTGCAGGCACTGGTGCCGCAGACGAGTTCGGTGAAGAACCTTGATGACCTGGCGACCCGCACCACTATCGTGACCACGGGCACCACGGCGGATATCTGGCTGACCAAGAATCATCCGGACTGGAAACTGCTGAAGTTCGAGAAAAACTCCGAGTCCCTGCAAGCCCTGGCCAATGGTCGCGGCGACGCTTATGCGCAGGACAATCTGGTGCTGTTCAGCTGGGCCAAGCAGAACCCGGGCTACCGCGTGCTCGAGGAAAAACTGGGGGCCGAAGCACCGATCGCGCCGGCGGTGAAGAAGGGCAATACCGAACTGCGTGATTGGGTGAATGGGGAGTTGGCGAAGTTGGGCGAGGAGAAGTTTTTGCTCAAGCTGTACGACCAGTATGTGCGTAAAGAATTGAGCGATGACACCAAGCCTGAGAGCGTGATTGTCGAGGGAGGGAAGTGGCAGGGGTGATTCTCTGACCTTTGCGGCGATCTCTCGGCCGTCATCGCGGGCAAGCCCGCTCCCACAGGGTTTGGTGTGGACACAGATTTTGTGTTCACTGAAGATCATTGTGGGAGCGGGCTTGCCCGCGATGGCGGTTTATCAGGCTCCCTCTAATCCGGCCAATGCCACGCCGGTTCATCCAGCATTCGCTGCCCGACCATCCCGGTCTGGCCGAAATTCTTTTCCAGCACAATGCAATTGCATTCCGGGTCTTGCTGCAGCGCCGAGATCAAGCGCCGCGCATGGGACACCACCCACACCTGACATTGCTCGGACGCTCGAATAATCAATCGCGCCAACGCCGGCAACAGGTCCGGATGCAGACTGGTTTCCGGTTCGTTCAACACCATCAGCGTCGGCGGGCGAGGGGTCAGCAATGCCGCGACCAGCAGTAGATAGCGCAACGTCCCGTCGGACAACTCGGCGGCGGACAACGGCCGCAACAACCCTTCCTGATAAAACTCGATCGCAAACCGTCCACCTTGCAGCGGTTCGATGTTCAGTCGCGCGCCGGGAAAGGCATCGCTGATAGCCGCCTGCAAGGCTTCGGGATCACCGATTTCGATGATGGTCTGCAAGGCTGCCGCCAGGTCGCGACCGTCGTGATGCAGCACCGGCGTGCGGGTGCCCAGTTGCGGTTGGCGAACCGGTGCGTCGGCGTCACTGCGAAAGTGATCGTAGAAGCGCCAGCGACGGATGAACTCACGTAATTCCAGAACCTCCGGCGAAGAACGCAAACTGCCGACCTGATCGAACAGGCTGTCGAAATTCGGCGTGTGCTGAGCCAGTACATCCCAGCTGCGATTGGCTCGGGCACGGATCATCGGGCCGTCGCGATCCACCAGCAGGCTGGCCGGCCGATAAATCGGTCCGGCCCAGACGCATTCACGCTTGATTTGCGGGTCGAGGTTGAAGCGTGACGGAATAGGTGAACTGTGTTCGGGCAGCATGAAGTGGCCGTTGGAATCGGGCAGCCCGAGGCTGATCGAATAGCTGAAATCCTCACCGGCAAACCCCAGTCGCAGGCGTTTGACGCCGTGTCTCACCGTAGCCTCGACCGGGACTTCACCATTGCGCATCCGTCGGCTGATATTTTCCGGCCCGGCCCAGAACGTCGAATCCAGCCCACCCTCACGGGCCAACGCATTGACCACCCCGCCCTGAGCGGTTTCCGCCAGCAGGCGCAAGGCGCGGTAGAGGTTGGATTTACCGCTGCCGTTGGGGCCGGTGATCAGGTTCAACCGGCCAAGCGGAATCACCAATTTATTGATCGAGCGGTAATTGGCCACCGCGAGGGTTTTGAGCATGGGTAGCTTCCTGCTGCAGGGTTCGTCATTCTGCCTCATTGTCGTGCTCGCACTGGGTTGCGAAGCGGCTCCAAAGTCATTCAATGTGTGTCAGGCAAAACGAGATAGCAGGTTTTGCGTCTGCTGCGCAGCCGAGCGGGAGCAAGCTCCCTCGCCACAGTCAAGCCCCTAAGCCACAAGTACGCAACAACCCCGTGCACCTGCTGAACCCTGTTCTAAGCTCACAGTCGTATCGTCACTGGCACGTTCGTACGACGCAAAGGAGTTTGCATGGCGGGTCCCGGATTGAAATTAATGGTTGGCCTAGGCCTCATCGCCTTGCTGACCGCCTGTGGCGATAAAAAGCCCGTCGAGAAGGACCGCCCACGAGTCTTCGTGCAAGAGGTCAAACCATCGGATTACGCCGCCGAGGTGACACTCACCGGCGACGTCCAGGCGCGAATTCAAACCGAATTGTCGTTCCGCGTGGGCGGCAAGATCATCCAGCGTATGGTCGATGTCGGTGATCGGGTTTCGGCCAAACAAGTGCTGGCCAAACTCGACCCGAAAGATCTGCAAACCAATGTCGACTCGGCCCAGGCTCAGGTCGTTGCCGAACAGGCCCGGGTCAAACAAACCGCCGCGGCCTTCGTTCGCCAACAAAAACTCCTGCCCAAGGGCTATACCAGCCAGAGCGAATACGATTCTGCCCAAGCTGCCTTGCGCAGCAGTCAGAGCGCATTGACCGCTGCTCAGGCGCAATTGGCCAACGCCCGTGATCAACTGAGCTATACCGCGTTGATTGCCGATGCGCCGGGGGTGATTACCGCGCGCCAGGCCGAAGTCGGCCAAGTGGTGCAAGCCACGGTGCCGATTTTCAGCCTGGCCCGGGACGGCGAGCGTGATGCGGTGTTCAACGTTTATGAATCGCTGCTGGCCGAGCCGCCGTCGGATAGATCGATTGTGGTCAGCCTGCTCGACAACCCGAAGATCAAGACCACGGGCACTGTTCGGGAAGTCACGCCGGCAGTGTCCGCGCAGACCGGCACGGTGCAAGTCAAAGTCACCCTGGCCAGTCTTCCCGAGGGCATGCAACTCGGGTCGGTGGTGAGCGCCACCGCCAAGCCAGTCGGCAAAACCGCAGTGGAGCTGCCCTGGTCGGCCCTGACCAAGAATCTCAGTGACCCGGCTGTATGGCTGGTGGACGCCGAGGGCAAGGCGCAATTGCACACGGTTACCGTCGGCCGTTACCTGACCAGCAAAGTCATTGTCAGCGCCGGCCTCAACGGTGGCGAAAAAGTTGTCACCGCAGGTGGCCAATTACTGCATCCGGGCGTGCGGGTGGAGATCGTCGAAAACACCTACAAGACACCAATGACAGGAGCCCAGCCATGAAGCGCCTGTTGCTGTTGTCCGCCGCGGCATTACTGGTCGCCTGCTCCAAAGAGGAAGCGCCGCCAGAACCGGTTCGGCCGGTGCTGTCCGTGGAGGTGAAAGCGCTCAATCAAGAAGACCTCGGCCGGTTTGCCGGCAGCATTCAGGCCCGTTACGAAAGCAACATCGGTTTCCGGGTGCCGGGGCGTATCGCCAGCCGTAACGTCGATGTCGGCGCCGAAGTCCAGAAGGGCGCCTTGCTCGCGACCCTCGATCCCACCGATCAGCAGAACCAGTTGCGCTCGGCTCAGGGGGATCTGGCGCGTGTTCAGGCGCAGCTCATCAATGCTCAGGCCAACGCCCGGCGTCAGCAGGAACTGTTCAATCGCGGGGTTGGCGCCCAGGCTCAACTGGACATCGCCCAGACTGATTTGAAAACCACTCAGGCATCCCTCGATCAAGCCAGGGCCGCAGTCGATCAGGCGAAGGATCAACTCAACTACGTTGAGCTGCGCACCGATCACAAAGCCATTGTCACCGCGTGGAACGCCGAAGCCGGGCAGGTGGTGACGGCCGGCCAGCAAGTGGTGACGCTGGCGCAGCCGGACATCAAGGAAGCGGTGATCGATTTGCCCGACACCCTGGTCGATCAATTACCGGCCGACGTGGTGTTTCAGGTCGCCTCACAACTGGACCCGAGCATCACCAGCACTGCCATCGTGCGCGAAATCGAACCCCAGGCCCAAAGCGCAACCCGTACCCGTCGCGCCCGCCTGAGCCTGACCGATACGCCGCCGGGCTTTCGCCTCGGCACGGCGATCAGCGTGACTCTCAGCTCTGCGATCAAGCCACGCCTCGAGCTGCCAGTGAGCGCGTTGCAGGAGGTCGACGGCAAACTGCGGATCTGGGTCGTCGATCCGCAGACGCAAACCGTTTCCCCACGGGACGTCAGCCTGATCAGTCGGACCGATGCCACGGTGGTCCTGGCCAACGGCGTGAAGTCCGGCGAGCGGGTGGTCAGTGCCGGTGTGAACAGCCTCAAACCGGGGCAGAAAGTGAAAATTGACGAGGACAGCCCGCAATGAAAGGGAGTTTCAACTTATCCGAATGGGCCCTCAAGCATCAGTCGTTTGTCTGGTATTTGATGTTCGTCGCGCTGCTGATGGGGGTGTTCTCGTACCTGAATCTGGGGCGTGAAGAAGACCCGTCGTTCACCATCAAAACCATGGTGATCCAGACCCGCTGGCCCGGCGCGACCCAGGAAGAAACCCTCAAGCAGGTCACCGACCGGATCGAGAAAAAACTCGAAGAACTCGACTCGCTCGATTACGTGAAAAGCTACACACGCCCCGGCGAATCGACGGTCTTCGTTAACCTGCTCGACACCACCAGCGCCAAGGACATCCCGCAAATCTGGTACCAGGTGCGCAAGAAGATCAACGACATTCGCGGTGACTTCCCGCAGGGCCTGCAAGGGCCGGGATTCAACGATGAGTTCGGCGACGTGTTCGGTTCGGTGTATGCCTTTACCTCCGACGGCCTGTCGATGCGCCAGTTGCGCGATTACGTGGAACAGGTGCGTGCCGAAATCCGCGAAGTCCCGGGGTTGGGCAAGGTCGAGATGGTCGGCGAGCAGGATGAAGTCCTTTACCTGAACTTCTCCCCCCGCAAACTGGCCGCGCTCGGCATTGATCGGCGCGAGGTGGTGCAGACCCTGCAATCGCAGAATGCCGTGACCCCGGCGGGGGTGATCGAGGCCGGTCCCGAGCGGATTTCAGTGCGGACCTCGGGGCAGTTTGCCTCTGAAAAAGATCTGGCCAACGTTAACCTGAAGCTCAACGACCGCTTCTACCGACTGGCCGACATCGCCGACATCAGCCGTGGCTACGTCGATCCGTCGACCCCGGAGTTTCGTTTCAACGGTCAACCAGCCATCGGCCTGGCGATCGCCATGAAAAAGGGCGGCAACATTCAGGACTTCGGCAAGGCGCTGCACCTGCGCATGGATGAGCTGACGGCGGACCTGCCGGTGGGCGTCGGTGTACACACCGTTTCCGACCAGGCTGTCGTGGTGGAAGAAGCCGTCGGCGGCTTCACCAGTGCGTTGTTCGAAGCGGTTGTGATCGTGCTGATCGTCAGCTTCATCAGTCTGGGTGTTCGCGCCGGGCTGGTGGTGGCGTGTTCGATTCCGTTGGTGCTGGCGATGGTCTTTCTCTTCATGGAATACAGCGGCATCACCATGCAGCGGATTTCCCTCGGTGCGCTGATCATCGCCCTCGGCCTGTTGGTGGACGACGCGATGATCACGGTCGAGATGATGGTCACGCGCCTGGAAATGGGCGAAACCAAAGAGCAAGCGGCGACCTTCGCCTATACCTCGACCGCATTTCCGATGCTCACCGGCACGCTGGTCACCGTGGCCGGTTTCGTGCCGATCGGCTTGAACGCGAGTTCCGCCGGTGAGTACACCTTCACCCTGTTCGCGGTGATCGCGGTGGCCATGCTGGTGTCGTGGATCGTCGCCGTACTGTTCGCCCCGGTGCTCGGTGTGCACATTCTGAGCGCCAAGGTGAAGCCTCATGACGCAGAGCCAGGACGCATCGGTCGGGCGTTCAATGGAGGCCTGCTCTGGGCCATGCGCAATCGCTGGTGGGCCATCGGCATCACCGTGGCGCTGTTTGTGCTCTCGGTGTTTTCCATGCAGTTCGTGCAGAACCAGTTCTTCCCGTCCTCGGACCGCCCGGAAATCCTTGTCGACCTGAACCTGCCGCAAAACGCCTCGATCGCCGAAACCCGCATGATCGTGGATAAGTTCGAAGCGACGCTCAAGGGCGACCCGGACATCGTGCGCTGGAGCACCTACATCGGCGAGGGTGCGATCCGTTTCTACCTGCCCCTCGACCAGCAATTGCAGAACCCGTACTACGCGCAACTGGTGATCGTCAGCAAAGGCAAGTCACGCACGGCCTTGACTGCTCGTCTGCAAAAACGCCTGCGTGAAGAGTTTGTCGGTGTCGGCAGTTACGTCCAGGCCCTGGAAATGGGCCCGCCGGTGGGACGGCCGATTCAGTATCGGGTCAGCGGTAAAGACATCGATCAGGTGCGCAAACACGCCATCGCCCTGGCCACCGAACTGGATAAGAACTCGCACATCGGCGAAATCATTTACGACTGGAACGAGCCGGGCAAAGTGCTGCGCATCGACATCGCCCAGGACAAGGCGCGGCAATTGGGGTTGTCGTCGGAAGACGTGGCGAGCCTGATGAACAGCATCGTCGTCGGTTCGCCGGTGACGCAGGTCGATGACGATATCTACCTGATCGACGTGGTCGGCCGCGCTGAAGATGCCGAGCGCGGAAGTCCGGAAACCTTACAGAACTTGCAGATCGTCACCCCCGGCGGCACCTCGATTCCGCTGCTGGCGTTTGCCACGGTGCGGTATGAACTCGAACAGCCGTTGGTGTGGCGTCGTGATCGCAAACCGACCATCACCATCAAGGCGGCGGTGCGCGACGAGATTCAGCCGACCGACCTGGTGAAACAGCTGCAACCGGACATCGATAAATTCGCCGCCAGTTTGCCGGTGGGCTACAAAATCGCCACCGGCGGTACCGTGGAGGAAAGTGGCAAGGCCCAGGGGCCGATTGCCAAGGTCGTGCCATTGATGCTGTTTTTGATGGCGACCTTCCTGATGATCCAGTTGCACAGCGTGCAGAAGCTGTTTCTGGTGGCCAGCGTCGCGCCGCTCGGGTTGATCGGCGTGGTGCTGGCGCTGATCCCGACGGGTACGCCGATGGGTTTCGTGGCGATCCTCGGGATTCTGGCGTTGATCGGCATCATCATCCGCAACTCGGTGATTCTGGTGACCCAGATCGACTCTTTCGAGAAGAGCGGCTACACGCCGTGGGACGCGGTGGTGCAGGCCACGGAGCATCGGCGCCGACCGATTTTGTTGACGGCGGCTGCAGCAAGCCTGGGGATGATCCCGATTGCCCGGGAAGTGTTCTGGGGGCCGATGGCCTACGCGATGATTGGCGGGATCATCATCGCGACTTTGCTGACGCTACTTTTTCTGCCGGCGCTGTACGTGGCCTGGTACAAGGTTCGCGAGCCGAAGAAAGAAGTGCAGTGAGGCGAGCGCTTCGCGCTCATCGCGGGCAAGCCCGCTCCCACAGTGATCGAGTCGTTCAGGCAAACTCGGTTCCCTGTGGGAGCGGGCTTGCCCGCGATGGCGTCCTGTCAGGCTACACCGGCTTACGCCAAACACTCGCCAACCAAGGCTGTTGCTCCCGCGGCAGTCCCGCCGGCCGGTAGTAATGCTCAAGCTCCACAAATCCCGCCTCAGTCAGTAACTCCTGCCACGCCTGAAGATCGTAATACGCCCCATAACGCGGCCCGTTCCAGCCTTCCTGATTCTCACCACGCGGATTGGAGCTGAACAACACACCACCCGGTTTCAACGCCTCGCGCAGCTGCTTCAACACCCGAGGCAATTCCTGACTCGGGATGTGGAACAGCACCGCATTGGCAAAAATCCCGTCAAACCGCCCGGCCGGCAGGTCGAGTTTCAGAAAGTCCTGCTGCCAGACTTCGCAACCACTGTCTTCCCGCGCCATCTGCGCAAGCTTTTCCGAACCGTCGAGGCCGACGGCACTGTGGCCCAGGTGCGTGAAGGTTTTCAGATCGCGGCCAGGGCCGCAGCCAAAGTCGAGAATGCTAAAGGGCGACTCACCCTGAATATGTCGTAGCAGGGCATCGATGTTCTGGCTGACATCGTGATCGCGAGTGCCTTCACGGAAGTCCTCGGCCACTGCGTTGTAATGGCCCAGAGTGGTGGAGGTGATCTGCTCCAGGTCGGCGGGAGTCTGTTTCATGGTCGGCTGCGCAGGTAATTGGGATTCGCCGAATATACGCCATGACGCCGGGGGCTGCTGCGCAGCCCATCGCGAGCAGGCTCGCTCCCACAGAGATTGTGTGAACACTGAAAATCCATTGTGGGAGCGAGCCTGCTCGCGATGGCGGTATCACTGACAACCAATGACTAAAGCCAGGCTCAAGGTTTGTTAAAGACCGATGTCAGTGAATTGTTGGGTGGCAGCTGTACGCAGGTTAGTAGGCCGGTCAATAGGAAAACCGGTGCACCCGAGGATGCCCAGCGCACAGCCACCAAATCCTCAGGTCTGTTTCATCCCCAGGCATTCAATGGACCGATCAACCATCGCCTTGGCAATCTCCAGCAAATGCCAAACGGAAAACACCAATGCCCGATCGGCCCCCGTGAGCTGATCGCCACACTGATACGCCGTGACCGAGGCACAGCGCAGCAGATCAGCGACGTAGAGCTGGGTATCCTCGAAGCTCACGTCTTTGCTGACGTTGTAGAAGCGAAATTCGTCGGGCGGTGAGGGCTGATCGCCGGTGAGGTAGAAATCAATCGCACGGTAGAGCGCCGATCGATCCCTGAGCGGGTCTTCAGTGGCGGTTTCGTTGGTGGGGTTTTCGGGAGGTGGATCGGGAACAGATCTTTTCATGGGTAAAACTCCTAGCGTTAATTGGAGCCAACCGATATCGCGACTAAACGAATAGGGGGTGGCGGCTGCACACAGGTTAGTCGACCGGTCGCCAGGCAACACCGGCGCACCCAAGGGTGCCCTGCGCACAGCCACCATAACTTTCAGGCAATAAAAAACACCTGACATGAGGTGGCGCTGTGCGCCTAGCGAAATCCGGGCGACTAAACCCGATCACTGATGAGCAGTGACGGACCGAGACTAGCCACGGAATTTGGCAGGCGCAAGCGAGCGGAATGATCTAGGAAACGTCCTGCAAATGAAAGGGATCTGGCCTGCTGGCACTCTGATTTTCTTGTGCGAAATGTTCCCCAGGAACTAGAGACAATACTTCTGGTGAGAGAGCTTTTCTGTGGCGAGGGAGCTTGCTCCCGCTCGATTGCGCAGCAATCGCAAAACCATTCGATGAGATTTATCTGACACTCCCTTATTGAATGGTTTTGGGGCTGCTGCGCAGCCCAGCGGGAGCAAGCTCCCTCGCCACAATAGCCCTTCAACCGCACCGAACTCAGCGCTTGTTGAGGCCCCGCGCCAAGCGATCGCCACCCAACTGAATCACCGCCACCAACACCACCAGCAACACAATCACCGTCAACATGATCTGGCTATCAAAGCGCTGATACCCGTACCGATAAGCGATGTCCCCCAACCCACCGGCCCCAATCGCCCCGGCCATGGCTGACGAGTTGATCATCGTCACCAACGTAATCGTAAAACCACCGACAATCCCCGGTAGCGCTTCGGGCAGCAGCACATGCCAGACAATGTGCCCGCGTCGGCAGCCCATCGCCTGCGCCGCTTCAATCAACCCATGGTCGACCTCGCGCAAACTGACTTCGGCAATGCGTGCGAAAAACGGCGTGGCCGCAATGGTCAGCGGCACCACGGCAGCCCAAACGCCATACGTGGTGCCGACGATCAACCGGGTAAACGGAATCAGTGCCACCATCAAAATCAAAAACGGAATCGAGCGAAACAGGTTCACGAACGCGCCCAATGCGCGGTTCAGCGCCGGTGCTTCGTAGATCCCGCCCTTGGAACTGGTGACCAGAATCACCGCCAGCGGAATGCCCGCCAGTAGCGCGATCAGTGACGACACTCCAACCATCAAGAACGTGTCGATAAAACCCTGGAGCAATCGATCAAACCACATAACCCAACACCTCCACCTGTTGCGCCCAGTTGCCAGCGCGCTGACGCAATTCCTCGGCGCCTAGGGACGAACCGTTCACCGCCAACAGCAATTGCCCGAGCGCATACCCCTGAATCCGTTCCACGCCCCCTTGCAGCAAACGCACGCGGCCACCGAGAGCGCTGAACAGCGCCGCCAGGTCTGGCTCGTCACTCGCGCTGCCGGTGAATTGCAAGCGCAGCACCACAGCGGCGTCCGAAGACTGCGGCTGCTCCCGCAAGCGGCTTTGCAGTTCTTCCGGCAGCCCGTGTTGCAGCGGCGCGAGCAAAGTCTTGCTGACCTCATGTTGCGGGTTGCCAAAGACTTCCCAGACCGGCCCTTGCTCGACGATTCGCCCGTGTTCCAACACCGCGACCCGATCACAGATCTCGCGGATCACCGCCATCTCGTGGGTGATCAGCACGATGGTCAAACCCAGCCGTTGATTGATCTCGCGCAACAGACCGAGGATCGATTGCGTGGTCTCCGGATCCAGCGCCGAAGTCGCCTCGTCACACAGCAGAATCTCCGGGTCATGCACCAGCGCGCGGGCGATGCCGACGCGTTGTTTCTGCCCGCCGGAAAGCTGCGCCGGGTAGGCTTTGTGTTTCTCTTGCAGGCCGACCAGTTCCAGCAGTTCGCGGACTTTACGCTCGCGCTGCTCCTTGGGCACGCCGGCGACTTTCAGCGGCAATTCGACGTTCTGCCAAACCGTCTTCGCCGACATCAGATTGAAGTGCTGAAAGATCATGCCAATCCGCCGCCGCAGCGCCACCAAGCGGTCTTCATCGAACTCGCCGATGTCCACCTGATCGATCAGCACCCGCCCGCTGCTCGGTTGTTCGAGGCGGTTGATGGTGCGGATCAGCGACGACTTGCCGGCGCCGCTGCGACCGATGATGCCGAACACTTCGCCGCGCTGGATCGCCAGGTCGATGCCGTGCAAGGCCGCCACCGGACCTTGCTGACCGTCGTAGGTTTTGCCCAGGCCGATGAAGCGCACGTGGGCGCGATTCAGGTCTGGGTGCAGTTCGGTGTGTGTGGCGTTATGTGGCTCTGGAAGTTCCAGTCGCCGTTGGATCGCGGCCGTCATGTTCAGCTTTCCCAGCCGGCTTGATAGAGCTTGCCATGGGCTTTATCCAGCGCCGCGCGAACGGCTGGCGAATGCTGGTAGATGTCGACGAATTTGATCAGGCGTGGATCGGTTTTGCTTTTCGGCTGGATCACGAACTGGATCACGTATTCCTTGTGATCGAGGCCGTCGAACAGCAGGGCGGAACTGGCATCGAAGGTCTTCGATAGGCGAATGTAGGCCGGGTAGCCCTGAACCAGATCAGCATCGTCGTAGGCGCGTACCAGTTGCACGGCTTCGACTTGAAGGATTTTGATTTTCTTCGGGTTGGCGATGATGTCTTCTTCAGTAGCTTTGTAGCCGACGCCCGGTTTGAGGGTGATCAGTCCGGCCTTGGCCAGCAGTTGCAGGCCCCGACCGCTGTTGATCGGGTCGTTGGCGATGGCCACGCTGACGCCTTCGGGCAACTCGTCGAAGCTTTTGTATTTTTTCGAGTAGAGACCGACGTTGTTGATGATCCCCGGGGCGAACGGCACCAGGTCAAAACCGGCGGCGGCCTTGGCGTTTTCCAGGAACGGGATGTGCTGGAAATAGTTCACGTCGATGTCGCCCGAGGCAAGGCTGACGTTGGGGGCGATCCAGTCGCTGAACTCCACCAGTTCGACTTTCAGGCCTTGTTTGTTGGCTTCTTCTACTGCTGCTTCCAGGGGAATGGCGAAGGCGGCGGTGGTGCCGACCTTCAGTGGTGCGTCGGCGGCGAAAGTGATGGAACTGAAGAGGCCGAGGGCCAGGGCCAGTGCTTTGACTGGGTGAGAGAGGTAGGTCTTTTTCATGATGGGGTTTCCAGTCAGTGCATTGAGTTTTTGGTGTCTGTTCGGGCCTCATCGCGGGCAAGCCCGCTCCCACAGTGTTCTCGGGTGTTCACACAATCCCTGTGGGAGCGGGCTTGCCCGCGATGCTTTTAGCGGCGGAACGCCGACCCGGTGTGTTGCTCGGGTAAATGCGCCTCGCCGTGAAACAGTTTTTCTCGCAGGCTGCCGCTGTCGTAAGCGGTCTTGTATGACCCACGCCGTTGTAACTCGGGGATCACCAAATCGATGAAATCCACATAGCTTTCCGGCGTAATAATTCGCGTCAGGTTGAAGCCATCCAGACCGGTTTCCGCGATCCACGACTCCAGCTCGTTAGCGACTTGCTCAGGCGATCCGACCACGGTGATGTAGCGGCCACCGAGGGCGTGTTGTTCCAGTAGTTTGCGACGGGTCCAGTCGTTGTTTTGCAGGTTCTTGGTGGCAGACTGGATGGCGTTGCTCTTCACGTACTGGATCGGTTCGTCGAGTTCGTACTCGGAAAAATCGATTCCGGTGGAGGCCGAGAAATGCGCCACGCCGGCCTCGGCGCTGGCGTAGCTCAGGTACTCGGCGTGCTTCTTCCAGGCCAGTTCTTCTGTCGCACCGACGATCACGTTCAAGCCCATGAACACCTTGATGTCCCAAGGGTTGCGCCCGGCCTCAATGGCGCTGGCGCGAACCTTGTCCACCTGAACCCGGGTCGCCGGTTTGTTCTGACCGCTGATGAACACACACTCGGCATGCCGACCGGCGAACAGCAGGCCGCGATCGGAGCTGCCGGCCTGGAACAGCACCGGCGTGCGTTGCGGCGATGGCTCGCAGAGGTGATAACCCTCGACCTGATAGAACTCGCCTTGGTGCTCAACCTTGTGCACCTTGTCTGGCTGGGCGTAGATCCGTTGCTCGCGGTCGTTGAGCACCGCGCCGTTTTCCCAGCTGCCTTCCCAGAGTTTGTAGAGCACTTGCAGGTACTCGTCGGCCTGGTCGTAGCGGCGGTCGTGCTCGACCTGTTCGCTCAGGCCCATGGCCTTGGCAGCGCTGTCGAGGTAGCCGGTGACGATGTTCCAGCCGACCCGGCCGCGACTCAGGTGATCGAGCGTCGACAGGCGTCGGGCGAACAGATACGGCGGTTCGTAGGTCAGGTTGGCGGTGAGGCCGAAGCCGAGGTTTTTGGTGACGGCGGCCATGGCCGAGACCAGCAGCAGCGGGTCGTTGACCGGCAACTGGATCGACTCTTTGAGCGGCACGTCCACCGAGTTTTGATAGACGTCGTACACGCCGACGATGTCGGCGATGAACAAACCGTCGAACAGTCCACGTTCCAGCAACTGAGCCAGTTCAGTCCAGTATTCGATGGTTTTGTATTGGGTGGAGTTGTCCCGTGGATGCGTCCACAAGCCGTGGTTGATGTGCCCGATGCAGTTCATGTTGAACGCGTTGAGCAGGATCTTCTTTTTAGCAGTGGCCATCAGATGGTCCCTCGCAATGGAGGGTTTTCATCGTTGAGGTAGTAGTTGCCGACAGCGTGATACTTCCAGCGCACCGGGTCGTGCAGCGTGTGTACCCGAGCGTTGCGCCAGTGGCGATCCAGACCATGTTCGATCAAGGTCGCCTGGCTGCCGGCCAGTTCGAACAATGTGCTGCCGGCCGCGAGGGAGATTTCGGTGCTGATGGCCCGGGCTTCGGCAACGGCAATCGACGCGGCGGCGACGGTCTCGGCATTGGTGTCGGTCTGGGCCAGGTCGAGGATTTCTCCAGAGCGTTCCAGCAAGGCTTCGGTGGCGTGCAGGCGAATGCTCAAGTGACCGAAACTCTTGATCGTCAGCGGGTCCTCGGTGGCTTTGTCGTTGCCGGAATCAATCCACGGTCGGGTCTTGGTGCGCACAAAATGCAGGGCATCTTCATACGCGGCGCGGGCGATGCCGGTGTCGATCGCGGCGTGGAGAATCTGCGCCAACGGGCCGACGGTGGTCGGGCGTTCGAAAGCGCTTTGAAACGGGATCACGTCCTCGGCGGCGACGTAGACATCCTCGAATACCACCGAACCGCTGCCGGTGGTGCGCTGGCCGAAGCCGCTCCAGTCGTCGATCACCGTCAGGCCTTTGCTGTTGCGCGGGACGAAAGCCAGTTGCTGCACGCCGTTTTCGTCCACCACTGACGTCGGGATGCGCTGGGCGTAAATGGCGCCGGTGGCGTAGAACTTGCGGCCGTTGATGCGATAGCCGTTGCCATCGCGAGTCAGGCTGGTGACGCGATCATGGGCGGTTTTGGTGCCCAGTTCCGCGAGTGCATTGCCGAAGCGCTGGCCGGCCAGTACTTCGGCGTAGAGACGTTTTTTCTGCTCATCGGTGCCGTTCACGCGCAGCACTTCAAGGGCGTAGAAATGGTTCTGTGGAATCTGTCCGAGGGAGCCATCGGCCTGGGCGATCAACGCGATCACCTTGGCCAGGGTGACGTTGGAAACCCCGGCGCCGCCGTACTCTTTTGGCACGCTGATGCCCCAAAGTCCCGAACGGGAAAACACTTCCAGTTCCGGGTACGGCAAACGACGCTCGCGGTCGCGCAGGGCGCTGTCACGTTTGAAATCGTCGGCCAGGTCACTGGCGACGATCAGGGCTTGCTCATCGCTGGTGATGACCGCGACGTGGTGAGAGAGAGTCATGTGTTTCTCCAGAGATCTGGTCAAAAAGGTTCTGGTCGTCAGATCCAGGAATGGCGAGCCGGCAGAGTGCCATTGAGGTGGTAGTCGCCTACGGCGTGATACTTCCAGCGCACCGGGTCATGCAGCGTGTGCACCCGGGCGTTGCGCCAGTGGCGGTCGAGGTTGAATTCGGCGAGGGTGGCGCGGCTGCCGGCCAGTTCGAAGAGCTTTTCGCTGGCCAGCAGCGAGATCTCGGTGGTCAGCACCTTGGCTTGCGCCACGGCAATCGAGGCGCGTGCAGCGGATTCGGCGGTGAGCGGCGCGGCGTTGACCTGATCGAGTACTTGCCCGGCCTTGCGCAACAGCGCTTCGGCGGCGTGCAGTTCGATTTTCAGCTTGCCGATGTCGGCGATCACGTAGAGGTCGTCGCTGGCGCGGTCGACCTTGGCGTCGATCCACGGTCGTGCGCGTTTTTGCACGAACTCGATGGCGTCATCGATGGCGCCTCGGGCAATGCCGGCGTCGATGGCTGCTTGAATCAACTGCGACACGGCGCCCTGGGTATTCGGGCTGTCGTTGATCTTCCAGTTATCCACCACCAACTCGGCGTCGACCCGCACGTTGTTGAGCAAAATGGTGCCGCTGGCGGTGGTGCGCTGGCCGAAACCCGACCAGTCATCAACGATGCGCAACCCCGGTGTTCCGCGACGAACGAAGGCCAGCACTTGCTTGCCATCGTCGTTCAGCGCCTTGACGGCCACCCAGTGAGCGAACAGGGCGCCGGTGGAATAGAACTTCTGCCCGTTGATGACGAAGTTATCGCCGTCGGCAGTGATTCGAGCCTTGAGCTCCAGGGTATTTTTGGTCCCGCGCTCCGGCCCCGCGTTACCGATTCGCCAGCCTTCGAGCACGCTTTTGAACAGCTGTTTTTTCTGCGGCTCGGTGGCGCTGCCGAGTATCAGGTTGAGAATCCCGAACTGGTTCTGCGGGATCTGCCCCAAGGCCGGGTCGGCCGCGGAAATGATCGCGAACACCGAGGCTAGGGTGACGAATGAAACCTGCGGGCCACCGTACTCACGCGGGATGGCAATGCTGCCCAGGCCGCTGCGGGTGAACTGTTCGATTTCCGACCACGGCAGCTTGCGCTGCTGGTCACGTTTGGCTGCTTGCAGGCGGGCGACTTGCGCCAGCTCATGGGCAGCCTTGATGGCTTGAGCGTCGTTGCGCAAGACCTGCGCGGGCAACAACAATGGGGCGATGTCCAGATCACTCTGGACGATTGCATCTGCCAGACTGGACATCAGTGCCGCTCCTTGGCTGCACGCAATGCCCTGGCGATTTGCACTGGGGTGATTGTGTTCCGGACCATACCTACCTCACATCTCATGAAAGCGCCGCAAGTTGCGGCGAACGAAAAACACGAATGTCCGGTGGTCCGGTGTATATACCCTAAACGCACATTAATAATTAATGAACTAACTTTTAGGAATATGTATAGAAGGTCTGCTCTGAACCCTGTGGCGAGGGGGCTTGCCCCCGTTCGGCTGCGAAGCAGTCGTAAATCCTGCCTATGCGGTTTGCCTGACACAACGTCGGGCGTTCAAGTTTCGGGGCCGCTTCGCGACCCAACGGGGGCAAGCCCCCTCGCCACAGAAGCCCCTCCCCACGAAGACGGTGTTACACCAAGAATCTTCACTTCTTTCGGGATTCAGCCGCCATGAGCGCTTCTTTCGGCGGCACCTTCAGGTAGGGATTGGCACAGCCGATTTTCAGTGTGCGTGCCGGTGCCCATCGCGAGTTGTTACCCACGCGGTCGAGGATGCAGTAGGTCACTTCCAGTCGAAGGTCTTCGCCGGCTTCGAGAATGATCGCAGGGGGCACCCAGACCTGAATCGGCTGTCCCACATCGCAAGCTTTGAGTTTGGGCAGATCCATGCGCACATCGCCCCAGCGCAGGGTGATTTCGTCGTCGACGGCCATGTTCAGGTACGGTTCGATGGTCAACGGGACACCGCGTTTGACCTGGTTCGAATTGACCCCCTGACGGCGAATGGTCTCTGGGATGAATACGGGCGCCAGACTCTGGTTTTCCTCATCGCAAAGAAGCAGGCCACCCGGGCAATCGAGTTTGATCTGGACGCGCGCCGCCGGTGATACCGCCGGCCCTTGCCCGACCTGCATGACCTTGTAATGGACGCGTGCAGAACCATTGGCAATGAAACTTTCCGGCACCCGCAGGCTCACGGCTTTGCTGTCGTGGTCGACCCCCAACACGCTGGAGGCGACATAGCAGTTGTTCCAGAACAGCTCGATCAGATCGCCTTCGTCCATGCCGGGGTAGGGCGGCACGTCGATCATCAGGTGAGCGGCCGAGGTGATGTTGATACCGGCCTTGTGGCTTTGCGCCAGGGTCGGGGCTGCGAGTTCGGGTTTGTTCGAAGTGCTTGTCATGGGGTTTCTCTCCTTGAAGCCTTGCCGCGAAGTCCATTTCTGAAAGATCGAAAGGCGTGAATTACCAAGCAACAAAACGATTCACTATTTGCGCGCTTAAACAATAATTGAGTGGGGTGGTTGTTGCCTGTTGGGGACTAGATAAGAGTGCAGTTGAATAGGTGTCAATAGCGTTGGTTGGTTAAAGGTTAGTTCTTGCGTGATTCAGAAAGCTCCTACGCGGCGTGGTTAATAAACCGCATCGCTCTGTCGAATATAGTTCGGTATTTGGTGGGTTTTATGCCTCCGAGGCAGCAACCCTTTGAGCGTGGACAGCGAGGTGTTTTATAGATTTTAGGCGATATGAATCTGTTGCAGGACATATATATGTACCGCATCGGACGGTGGGAAGTTATTTATGATGGAGGCGAATCATGTGAGTCGTTGAAAGCTGACATGCGATTTTTATAAAGCGGCGTTAATGCCACTTCCATCCATGGAAGTTGACAACTTTTCGAGTGGGGCGGCACTAAGCGTTATTAAGAAACTTGCTGAGAAACTGCTTCGTCCGTTCCTCTTTCGGATTGGCAAACAGTGCCTTGGCTTCGCCTTGTTCGACGATCACACCCTTGTCGAAAAACACCACGCGGTTGGCCACGTCCCGGGCAAAGCCCATTTCGTGGGTAACGATCACCATGGTGCGTTTCTCCTCGGCCAGGCCGCGGATGGTCGCCAACACTTCGCCCACCAGTTCCGGGTCCAGCGCAGAGGTTGGTTCATCGAACAGGATCACTTCCGGTTCCATCGCCAACGCTCGGGCAATCGCCACACGCTGTTGCTGACCGCCGGAGAGGCGTCGCGGGTAAGCGTCTTCCTTGCCCGCCAGGCCGACCTTGGCCAACAGCTTCTTACCCAGGGCAACGGCTTCGGCACGCGGGATCTTTTTCACCACCAACGGGCCTTCGATCACGTTTTCCAGGGCGGTGCGATGGGGGAACAGGTTGAAGTTCTGGAACACAAAACCCACATGCTGGCGCAAACGCCGTACCAGACTCTGCTGCTGGTTCAGGGGGCGGCTGCCATCGATCTCGATGTCGCCGACCTTGATCCGGCCGCTGCTAGGTTCCTCGAGAAAATTCAGGCAACGCAAGAAGGTGGTCTTGCCCGAGCCGCTGGGGCCGATGATCGCCACCACTTCGCCTTCCTTCACCTGCAGATCGATGCCGTTAAGCACCACCTGACCCTTGAACTGCTTTGTCAGTTTTTCCACGACAATCATTGGGTCAGGACTCCTGGTCGTGCCGATTGACCCGCGCTTCCAACTGGTTCTGCAGGTGCGACAGTACAGTCGCCAGAACCCAGTAGATCAGCGCAGCGGCAAGATACATGGTGAAAATTTCGAAGGTACGGGCGGTGATCAGCTGTGCCTGACGGAACAGCTCCGGCACCTGAATGGTGGCCGCCAGCGCGGTGTCCTTGACCAGCGAAATAAAGCTGTTGCCCAAAGGTGGCAGAGCTGTGCGCGCCGCTTGCGGCAGGATGGCCCGGCGCAGGGTTTGCGCGCGGGTCATGCCGATACTGGCGGCGGCTTCCCACTGGCCGCGCTCGATGGAGCTGATCGCGGCACGCAGGATTTCGCAGGCGTAGGCCGCCATGTTCAGCGAGAAGCCGATCAGGGCCGCCGGCAGCGGATCAAGTTCGATACCCAATTGCGGCAAGCCGTAATAGATCACGAACAGTTGCACCAGCAACGGCGTGCCGCGAAAGAACGACACGTAGATGCGGGCGATCCAGCTCACCAGTTTGAAGCGCGACAGCCGCATCAACGCCAGGCCGAAGCCCATCAGCAGGCCGAAGAACATTCCGCCCAGGCTCAGGATGACTGTGTAGTACGCGCCCTTGAGCAGAAAGGGCGCGGAGTCCAGCGCAAGTTGGAAAGCTTCTCCCATTATTGAGTGACGTCAGCGCTGAAGTACTTTTCCGACAGCTTTTTCAGCGTACCGTCGGCACGCAGCTTGTCGATGGCTTTGTTCACCGCGGCCAGCAGCTCAGGCTCGCCTTTGCGCAGGGCAATACCGGCTTCCTGGCGGGAGAATGCTTCGCCGGCGGCGGCAGTGTCCTTGGCCTTCCTGGCATATTCCAGCGCGGCCAGGCGGTCGATCAGAATGGCGTCGATGCGGCCGACGCGCAGATCCTGGAACTTGGTCGGATCATCTTCGTAGGTGCGGATGTCAGCCTTGGGCACATTCTCTTTCACCCACTGCTCGTAGTTGGTGCCCAGACCTACGCCGACTTTCTTGCCGGCCAGATCGGCGGCGGTCTTGATGGTGTCTTTGTTTTTGGTCAGGGTCAGCGCCTGAATCCCGGAAACGGTGTAAGGCGTGGAGAAGTCGTACTTCTTCTTGCGCTCTTCGGTGATGGTCACCTGGTTGATCACCGCGTCCAGACGCTTGGATTCCAGGGCTGCGAGGATGCCTTCCCATTTGGTCGGCTGCAGTTTGACCTTCACGCCCAGCTCTTTGGCCAAGGCTTCGGAGAACTCGACTTCGAAGCCGCTCAGTTTGCCGGCCTCGTCGACGAAGCTGAACGGTGGATAAGTGCCTTCCAGACCGACGTTGATCACGCCTGCGTCCTTGATTTTTTGCAGTTGCTCACCAGCCACTGCCTGCCCGAGCAGGCCGGCGCTCAGCGCCAGGCCCAGCGAACCCACGAGCAGATTTCGACGTAATGCGGAAAAATTCATGACAAGCCCCTGTGTTTTCTTATGGAAGACGCTTAAGGAAAGTTGGCAAATTCGGGATTTGAACGACTGCGATATCGTGCCCTAAAGCAGCTTATGCGTCTTGCTGCAAATTCGCCTGCGGCGTGACTATATGATATCGCTGTTAGATCTGAAAAATACTAAATACTAAGTTTGTTATTCTCTTATTGAATATAAGGTTGATGCGATCCCCTGTGGCGAGGGAGCTTGCTCCCGCTCGGCTGCGCAGCAGTCGTAAAACCATTCACCGCGATTCAACCGAAACACCTCGGCGCCGGTTGTGGGGGCGCTTCGCACCCCAGCGGGAGCAAGCTCCCTCGCCACAGAAATGCTTCATCCAATCAGAGAATCTTTATAGGCAAACAACGCCGGCGCCCCACCGGTGTGCAGGAAGATGATCGGGCCGTCATTGAAGCGCTGGCGCCCGATGCCGTCGAGCAAACCGGCCATGGCCTTGCCGGTATATACCGGATCCAGCAGCAACCCTTCCTGACTCGCCAGCAGCTTCAGCGCTGACAATGTCCCGGCATTCGGTTCGCCATAACGCGGGCCGAAATATTCGTCCCACAGTTCGATTTTGAAATGCGCCGGCAGGCTCACGCCCAGCAGCTCGGCTGTGCGTTCGGCGAGGCCCTGGACTTTCGGTCGTTGCGCTTCATCGCTGCGGGAAACGGTCACGCCGATCACTGGCAAATCCGGCAGTACTTCGCTCAACGCCAGCGCCAGGCCGCTGTGGGTGCCGGCACTGCCGGACGCCAGGACCACCGCGGCGAATTGCAGCCCGGTGTCCTTGATCTGTTCAGCCAGTTCCAGGCCTGCACGGACATAACCCAAAGCGCCCAATGCATTCGAGCCACCAATCGGCACCAGATACGGCTTTTTACCATTGCTGCGCAGACGCCCGGCCAGCGCCTCCAATTGCTCGTCGGCATTGTCGAGGTTTTCCACCAACTCGACCTTGGCATCGAACAGGTCCAGCAACAGCCGATTGCCGTTGCCGACATAGTTGCAGTCGTCGGTGCCGAGCGGATTTTCCAGCAGGGCCACGCAGCCCAAACCAAGCTTGGCCGCAATGGCGGCGGTCTGGCGCACGTGGTTGGACTGGATCGCGCCAGCAGTGATCAACGTATCAGCGCCCTGGGCCAAGGCATCGGCGGCCAGGTATTCGAGTTTACGCAGCTTGTTGCCGCCCAGTGCCAATGGCGTCAAGTCATCGCGTTTGACGTACACATCGCGGCCCAGCCAGGTCGACAGGCGTTCGAGTTTTTCCAGGGGAGTAGGGTGACCGAGCAGGTCGAGGCGGTTAAAGCGGGCAAGCTGTTGTTTGATCATGGGTCCGTACTGGCGGAGGAAGATGTCAGGACTATAGGCACGGGTATTTAGTGGGGCAACTGCCAATCGCTTATAGCCAAAAGTATTAAGCACAGCACTATTGGTTCTTAATTCGGCTGCAAGCCGTTGCCGTAAAGTAATCGCGGTTAACGCGGCCAGACAGTCCGGCCGCCCGTGAGGAGTTTTTACCGTGAGCGAGCGTTCCAGCCATTGGCAATTGCAGACCATCGTCAGCCAACTGCGTACGGCGCGCGACCAGTGGCGCGCACAAAACGGCCGTGCCAGCGGCGAGCAGGGCGGTCGCGAGTTGCCGTCCCGAGCGGCCATGGCAGACATTCTCGAAGCCTTGTGCGGTGCGCTGTTCCCGATGCGTCTGGGCCCGGTGGATTTGCGCGAGGAGAGTGAAGATTTCTACGTCGGTCACACACTCGACGTCGCACTGAACGCGTTGCTCGCTCAGGCGCGGCTCGAACTGCGTTATGCCGCGCGCCATAGTGCCCAGGCCGATACTGAAGTCGAGGCCAAAACCATTCAGATCATTCAGGATTTCGCCCTCGCTTTGCCGGGGCTGCGCACTCTGCTGGACACCGACGTACTGGCGGCCTATCACGGCGACCCGGCGGCTCGCAGTGTCGATGAAGTGTTGCTCTGCTATCCGGGGATTCTGGCGGTGATTCACCATCGCCTGGCCCATCATTTGTATCGCGCCGGCTTGCCGCTGCTGGCGCGGATCAGCGCGGAAATCGCCCACTCGGCCACCGGCATCGACATCCATCCGGGGGCGCAGATCGGTCGCAGTTTCTTCATCGATCACGGGACGGGTGTGGTGATCGGCGAGACCGCGATCATTGGCGAGCGCGTGCGGATTTATCAGGCGGTGACCCTGGGTGCCAAGCGCTTCCCGGCGGACGAGGACGGGCAGTTGCAGAAGGGCCATCCGCGGCATCCGATCGTCGAGGACGATGTGGTGATCTATGCCGGCGCAACGATTCTGGGGCGGATCACCATCGGCAAGGGCTCGACCATCGGCGGTAATGTCTGGCTGACCCGTAGCGTGCCGGCAGGGTGCAATCTGACCCAGGCGAATCTGCAGCATGATGATGGGACGCAGAAGTAAGCTCCAAAATCTCTAGTGGTCTTTCTGACGCCATCGCGGGCAAGCCACGCTCCCACAGGTTTTGTGTCGAACGCTAATTCCGTGAACGACACGAAACCTGTGGGAGCGTGGCTTGCCCGCGATGATTTCAGGCCAGGCCGAGATAATGGCATTTAGCTAATTTCCCGCCGAACGAATCCCGCAAACCCCGCGTCATCCCCTTCCTTGAGCTAGCGTAGGAAAGCTACCGCCGAGCCCTGCGATTAGTCCTTAGCCCCCTATCCATGTTTAACTTGAACGCTTATTCAAGTTAAACCACCGGTTTGCTGCCCGCTCACAACAGGAGGCTTGCCTTTGCCGAGTCCGTTATTGATTGTCCTGTTTCACCCCCTTGAGGTGCACCTTTCATGAGTGCATCGTCCACCCCCGCAAGCGGTCTGGTCCGCATGAATCCGCCGGTTTTTTATTTTGCGGCGACCTTTATTTTGTTGTTCGCCGTTGTGGTAATGGCGATGCCCGAGCAGGCCGGAGCCTGGCTGTTGCAAGCGCAAAACTGGGCGGCCAATACGGTCGGCTGGTACTACATGCTCGCGATGACGCTGTATCTGGTCTTCGTGGTGGTCACCGCCTTGTCTGGCTACGGCAAGATCAAGCTCGGTGCCGACCACGACGAGCCCGAATTCAGCTACCTGTCCTGGGCCGGCATGCTGTTCGCCGCCGGGATCAGCATCACGCTGTTTTTCTTTTGCGTGTCCGAACCGCTGACGCACCTGGCGCAACCGCCGCAAGGCGAGGCTGGCACGGCGGATGCGGCGCGTCAGGCGATGCAGATTCTGTTTCTGCACTGGGGCCTGCACGGTTGGGGCGTGTTCGCTTTTGTCGGTATGGCCTTGGCCTATTTCGCCTATCGACATAACCTGCCGCTGGCCCTGCGTTCGGCGCTGTACCCGCTGATCGGCAAGCGCATCAACGGCCCCATCGGTTACGCAGTGGACGGTTTCGGCATCATCGCCACGGTGTTCGGCCTCGGCGCCGACATGGGCTTTGGCGTATTGCACCTCAACTCGGGCCTCGACTACCTGTTCGGCATCGCCCATACACAGTGGATTCAGGTTGGCCTGATCACGTTGATGATGGGCGCGGCGATCATCGTCGCGGTGTCCGGTGTCGATAAAGGCGTGCGGGTGATGTCCGACATCAACATGCTGCTGGCCTGTGCGCTGCTGTTGTTCGTGTTGTTCGCCGGCCCCACGCAGCACTTGCTCAATACGCTGATCCAGAACCTCGGCGATTACCTCGGCGCCTTGCCGATGAAGAGTTTCGACCTCTACGCCTACGACAAACCCAGCGACTGGCTGGGCGGCTGGACGGTGTTCTACTGGGCCTGGTGGATTGCATGGTCGCCATTCGTGGGGCTGTTCATCGCACGGATTTCCCGTGGCCGGACCATCCGTGAATTCGTCTTCGGCGTGCTGTTGATTCCGCTCGGTTTCACCCTGGCGTGGATGTCGATCTTCGGCAACAGCGCCATCGACCAGGTCCTCAACCACGGCATGAGCGCGCTCGGCATGTCGGCTATCGATAACCCGTCGATGACCCTGTACCTGCTGCTGGAAACCTACCCGTGGAGCAAAACCGTGATTGCGGTCACGGTGTTCATCAGTTTCGTATTCTTCGTGACCTCCGCCGACTCCGGCACTGTGGTGTTGTCGACGTTGTCCGCCAAGGGCGGTAACCCGGATGAAGACGGGCCGAAATGGCTGCGAGTGTTCTGGGGCGCGATGACGGCGCTGGTGACCAGCGCGCTGCTGTTCTCCGGCAGCATCGATGCGTTGAAGTCAGCGGTGGTGCTGACCTCGTTGCCGTTCTCGATGATTTTGCTGCTGATGATGTGGGGGCTGCACAAGGCGTTTTATCTGGAGTCGCAGAAGCAGATCGCGCAACTGCATTCCCTTGCGCCGGTGTCCGGCTCGCGGCGCGGTGGATGGCGTCAGCGCTTGAGTCAGGCGGTGCATTTCCCGTCTCGGGATGAGGTCTATCGCTTCCTCGATACGACGGTGCGCCCGGCGATTGAGGACGTGACCGCCGTGTTCGTCGAGAAGGGGCTGCACGTGGTCGCTCAGCCTGATCCGGCCAATGACAACGTCAGCCTGGAGATCGGTCACGGCGAACTGCATCCGTTCATCTATCAGGTGCAGATGCGCGGTTACTTCACGCCGTCCTTCGCCCGTGGCGGCATGGGTTCCAAGCAACTCAACAACCGCCGTTACCACCGGGCCGAAGTGCATTTGAGAGAGGGCAGTCAGGATTACGATCTGGTCGGCTACACCAAGGAGCAGGTCATCAACGACATCCTCGACCAGTACGAGCGGCACATGCAGTTTTTGCATCTGGTGCGTTGACCTACGCGGGTGGCGCTGATGTCTTGTCAGGCGTCAGTGCTCATCGCCATGAACAACACCAGCGCGGCCACCGGCACGCCGAACACCACACTGCCGACCACCAGTTCCGTGCTCAACGGCTGACCGGCGTTGACCATGCCGACCGCGCCGTTGATCAAGGTCAACGCCAGCCATAGCACGACGAAGCCATAGGTCAGGGTCTGGCGGCTGAAGCCGATTTTCTCGCCGATGAATAGCATCAGCGCGAGCAGGATCAGGCCGAAGAAGATGATGATTGCTGTGTGCATGGTGGAGTTCCGCCCTTCAGATGTGTATTGCCCTTGAGGCCGCCTTCGCGGGCAAGCCACGCTCCCACAGGGGTTGTGTCGAACGGTAATTCCGTGAACGACACGATCCCTGTGGGAGCGGGCTTGCCCGCGAAGGCGGCCTTGCTGATTCACCCCTATATACATCGAGCATAGTTAAACCAACCCACCATTCACCCGCAGAATTTGCCCATTCACCCAAGCCGAATCCGGCCCCACCAGAAACGACACAACGCGAGCAATATCCTCCGGCTGACCCAAACGCTCCAGTGGAGGCATTTTGGCGAAATTCTGAATCTGCTCTTCACTCTTGCCGTGCAAAAACAGCTCCGTCGCCACCGGACCAGGCGCCACTGCGTTAACGGTGATGTTGCGACCACGCATTTCCTTGGCAAACACTTGAGTCAGGGATTCCACTGCTGCCTTGCTGGCGATGTACACCGCGTAGCCCGGCAAGTTAAGGCCGACGGTGCTGCTGGAGAAGTTGATGATCCGACCGCCACTGTTCAGGCGGGTTGCCGCTTCACGCAAGGTGTTGAACGTGCCGCGCGCGTGGATGTTGAAAGTCTGATCAAACAGTTCGTCCGTGTGCTGCGCCAGTGGCATTACTTTGAGGATGCCGGCGTTATTGATCAGCACATCGACCTTGCCCAGTTGCGCTTCGGTCTCGTCGAACAACCGACGCACGTCGTCGGCATTCGCTACGTCAGCCTTGACCGCGATGGCTTGATGCCCAGCCTGACGCAACTCAACCACCCGTTTTGATGCTTCAGTGGCACTGTTGGCGTAGTTGATGGCGACCGCGAAACCTTCGCTGGCGAGTTGCTTGGCGATCACGGCACCGATGCCGCGAGAGGCGCCGGTCACGATGGCAACTTTCGACGTTTGAGTAGTCATGGCGTTGATTCCTTGGAGTGGTTTGAAGTGGCGCCAGACTCACATGTTTACTCAGGGCGATAAATGCATGAGAGTTGCCTTCACTGTTCAATAATCGCCAACAATCGACCGTCAGGAATTCTGCGTGGATCAAGTCAAAGCGATGAGGATTTTCGTGCGGATCTACGAGCGCAGCAGCTTCACGCTGGCGGCCGATGACCTGAATCTGCCGCGGGCAACCCTGACCCACACGCTGAATCAGTTCGAAGCCTGGCTGGGTACGCGTTTACTTGAGCGCAGCACGCGTAAGGTGCGTCCTACGCTGGATGGCGAGGCGTACTACTTGCGTTGCGTGCAGTTGCTGGCGGAACTGGAAGAAGCCGAATTGGCATTCCGCAGCGTGGCACCGAAAGGGCGGTTGCGAGTGGATTTGCACGGCACCTTGGCCAAACACTTCGTGATCCCCGCGTTGCCGCAATTCATGGCGCGCTACCCGGATATCGAGTTGTCCATCAGCGAGGCCGACCGCTTTGTCGACCTGATCGCCGAAGGCGTCGACTGCGTGCTACGCGCCGGCACCTTGAGCGACTCGGCGCTGATCGGTAAACGTGTTGCCAACCTGCGACAGATCACCTGCGCCAGCCCCGCCTACCTGCGCAAATATGGCGAACCGCAAAACCTCGACGACCTGAAAAAACACCGCGCGGTGAACTACGTTTCGCGCACCACCGCCAAGTTGTTTCCGTTTGAATTCATGGTCGATGGCGAGCTGAAAGAGGTGGCAATCGATGGCGCGCTTTCAGTGTTCGGTGCGGAGATTTACGCAGCCTCGGCGATTGCAGGCCTGGGGTTGATTCAGTGCCCGCACTACCGAATGGAAACGCTGATTTCCCAAGGGCTGGTGCAGGAAGTCCTCAGCGATATGCCTCCACCGCCGATGCCGGTTTCAGTGCTGTACCCCCATAACAAACACATGTCGCCACGGGTTCGGGTGTTTGTGGATTGGCTGGGGGAGGTGTTTGCGGGGGCTCAGTAACTGCCGGCCCACTGATCGTTCCCATGCTCCGCGTTCCGATTCTGAAGGTGACGCGGAGCGTCACGGGATGCATTCCCACGCAGGAGCGTGGGAACGATCACTCTCAGGACCGAAAATCTGTGAAACGTTTCAGCATTTTCTCGAGTCCGAGGTTTATCGGCGTTTGTCCGGGCGTATGCTGGGCAACTTGCAAAGCAGTCGATACCACATTCAAGACAGACAAGAGAGGATTCGATGACCTACACCGCTGCCGAAAACCGCTACGATTCCATCCCTTACCGCCGCGTGGGTCGCAGCGGGTTGGTGCTGCCGGCACTGTCCCTGGGCTTGTGGCACAACTTCGGCGACAGCACGCCAATCGATACCCAGCGCTCATTGCTGCGCACGGCGTTTGACTTGGGCATCAACCACTTCGACCTGGCCAACAACTACGGCCCGCCGTACGGCAGCGCCGAAATCAACTTCGGCCGTTTGCTGCGTGAAGACTTCAAGCAGTACCGCGATGAGTTGATCATCTCCAGCAAGGCCGGTTGGGATATGTGGGCCGGTCCTTACGGTCAGGGCGGAGGTTCGCGCAAATACGTGCTGGCCAGCCTCGACCAAAGCCTGCAACGCCTGGGCTTGGACTACGTGGACATCTTCTATTCCCATCGCTTCGACCCGGACACGCCGCTTGAAGAAACCGCCAGTGCACTGGCTACCGCCGTGCAGCAGGGCAAGGCGCTGTATATCGGCATCTCGTCCTATTCCGGGGTGAAAACCCGTGAAATCGCCGGGTTGCTGAAAGAGTGGAAAGTGCCGTTGCTGATTCATCAACCGGCGTACAACCTGCTCAATCGCTGGGTGGAAAAGGACCTGCTGGACACCACCGATGAACTCGGTACCGGCGTGATCGCCTTCACGCCATTGGCTCAGGGGCTGTTGACCGACAAGTACCTCAATGGCGTGCCAGCGGATGCGCGGGTCAATCGTCCGGGTGGTGGTTCGTTGCAGGCGTCGCATCTGTCCGAAGCCAACATCGCCCATGTGCGGGCGCTTAATGAAATCGCCAAACGTCGCGGTCAGAGCCTGGCGCAGTTGGCGCTGGCCTGGACCCTGCGCGACCCACGGGTGACCTCGGCGCTGATTGGCGCGAGCCGGCCGGAGCAGATCATCGAGAACGTCGGGGCGTTGAAGAACCTGAGTTTTAGCGTGGAAGAGTTGGCGGAGATTGATCGGTTTGCCCAGGAGGGTGGGGTCAATTTGTGGGAGAAGCCTTCGACGGCTGAATAAGTGTTCGGCGCCGTACTCTCTGGTGTTCGTTCCGGCCCCATCGCGGGCAAGCCCGCTCCCACAAGGTTATCGGTTGACCGCAAAATATTGGTCAATACAAATCCTTGTGGGAGCGGGCTTGCCCGCGATGGGGCCATCAATGTCAGTACAAAAACTGGCGAATCACCGGAAGAAAGGCACATCCCCCAACACGGTCGCCCGCTGCATCACCCGCCGCGCCGGGCGGTAATCATCCACCGCGTGATGCTGGGTCACGCGATTGTCCCAGAACGCGATGTCGTCTTTCTGCCAGCGCCAACGGATGGTGAATTCCGGCCGTGTGGTGTGGGCGAACAAGAATTTCAGAATCACCTCGCTTTCCGTTTCCGACAGCTCATTGATCTTCGACGTGACCCCTTCATTGACGAACAACGACCGGCGCCCGCTTACCGGGTGCGTGCGAATCACTGGGTGCGATAACGGCGGGTTCTTGCGCCGGGCTTCTTCCCACTGGGCCAAGGCTTGCGGTGTATTGCCATAGCGCTCCAGAGGGAACGAACGGGTGAAATCGTGAGTGGCGGTCAACCCTTCGAGCAAGGTTTTCATCGGCGCGGACAGCGCTTCATACGCCGCAATACCACTGGCCCATAGCGTGTCGCCGCCAAATTCCGGTAGCAGTTTGGCGCTGAGCACCGCGCCCATCGCCGGGGTCGGCAGGAAGGTCACGTCGGTGTGCCAGATCGCGTTGTCTCGCACGTCGGTGACAGCGGTGTCGAGGATCAGTACTTCCGGCTGTTCCGGCACGTTCGGGTAAATCGGATGAATATGCAGGTCGCCGAAATAGGCGGCGAATCGCGCTTGCTGCTGCGGCTCGATCGGCTGGTCGCGGAAGAACAGCACTTGATGCTTGAGCAGCGCCTGCTCGATGGCGTCGCGTTGTTCCCGGTTCAGCGGCTGGCTGATGTCGATGCCGCTGATTTGCGCGCCGAGGGCGGAGCTTAAGGGGACGATGGTCAGGCTGCTCATGGTATTTCTCTTCAATCCGGGGTGCCTACTATGGGGAACGAGCCTTTGTGGCGAGGGGGCTTGCCCCCGTTCGGCTGCGAAGCAGTCGTAAAACCTGTATCTCTAAAACTGGCTGGAGGAAAGTGTTGCCTGGATTATTTTGGGGGGCCGCTTCGCGGCCCAGCGGGGGCAAGCCCCCTCGCCACAGGCCCGCTCCCACAATGAATATTCAGTGAGCCTGGCCGTGCCATGGCACCAGTTTGTGTTGTAGCGCACGCAACCCCATTTCCATGGCGAAGGCGATCAATGCGATCACCAGGATCCCCAGCACCACCACATCGGTGACCAGGAATTGTGCGGCCGACTGCACCATGAAGCCCAAACCGCTGGTGGCGGCGATCAACTCGGCGGCCACCAGCGTCGACCAACCCACGCCCAGACCAATCCGCACGCCGGTCAAAATGTCCGGCAGGGCACTGGGCAGAATCACATGGCGAATCAACTGCGCCCGAGTGGCGCCCAACGACTGCGCGGCGCGTAATTTCGCCGGGTCGACGGTGCGCACGCCAGTGGCGGTGGCAATCGCGATCGGGGCGAAAATCGCCAGGTAGATCAACAAGACTTTCGACAACTCACCGATGCCGCACCAGATCACGATCAGCGGCAGATAAGCCAGCGGTGGAATCGGGCGATAGAACTCGATCAGTGGATCAAGAATGCCGCGAGCGATGCGGTTGTGGCCGATGGCGATGCCGACCGGCACGGCGGTCAGCACCGCGAAGCCCAGGCCCAGGCCAATACGGCTGAGGCTCGCGCCCAAATGCTGCCACAAGGTTGAATCCATGTAGCCGGTGGTTACCAGCAGCCAGCCTTTTTGCAGCACGGCGGACGGCGGCGGCAGGAACAGCGGTTCGATCAAACCAGTGGCCGTGACGGCCCACCAGATCGCCAACAATGCGATCAGGGTCAGCACGCTGATCCAGCGCGTGTTCAAACTGCGACGCAGCGGAATGACCGTCGAGCCCGGTTTCACCGTCGCGGCGGGAATTTCATAGGTGCTCATGCGCGCTCCTGCCGCTGGACGGCACTGCGTTGGGAGAACACTTTGGCGAGCACGTGTTCGCGGGTTTCGATAAAGCGCGGGTCGGACTTGATCGAGCGTGCCGATTCGCCGGCAGCGTAACGCTGACCGAAGTCCAGGCTCAGACGCTCGACGACTTGCCCGGGGTTTGGCGCCAGCAGAATCAGATCCGTGGCGAGGAACACCGCTTCTTCAATGTCGTGGGTAATCAGGAACACCGGTTTGGCGGTGCGTTGCCAGACTTGCAGCAACAGCTCCTGCATCTGTTCGCGGGTGAAGGCGTCGAGGGCACCGAAGGGTTCATCCATCAGCAAAACCCGAGGGTCTGCTGCGAGGGCGCGAGCGAGGCCGACACGTTGCTTCTGCCCGCCCGAGAGCTGCCAGATTCGGCGATTTTCGAAACCGCAAAGGTCCACCAGCGCGAGCATTTCCCGGGCGCGCAGTTCACGTTTTTCCCGCGCAATGCCGGCCAGTTCCAGGCCGAAGCCGACGTTGGCCAGCACGTCCTGCCAAGGCAGCAGGGCGTCGTCCTGGAACACCACGCCGCGCTCGGCGCTCGGGCCTTTGACCGGCACGCCGTCGAGGGTGATGCGCCCGGCACTGGGCTCGACGAAACCGGCAATCAGGTTCAACAGCGAGGTCTTGCCACTGCCGGACGGGCCGAGGGCGACCAGCAACTGCCGGGGCCCCAGGCTCAAGGAAATATCCGTCAGCACAGGTTCCGCTGCGCCGGGATACTGTGCGCTGATGCGCTCCAGCTGAAGCAAAGCCATCGCGGTTAACTCCCGATCAATTGGTGATGTATTTGGCGCTGACGTACGGCGCGTAGTCCGGCAGCACGGCCTCGACCTTGCCCTGTTCCTTGAGGAATACCGCAGTGTCGGTGATGGCCTTGGTGGTCGGCGCGCCGAGGGTGATCACCTGATCAGCCGCGAGCGGGTACACGTTGCCTTGCAGCAGCAATGGAATGTCGCTGGCCTTGGCACCGGAGAGTTTCACCAGTTTGTCGACATTGCTTTGGTTGGCGAGCCAGGCTTTCGGGTCCTTGCGGTAGTCGGCGTAGGCATCGAGGGTCACTTTGGCGAACGCGGTGACGATTTCCGGGTGCTTCTCGGCGAAATCCTTACGCACGATCCAGGCATCGAAAGTCGGTGCGCCGAACTTGGCCAGTTCGCCCGAGGTAATCAGCACTTTGCCGTTTTCTTTGGCCACGCCGAGAGCCGGGTCCCACACGTAGGTGGCGTCGATATCACCGCGTTTCCACGCAGCAATGATCGCTGGCGGTGCGAGGTTGAGCACGGTGACTTTCGATGGGTCGATGTTCCAGTGTTTCAGCGCAGCCAGCAGGCTGTAGTGGCCGGTGGAAACGAACGGTACGGCGATTTTCTTGCCGATCAGGTCTTGCGGGGTCTTGATCCCGGAACCATCGCGAGCGACCAGTGCTTCAGCGGCGCCGATCTGGGTGGCGATGAGGAAGGTTTCCACCGGGACTTTGCGGGTGATTGCAGCTGTCAGGGGGCTGGAGCCGAGGTAGCCGATTTGCACATCGCCGGAAGCGATGGCGGCGATGATGTCGGCACCGCTGTCGAATTTGCGCCAGTCGATCTTGGCGTTGGTGGCTTTTTCATAGGTACCGTCGGCTTGGGCGACTTTGGCCGGGTCAACGGTGGTCTGGTAGGCGACGGTCACATCTGCCGCCTGAGCCAGGAAACTCGCCGCTGCCAGTGATGCGGCTGCCAGGAGGCGAAGAGGGGAAGTCAGTTTCATCGGAAAGCTCCTTGTCAGGCGACCGAGAGTCGGCGTGAAAAGGAGACTAAATGATATAAGAATCCGAAAATAAATAACTTTTTCGAATTACCTTATGAGCGGAAAATTCTAAGGGAGCATAGTTGTATATCGCTTTTGTGGCGAGGGAGCTTGCTCCCGCTGGAGTCCGAAGGACTCCCAAATACAGCGAAGGTGCGTCTGATTGAACACGGTCGCAGATTTTACGGCTGCTGCGCAGCCGAGCGGGAGCAAGCTCCCTCGCCACAGAGGTTTGCGATCTAATTACTGATCGCCAGAATACTCGCCTGATACGACCCGACAAACACATCGAAATCGCCGACTTCGTTCTGTTCCAGCGCCACTTGTTGAGCCAGCGACGAGCGCGCCAGTTCTTCAAATTTAGCCTGTTCTTCGCTTGAAAGCGGCTCGCTACGGAAAAATTCCGCATGCACCTGACTCTGGCGCAAGGAGAACCGGGCAAAGCTTTCCTTGTGCTCGGCCATCGCCGCCAACACCTGTGCCGATGGCGTCAGGGACGAGTCCTGGACCTTGGCCAGTTGTGCGTCCAGTGCCTTGCTATGAGCTTCGCCGCCATGGCTTTGATCCAGTAACGCCGCCAATGGCGCAATCTTTTCCAGCAATTCGCTGGCCCATTCCTTCAGGCCTACCGGCTGCCCGTCGCGTTGCAATTGCAGGCCCGGACGACGACCTTCCTTGACCACGCTGAGGAAGTTCGACGTTGCATTGCCGCAGCTGGTACTGGTCAGCAGCGGGCTGTCGTTCAGCGCGCAGTACAGCAGGAACGCATCAAGGAACCGCGACTCGGTGAGGTCGATGCCCATCGGCAGGAATGGGTTGATATCCAGGCAGCGTGCCTCGACGTACTGAATGCCACGGGCCACCAGCGCCTGGATCGGCCGCTCACCGGTGTAGGTCACGCGTTTCGGACGGATGTTGGAGTAGTACTCGTTTTCGATCTGCAGGATGTTGGTGTTGAGCTGAACCCACTCACCGTCCTGGTGCGTACCGACTTCGACGTACGGCGGGTAGGGTGTGGCGACCGCTTTGCGCAGGCTGTCGGTGTAGCTGGTCAGATCGTTGTAGCACGGCGTCAGACCGGCCTGGGCGTTGCTCTGGTAACCCAGATCGCTCATGCGCAGGCTGGTGGCGTACGGCAGGTACAAGGTGTCCGGGTCCAGCTGTTCCAACTGATGCGACCGACCGCGCAGGAAACCGGCATCCAGCGCAGGCGAAGCACCGAACAGGTACATCAGCAGCCAGCTGTAGCGGCGGAAGTTGCGGATCAGCGCGATGTAGGCCGACGACTGATAATCGCGATCGGTGCCGACAAAGCCTTCGGCCTCTTTAAGCAGCGGCCAGAGCTTTTCCGGCAGGGAAAAGTTGTAGTGGATTCCGGCGATGCACTGCATGGTCTTGCCGTAACGCAGAGCCAGGCCCTTGCGATAGACGTACTTGAGCTGACCGATGTTGGAGGTGCCGTAATAAGCGATCGGGATGTCTTCCTCGGCCGGCAACGGGCACGGCATCGATGGACTCCACAGGTACTCATTGCCCAGCTTGCTGTAGGCAAACCGATGGATCTTATCGAGGCTCGCCAAGGTATCCGCCGGGTCTGGCAGGGCTGGCGTGATGAACTCCAGCAGCGACTCGGAGTAGTCGGTGGTGATTTGTTCATTGGTCAGCGCGGAACCCAATGCTTCGGGGTGCGGCGTTTGCGCCAGGCGCCCTTCGCCTGTCACGCGCAGGCATTCACGTTCGATGCCGTGAAGGCACTGTTCGAGCAGAGAGAGGTTAGCGCGCTCGCCGAGCAGAGCCAGGCGGCGGTTGAGAAGTTCGCTCAAGTTGGATTCCTTCACGCGTCAGTCGCCCCAATATGGGGGTGGGCAAGACGGTCTACAAGGGTGAAGTTAAAACTGGCGTTTTCGCCTGGTTTTTGAGCCGCACAGAACAGATGCCAGCCAGTTAAGGATTGATCGCGGCAATTCCCTGTGGGAGCGGGCCTGTGGCGAGGGGGCTTGCCCCCGTTGGGCTGCGAAGCAGCCCCAAAATCTCTGATGTTCCAAGATCGTGTGAGTGCTACGCACTCAAACGGGGGCAAGCCCCCTCGCCACAGGCGCTCCCACAGGAAACTCCGACGCTGCAGTCACAGCGCCGAAATTAACTCAAATTGATGATTGGGGGCTACAGGACAGCGAACGTGCCTTGTGCTTTTGCGACGAGTTTGTCGCCTTGCATCACGTCGGCTTCGACCACCAGCGTGCGGCGGCCCGGGTGGATCACCCGGGCCGTGCACATCACTTCACCGTCGGCGACGGCGCGGATGTAGTTGATCTTGCACTCGATGGTTGCGCTCTGCTGGTCAAAGCCGTGGGTGCTGGAACAGGCCAGCCCCATGGCGATGTCCACCAGACTGAACAAAGCGCCGCCGTGCAGTTTGCCGCCGCGATTGCGCAGTTCTGGCTCAAGCGCCAGGGTGACTTGCGCCACCCCGGTTTCCAGGCTGTGCAAGCGACATCCCAGCAGCTTGAAAAACGCGCTTTCGGTCAAGCCCGCCGGGATCTCCATCAGCGTTTTTTCAACTGTTTGGCGTTAGCGAACAGCGAGGCCATGGCGTTGTTGGCCGGGGCTGCCGCCGTGGTTTCCTTGCGCGGTGCGGTGTTCTGGGATTGGCGTGGTGCCGAACCCGGACGCGCGCCACGGGCACCGTCGATCTTCTCGCCCGGGGTGTCGCTCATGCGCATCGACAGGCCAACGCGTTTGCGCGGGATGTCGACTTCCATGACCTTCACCTTCACCACATCACCGGCCTTCACCGCTTCGCGCGGATCCTTGATGAACTTCTCCGACAGCGCGGAGATGTGTACCAAACCGTCCTGATGCACGCCGATGTCGACGAAGGCGCCGAAGTTGGTCACGTTCGTTACCACACCTTCGAGGATCATCCCCAGTTGCAAGTCCTTGAGGTCTTCGACGCCTTCCTGGAACTCGGCGGTCTTGAACTCGGGACGCGGGTCGCGACCGGGTTTTTCCAGCTCTTGCAGGATGTCGGTGACTGTCGGCAAGCCGAACGTTTCGTCGGTGTACTTCTTCGGATCGAGGCGCTTGAGGAAGCTCGCGTCGCCGATCAGCGAGCGAATATCACGGTCGGTTTCAGCGGCAATGCGCTGCACCAGCGGATAGGCTTCCGGGTGAACCGCGGACGAGTCCAGCGGGTTGTCGCCGTTCATCACGCGCAGGAAACCGGCGGCCTGTTCGAAGGTTTTTTCACCCAGACGCGCGACTTTCTTCAGCGCCGCACGGGTTTTGAAGGCGCCGTGCTCGTCGCGGTGGCTGACGATGTTCTGCGCCAGGGTTGCGTTGAGGCCAGAGATGCGCGCCAGCAGCGCCACGGAGGCGGTGTTGACGTCGACGCCCACGGCGTTCACGCAGTCCTCGACCACCGCGTCCAGGCCGCGTGCCAGTTTCAGCTGCGACACGTCGTGCTGGTACTGGCCGACGCCGATGGATTTCGGATCGATCTTCACCAGCTCAGCCAGTGGATCCTGCAAGCGACGGGCAATCGACACCGCGCCACGGATCGACACGTCGAGGTCCGGGAATTCCTTGGAGGCCAGTTCCGACGCCGAGTACACCGATGCACCGGCCTCGGAGACCATGACTTTAGTCATCTTCATCGCTGGGTATTTTTTGATCAGCTCAGCAGCGAGCTTATCGGTTTCGCGGCTGGCGGTGCCATTGCCGATGGCGATCAGGTCCACCGAATGCTTGGCGCACAGGGCGGCGAGCACGGCGAGGGTCTGGTCCCACTTGTTGTGCGGTACGTGCGGGTAAACCGTGGCGTGATCCAGCAGCTTGCCGGTGGCATCGACCACGGCGACCTTGCAACCGGTGCGCAGGCCCGGGTCGAGACCCAAGGTGGCACGCGGGCCGGCCGGAGCCGACAGCAGCAAGTCGTGCAGGTTGTGTGCGAACACGTTGATCGCTTCGGTTTCCGCGCCGTCGCGCAGCTCGCCCAGCAGGTCGGTTTCCAGGTGGGTGTAGAGCTTGACCTTCCAGGTCCAGCGCACCACTTCGCCCAGCCATTTGTCGGCGGCACGGTTCTGGTTCTGAATGCCGAATTGCTGGCCGATCATGCCTTCGCACGGGTGCATGGTGCCCGGCAGTTCATCGCCGACTTTCAGCGCGGAGCTGAGAATACCTTCGTTGCGGCCACGGAAAATCGCCAGTGCGCGGTGCGATGGCATGCTTTTCAGCGGTTCGTCGTGTTCGAAGTAGTCGCGGAACTTGGCGCCTTCCTCTTCCTTGCCGGCGATCACGCGGGCACTGAGGGTGGCTTCCTGCTTGAGGTAGTTGCGCAGCTTGTCCAGCAGGCCGGCGTCTTCGGCGAAGCGTTCCATCAGGATGTATTTGGCGCCTTCGAGGGCAGCCTTCACATCGGCTACGCCTTTTTCGGCATCGATGAAGCGCGCGGCTTCAGCGTCTGGCGTCAGGGTCGGGTCGTTGAACAGGCCGTCGGCCAGCTCGCCGAGGCCGGCTTCCAGGGCGATCTGGCCCTTGGTGCGACGCTTCTGCTTGTACGGCAGGTACAAGTCTTCGAGACGGGTCTTGGTGTCGGCGAGTTTGATGTCGCGTTCGAGTTGCGGGGTCAGTTTGCCCTGCTCTTGAATGCTGGCGAGGATGCTGATCCGCCGTTCGTCGAGTTCTCGCAGGTAGCGCAGACGCTCTTCCAGATGACGCAACTGGATGTCATCGAGGCTGCCGGTCACTTCTTTCCGGTAGCGGGCGATGAAGGGAACGGTAGAGCCTTCATCGAGTAGCGCGACGGCCGCTTCGACCTGTTGTGGGCGGACGCCGAGTTCCTCGGCGATGCGGCTGTTGATGCTGTCCATAAAACCACCTGACAAATTGTGAAAGCAGGCTCGCAGGCGCAGAGATAAGGGCTCGGCGAGTCTGGTTGAGCGGCCTGGCGTGCGCCGCTACCTGAGCCAACGGGCTTCCCGTTGACCCGTGAAATCGAACAATTACTGCCAGCGCCATGAAAAAAAAGCGGCTGCTTGCAGTAACGATCAGACGTTGCCTGACACAAAAGGCCGCGCATTATAACCAGCGTTCTATCCATTCGGGGGCATCGCTGGTTGTAGGCACAATGCCCGGTTTTCTGGCGGTGAAGGAAAAATCTGCTAACAATGCACACGGTGCGTATAACGGCAGCTACGCCATAATGCGCGCCGAGATCAAAGGAGCATCCAATGAGCAGCACTGCAAACATTGCTGAAGGCGAAAAAATTCTTATTGTTGACGACGATCCTGGGCTGAGCAGCCTGCTGGAACGCTTTTTCGTCAGCAAGGGCTACCGTGCCCGCGCCGTACCGAACACCGAACAAATGGACCGCCTGCTGGCGCGTGAGGTGTTCAACCTGGTCGTCCTCGACCTGATGCTGCCCGGCGAAGACGGCCTGACCGCTTGCCGCCGCCTGCGCACGGCGAACAATCAGATTCCAATCATCATGCTGACCGCCAAGGGCGATGAGCTTAGCCGCATCAAGGGCCTGGAACTGGGCGCCGACGATTACCTGGCCAAGCCGTTCAACCCGGACGAGCTGATGGCGCGGGTCAAAGCGGTTCTGCGGCGTCAGGCGGCACCAGTGCCAGGCGCACCGGGCAGCGAAGACGAAAGCGTGACCTTCGGTGACTACGAACTGTCCCTGGCCACTCGCGAACTCAAGCGCGGCGACGAAGTGCATATGCTCACCACCGGTGAGTTTGCGGTGCTCAAGGCGTTGGTCATGAACGCGCGTCAGCCACTGACCCGCGACAAACTGATGAACCTGGCCCGTGGCCGCGAGTGGGATGCCCTGGAGCGTTCCATCGACGTGCAGATTTCCCGTCTGCGCCGGATGATCGAACCCGATCCATCCAAACCACGCTACATCCAGACCGTCTGGGGCGTGGGTTACGTGTTCGTTCCGGATGGCGCCGCCACGAAGTGATCGGTGATTTGTAGGAGCGGGTCTTGCGGGTAATGGGTCAGATGACCTTTCCCGCAGACTCGCGATCCGCAATATGCGAGCATCGCTCGCTCCTGCAAGTGTGTAGCGGTTACCCATGAAAACCCCTGTTTGGTTCCCCCAGAGCTTCTTCTCCCGCACCCTGTGGCTGGTGCTGATCGTCGTCCTGTTCTCCAAGGCGCTGACCCTGGTTTATCTGTTGATGAACGAAGATGTGCTGGTGGATCGCCAATACAGTCACGGTGTCGCCCTGGTGCTGCGTGCCTACTGGGCGGCTGATGAAGAGAACCGCGCAAAGATTGCCGATAGTGCACCCCTGATTCGGGTAGTGGGCGCCGGTGTCCCGGAAGGCGAGCAACATTGGCCCTACAGTGAGATTTACCAGCGACAGATGCAGACCGAGTTGGGGCCGGACACCGAAGTGCGACTACGCATGCATTCTCCCCCGGCACTGTGGGTTCGTGCTCCGAGCCTGGGTGAAGGCTGGCTGAAAGTACCGCTGTATCCGCACCCATTGCGCGGCCAGAAAATCTGGAACGTGCTCGGCTGGTTCCTCGCCATTGGTCTGCTGTCCACCGCCTCGGCGTGGATCTTCGTCAGCCAGCTCAATCAACCGCTGAAACGTCTGGTCTATGCCGCGAGGCAACTGGGTCAGGGCCGCAGCGTACGCCTGCCGATCAGCGATACACCGAGCGAGATGACCGAGGTTTATCGCGCCTTCAACCAAATGGCTGAAGACGTCGAACAGGCGGGGCGCGAACGCGAACTGATGCTGGCCGGGGTCTCTCACGATCTACGCACGCCACTGACCCGTTTGCGACTATCCCTGGAGCTGATGGGCGATCACAGTGACCTGACAGACGACATGATCCGCGACATCGAAGACATGGACGCGATTCTGGATCAGTTCCTGGCGTTCATTCGTGACGGACGTGACGAGTCGGTGGAAGAAGTGGACCTGAGCGATCTGGTTCGCGAAGTCGCCGCGCCGTACAACCAGAACGAAGAGAAAGTGCACCTGCGCCTGGAACCAATCCAGCCGTTCCCGTTGCGTCGGGTGTCGATGAAGCGGTTGCTGAACAACCTGATCGGCAATGCTCTGCATCACGCCGGCAGCGGCGTCGAAGTGGCGGCTTATGTGTCCGGAGATACCAGTGCACCGTATGTGGTGCTGAGCGTCATGGACCGTGGCGCGGGGATCGATCCGTCGGAACTGGAGGCGATCTTCAACCCGTTCACTCGTGGCGATCGGGCCCGGGGCGGGAAGGGGACCGGGTTGGGGTTGGCGATCGTGAAGCGGATCGCTTCGATGCATGGCGGGAATGTCGAGCTGCGCAACCGCTCCGGTGGTGGGCTGGAAGCGCGGGTGCGGTTGCCGCTTGGGTTGATGTTGCCGCGGGATGCTGTCTAAGCGCCGTACACAACCTCTGTGGCGAGGGAGCTTGCTCCCGCTCGGTTGCGCAGCAGCCGCAAAATCCGGCAACCGTATTTCAATAAAAGAACACGGTTGCCGGAATCGGGAGTCCTTCGGCCTCCAGCGGGAGCAAGCTCCCTCGCCAGAGGGACCGGGTAAGCCTCAACCCTTCCCTTTGGTCCGAGTCATATTCGGCCCGCCATTCTTCTCCAGATGCTCAATGATGATCCCCGCCACATTTTTCCCGGTGGTGGTTTCAATCCCTTCCAGACCCGGCGACGAGTTCACTTCCATCACCAGCGGCCCATGATTGGAGCGCAGGATATCCACCCCCGCCACCGCCAACCCCATGACCTTCGCCGCACGCAACGCAGTCATGCGTTCTTCCGGCGTAATCTTGATCAGGCTCGCACTGCCACCGCGATGCAGGTTGGAGCGAAACTCCCCCGGCTTGGCCTGGCGCTTCATCGCCGCGATGACCTTGTCGCCGACCACGAAACAACGAATGTCCGCACCGCCGGCCTCCTTGATGTATTCCTGAACCATGATGTTCTGCTTCAGGCCCATGAACGCCTCGATCACCGATTCCGCCGCCGTCGCCGTTTCACACAGCACCACGCCGATGCCCTGGGTACCTTCCAGCACCTTGATCACCAGCGGCGCGCCGTTGACCATCTCGATCAAGTCGGGAATGTCATCCGGGGAGTGGGCAAAACCGGTGACCGGCAAGCCGATTCCCCGACGCGACAGCAATTGCAGCGAACGCAGTTTGTCTCGCGAACGGGCGATGGCGACCGATTCGTTGAGCGGAAACACCCCCATCATTTCGAACTGGCGCAGCACCGCGCAGCCATAAAACGTTACCGACGCGCCGATCCGCGGGATCACCGCATCGAAACCCTCCAGCGGTTTGCCGCGGTAGTGGATTTGCGGCTTGTGACTGGCAATGTTCATGTAGGCGCGCAAGGTGTCGATCACCACCATTTCATGGCCACGCTCTATACCGGCTTCGACCAGACGACGGGTGGAATACAGACGCGGGTTCCGCGACAGCACAGCGATCTTCATGCAACACCTGTGGAGAAGGTAGATACCGGGAACACCGGCTTGTCTTGTACATATTTAATGCCCGGATTGACCACCAACTGGCCGTCGATCAGGGCTTTGGAACCGAGTAACAGGCGATATCGCATGGACTTGCGGCAGGCGAGGGTGAACTCGACCCGCCAGACCCGATCACCGAGGGCCAGGGTGGTGCTGACCACATAGCGCATCTGCGCGTGGCCATTGGAGCTTTTAATGGTTTTCCTCGTTACCAGCGGAGCTTCGCAACGCCGGTGCCGCAGTTGCACTACGGTGCCCAGGTGCGCGGTAAAACGCACCCACTGTTCCCCATCGCGCTCGAACGGCTCGATATCGGTGGCGTGCAGGCTGGAGGTGCTGGCGCCGGTGTCGATTTTTGCGCGAAGGCCCGCGACTCCCAAATCCGGGAGCGCCACCCACTCGCGCAGACCGATAACGGTCAAATGATCAAATGTCTTCAAAAGTGCTCAATCGGTAAAAACCGCTCTGGTCGCGTGCGGCTGAATTCGCGGTATTCACGCAGAATAATGGGTAAAAGGCGACAGATATCTACTGTCTGGATTTCCATCCCTCACTGGCGGGAATGCCTGCATTCTAATCCACAGCGTGGTGATTCATGGCACGACAGAAACGGTAGTACAGTTCATCGATATTTCAGAATGAGGTCATCCGATGGCACAAAAAAGCGAAGAGGACGACAAGGTCCGTCTCGATAAATGGTTGTGGGCCGCGCGTTTTTATAAAACACGTGCCTTGGCCAAGGCCGCGATTGAGAGTGGCAAGGTGCATTGCCGGGGCGAGCGCTGCAAGTCGGGCAAGGAGCCGAGGGTTGGCGACGAGTTTCAGATTCGCACCGGTTTCGAGGAGCGCACGGTGGTGGTCCAGGCGCTGTCGATCGTGCGCCGTGGCGCGCCGGAGGCTCAGGCTCTCTATGCTGAAACCGAAGCCAGCATCGCCAAACGTGAAGCGGCAGCGGCCATGCGCAAGGCCGGGGCGTTGGGCGTGAGCACCGATGGCAAACCGAGCAAGAAGCAGCGCCGGGATCTGTTCAAGTTTCGCGGAAACAGCAACGACGAGTAGTGACCGCCGGCGAGACAGACTTGCAATCGCGCACCTGTGCAGCCATATGGGTGTACTCGACAGCGGCAAAGTGAAAATGCCGTTCGTCGAAAACCGGGGTTTGACCTTGCTTGGAACAACCCCGGATTGTTCATAAAATGCCGTTACGGCTGAACCTTGCCCGCCCAAAAATGCGGAAATGACGCGATTTTCATTTTTTGTCACCCTTTCAGATACCCAGACCTATGACCAATCTATCGGATAACGACTACACCCAACGCTTCATCTTCGATGACAGCGACACCCGCGGCGAGCTGGTTGGGTTGGAGCGTAGCTATGCCGAAGTCCTCGCCAAACACGCCTATCCGGAGCCGGTCGCGCAACTGCTGGGCGAGCTGATGGCGGCGGCAGCGTTGTTGGTTGGCACCTTGAAGTTCGATGGCTTGCTGATTCTTCAGGCCCGTTCCGAAGGCCCGGTGCCGCTGCTCATGATCGAGTGCTCCAGCGAGCGCGAAATCCGTGGGCTGGCTCGTTACGAAGCCGACCAGATCGCCCCCGATGCGACCCTCGCCGACCTGATGCCCAATGGTGTGCTGGCGCTGACCGTCGACCCGACTCAGGGCCAGCGTTACCAAGGCATCGTCGACCTCGACGGCGAAACTCTCTCGGAGTGCTTCACTAACTACTTCGTCATGTCTCAGCAGGTCGGCACGCGCTTCTGGCTCTACGCCGATGGCCGTCGTGCCCGTGGCCTGTTGCTGCAGCAGTTGCCTGCCGACCGTCTGAAAGACGAAGAAGAACGTGCCGCCAGCTGGCAGCACATCACCGCCCTGGCCAGCACGCTGACGGCCGATGAATTGCTGAGCCTGGACAACGAAACCGTGCTCCATCGCCTCTATCATGAAGAGCAGGTGCGCCTGTTTGACGTGCAGCACTTACGTTTCCATTGCAGCTGCTCTCGGGAACGCTCGGGCAATGCGTTGGTCAGTTTGGGTCTGGATGATGCTCAGGCACTGGTCATCGAACACGGTGGCGCAGTGGAGATCGATTGTCAGTTTTGCAACGAACGTTACCTGTTCGACGCGGCCGATATCACCCAATTGTTCGCTGGTGCAGGGGTCGATACGCCGTCAGATACCCGTCACTAAAACGTTTCAGCGCAGGTAAATTCACTGCTTAGCGCCGGAATAACGCCGTTCTGACGGGAGGGCCCTACACTTTTTGGGCTTTTCTGGCATAATCCGGCCCACTTTTTTCGCGGTAGTAGTGCACGACTTTCTACTACAAAACGTTTGGAGCACTCGGCCACTGGCCGACGGGGAACCTCATGACGCAAGCCAATAACGCCGTGTACACCGATCTGAGTGTTGATGATCTGGTTAAAGAAGCCCTGAGTCGCGGTGAGGGCGAGCTTGCCGATACCGGCGCGCTGGTTGTTCGCACCGGTCACCGTACCGGCCGTTCGCCAGTCGATCGTTTCATCGTTGAAGAGCCGACCACCCAGGACGCCATCGCCTGGGGCCCGATCAACCGCAAGTTCCCGGCCGACAAGTTCGACGCCCTGTGGGCTCGCGTCGAGGCCTTCAACAACGCGCAAGAGCATTTCGTTTCCCATGTCCACGTAGGTTCGGCTGAAGAGCATTACCTGGCCGTGAAAATGACCACCCAGACTGCCTGGCAGAACCTGTTCGGTCGTTGCCTGTTCATCAACCCGGCCCAGTACAACCCGGCCGGCCGTGACGAGTGGCAAGTCCTCAACGTCGCCAACTTCGAGTGCGTGCCAGAGCGTGACGGCACCAACTCCGACGGCTGCGTGATCATCAACTTCGCCCAGAAGAAAGTGCTGCTGGCGGGCATGCGTTACGCCGGCGAAATGAAGAAAGCCATGTTCTCGGTGCAGAACTTCCTGCTGCCGGCCGCCGACGTGTTGCCAATGCACTGCGCCGCCAACATCGGCGAAGCGGGCGACGTGACCCTGTTCTTCGGTTTGTCCGGCACCGGCAAAACCACCCTGTCCGCCGATGAAAGCCGTTACCTGATCGGTGACGACGAGCACGGCTGGGGCGAGGGCGTGGTGTTCAACATCGAAGGCGGTTGCTATGCCAAGTGCATCGACCTGTCCGAGAAGAACGAGCCGGTCATCTGGAAAGCCATCAAGCACGGCGCTGTCCTGGAAAACGTCGTTATCGATGACGCCAAGCACGCCGACTACGCCGATGTCAGCCTGACCCAGAACAGCCGCGCCGCGTACCCGCTGGAGCACGTTGCCAAGCGTTCCGAGAAGAACCTCGGTGGCGAGCCGAACGCTGTGATCTTCCTGACCTGCGACCTGACCGGCGTTCTGCCGCCAGTATCGATCCTCAACGAAGAACAAGCGGCTTACCACTTCCTGTCTGGCTACACCGCACTGGTGGGCTCGACCGAAATGGGTTCCGGCAGCGGCATCAAGTCGACCTTCTCCACCTGCTTCGGCGCACCATTCTTCCCGCGTCCGGCTGGCGAATACGCAGAACTGCTGATCAAACGCATCCGCGGCTTCGGCTCCAAGGTCTACCTGGTCAACACCGGCTGGACCGGCGGCGGTTACGGCGTCGGCAAACGCTTCAACATCCCGACCACTCGTGGCGTGATTGCAGCGATCCAGAGCGGTGCGTTGATCGGTACTGAGACTGAGCACCTGGACACCATCAACCTGGACGTGCCGTTGGCTGTGCCGGGCGTTGAGACTGGCCTGTTGAACCCACGTAATACCTGGGCTGACAAGGCTGCTTATGATGAAGCCGCGAAAGCACTGGCTGGGTTGTTTGTTGAGAACTTTAAAAAGTTTGAAGTGAGCGATGCGATCAAGGCTGCTGGGCCTAAGCTGTAGGGCTTTGTTTAGCGAATGAAGAAGCCGCCCTTTGAGGCGGCTTTTTTGTGGGCGAAAGACAAGCAATACAGGGTCACTTGGTAGACAGTCGAAATGCAGTAGACATATTGTCTTGTTCACGCTTCGACAGCCCTGCCGCACTGGCTACTTTTGCCCACTGACCCACGATCTCTTGGAAACTCTCAATAGTCTCTTCCGCATCATCACGGCTAACCCGAAAGTACCCGGCCACTTCGCGAACAAGTTCGAGATCCAAAGCATTGTCGGCATCTGTAATGTTGAGCTTTAACCCATCGGCGTGTGCTACCGGATTCATGTCGTAGGCATCAGAGAGACGCCACCCACGACCGGGATCAAGAAGAAAGCCATGGTTACGCATGTGGTCGTCGGTATTGGAGACCAGGATGTTGAACACGATGCGCGACCACAACTCGCGAAGATCTTCGTCGGGTTCTGAGCCGTGCTCCATGAGTACTTCTGCCAGCTCTAGATAGCTGGCGCCCACCGATGCATCGTCACCGTCTACGCGGTCAGTCATGGTCATGGCTGAGGCGAAATGTAGTCGCCCACCCGTTTCGGTACGGTCGAAGCGCTTGACCATGAAGCAGTGGTGGTCGCTCGCGTAGCGTTGCGCAATACCCTTCGCCACCCGCAGACCGCATTGATTCGCCAGAACACTCACCACGAATTCCCATCCGCCGACGTCATAGTCGTCCCGAGTGCTCGGAAACTTGGCGATCCACAGATGACCATTCTTGTCAGCAACACTGGCCTTTGGCCTGGCACCGCCCAATGAACCACCGGGTGCGATCAACATTCTCAGCCACTCGCGCCCATCGAGTGAGGTGTTGTCTGGATCGTTTTCCAGTTCTCGACTTGCCTGCTCCAACGCACGTAATTCGACAAAGGGAGGCGCCGCCAATCCATCTCGATCATCCAGAAAATTGCCTTCGTCATTGAGCTTGTAACGAATAGCACCGACTCGATAGAGGTCATGAACGCCTAACAGGAAATCCGATTCATAGAGCTTGGTACCCTTCGGGACCAAGCCGTCGCGGATGTCCCGTTCCAATCGGCGTTTCATCAGCAGTTGACCCCAACGATCCGGGCTTGAGTCAGCAAAAACGCCGAAGCGGGTCTGGTGCTGTCCTGGGAACTGTCGCCCTTCGAAGAGCCTGATACGAGGATCCAGCGTCGTGAAATTCAACTCGGGATCGGCCAAAGCCGCAGTGTCGTACTCAAACTCGAACACGTTAGTGGCGCGAGCCTTTCCGGCATGAAGAAACCCAAGACGCCTTGGTCTTTGCAGGGTTTCCCAATCGGCATACACCGCGATCAGTGTCATTTTTAATCCGTCTCAGGTTTAGATTTTTTCTTGGTAAACAAGTTGGAAAAAGAGTGGGTGTTCAATGGGAAATCAACCTCAAGATCCGAATCGGAGATGGGGCTTTCCGGTGCTTGCGTCGTCCGGTCCTGAATGGGTGACGATGCTTTCGTTGGGGCCACGTTGCGCACTCGTTGGCGTTTACTGGATGCGGCGCTCGATCGTGGGGTTAATTGCGCGTCTTGCAGTTGGCGTCCCAACTCATCCGTTGCTGCGAGCTTGCTCAAATCTTTCTCCAGGCCCAAAACCTGCATCACGGACATATAGGCGCCCATCGTCACGCCCGAGCCGCCGGACTCCAATGAGCGCAGCGTTGTCAGCGACATACCTGCTCTCTCAGCCACTTGCTTGGCTGTCAGCTTGCGACGTAGCCGAGCGAGTTTGAGTCGTTCGCCAAACTCGGCGAGCAACCTGGATGCAGCCGGCAGCAGGGGGGCTGTTTTTTTAGCCATGTGCCATTATTCCTTCGTTTTCAGGCTTTAACTGCCAGAATAATAGCACTTATGTGGTGATTTGCTGGGTTGCCCCAACGTGTAGCAAGACTCTCTCTGCCAGGACGAACGCTCCTGGTATACATGGGATTCGGATTAGTGAACTGCCATTATTCCAACTTAAATCGTTAAAAACAGCCAGAATATTGCCACTTAAGCGGTCGGCTAGATCTTTTCCAGAGCTTTTGTATCCCACCGTTGCACCTTGATCGCTTGGTAAAGCATGCCAATGGTCAGTGGGATTTTGTCGCCTCGACCCTTCGCCCTGCGTTTGAGGAACACATCAAACCCTTCCGGCTGAAAGTAGCGATAGGCGTCGTAATCAACGAAGTCGATCCCAAACTGTTCTTCCAGCGCTTCCATCAAATGCCGCGCATCGGCGCCGTCGCAACCGAGGTCGAAATTGATCGAGGTGCTGAGGCTGAGCGCTTTGCGTTCAGGCAGGCCGAGTTCTTCATGCAGCAGCTGCATGAGCAGGTGCATGGCGTGGTCGTTTGGGAAGTTGGGGGCGAGGTTCATGGTGCATCTACCGTTGGGTGTATATCGATGAGGTTGATTAAGCCTGACTTTGCGGCGAATCGGTCGTCAATCAACGCTGCGAACTTGGCCTGAGTCAGATCGGTAGCCTTACGAATCTCTTGGACTTGCGACGCATCAACATGGAATTCGCGGGAAGGCTCACGCTCACCGCGTAAGATCTCATTCATCTGTTGCACGCTTCCCATTAGCTCCTCAAAAAACTTGCTCATGGTTATCTCCAGTGTTCGATGACGGCTTTCATTCATCTATTCAGTTGATCGTTCTCACGCAAGACGTGGGAACGATCTGTTCACTCGGCGTCAGGCAGGCGCTTTCCAGTTCATCATGCGTTGCTGGGCGACTTTCAGTAGGTCGCAGCCATCCTGGGTCAGGAGGAAGAGCGCATGGGTGATGTGGGGAATGTCTTCGACGTCGCCGTGTTTGAAGCAAACGCAGTGCAGGGTTTTGAGGAGATCACTGGAGGCTCGGATTCGCTGGAGGGCGGCTTCGAGGATGTCTTGGGGGTTGGCCTCTGTGTCGATGATCAGGGGCGGGGAATCGGTGAGATTGGTGTTGAGAGGGATGTAGCGAATATTTGTTAGCGGATTCCATTTATTCATAGTGAGAATTCTCAAGCGCATCGGGAGAAACCGCCGCCATCGTGACCAAGCGATGGGAGGCGGACTGTGTTCGGGTTGGTCAAACCGGTGAGAACTCACTTTGCCGGTACGCCCGAAGGCGTCCCGAACACAGCCACCATATAGCGTGCAGCACTTGAGGTGCCGCAGCATACAACGGAAGCGAAATGAGTTCTCTATTCGGGTGACCAAGCCCGTGTCGCTGATTTGGCAGCAACAGTCACGACTATAGGTGCGAGCACCGGGCAGCGATAGACGACAAGGAGTCCCCGCTTGTAGGAACCGGATGAGCCTTGGTTAGGCCGTTTCTATAGGAATTTTCTGCGACGCAATTTCTCGTATTTTTCTGCCGTCCCGCGCCCATCACCTCAACAAATATGCCGATACGCCGCAACATCCAGCACGTTAGTCGTCAGCCCAGTCGCCGGCGTATAGATCGTGCCTTTCACCGCCGAGAAGTTGACCCCTTGGCTGCCCAGCGAAACGTAGCGTTCGCCTTGATCCAGCTCGGTGAAGTAGGTGTAGGAGTAGTTGTGCATCAGTCGGTACTTCGCTTCGTTGTCGACCATGGCTTTGCCGAGGTTCTCCAGAGCGGCAGGGGTCAGGTTCAATGACTTGTCCAGTTGCACGCCCCAACGCTTGAGGCAAACTTCGGCAAAGTGGCGGACGAACCGGCCTGGCTCGGCCAGGGTTTTCGGGCCGTTGACGCCGTCGGGGGAGGCATTGCCAACCAAGGTGGCGTGACGACCGGCCATGGGGTAAATGTGGGTTTTGGTGCCGGTGGCGGTTTGCGGAATAACGCAGCTGAAACCTTTCGAGCGTTCGTCTCGGGCATAGAAACCTACATACTCTTTGACGTTGCCGCCGAGTTTGACCTTGTCATCCTGAAAGTTGCCAGTGCCAGGCACTGGATCAATCGCGAAGATATTAACCGGGATGTTTTTAAGTTCGCTGTCCTTGAACATGGCGTTGGCCAGCATGTGGCAACTAATGCCGCCGCGGCTCCAGCCCACCAGGTTTACGTGGGTGGGAATAATACCGTCCTTGCGGAAGGTTTTGATGATCTGTTCTTGCAACGCCTGCTGGGTCACGCTGCGATCGCCATAGTTGTATTTGCGCCAGAACCACGAGCCTTCAACTTTCACGTCTTCGATGGGGATGCCGGCCGCCTTCAGGCGGTTGTATTCGGCTTCGGTCAGTTGCTCGCGCTGCCAGTCGCACTGGCCTTTGATGATGTTGATCGCGTGCTGGACGTTTTGCTCCCAGCCTTTGCCGAACAGTGTGCCGCTGAGGCCGTACTCCTTGGTCTTGGTAAAGAGATCGTCGGCTTGCAGGTTACCGCTGCCCGGGCCGTCGACCACGATCCATTCGGCAAACTCACGGCCGAGATGGTGGGATGCGAGTGTCGACACCAGTTCGCCGTCCCAGTAATTTGCGCTGGTGTCGTCAAATTTGGTTGAGCCAGTGCCACAGAAAAAAATAGTTAGTACCGTCATTTGTGTTGCTCTTTTTTGATGTAAGAGCTGGCACGTTAGTTTGTGTTGTTTAAATAGTGAAGTGATGAGTTGTTGCTATTTCTGTAAGGTTTTTAGTTGTTGGTATTTTATTTAATTCGCTGTTTGGCGACTTCAAGAAGTTCGCAGCCATCTTGGGTCAGTAAGTAAAGTGCGTTGACGATATTGGGAGTGTCTTTCACGTCGGCCTGTTTGAAGCACAGGCAATAGAGTGTTTCGAGCAGGTCGCTGGCGGCGCGGATGCGTTGCAGGGAGGCGTCGAGAATCTCGTGAGGATCGGCTTCGGTGTCGATGACCAATACGGGGGTATCGCTGTAGCTGGTTTTGAGCGGGCGATAGCGGTCTGTTAACGGGTGGAACGTGTTCATCGAGGTCAGTCCTATGGGAAGTCGGGCAGTCTCGCCAGCAGGCCGACACAATATTTTCAGCCGCGACGAAAACTATAGAGGGCCGCGGCGAGGCGTCGCAAGGTGGCGCAAATGGACAGGTTTTGTAGGGGATTTACCGGCGCTATCGGCCTTTACCTACGCATACACCAACTATTTTTTAAGCTTTTCCCTTAAAGGTCGATATTCCTACGGGCCTGTCAGGCTTAACGCATCAAAGCTCTGTAGGGTGCGCGCCAGAATTTGTAGGGCGTTTCGAAGCGTCTGAGTCGACTCTTAAAGGGAATTAGGTATGCAATGGCTGCGTATGGCCTCGATTTTGTTGTTGGCTGGTGTTTACCGTTTGACCGTCGCTGCCGACGGGGATCATTCGCTGATCCTTGCCAACATGGACCGCACCGGTTGGCCACAGGCGCTGACCACCCAGGCAGAAGTAGACACCGCCTCCCGCGCCGAGGTGTTGATGGTGGGCAAGGCGTTGCTGGCCAGCGAAGCGCTGGATGAACAGGGTCTGAAACAGCGACTGGGTGTGCAGGCTGTGAAGCTCGGGTCGGTCAGGCAAGTGCGTGATGGGTTGTGGGATCGGTTGCTGACTACTTACGGCAACGCCAGCCAGAACTGTGACGGTGAACCCTTTTGCCCCCGTGTGCGAAGTGTCGCGGATTTGCGTCAGTTGGCGGCGGCGTTCACGGGTGGAATCAGTCCGGCTTATGCGGTTTGGGCGAGCAAGAGCCGGGTGTTTCATGAGCAGGCGCTGAATGAGCAGTTGCGGGTGGCGGTGTTGGTGCCCTAAGTGAGCTCATGATTTTTATGGTGACTTGGCTGGCGTCATCGCGAGCAGGCTCGCTCCCACATTAGACCGAGTCGCCCAGCAAGAACGCGGTCGACTGTGGGAGCGAGCCTGCTCGCGAAAGCGATCTCACAAACGCCCCTTTCCTCAAGCCTTACCGTGCCCTGGTTCTAACCGCTGTATCATCCCGTATCGTTTTTGCCCCCGACCTTTTCTCGACTCGCTGCGTTCGCCGGCTAGGCTTTGGGCTTCGCAGCGGTCAACGGAGTGACAGCTTATGCACAACACCCTGGAACAGGTTTTCGGTTATCCACAATTTCGGCCCGGCCAGGAGGCGGCGGTCAGTGCTGTGTTGGCCGGGCGCTCGGCGGCGGCGATTTTCCCTACCGGTTCGGGCAAGTCTCTTTGCTATCAATTGCCGGCCTTGTTGCTGCCGCACCTGACATTGGTTGTATCGCCCCTGTTGGCGTTGATGCAGGATCAGTTGGCGTTCTTGCAACGCCATGGCATTGCGGCGGGCAGTATCGATTCGGCCCAGAGCCGCGATGACGCCAGCGATGTGATGGCCCGGGCAAAGTCCGGTGAATTGAAGATTCTGATGATTTCCGTGGAGCGTCTTAAGAACGAGCGCTTCCGCCATTTTTTGCAGCAGGTGCCGATTTCGCTGCTGGTGGTGGACGAGGCCCACTGTATTTCTGAATGGGGCCATAACTTCCGCCCCGATTATCTCAAGCTGCCGGACTATCAGCGCCAGTTCAATATCCCTCAGGCCTTGCTGCTGACCGCCACCGCGACACCCAAGGTGATCGCCGACATGGAGGCCAAATTCGCCATCGCCCCCGAGGATGTGGTGACCACCGGTTTTTACCGACCCAACCTCAATCTGTTGGTGGAACCGGTACGCGGCCAGGACAAGCGCCGACGCCTTGTCGAATGGATGAGCCAGCGTCCCGGCCAGCCGAGTATCGTCTACGTCACCTTGCAGAAAACCGCCGAGCACATCGCCGAACATCTGGAGCGGAATGGCATCCAGGCCGAGGCCTATCACGCCGGATTGCCCCATGAACAACGGGAAGGGATACAGAAGCGGTTCATGGGCGGGCAGTCCAATTGCATCGTTGCCACCATCGCGTTCGGCATGGGCATCGACAAAAGCGATATTCGCAATGTGGTGCATTTCGACCTGCCCAAATCCATTGAAAACTACAGTCAGGAAATCGGTCGCGCCGGGCGTGACGGTCAGCCGTCCGATTGCCTGGTGCTGGCCAACCGCGACAGCCTCAACGTGCTGGAGAACTTCGTCTACGGCGACACGCCGGAACGGGACGGCATTCGTTGCGTGCTTGAGGAGTTGCAAGCCGCCGCGCCCGAGGGGCAGTGGGAGTTTCTGCTGGGGCCTTTGGCCGATCAGAGCAACATTCGCCAGTTGCCGCTCAAGACCTTGCTGGTGCAACTGGAGCTGCGCGCAATAATCGCTCCGCGTTATGCCTATTACGCCGAATACCGCTTCAAGTATTTGCAGGAGCCCGAGGCGTTGCTGGCTCGTTTTGAAGGTGAGCGCAGGGACTTCGTCTCGGCAATCATCCAGACCTCCAGCCGCGCACGCACCTGGGCCACGGTGAATTTCGATGCGCTGTATGAACAGCATCAGGCCGAGCGCAGTCGGGTGGTCAAGGCGCTGGATTACTTCCAGGAGAAAGGCTGGGTGGAGCTTGAAAGCAAGCAGATGACCGAGGTCTACAGCCTGCAGCAAGCGGACTTTGATGCCCCAACCCTGAGCGCTGAATTGCACGCCTATTTCACCCAACACGAGCGCACCGAGATCGCACGGATACACGCCATGCTGGACCTGTTCGCCACCGACCACTGCCTGGGTTACCGCCTGGCCGAGTACTTCGGCGACGAAAACGCGCCCCGGCAGTGTGGGCATTGTTCCGTATGTCACGGCCACGTGGCACGGCTGCCAGCACCGCCGGAATTGCCGGCGCTTGTGGATAAAAATTTCGAGACGCTGTGTGGTGATTTTATCCACAGGCACGAGCAGCACACGGGCAACATCCCTTCGGCTGAACGCATAACAAGATTTCTATGTGGGATCAGTGTGCCGCTGTTCACCAAGCTCAAGGCACGGTCGATTCCGGGGTTTGCGGCGTTGGAGGATTATCCGTATGGCGACGTGCGCGACTGGGCTCAAGCGCACCTGCCAAGCTGAAACACCGCCAATGCGGGAGCGGGCTTGCTCGCGAAGGGGCCATCAGATTCAACATTGATGTTGCCTGACACTCCGCTTTCGCGAGCAAGCCCGCTCCCATAGGGATATCGGTGTTCTTGAAAGCTTATCCATCGGCTGAATGTCGCTCATCACAGGAATAAATTTCAAAAAAGCCCGGCGCCTGACTATGGTGAGGACTGTCTTTGGATCGCTAACAAGAGAACAACCATGAGCCAGACACCGTTCGATATTCAGCGCGCCGCCGTGATCGGCGCGGGCACCATGGGCCGTGGCATTGTCATGTGCCTGGCCAACGCCGGGGTGCCGGTGCGATGGGTCGATAACAATCCGCAGATGCTTGAGCAAGCGCTGACCAGCGTGGCTGAGACTTACGCCCACAACGTGCGTCAGGGGCGGATTGATCAGGCCGAGGCGGATGCGCGCATTGCACGGGTGACAGCGGCTGCCGATTACGCGGCAATCCGCGATGTTGATCTGGTCATCGAAGCGGTCTACGAAAACCTCGAGTTGAAGCAGAAAATTTTCCGCGAACTTGACGGCCTGATGAAACCTGAAGCGATTCTGGCCAGCAATACCTCGGCGCTGGACATCGACGCGATCGCCGCTGCCACCCGCCGTCCACAGCAGGTCCTGGGCCTGCATTTTTTCAGCCCGGCGCACATCATGAAATTGCTGGAGATCGTACGCGGTGCCCAGACGGCGCCGGCGGTGCTTGATGCGGCGCTGGAGCTGGGTAAGCGCATGGGCAAGGTCAGCGTGGTGTCGGGCAACTGTCACGGTTTCATCGGTAATCGCATGCTGCATCCGTACGTGCTCGAAGCGCGCAAAATGCTGCTGGAAGGCGCGTTTCCTTATCAGGTGGATGCGGCACTGCAAGGTTTTGGTTTCGCCATGGGGCCATTCCGCATGTACGACGTGGTCGGCATCGATCTGGAATGGCGTGCTCGGGAACTGGCTGGCAAAGGTCAGGATGCGCCGGAGGTTCAAGTGGACAACCGCTTGTGCGAGCTGGGGCGTTTCGGTCAGAAGAGTGGCGATGGGTATTACCACTACGAACCGGGCAGTCGCCAGGCTGAGCACGATCTGGAAGTCGATGCGCTGGTACTGGAAGTCAGCGAAGGGCTGGGGTTCCAGCGTCGCGAGATCGGCCCTGAAGAGGTTTTGGAGCGCTGTTTGCTGGCGCTGGTGAACGAAGGGGCGAAGATTCTTCAGGAAGGTATTGCGACATCGGCGCATGACATCGATCTGGTCTACCTCAATGGTTATGGCTTCCCGACAGAAAAGGGCGGGCCGATGGCCTGGGCGGATCAACAAGGGTTGGAAGATATTCATCTGCGGTTGATGGCACTGGAGACCCGTCAGGGTGATCAGTGGACGCCGGCGCGGTTGATTGGTGAGCTGGCGGCAGAGGGTAGAGGCTTTGCTGACGTGTGATTCTATGTGGCGTCTGTAAAGGCCCCTTCGCGAGCAAGTCGGATCGCCGCACCGTCGCCCCCACAGTTGATCTCAGGCGTACACAAAACCTGTGTCCAATGAAGATTGAGTGTGGGAGCGGGCTGCTCGCGAAGAACGATAACGCGGTTTTCGCCTTAGACTCGCTATCCAACCCCAGGAACCAACACTGATGTCCAACCCGATACCCCAACGCACCGACTACCCCCACTTTCAGCCCATCACCACTCGCTGGCATGACAATGACGCCTACGGTCACGTCAACAACGTCACCTACTACAGTTTTTTCGACACGGCGGTGAACACCTACCTGATCGAAGTCGGCGGCCTGGATATCCATGACGGCGAGGTGGTGGGGTTTGTGGTGAGTTCGGCCTGCGACTACTTTGCCTCCATCGCTTTCCCGGACCGGATCGAGATTGGCCTGCGGGTCGGCAAGTTGGGCAACAGTTCCGTGCAATACGAGCTGGCGGTGTTCAAGGTAGGAGAAGACGAGGCCTGCGCGGCGGGGCGCTTCGTGCATGTGTTCGTGGATCGGACCACGAATCAACCGGTGGCAATTCCTGCTCGATTGCGCGAGGCATTGGAACGGCTAGCGGTTTGAGGGGCAAAAAAAATCGCAGCCCGAGGGCTGCGACTTTTTGATCTACCGGTCAACGAGGCGATTCAAGCCTCAGTCGCGATAGCGATGGTGATGCTTGCGATGGCCGTAGGCATGGCCGCGACCTGGGTGACCACGGTAGTAGCGACGATCATCATCATCGTCATAACCACGACGACGGGAACGACGATCATCGTCGTCATTGCTACTGTTGCCCATGTGGTTACCCAGCGCGCCACCGACGCCGCCGCCTGCTGCGGAGCCGATCAGGCTGCCGGTGGTGCCGCCCATGCTGCGGCCGACTACGTTACCGCCTGCTGCGCCCAGCGCACCGCCAATGGCGGCTTCGCCACGGCTGCGTTTGTCTGCGCCGACTGCGCTACCACCCGCGCCGCCCAGGGCCGCGCCAATGGTTGAACCTGTACTGCCGCCTAACGATTGACCGACGACCGAGCCCAGAACCCCGCCCAATGCGCCGCCCACACCAGCTTCGGTGGTGCCGCCTGCAGAAGCGAAGCCACTGACCAGGCCAAGGGACAACAAGAGAATCGAGGAGAACTTCATAGAGGAACCTCAAGGGGATGACGGCGCGATCCTGAGGCTGTGTCATGGTTGTGACAACCGAAATCCGACGAGTAACACGACTTGAGCACAATTCTATAAGTTACTGTTTTTTGGGCGGAACTTAAGTGTTTTTCTCCGGTCTTTAGCTACTTCGCAAAGGCCGTTTTTATACAAAAACGGCCTTTTTTGTGGGCGATTGGAAAGTGCGGTTCGGAAGAATTTGTTGAATGTACTATCGCCATCGCGAGCAGGCTCGCTCCCACAGTGGATCTCGGTCGAACACAAATGCTGTGCCCACTGAAGATCTAATGTGGGAGCGAGCCTGCTCGCGATGGCGTCAGCTCAGACGCCGCGTTAAGCCGACTTGGCCATAATCAACCCAGTCTCACTCGCCGCCTCCAACCGAATCGCCACAAACTTCGACGTTGGTGTATGGCTGCCATCCCCGGTGCTTTCCAGCGGTACCAGCGGGTTCACTTCCGGATAGTAAGCGGCCGCTTGCCCGGCAGGAATATCAAATGCCAGCAACGTGAAGCCCTTCACCCGGCGCTCACGGCTATCATCCCAGATCGAAACGATGTCAGCCTTCTGCCCTGGCTTGAACCCCAGGCGAATGATGTCGGCCTCATTGACGAACAACACATCCCGTTGACCTTTCACCCCGCGATAACGGTCATCAAGACCATAAATCGTGGTGTTGTACTGATCGTGGGAGCGCATCGACTGCATGATCAGGTCCGGCAGCATGCCGGTGGCGCGAGTGCGTTCGTGCACCAGATCTTTGGGCAGCATGTTCGCACGGAAGTTGGCCCGACCCGATGGCGTATTCCAGCGACGTGCGCCGGCGCTGTTGCCCAAGTGGAAACCACCCGGGTTCTGGATTTTCTCGTTGAAGTCCCGGAAGCCCGGGATGGTGTCGGCGATCAGATCGCGGATGCGGCTGTAATCGGCCACCAGCCAGTTCCAGTCCACCGGTTTGTTCCCCAGGGTCGCCGCGGCGACTCCGGCGATGATTGCAGGCTCCGAGCGCATCTGGTTCGACAGCGGCTGCAGCTGACCGTTGGAGGCGTGGACCATGCTGAACGAGTCTTCCACGGTCACCGCTTGAGCGCCTTCGGTCTGGATATCGATGTCGGTACGGCCGAGGCACGGCAGGATCAGCGCGTCTTTACCGTGCGCCAGATGGCTGCGATTGAGCTTGGTGCTGATCTGCACGGTCAGGTCGCAGTTGCTCAAGGCCTGGAAGGTCCGCGGACTGTCCGGGGTGGCTTGGGCGAAGTTGCCACCCAGGCCGATGAAGACTTTTGAGCGGCCGTCGGCCATGGCGTGAATCGCCTCGACCACGTTGTGGCCGTTTTCACGCGGCACCTTGAACTGAAAGCGACGCTCCAGAGCATCGAGGAGCGCCACCGGCGGACGTTCGTTGATGCCCATCGTCCGGTCGCCCTGCACATTGCTGTGACCACGCACCGGGCACAGACCGGCACCCGGCCGGCCGATGTTGCCGCGCAACAGCATCAGGTTGGCGATTTCCTGGATGGTCGGCACCGAATGACGATGCTGGGTAATGCCCATGGCCCAGCACATGATCACGTTCTTGCCTTTGGCGTACATGCGCGCCGCTTGTTCGATCTCTACCAGCGTCAGGCCGGACTGCTCGACGATCTGCTCCCATGGGGTGTCGTCGATGACGCCCATGTATTCCAGCACGTTGACGGCATGTTCATTCAGGAAATCGTGATCGAACACTGCCGGGGCGCCGGTCTTCTGCGCATCGCGTTCCCATTGCAGCAGGAATTTCGCCATGCCGCGCAGCACCGCCATGTCGCCGCCCAGTGCCGGACGGAAGTACGCGGTATTGGTCGGCTTGAAGCCGTTGGTGAGCATTTCCAGCGGATGCTGCGGATGCTGGAAGCGTTCCAGACCACGTTCTTTCAGCGGGTTGACGCATACCACCTGAGCGCCACGTTTTACCGCTTCGCGCAGCGGTTCGAGCATCCGCGGGTGGTTGGTACCGGGGTTCTGGCCCCAGACGAAAATCGCATCGGCGTGTTCGAAATCATCGAAGGTCACGGTGCCTTTGCCAACCCCGATACTTTGCGCCATGGCCACACCACTGGCCTCGTGGCACATGTTCGAGCAGTCGGGGAAATTGTTGGTGCCGTAGGCGCGTACGAACAGCTGATAGAGGTACGCCGCTTCGTTGCTGGCGCGGCCCGAGGTGTAGAACTCGGCCTGATCCGGGCTCGACAGGCCGCGCAGATGCTTGGCAATCAGGGTGAAGGCATCATCCCAGCTGATGGGTTGGTAGCGATCGGTTTCGGCGTTGTAGCTCAACGGCTCGGTCAGGCGGCCCTGATATTCAAGCCAGTAGTCGCTCTGCTCCAGCAGCGAGCTGACACTGTGTTTGGCAAAGAATGCAGCGTCGACACGGCGTTTGGTTGCTTCCCAGTTCACCGCTTTGGCGCCGTTCTCGCAGAACATCACCATGCCCTTTTCCGGAGAATCCCCCCAGGCGCAACCGGGGCAGTCGAAGCCGCCGTTCTGGTTGGTCTTGAGCATTATGCGGAGGTTTTTCAATGCGTTATCGCTGGTCAACCAGGCCTGGGCGACGCTGATCAGAGCGCCCCAGCCACCGGCTGGGCCTTTGTAGGGCTTGTAGCGGGGAACGGGTTTCTGGTCGGCTTGACGGTGTTGACTCACGCTTGATTCTCCAACGCTGGGCTGTAGACCCGCGGTGCACTTTTCTGCGGCAGGTGGATGAGGTTGAGGTTGTGACGACGGGCCCATTGCACGGCAAGGCTCGTGGGCGACGACAGGCTGACCAGAGTCTGGATGCCTGCGCGTAAAACTTTCTGGATCAATTCAAGGCTGCAACGGCTGGTGACAATCGCCAAGCCGTCAGTGGTCGGGATCTTCTGGCGGATCAACCCGCCGATCAGCTTGTCGAGGGCGTTGTGCCGACCGATGTCTTCACGGCCCAGCAACAATTCGCCGTTGCCGTTCATGAACACCGCCGCATGCACCGCGCCGCAATGCTGGCCCAGCGGCTGGAACTCGCCGATGCGCTGGCGCAGGCCGTCCAGCCATTCGGCCGGGGGTAGCGGGGCGCCGGGCAATACTTTGAGGTCGGGCAGCGCTTGCTCCACCGCTTCCACGCCACAGAGCCCGCAACCGCTGGTGCCAGCCAATTGCCGACGCTGCTGCTTGAGGTTCCAGAAGGCGCGATTGGCGATGGTTACTTGCGCGTATTGCGCCGAACCTGTGCCACTGAGTTGCAGGTCGTAGATGTCTGAAGCGTCTTCAATGATGCCGCTGCCGAGGCTGAAGCCGACGATGAAGTCTTCAAGATCTGTTGGCGTCACCAACATGACCGCCTGGCTGATGCCGTTATAGGCAATCGCCAACGCGACTTCCTCGGCCAGCGCGGTGCTGGCCGATTCGGTGTGTTCAAGGTTGCAGTAACTGTAGGTCTGGCTTGCGGCGGTCGCGGGCGTTTCAACAGCTGGCGCCGCGCGGGCAGGGCGCTTGGCGTTCATGGGCTCACCAACGGTTTGGTCAGCTTTAAGACTAGGCGTGTCAACTTGTCGCGTCTAATCGCTATTACTGATCTACCGATAGATGGCGTCGATCAAGAGCCTGTTGATGATTTCTGATAGATCGCGAAACAGGCTTCGGCGAGCGCCGAACGTGGAGCGCTGCGACGCATGATCAGCCCCAGCCGGGCGAGGGTCTGGGCGCTTTCGATGGGTTGGAGGCGCAAGTGATCTGTGAGGTTTTCCAGACCACCTTCCAATGGCATCACGGCGCAACACAGACCGCCGTGTACTGCTTGTAACAATTGGTGGACTGAATCGGTTTGCAGCAACGGTTGGGGAGCCAAGCCACGACTATGGAAGTTATGGTCAATGGACTGGCGAAAATGCATGCCGCTGGTGAGCATGCCCAGCGGCAGTTCAATCAACGATTTCCAGCTTAAGGGCGCGTCGCCGAAACTGAAGAAACGCTGATCGTAAAGCAGGCCCATGCGTGTTTCGCTAAAAGCCAGGGAGTCGAAACGCTCGCCATCCAGGCGTTCCAGGTAGGAAACGCCGAGGTCGAGGCGATTGTTCGCCAGTTGTTCGAGGATCTGTTCGGAACTCAGTGCCGAGAGTTCGAAGCGCAGGTTCGGGTGTTCGGCGTGCAGGCGTTGCATCAGCGGTACCGGGTCGAAACTCGACAGCGGCACCACGCCCAGACGCAACGTACCCACGAGGTTGCCGCGACAGGCTGCCGCTTCGGCCTGCAAACCGTCGTAGGCCGCCAACACCGTACGCGCCCACGCCAGCACGCGCTCGCCCGGCGCGGTGAAACCTTCGAAGCGTTGACCACGGTTAACCAATGGCAGGTCGAGCTCTTCTTCGAGGCTGCGCAGACGCATGGACAGGGTCGGCTGGGTGATGTGACAACGCGCGGCGGCCTGGCCGAAGTGCCGGGTTTCGTCGAGAGCGATGAGGAATTTGAGCTGCTTGATGTCCATCTTCGCTCCAGGGCGCGGGCAAGGTTCGCGATTCTACCGCCTGCGCGGGGTTGGGTCATTGGTCGGCTGGGGACCGGGCTGCGCTAGGCTGGTCTAGTCTTTGGCGTCTGGACCCTAAACCCCAAGGAGAGTGCACCATGAGTATTTTTAGCTTTGTGAAAGAAGCAGGCGAAAAACTTATCGATCTGCTGACACCTGGCAATGCCAATGCCAGCGAGCAGCTGAAGGAACACATCAGCAAGGTCGGCCTGGGTAATCCGAATGTTCAGGCGACAATCGAGGGCGATAAAGTCATCGTCACCGGGGAAGTGGCGAGCCAGGAGGAGAAGGAAAAGATTCTGCTGGCCGTGGGCAATATTGCCGGTGTCGGCAGTGTTGATGACCAGATCACTGTGACTGGGCCGGTGGCGAAGGCCGCTCGTTTTGTTACCGTGAAAAAGGGCGACACCCTCAGCGCGATTTCCAAGGCCGAATACGGCGACGCGAACAAGTACAACAAAATCTTCGAGGCTAACAAACCAATGCTTTCGCACCCGGACAAGATCTATCCGGGGCAGGTGTTGCGGATTCCTGAGTAAGGTTCAAGACTGTGTGATGGCCTTCGCGGGCAAGCCACGCTCCCACAGGTTTTGTGTCGTTCGCGTAGTGTGCATACGGCGAAAAACCTGTGGGAGCGTGGCTTGCCCGCGATGCAGGCGACTCGGTCTAAAGCCCTGTGATGAGCTCCCGATAATCCCCCACCGCCGCAAACTCGGCCGTGTCCTTTGGCCCTTTTCGGCTGTCCGGCTCGCTCACGGCCAACAGATGCGCCACGCCAAAATTGCGTGCACTGCGCAGAATCGGCAACGTATCGTCGATAAACAGACTGCGTGTCGGGTCGAAGCCGATGTCGGCCTGCAAGGCATCCCAGAACTGCGGGTTTTCCTTGGGGAAACCGTAATCATGAGAGCTGATCAACCGCTCGAAATACGGCGCCAGTTCAATTCGTTCCAGCTTCAATGACAACGAGTCGCGGTGGGCGTTGGTGATCAGTACCACGCGTTTTCCGGCCTGTTTGATCGCGGCCAGAAAAGTGTCCGCATCCGGACGCAGGGCGATCAGGTGCGCGGTTTCCAGTTTCAGTTCGCGCACCGACAGCTTCAGCTCGGCGCTCCAGAAGTCCAGGCAGTACCACTGCAACTGACCGGCATTGCGTTCGAACAGTGGCTGCAACTCCAGCTCCGCCATGGCCCGGCTTACCCCATGCAGCTCGGCATAACGCTTTGGCAGGTGCTCCATCCAGAAATGGTTGTCGTAGTGCAGGTCCAGCAGCGTGCCGTCCATATCCAGCAAAACGGTATCGATGTCGTGCCAGGGCAGCAGGGACATAAAAAACTTCTCCAGCGGTAAAAAAGATATCCGAGGTAAACAATCAGGATAGGCCGGGTATAGTAACGCGTTCACGCCAAGGAGCCTCTCATGCGCCAGAAACCCACCGTACTCGCCCGCGAGATCGTCGCCACCAGCCGTTTGTTCTGTGTCGAAGAGCTGAAGCTGCGCTTTTCCAATGGCGTGGAGCGTACTTACGAGCGTCTGGTCAGCAAAGGCACCGGTCATGGTGCGGTGATGATCGTGGCGATGCTGGATGCGGATCACGCGGTGTTGGTGGAGGAATACTGCGGCGGCACCGATGCCTACGAACTGTCCCTGCCCAAAGGCTTGATCGAGCCGGGTGAAGACGTGTTGGCGGCGGCCGAGCGCGAGCTCATGGAAGAGGCCGGGTATGGCGCGCGGCAGCTTGAATATCTGACCGAGTTGTCGTTGTCACCGGGCTACATGAGCCAGAGAATCCAGGTAGTGCTGGCCACCGACCTGTACGAAGAACGCCTGGAAGGTGATGAACCCGAGCCGATGGGGGTGGAAAAGATCAACCTGCGCGAATTGTCAGCCCTGGCGCAAAACCCGCGATTCACTGAGGGCCGTGCCTTGGCGGCGCTGTATCTGGCCCGTGATCTGCTGACTCAGCGTGGGGTGTTCCTGCCATGACGTTGAATTTCCCCCATCCGCTGATGGCGCCGGTCGTTGAACTGGCTTTGAAGGCTGGCGAGGCGATCCTGCCGTTCTGGCGCGTCAACGTTGCCGTGACAGCAAAGTCCGATGATTCCCCGGTCACCGCCGCCGACATGGCCGCTCATCATCTGATTCTGGCCGGGCTGACGGCGCTGGATCCGAGCATTCCGGTGCTGTCCGAAGAGGACGCCAATATCCCCCAGAGCGTGCGCGCCGGCTGGCAGCGTTGGTGGCTGGTCGATCCGTTGGACGGGACCAAGGAGTTTATTTCCGGCAGTGAAGAGTTCACCGTCAACATCGCGTTGATCGAGCAAGGGCGTGTGGTGTTCGGTGTGGTGTCGATGCCGACCAACGGGCGCTTTTATGTAGGGGGCGCGGGGTTGGGTGCCTGGCGTGGCGATAAAGGCGCCGAGCCGTTGCCGATTCAGGTTCGCGACGTTCCGGCGGCGGGTGAAGCGTTCACGGTAGTTGCCAGTCGTCGGCATTCCAGCCCTGAGCAGGAGCGGTTACTCGCGGGGTTGAGCGACAGCCTGGGTGAGTTGCAACTGGCCAATATCGGCAGTTCGCTGAAGTTTTGCCTGTTGGCGGAAGGGGCAGCGGATTGTTATCCACGGTTGGCGCCGACTTCTCAGTGGGACACAGCGGCTGCGCAAGGTGTGTTGGAAGGTGCGGGTGGTGAAGTGTTGGATTTGAGCGGTGAGCCGTTCTGTTATCCGGCGCGGGAGTCGTTGTTGAATGAGTTCTTTTTGGCGTTGCCGGCGAAGGCGGTTTGGCGCGAGAAGTTACTGGTACTGGCCCGATCCTGAGTTTTACCCAAACTTGTGGCGAGGGAGCTTGCTCCCGCTGGGCTGCGAAGCGACCCCAAAACCCAGGCACCGCGCAGCATCAGTTAATCCAGGCTGCCTGATTTGCGACTGCTGCGCAGCCGAGCGGGAGCAAGCTCCCTCGCCACAGGTTTTGTGTCCTTACCGGTGAAGAACGTACTGCCCGGTAAACTTCACCGCATCCTCTTCACTCCCGGTATTCACGATCCGCGAATGCAGCGTCAACCGGGCCCGTCCATACCGCTCATACATGGCCAGAAACTTCTTCCACACGGCGGCACTCGGTGCCCGACAAATCGCCGTCGCGTCCATGGTGACCGGTAGCGGATAGCTGATCTGCCCTTCCTGAATCACGATGTGCCCGTCTTCAATGCCTTCTTCGTGCAAACGCAAATGCAACCAGCCCCAGCCGGCCAGCACCGCGCCGCAATACAGGCTGCCACCGAACATGGTGCTCTTGTGATTGACGTTGGCCTCCAGCGGCAGGTGCAGGCGTAGTTGTTGATCGTGCCAGTCGAGCACTTTGAGGCCCATCTTCCGCGTGAGGGGAATGTCGTGATGGAGGATCGATTCCAGGTGACGACTGTCGCGGTTCATTCACGGGCCTTTTGTTTGAAGAGGATGAATTTACGGTAGCTCAATCAAGATCGTCGGTGTGGCTGCTGGCGCCGGCGTCGGCGAAGTTCAGACCATGCTTGCGCAGTTTGTCATGCAAGGTTTTGCGCGGAATGCCGAGCGCTTCGGCGAGGCTGCGTACGGAGCTGTGCGAGCGTGTCAGTTCGGCGGCAATCAGGCTCTTCTCGAAGTTCTCCACTTGCTCGCTCAAACCGCCGCTGACCACTTCAATCGTGGTGCCGACGCCGCCATCAGGCGCACTGTTGTCCAGCGCCAGTTCAAGACCCAGGGCAAAGCGTTCGGCGGCGTTCTGCAGTTCTCGCACGTTGCCTGGCCAAGTATGGCGCAACAGCAGCGCCCGGTGTCCCGGTTGCAATTCGTGGGGCGGCAAGCCGTGGCGGGCGCTGGCTTCGTCGGCGAAATGCTGAAACAGCATCAGCGCATCTTCGCCCCGCTCACGCAGCGGCGGAATGCGCAGCGGCGCGACATTCAGGCGGTAATACAAGTCGGCACGGAAGCGGCCCTGATCGGCGGATTGACGCAGGTCTTCCTTGGTCGCGGCGATGATGCGGATGTCCAGCGGGATCAGCTGGTTGCCGCCCAAGCGCTCGACGACCCGTTCTTGCAGCAAGCGCAGCAATTTCACCTGCACATCCAGGCTCATGCTTTCGATTTCATCAAGGAACAACGTGCCGCCGTTGGCGAATTCGAACTTGCCGATGCGGCGCTTCTGCGCGCCGGTAAACGCACCGGGCTCGTGACCGAACAGCTCGCTTTCCACCACCGACTCAGCCAGGGCCCCGGCGTTGATTGCCACGAACGGGCCGTTACGCCGGCTCGACAAGTCATGCAGTGCGCGAGCCACCACTTCCTTGCCCGCACCGGTTTCGCCGAGGATCAGCACGTCGGCCTTGGTCGCCGCCAAGGCACCGATCTGTTCGCGCAGGCGCAGCATCGGCGCCGATTGCCCGACCAGTCGAGCGCTCAGTTCGTTGCGATCGCTCAGGGCCAGACGCAGGCTGCGGTTGTCCAGCACCAGCCGGCGCAAGTCCAGGGCACGACGCACGCTGTCGAGCAGGGCGTCGCTGGCGAAAGGTTTTTCCAGAAAGTCATAGGCCCCGGCGCGCATGGCTTGCACCGCCAGCGGCACATCGCCATGGCCGGTGATCAGCAGCACCGGCAACTCCGGGTCCTGGGCGTGGAGTTCGGTCAGCAGTTCGAGACCATCCATGCCCGGCATGCGGATGTCGCTGACCACCACGCCCGGCCAGTCGCGTTCCAGTTGCCCGGCCAGGCCTTTGGCTTCAGCCAGCGGCAGGATTTTCAGGCCGGCCAGGTCCAGGGTCTGGCTCAGGGCCTGGCGCAGATGGGGATCGTCGTCGATCAACACGACCTGGATGCGGTTGTCGATGGTCATGCACTTCGGTCCTCGGACGGTTGCAGGCTCACACCCGGTGCGCCTGCGCGCAGTTTCAGGATAATCAGGGCGCCGCCTTCCTTGTGGTTGGAGAACGACAGTTCACCCCCGAAGGCGCGCATCAGGCTGTCGCAGATTGCCAGCCCCAGCCCAAGCCCCTGAGTGCGGGTCTTGGTGGTGTAAAAGGGCTCGCCGGCACGACCCAGCGCTTCCAGGCAGAACCCGGGGCCGTTGTCGCGAATGTACAGATTGACGCCGGCGGCGGTGGACTCGGCACTCAACCAGAGTTTACGCGGCGGGCCTTTTTCCGTCAGGGCATCGAGGGCATTGGCCAGCAAATTGCCAAGTACCTGACGCAGACGGGTTTCACCGGCCTCGACCCACAGAGTGGCGGCCGGCAGGTCACGGATCAGTTCGACTTCCATGCTGCGTCGACGCTTGGCCAGTAATGCCAGGGCATCGTCCAGCGCCGGTTGCAGGGCCACGCTTTCCGGGGCGTGGCGATCACGCCGGGCGAAGGCACGCAGGTGAGCAATGATCGAGGCCATGCGCCCGGTCAATTCGCTGATCAGCTTGAGGTTGCCGCGAGCATCCTCGGTGCGCTGATGATCGAGCAGCACTTCGGCGTTCTCCGCGTAGCTGCGGATCGCCGCCAGGGGTTGATTGAGTTCATGGCTGATGCTTGCCGACATCGTTCCCAACGCCGAGAGCTTGCCGGCCTGCACCAGGTCATCCTGCGCGCGCACCAGTTCCTGCTGGGCGTGTTCGCGCTCCAGCACTTCCTGCTTCAGTCGACGGTTGAGGCCTTCGAGGTCGCTGGTCCGTTCGGCAACCCGGCCTTCCAGTTCCTGGCGGGCCTTGCCTTCGAAGGCAATCCGGTCCAGGTAATGGCGTCGACGCTGCATCATCAGGCCGAGCAGCAGCATCAATACCAACAACGTTGCGCCACCAATGGCCACGACCGTACGCACTGGACGGTCGATCAAGGTACGCGGCGCAAGGATATTGACGCTCCAGCCGGTTTCTTCGATCTGCCGGGTTTGGGTCAGCCAGGCATTGGGGTCGAGGTTCAACGGCTTGGGATCGCGGGTCGGGTAGGGTTGAATCGCGGTGATGGCCTCGCGTTCTGCGTCGCTCAATGGACGGGTTGAACGGAAACGCCACTCGGGCCGCGATGTGAGGATAACCACGCCATTGTGGTCGGTGACCAACAGTTGTTCCGGGGTTTTGCCCCAAAGGCTCTCGGTGTGGTCGAGATCGACCTTGATTACCAGCACGCCGATGATTTTTTCGCGATCACGTATCGCTGCGGCGAAGAAGTAACCGCGTTTGGCCGAGGTGGTGCCCAGGCCGAAGAAGCGCCCCAGACGCCCGGCCATGGCTTCACTGAAATAAGGACGGAAGGCGAAATTGCGGCCGACGAAGCTGTCGTGTTTGTCCCAATTGGAAGCCGCCAGCGTCTTGCCGGTGGTGTCCATCAGGTACATGACTTCGGCGCCGGTCTGGGCACTGATGTTTTTCAGCAGGCGATTGGCATTGCCTTGAACCACGCCTTCGTCGGGTGCGGCCAGTGTCGCGCGCAGAGCAGGCAGCTCGCCGAGAATCTGTGGCAACACTTCATACCGATGGAGGGTGCCAAGCAGGTTGGCGACGTAGAGGTCGAGGGTCTGACGGTTCTGCCCAGCCAGTTCGCTGCGGTAGTAACGCTCGGCCAAATGCTCCAGCGGCCACAGCAAGGGCGCCAGACATAGCGCGAGCAGCGCCAGGCTGCGCCAGCGGGGTCTGCGGGGGAGGGTCGGTGTCATGAGCATCAGGCGCCTGTGGGTACAGACGCATTATGCCTAGGCTTGCGGGCGCAGTCTGCGCACCTGGGATCAAGTGCGCGCTGGCGGTGAAGATTCACACAGGAATTCAGGAAAAGACTTCGGCGTCCTTGAGGAACGCGGCGGACTGATCCTTGGCCGACAGTTTTGGTGCTTCATCCAGCTGCCAGTCAATGCTCAGGTCCGGATCGTCCCAGCGAATGCTGCGCTCGGCCGACGGGGTGTAGTAGTCGGTGGTTTTATAGAGGAACTCGGCGAAATCACTCAGCACCACGAAACCATGGGCAAAACCTTCCGGTACCCAGAGTTGGCGATGGTTTTCGGCGGACAGGCGCACGGCCACCCATTTGCCGAAATGTGGCGAGCTGCGGCGAATATCCACCGCCACGTCCAGCACTTCACCGACGGTGACGCGGACGAGTTTGCCCTGGGTGTTTTCCAGTTGGTAATGCAGGCCGCGCAGAACGCCTTTTTGCGAGCGGGAATGGTTGTCCTGAACGAACTGGGTGTTCAGGCCGGTTGCCTCTTCGAAAGCCTTGGCGTTGAAGCTCTCATAGAAGAAACCGCGCTCGTCACCAAATACCTTGGGTTCGAGGATCAGAACACCGGGCAGGTCGGTGGTGACTACATTCATGGTGTTTCTCCAGCAATAGGCGTGATGGCCGACATTCTTACGCAAAGTGGCGGCGGGTGCGAGTGGGGCGATGGTTCAGGCGATCAAAATCTTGAAGTCGCTCAATCCGAGATTGCTGTAGGAAAGTTCATCTGAGTAGTCGCTGACTGAAAACCATCCCCAATGCCGACCCCCCGACCGGTATAAGAGGGTTGCGTATCGCCCGAAGCAGTGGCGATATAGGGACCTAATAAAATTTCAGGAGTCGTTGTATGCCGCTCGCCACGTTGATTCACCGCGCCAGTCTGCCCAGCCCGCAGGTGTCTGCGGCGCAAGCGCTTGAGCTGCTGGAAGAACATTACGGGCTGAGCGGGCGGTTGCAGGCGCTTGGGAGCCAGCAGGATCTCAATTTCCGGGTCGACAGTGATCAGGGGCGTTTTGTCCTGAAAATCTGCCGTGGCGATTACTCGGCGCTGGAGCTGCAAGCTCAACACGCAGGACTCAAGCATCTGGGTGAACATTCCGGCGTGCCGGTGCCCCGAGTGATTCCTGCCAAAAACGGCGCAGACCTGCTCTCCCTTGAGGTTGGGGGCCAGGCAGTGCATGTACGACTGCTCGATTACATCGAAGGCCAGTCCCTGACGCACCTTGATCATCTAGATCATTCAGTGGTCGCCGGTTTCGGTCGGCTCTGCGGCGAAATGGACCTGGCGCTGGCCGGTTTCGATCATCCGGGGCTTGAGCGCACCCTTCAATGGGATGCCCGCCACGCCAACGCGTTGATCGCGCATTTGCTGCCAGTGATCAAGGATGAGCGGCAACGAGAATTGATTGCTGAGGCGGCCGAACAAGCCGAGCGCCATTTGCAACCATTGGTGGATAAGCTGCAGGTGCAGGCGATTCACATGGACATCACCGACGATAACGTGGTCTGGCAGCGGGATTCCCGGCGCCAATGGCAGTTGCAGGGCGTGATCGATTTCGGTGATTTGGTCCGAACCTGGCGGATCACCGATCTGTCGGTGACTTGCGCCGCGCTGCTGCACCATGTTGATGGCGATCCGTTCTGCATTTTGCCGGCGGTTCGGGCTTATCACGCGATCAATCCTTTGCGGCATGAAGAGTTGCTGGCGCTATGGCCGCTGATCGTCGCCCGCTCGGCAGTGCTGGTGCTGAGTGGCGAGCAACAGGTCAGCATCGATCCGGGCAATGAGTACAGTCGCGACAACCTGACCCATGAGTGGGAAATTTTCCGTATTGCCACATCGGTGCCGTTGGCGTTGATGGAGGCGGCGATTCTTACTGCAGTCGACCAAAACCTGCCGGCCATCGACAGCGAAGGTTTCGCGCCATTGTTGCCGAGTCTGGTTGGGCGTGAATTTGCGTTGATCGATCTGGGCGTGCTCAGTCCGCATTTCGAGGCGGGTAACTGGGAACAGCAAGGGATCGATCTGCATTTGTTGACAGAAGCCGCCGCGACTCACGGTCTGGCGGCCAGTCGATATGGCCAGTATCGTCTGTCCCAAACCCGACCGGACAGCGCCAGCGAACCGGACACTTTCCCGTTGCACGTTGCATTGCGAGTGCCCGACGGCACGGCGGTCGAAGCACCATTTGCCGGGGTTATCCATATTGAAGGGGAGAGCCTGCTGCAACTGGACGGCCCAGAGCTCAGCGTCCGATTGTGGGGTGTGACCCCATCGGTATGCAGTAGCGCGGCGCTGGTCAAAGGCCAGGTGCTGGGTTCGGTCAGCGAGCCGTTGATCGTGCAGTTGTGTCGAAGCGCTCAGCTCGACGCGCCGTTGTTTTGCACACCTTCGCGCGCGGCAGCCTGGCAGGCACTGTGTCCGTCACCTGCCGTGTTGTTGGGCCTGGCCTGCGATGCGGAAGAAGAACTCGACCCGCAGACATTGCTGGCCCGCCGTGACGCGAGTTTCGCTCGCTCCCAGAAGCACTATTACGTCGACCCGCCGCGCATCGAGCGTGGCTGGCGCAATCACCTGATCGACATGCAGGGTCGCTCTTACCTCGACATGCTCAACAACGTCGCGGTCCTGGGTCATGGCCATCCGCGCATGGCTGCCGTCGCCAGCCGGCAGTGGTCGTTGCTCAACACCAACTCGCGTTTTCACTATGCGGCGATTGCCGAGTTTTCCGAGCGTTTGCTGAAGCTGGCACCGGACAACATGGATCGCGTATTTCTGGTCAACAGCGGTACCGAGGCCAATGACCTGGCGATTCGCCTGGCCTGGGCTTATAGCGGCGGTCGCGACATGCTCAGCGTATTGGAGGCTTATCACGGCTGGTCAGTAGCGGCGGATGCGGTCTCGACTTCGATAGCCGACAACCCCAAGGCCTTGAGCAGCCGTCCGGACTGGGTGCATCCGGTGACCGCGCCGAACACCTATCGCGGTGAATTTCGTGGCGTCGACAGCGCACCGGACTACGTGCGTAGCGTCGAACACAACCTGGCGAAAATCGCCGAGCAGAAACGCCAGTTAGCCGGTTTCATCTGCGAGCCGGTGTATGGCAATGCCGGCGGTATCTCGCTGCCGCCGGGTTACTTGAAGCAGGTCTATGCGCTGGTCCGCGCTCAGGGCGGGGTGTGCATCGCCGACGAGGTGCAGGTCGGTTACGGCCGCATGGGCAAATTCTTCTGGGGGTTCGAAGAGCAGGGCGTGGTGCCAGACATCATCACCATGGCCAAAGGCATGGGTAACGGCCAGCCGTTGGGCGCGGTGATCACTCGCCGGGAAATCGCCGAAGCGCTGGAAGCCGAGGGTTACTTTTTCTCGTCTGCCGGTGGCAGCCCGGTCAGTTGCCGGATCGGCATGGCAGTGCTGGATGTGATGGAAGAAGAAAAACTCTGGGAAAACGCCCAGGTCGTGGGCGGGTATTTCAAAGCGCGTCTTGAAGCATTGATCGACCGGCATCCATTGGTGGGCGCAGTGCATGGTTCTGGCTTCTATCTGGGCGTGGAGTTGATCCGTAATCGAGAAACCCTGGAGCCCGCGACTGAAGAAACCACGGCGTTGTGCGATCGTCTTCGTGAATTGGGGATCTTCATGCAGCCGACTGGCGATTACCTGAACATTCTCAAGATCAAGCCGCCGATGGTTACGTCGCGTCAGAGCGTGGATTTCTTTGTCGACATGCTCTCGAAGGTTCTCGAAGAAGGGTTATAAACACATACCCCTTGTGGGAGCGAGCCTGCTCGCGAAAGCGGTCGAACATGCAATATTGATGTTGACTGACCCACTGCTATCGCGAGCAGGCTCGCTCCCACAAGGGATCACGTAAAGTTCGATTGTTATCGGCTTTAAGTGAATCATTTTTGACGGGTGGAATATTTATCGCTTTAAAAGCCGATTTTTATCGGCTATAAAGTCGCCACTGCCCACGGTGTGGACGAACCACGCCCGGTGCTGCCTCTGTCTGTCATCGGTCGATGCCACCCTCGACCCTCAAGCACTTGCCCAGGAGATGATTCATGAGCCGTATCGTTACCGTCGCCGCTACCCAGATGGCCTGTTCCTGGGACCTTGAAGCCAACATCGAGACCGCTGAGAAGCTGGTCCGTGAGGCCGCGGCGAAAGGCGCGCAAATCATCCTGATCCAGGAGCTGTTCGAGGCACCGTACTTCTGCCAGAAACCGAACCCTGATTACCTGCAACTGGCCACGACGGTCGAAGACAATGTCGCCATCAAGCATTTCCAGAAAGTCGCCAAAGAACTGCAGGTTGTTCTGCCGATCAGCTTCTACGAACTGGCCGGCCGCGCACGTTTCAACAGCATCGCTATCATCGATGCCGACGGCAGCAACCTGGGGATTTATCGTAAAAGCCACATCCCGGACGGCCCTGGCTACCACGAAAAGTACTACTTCAACCCGGGCGATACCGGCTTCAAAGTCTGGAATACCCGTTACGCGAAAATCGGCGTGGGCATCTGCTGGGATCAGTGGTTCCCTGAGTGCGCCCGCAGCATGGCGCTGCAAGGTGCGGAAATCCTGTTCTACCCGACCGCCATCGGCAGCGAGCCACACGACAAGACCATTTCGTCCCGCGACCACTGGCAGCGCGTGCAACAAGGCCATGCCGGCGCCAACCTGATGCCGCTGATCGCCAGCAACCGCATCGGCAACGAAGAGCAGGACGGCTACGACATTACCTTCTACGGCTCGTCGTTCATTGCCAACCCGTTTGGCGAGAAAGTCCAAGAGCTGAACGAAACAGAAGAAGGCATTCTGGTTCACAGTTTCGACCTCGATGAGCTGGAGCACATCCGCAGCGCATGGGGCTCGTTCCGTGACCGTCGCCCGAACCTGTACGGCGCGATCAAAACCCTCGACGGTTCCCTGGAGTCCTGAACCATGACCACTTTGAACAGCACCCCTCGCACCGACGGCTTTTACATGCCAGCCGAATGGGCGCCACAGACCCAGACCTGGATGGTCTGGCCCGAGCGCCCGGACAACTGGCGCCTGGGCGGCAAACCGGCGCAAGCCGCGCATGTGGCGGTGGCCAAGGCCATCGCGCGTTTCGAACCGGTGACCGTGGCGGTCTCCGCTGGCCAGTATGAAAATGCTCGTGCCCGTCTCGACGTGCCGAATATTCGTTTGGTGGAGATGTCCAGCGATGACGCCTGGGTTCGGGATACTGGCCCGACATTCGTCATCAACAACCGCGGCGAAGTCCGTGGTGTGGATTGGGACTTCAATGCCTGGGGCGGTTTCGACGGTGGTCTATATTCGCCGTGGAACCGTGACTCGCAGGTGGCGGGCAAGATCCTCGAAATCGAGCGCAGCCCGCGCTATCGCACTGAAGGTTTTGTGCTCGAAGGCGGTTCGATCCATGTCGATGGCGAAGGCACCCTGATCACCACCGAAGAGTGCCTGCTCAACCGCAATCGCAATCCGCACATGGACCGTGCACAAATCGAAGCGGTGCTCAGTGCAAATCTGGCTGTGGATAAGATCATTTGGCTGCCGGACGGTTTGTTCAATGACGAAACCGACGGCCATGTGGATAACTTCTGCTGCTACGTGCGTCCGGGCGAAGTACTGCTGGCCTGGACTGACGATCCGCAGAACCCGAACTACCCGCGCTGCCAGGCGGCAATGAACGTGCTGCAAAATAGCACCGATGCCAAGGGTCGCCCGTTCACAGTGCACAAGATGCCGATTCCGGGGCCGCTGTATGCCACCGAAGAAGAGTGCGCAGGTGTCGATCCGGTGGATGGCACTCAGGAACGCAATCCAACCGTTCGTCTGGCTGGCTCTTATGTGAACTTCCTGATCGTCAACGGCGGCATCATCGCGCCAAGTTTCGACGACCCGTTGGACGGTCCGGCCAAGGAGATTTTGCAGGCTTTGTTCCCGCAGCATGAAGTGGTCATGGTGCCGGGTCGCGAACTGTTACTGGGGGGCGGTAACATCCACTGCCTTACCCAACAACAGCCCGCGCCGCACAAGGAGTGAGTGAGGACGTAACAGCTTGAGTTGATTGAAGAATCGATTGAGCAACGATTTAGCCTCGTTATTTCACAGAAAGCCCGCAGCCCATCAGGACTGCGGGCTTTTTTGTATCCACTTGTCGACACTTCGAAAACATTGGCACAGCTCTTGTATCTTCGATGGCGCAACATGGGGAGGGAGAGAACTTCGATGTTCTGTCATAAACCTTGGATAAGTTAGCCGCTCACAAACCAGGAGAGAGCGCTGAGATGAACGCCGAAATGAACGTCGTGAGCGAGCGGGCACTGCATCCCCTGGCAGTTAATAGCGAATCGCTCCAGGTCTTGGCGCAGTGGTTGAAGTCCAATGGAACGCGTCAGATCAGGGAGCCTGATCCGCGCCGGATGATGATCGAGCGCTACCCCGCTGGTTTATTCAGCGAGGCGGAACTGGAAGCACTGTGGGATGTAATGGAAGGATAAGAAGAAAAACAACGGATTGATGAAAGCGCTGCCGGGAAGGCGGCGCTTTTTTTTGGGGCGAAGGATTTTTTGTAATCACTGAAAATCAACTGTGGGAGCGAGCCTGCTCGCGATGGCGATCTTACAATCAACGAATATGTTGAATGTAATGGCCTTATCGCGAGCAGGCTCGCTCCCACATGGTTTTTGCATTGTTTAGAAGATATAGGTTCCGGTCATGTCGGCCATAACCTGGCGGAAACAGAAAGTATTCGACCGATTCATGAAACAGACTGAAAGCCATTCCAGCGTTTTTCCGAAACTGTCTGGGGATTAACCTGCCGGCATCGAGTTTTCCTACTTTGTTGCCGGAGCTTTCCCATGATCCTTCACTATATTTACGACCCATTGTGCGGTTGGTGCTATGGCGCCAAACCATTGGTCCAGGCCGCACAAGCCGTGTTGCCGGTGATCGCCCACGGTGGCGGCATGATGACCGGCGCCAACCGTCAGACCGTTTCGCCACAACTGCGCAATTACGTCATGCCCCACGACCGACGCATCGCCGAATACACCGGCCAGCCGTTTGGCGAAGCGTATTTTGAAGGTCTGCTGCGCGATGAGACGGCGGTGTTCGATTCCGCGCCGCCGATTGCCGCCGTGCTGGCAGCCGAGCAAATCGCTGGACGCGGGCTAGCATTGCTGGGGCGTTTGCAGACGGCTCATTACGTGGAAGGTCGACGCATCGCAGACGAAGCCGTTCTGCTGGAGCTCGCCACACAGACCGGCCTTGAACCTGAGGCGTTCCAACAGGCATTTAATGAAGCCGACACCGAGCGCCATATCAAGGACAGTCGCGCACTTTTGGCCAAGGTCGGTGGTCAGGGTTTCCCGACTTTCGCACTGGAACAGGATGGCCAATTCACCCTGGTCGACATCGGCCCGTGGCTCGGCAAACCACAAGCTTTCGCCCAATGGCTGGGTCAGTCGTTTGCGGCAAAAGAGTCTTCATCCGCGTTTCAAGCCTGTGGCCTCGACGGCTGCGCCCATTGAATTCACCTGGAGTCACCATGGATAACCTGAGCCTGATCAAAAGCACGTACGAAGGCGCCAACTCCCAGGAGAATGCGCGCAATACCGCCGCGGCGCTGGCCGATGACGCCCGCTGGACCGAAGCGGCGGGTTTCCCCTACGCCGGGACCTATGTCGGTTTCGACGCTATCGTCGAAAACGTCTTCAAGCGTCTGGCCACCGAATGGGAAGATTTTCAGTTCAAGGTCGAGAACTACGTCGCACAGGGCGACAAGGTATTTGCCTACGGTAATTACAGCGGAGTCTACAAAGCCACTGGCCGCCCGATGAATGCTCGGGTCGCTCACTTGTGGACCCTGGCTGACGGCAAAGTTACGCATTTCGAACAATTCGTCGACAGCCACACCGTGCAATTGGCTATCGCTGACAAGTGATTTCTTAGAAGATTTTCGCCTATTTACAGACGATTCCTGAAATTGACACCTTATTAAGGGCGCGGATAGGATGCGCCCAACGCCTGTGGCTAACCGCCATGACTCACAAAACAATAAAAGGCCCGCCGCGAAGTTTCGTGGGCGGGCCTTTTTGTTTTGGGGTGAAAAAAGAGCGCGATAGCGCCGTTTCAGTGGTTCGACACAGCGCGTATCAACCCGTAATAAGGAAAATAACATGTTGAACAAGCGAATCAGCCTGATCGCACTGGGGATGTTGAGCGCCACTCAGGCCATGGCTAACGACCAAGCCGAGTCCAAAGGTTTTGTTGAAGACAGCAGCCTCAAAGTGCTGCTGCGCAACGCCTACATCAATCGTGACTATAAAGATGGCAACCCGGACAAAGCCGAATGGGGCCAAGCGGCCATCGGTACTTTCTCGTCCGGTTTCACCCAAGGCACCGTTGGTGTGGGTGTGGATGCCTTCGGTCTGTACGCACTGCGTCTGGATGGCGGCAAGGGCCGTAGCGGCGCCGGTGGTATCGACTTCTTCAAGCAGGGCGACAGCGGCAGTGCAGCTAACGACTTGTCGAAGGGTGGCGCGGCAGTCAAGTTCCGCCTCTCCAGCACCACGCTGACCTATGGCGACCAGATGCCGGCCCTGCCGGTGCTGAACTACGACAACTCGCGCCTGCTGCCGGAAAGCTACACCGGCACCCTGATCACCTCCAGGGAGATCAAGGGTCTGGAGTTGAACGCAGGTCGCTTCACCGCTGAGTCGCGCAAAAGCGCTGAAGGCCGTGATAGCGGTGGGTTGAAGTCGATCAACGTGTTGGGCGGTAGCTACCAGTTCACTGAGCAGTTCAAGGCTGCGTTGTACGCGTCCGACGTCGAAGACGTGCTGAAGAAACAATACGTGAACGCCAACTACGTGTTCCCGATCGACAAGGATCAGTCCCTGACCCTGGACTTCAACGGCTATCGCACCAAGCTGGACGATTCCTATGTCCGTGAAAGCGGTGCCACCGGTGACGACAACAAGATCTGGAGCCTGGCAGCGACCTTCGCCACCGGCCCGCACTCGTTCACTCTCGCTCACCAGCGCAGCACCGGCGACAGCAACCTGGGCTACGCCTACGGAGGCTATCAGAAGGATCAAGGTCGCGTCGGTGACGGCGGCAACACCATCTATCTGGCGAACTCCTACTGGTCCGACTTCAACGCCGAAGACGAACGCAGCTGGCAGCTGGGCTACGGTCTGGACTTCAGCACCTTCGGCATTCCGGGCCTGAGCTACAACGTTGCCTACGTGCGCGGTGACAACATCACCACCTCCACCAGCGAAGGCGGCACCGAGCGCGAGATCTTCAACCAGTTCAAGTACGTCGTGCAAAGCGGCCCGGCCAAAGACCTGAGCGTAAAACTGCGCAGCTCGATCCTGCGCGTGTCGCACAAATCCAGCGAGTACAACGTCAGCGGCAACGAACTGCGCGTATTTGTGGATTACCCGATCAACATCTTCTGATGATCGATTGAGTTGTTCAGACTCGATAAAAACCCGACTGGTTCGGGTTTTTTTTCGCCTCATAACCGTAAAAAAGCACCGGAAACGACTGTTTTTGATCGTAAAAAGTCGAATTAAAGCAACTTCATACCGCGTTTCAAACAGCGCTTGATATGCCTGAAATTCTTTCTCATGGGCCGCAAATCCTGCACCTACTAGATTAAGCCGCTAAATGCAGCGGAGACCTAGTAATGATCGTTTTAAACAGAGAAGTTGGCGAATCGCTACGGCGCGACAAATATGTCAACGTCAAGGGAGCTGACTTCAATCTGTTCGGTCATTTTTCCGACTTCGTCAGATTGACCAAAAGTTGGGAAAGCATGGAGCCGGACAGTTATTACGGCCAGGCCGATGCGGGCATGCGTTTTCGTCGTTACAGCGATTTCGAATACAACCCGCTCACCCGCGACTTGAAGCAACTGGAACACCGCGCCTACGTGCAATCGAAGGCCAACAACAGCTACGTCGGTGGATTGGAGCGGCACTTCCAGGACTTCTCCAATGAAGTCATTAATTCGCCGGTGATGCGCAGCCTCATCGATGCGGATTTCGAGGTGTACAAAAACGTATTGCCGCCTGAGTTGCACGACGAAATCTGGCAATGCCAGATCCATCAGATCCGCATCGAGATCAAGCCGGGCAAGCAACTGGAAATTACCCCTGAAGGTATTCATTGCGACGGTTATCCGTTCAGCGGTGTGCATTTCTGGGGCCGCAACAACGTGGATGGGGCGGAGAGCCGTTTGTATTCGGCCCAAGAGGAGCAATTGGCGGCGACGACCTATCTGGAAATCCTCGACACCACCTATTTCCTCGATCGCGACATGCGTCACTACGTGACGCCGGCACGCAACACCCACGCTCACGAAATGGCCTATCGGCAGATTCTGGCCATTTCCTTCTCGCGGCCCGGGACCGCTTTCGACATTGTTCGCTGAACAGCTGGACCCCATGATGCACATTGCCGAGTGCCCTGCACCGGTGATGCTGCAGCGCGCGACGGCCAAGGATGCCCAGCGCCTGGAACGCTTCTTTCGGCAATTCGAAGAAGTGTCGTTCTGTGAATGGCAGGATGCCAAATGTCTGAGCGGAGTGTTGGTGCAAAAAACCACCGCTGCGTTCCTCGCTCTCGATATCCGTGGCGAAGTGGTCGGCGCGGTGTTGGGCGGCATGCTTGGCAGCCGTGGCACCATCAATCACTTGGCGGTGAGCCCGGTATATCGCAGCCAGGGCGTTGGTCAGCGCCTGGTGGAAGCGGCTTCGGCAGACATGAAACGGGTCGGTGTGCTGCGGATGTTCCTGTTCGTCGACGATGCTAACCTTGCCGGCAAACGTTTTTGGAGTGCCCAGGGCTTTTGTGAGCCGCGCGGCGAAACGACCTTTGAGAGGGACTTATGAATGAGACGTCCAGCAGTCAGCCGCTGATGGTCGAGCCGCAGCCCTCGCGCACGTTCGCTGAAGCCAGCCCGGTTATTGCGGGCTACTTCACAGTGTCGTTTGTGTTCGGTTTGATGGCCGTCAATGCCGGATTGCCCGTGTGGCTGCCGGTCGCGATGTGTCTGTTCGTCTACGCCGGTGCCTCGCAGTTCGCCGCCCTGGCGCTGATCTCAAGCGGCGCGTCACTGACCACCATCATCCTCACCACGTTTCTGATCAATGCGCGGCACATGCTGATGTCGGTCTACATGGCCAAGGCCTTGCAGGCGATGGGGCTCAGTCGTCTCGAGCGTTGGTGTTATGCGGGTGGGCTGACCGATGAATCGTTCGCCTTCCACAGCGTCAAGCTGGGCAAGGGCACGCCGGTCAATGTGCGTTACCTGATCGGCTTCAATTTGTATTGCCACACGTCGTGGGTGCTCGGCGGTTTGCTGGGCGCGATCTGCGCGCAGTACGCGGCGCACCTGATCAAATATCAGCTCGACTATGCACTGACCGCGATGATGCTCTACGTGCTGGTATCGCTGTGCAACACCCGCAACAAACTGATCGCCGCACTGGCCGCGGTTGCCTGCATGGGGGCCCTGAGCCTGATCGGCAGCTCACCCTTCAACGTGTTCATTGCCACATTTGTGGGCTGCGGGGTGGGTGTATGCCTGACCAAACGTTCCTGATCCTGGTCGTCGCGCTGATGATGGCCGTGACCTTCCTGCCGCGCGCATTGCCGTTGCAGGTGAGCACTGACCATTGGCCACCCCTGGTCGCCCGGGCGCTGGAATACCTGCCGGTGGCGATCGTCGCTGCAATCAGCCTCACGCCGCTGTTGATCAAGGATCAGCATGTGCAGCTCGATCGCCCGGAATTTTATGCAGCCATTCCGACGTTGTTATGTGCGTATTTCAGCAAAAACCTCTTTCTCAGCGTAGCGGTGGGAACGGCTGCGTACATCGCGCTCGGATCGTTCATGTAGCGGCAGAGTGACCACGTCGTTCAAGGCCTGGCCCGACAACTCGGGGTTATTGACCGCCAGCCGTACTTCAAGGGAATCCTCGAAACCCGGGAAAATGGTCAAGCCGTTACGCAGGGCCGCCTCACGGGAAACCATGCCGAGGCCGTCCATTTGCGTGATCAACGACAGGGTCAGGGTCTCGCTGCAGGAATAGATCATCCGCTTGCCTGACTCGTAATTACCAAGGCCGGCGTCGAGAAAGCGCAAGAAGCTGTGGGAATACGGACAATCGTCGGCAGGACGAACCTGAAACTTATTGCCGAGCAGCATCAGTGGATCGTTTTCCTGACCGCAATGAGCACCGACCACCTGCACTTGTACATCGGGCAGGGCAATGCTGGGCAACCCCGGGTGTTGCGGCCCGATCAGCACGGCCAGATCAAAGTCCTCATTCTTCAACTTGCTGAGGTTTTCCATCGACTCGGCGTAGCTGAATTCCAGTTGATAATCAGGAAACACTTCAATGAGGCGCCCGATCATGCGCCGGTTGAAGTCGGCCGAGAGCGTGGTGTTAAGCGCAACCTTGAGCGTGCGCTGCCCAGGCACTTTGAGCGCGGCGGCTTTTTCTTCCAGTTGCCGCGTAGCAACCAACACTTTGTCCATATAGGGCGTGAGCTCCGTGCCCTGCGTTGTCAGAGTCAGCCCCTTGTTGGAGCGACGAAACAACCGAAAACCGAACTGCTCTTCGACCTTGTTCAACTGCGCGGCCAATGCCTGCACGCTCAAACAGGAATGCTCTGCCGCCGCCGACAATGAGCCGGTCTGCACAATGCGCATGAGGTTACGTAAGGTTCTGCTATCCATTGGGGTAATGCCCTCTAAAGTGGGCTGGCTATTGTTGTGTACCTGGCCGCCCCGGTGGGCGTCGGTCGCGTGCTGGCTATGATCCTGCACCTGAGCATGCTTGTCCCGAGTTTAGTAGCGAAATGATTCTGCGCCCGATGGTTGGAGGCTTACACGGGATTAAGGTTTTTGGTGAGGTATAGATGATCGGAGCAAAAAATGGCCCGGACGGGAGAAGTGTGGGCTTTTTCTGAGTGACGGTTTATCAACGAAACCTTTTCCCAAGGCAAAAAAAAGCAGCCTGATCAGGCTGCTTTCATGAAAAGGTGCTTGATATTGTGCTCCCTCAAGCAGGGGAGGAGAGGTTTACCCTAGCGCTGATTTTCAGGTTATCAACGGGGCTCCTACATCGACTATCGCCACCTGAAGGCAGTCGGTTTCGCGCTCTCGATTAAATTGTCTGCCCGTGTGATGAGGGTGTCAACGGGTGTATTTGACCGTGTGTCGGCGTCTTTTTTGGGCGGTATTTGAAGTCAGCGAAGTGTGAGCCGGAAATGAAAGAGCCCCGAATCAATGGGGGTTCTTTCATGCATGCGGCTCAGGTTTAGTGACGACGTTACTGGCTACGATTGTTACCCGGTGCGTCGAGGACCCTCACCACATCATCGATGATCGCCTTACTCATTTCCTGCAAATAATGCGACGCCCAGGCATGCCGGTCGGTGTCGCGAACCATGGCGGCGTCTGGGTTTTCAGTACAGACCTCAACTCATTACACCAAGTAACTAATGATGTTCCCGCGCCCACCTTTATCCCCCTGACTCAACCTCATACATTCCTCTCCAACGCCTCCCCATCATTCCGATGAGAAGGTCACTGGAGATTTCCCCCATGCCTTTCGTAAGCGTACGTATCACCCGCGATGGCGTTACCTCAGAGCAGAAAGCTCAGGTGATCGCCGAAATCACTGAAACCCTGGAACGCGTCCTCAACAAACGCCCGGACCTGACCCACATCGTGATCGAAGAAGTCGACACCGATAACTGGGGCTATGCCGGGATCACCACCACCCAGTACCGCAAGCAACTGGCTGAGGCGGAAGGGCAGTCATGACCGCGTCCGTCACCATCGATTTCGTCTCCGATGTGGTGTGCCCATGGTGCGCTTTGGGCGCCACGGCGCTGGAGCAAGCGATCGAGAACGTGGCCGGTGAAGTCTCCGTCGAGCTGACCTTCAAGCCATTCGAATTGAACCCGGACATGCCTGCAAAAGGTGAGAACGCGATCGAGCACTTGATGCACAAGTACGGGCGCAGCGCCGAGGAAGTCGCCGCCGGCAAAGCGATGCAGATCGCTCGCGGTGAGGCCATCGGGTTCAAGTTCGATCTGGAGAAGCGCAGCCATTTCTACAACACGTTTGATGCTCATCGGCTGTTGTTGTGGGCGTTGCAGGAAGGGCGGCAGGTCGCGCTCAAGCGAGCATTACAGCGCGCTTACTTCGCCGCCGGTCAGAACCCGAGCGATCACCAGACGCTGGTGCGTTTGGCGGCTGAGGCAGGACTGGATGCGGAGCGTGCAGGCGAGGTGCTGGCCTTCGGAGCGTTCGCCAACGAGGTCCGTGAGCTTGAGGCGTTTTACCGCGAGCGCGGCATTAATTCGGTACCGGCAATGGTGCTTAACGGTCGTCACCTGGTGTTGGGTTCGCAATCGGTCGAGTACTACGAACAGATGCTGAGGCAAATGGCGCAGGCCACCGCCGAAGCCTGATTGATCACTTTTCAAACCATCATTTATTAGTAGAGGTTCATCATGAGCAATTCGAAAAAAGTCATCGTTATTACTGGCGCCTCCCAAGGTCTCGGCGCAGGCATGGTCAAGGCCTTCCGTGATCTCGATTACCGGGTTGTCGCCACTTCGCGTTCGATCCAGCCGTCCACTGACCCGGACGTTCTCACCGTTGCTGGCGACATCGGCGACCCCGCGGTCGCCCAGCGAGTCATCCGTGAAACGATCGAACGTTTCGGCCGTATCGACACCCTGGTCAACAACGCCGGGATCTTCGTCGCCAAGCCGTTCACCGCCTACACCCACGAAGACTACGCAGCGGTGTTGTCGGTGAACCTGAATGGTTTCTTCTACATCACCCAACTCGCGATCACCGAGATGGAAAAACAGGGCCGCGGCCACATCGTCAACATCACCACCAGCCTGGTGGACCATGCCATCGACGGTGTGCCGTCAGTACTGGCGTCGTTGACCAAGGGTGGCTTGAACGCTGCGACCAAGTCCCTGGCCATCGAGTATGCCAAGCGCGGAATTCGGGTGAACGCGGTTTCCCCGGGCATCATCAAAACGCCGATGCATGGTGAGGAAACTCACGAAGCACTGGGGAATTTGCACCCGGTTGGGCATATGGGTGAGATCAGCGACATTGCGCAGGCTGTTGTTTACCTGGACAGTGCCAACTTTGTCACCGGCGAGATCTTGCATGTCGATGGTGGGCAGAGTGCGGGGCACTAAGACCTGGTTTTCCAAAGCCCAGAAACAACAAAGCCATCGTATTTCTACGAGGGCTTTGTATCGTATGGTACGGGCACCAGGAGTCGATGGCTCCCGATGGAATCGGGAACACAACATTCGGGATCAGATAGGCGCTTTGAATGTGGGGTTCATGAAGCAGTTACAATGTATGTAAAAGCCATAAATCACTACATGGATGTTTACCAATATGCTCAAGTTCAATGCTCATCTCGGTTTCCAATTCAATGAGTTGCCCTTTCTGCAGCGCATCGAAGCTGCCGCAGCAGCTGGTTTTCGGGCGGTGGAGTTCCCATCGCCCTATGAGTTCGACGCGAGTCTCCTGGCCGACCACTTGGCTCAATACAGTCTGCCGCTGATTCAATTCGCTGCACCGGCTGGCGTTACCAAAGGCATCGCGGCCTTGCAGGGCAAGGAAGAGGAATTTCGCAGCGGGTTGCTCCAGGCCGCCAGCTATGCAAAGGCGCTGGCGTGTTCGGATGTCCACCTCATGTCTGGAGTTACGACGCAGGATGGGGCAGCGCTTATCTTCGAGGGCAACCTGGAATATGCAGTCAAGTACTTCGAAGACCAGGGTTTGCGGCCGCTTATCGAAGTGATCAGTTCGCAGGCGATGCCGGGCTATTACATGTCTGACTTCAACAAGGCGCAACAGGTGCTGGAGACCTTCCCGAGTGTTGGGCTGATTCTCGATCTTTACCATGCCCAGCTTCTGACTGGAGACGCAGCAGATGTTCTGGCCCGGTTTTATGACAGAACAGTCCATGTGCAAATTGCCGACTGCCCGGGTCGTCACGAACCGGGAACGGGGAGCATCGACTTTGCTGCCTTGTTCGCGGCGCTGGAGCAGCGTGGCTATCCAGGATGGATCGGCTGTGAATACCGTCCTTCCGGTTCGACCGTTGCGAGCCTTGACTGGATAAAGCAGCTAAGTGCTTAGTGCTTGCGACGCGTGAATGGGATTCGGATTCACGTACGGCAGAAACAACAAAGCCCTCGCATTTCTGCGAGGGCTTCGTTTTGTATGGTGCCGGCACCAGACGAACGGTATGTTTCGGCGAGACTAGGTTTTTCGGGCGTCTGGAGTTCGGTGGAAAACTCGGCGTACCCCAACTAGTAACTATAAATAAATCAGCTAGTTATGGCGTTCGGTGGAATCGAACTCGGGATTTTTTAGATGTCAGCACGTTGTCCGTCTGCAAGTAATTCAGAGCCGCATACGGAATGGTAAACCTCCCGAATTCGAACGTTGTTGATCATCCCCTCCGTCGAGAATAGGTAGGAATCCGCCAAAAGCTGCCGTGGCGACAGGCAGCAGACGGCCAGGAGCGGACGTTCACAGTCCTGCAAGCTCAAAAACTAACAGCCTATCGCACAGCCACCCTTGCGGGCCAAATCCAACTCAGGAACCCAGCTGTAAACTCAAGCAGCTCTCGGTTGATCTGGTCGATTGTCCCAAATGTCCCGCTTTCAGCCAGACTGTAGGCGTCGTCGAAGTATCCGCACAGGCTAAGAGCGTCGGGAAAATTACAGTTCGCCTTAATCCAAGACCGATACATTCCCTCGGCTAAAACCTTTCCGAAGTCAGGGACATCGAGAAGTTTTTTATGTGCTGCAGCTAATACGTAAGGCAGTATCTCTGCACTGCTCATGGACGGTGTTACGACTCGCAGCAATTGCCTTGCCGTGTCGAACCGGTTTGATTTACCCATCAGAGCAAGCTCTATCAGCTCATAGGGAGGACTAGCTTGGCCATTTATCTCTTCATCCGCCCAGCGAACGATGTCAGGAACTTCAAGGACATGGAGCTCTAACGCCTCTTTTAAGTACGCGACCTGAATGCTCATGCTGGGGTTAGATGCGGATTCTGTCATGCGGCCCTCCGGTTTTACTTACCATTTGGTACTAGCCGGACAGTGGCTTGCAGCCGGCTGCTTAACGGGGTGTCAGGCTTGCTTACTCAGTTTTTTGCCAGCGTCGAGCAAGACTGAAAGCTTTGTGTCGAATGGACTGCGAAAGCACTTTCCGAGATGAGCATTGATGCAACAGTTCGGATAGGTTGTGGTCAACAGGAAATCCTTCGTCCAGCCATTTGATCGCAAGCTGAGACCAGTACTCAGAGTCAGACTCCAGCGCTGTTACAAGCAACTGGCGCAACGATACCTCTGCTGGTAATGAGCTTCTGATTTCCAGAGCTGATATGGCGACAGAAAGGTCGAGCTTTACGGCGTCGTACGGTTTTTCAAGCAGTGGCAGCAACCAAACGTAGCTAAAACGCGGAGTCATTGTCTCAAGAATCTCATATGGCTAACTCGCTGACGGCCAATCCCCCTTTCGGGACGACCACTTATGATCATAGCTTTTTGAAATAGCTTCCGAATCGATGAGGCGTTCAAAAGACACCTCGACCGGCCGCTTTGGGTCGTTTTCTGCCATTCGCGACGGGCAGAAAACGGCCAAAAGCTACCTGTGGGGCGCGTTCCCGAAAACCTGGGGCAACTCACAATTTTGACTCGATACTACTTACAGACTCACTCGGGCCGGCAGCGGTACCGATTTTCCGACGCAGAATCATCATTCCCGCAGATACAAGGCGAGTTGCACTGCGGCTCGCGGATGGCCGCCGGCCACCCGCGAGCCAGTGCCATCAAGCCAGCAGCTTAAGCTCGTCTTTACCGTACTTGAGCGATTTCTCGTCTGGAATCATCAGGCCGGTGTGCTCGTCGCGCCCCTGCAGGACGAAGCGGGCGCCCGGCTTGCCCAGTTGGGTAGCGGCCTGCTGGCTGTCGGCGCCGATCTCGCCCTTCTTCATGCGGTTGACGATCACCCCCACCGCCGTATCGTTGAAGTCGCGCAGCATCCAGGCATCGCCATCGCTGTCGCCAGCCACCAACACCGGGCCATAGCCCTTCTGTTTAACCAGCACGTTCTTGATGCCGACGGTCTTGCCCGGACCGTAATTGAAGTGCCAGTCTGGCTGATAGCGAGTGGTGTACTTGCCGTCCTCCATCGCCATGCGCAGGCCGATCACGTTCTCAGGCGGCACGCCGTATCCGTAATGAGGATTGCCCGCGAACACGCGTACCACATCGTCGATCGAGGCGGTGCTGACATAGACGTCGATGCCGTTGGCGCGCAGCGTGTGCATCAGGCCACGAATCTCCTCATGGATACGAATGCCATGGAAGTGGGTATCGGCCACCACCCCGGTCCTGCCCGGTAATGTGCGCGAACTCTCGTACTTGACCTTGCGCAGCGCGTCGCCGATGGCGTAGTTGTTGGAAGCCTCGGCCATCGCCTGCAACTCAGCCGTGGTCATGTTCTTGTAGAAATACAGAATCCACTTGTAGCCGATCTCTACCGGGTAACTGTCGCAGATCGCGTCGTACATGAAGTAGAGCTTGGCGAGAAAATCCTTGTACTGCTCGCTGGCCTGGATCTCTTCCAGGCTCTTGTCGCCAGCGAGCCCCTTGTAGTTGGCGTGCAACCAGCGGTAATCCGCTTCCACATCGCTGGCGATGTCTTCCATCTTGACCGGCTTGCCGTCCACCGTGGTGTAGTCCTTCATGAACGCGCCGTTCGGTACGTCCTGACGCACCACAGCAGCGAACTCATCAGGCGTTAGCTTGTACTGCAAATAATTGATCTGGTAGACCAGCAGCGCTTCTTCACAGTCGTTCATGATGCAGGTGTTGTCCCAGTCGAACACCGCGTATGGGCGCTGGTCAGGACGGTAGGACGCGCTTTTGACGCCGTGTTCATCGATAACCGCTTGCAGACGCTTTTGGTTAAGCGGCGACCAGCGCGCTGGGTCCAGCGCACTCGGTGTGGCCGGAGGCGTGGCGGCTTGCGTTATACGGGATGACAACAACAGTGGAGATACGACGGAAACGGTGGCGAGGGTGTTCAGAAACTGGCGACGCTGCATGGCATAGCTCCTACTTCTAGACGAGAGGTTACAACCGAGGCGATGGCGAAAGCGTGTTTCGAAATACGGACGAGGGGAAAAACCCGTCCGGCCACGAGGCTAGCTCCAAATACACAAAAAAACAATATTGCCTCAATATTGCACAAATATGGCGCGCAGACAGTGTCAGCTCAATGATCCTGGGGCCGCGCCAAACTTGACAGCGACTGACGCCCCTCCACAATGCGTGCTCGCACAGCGACTTGAACAGCAGGGACACCCGGTATGTGGCAAGAAGAGCGTTACCAGCGGATCCGCGCACTACTATCGACCTTGCAGCGCGTCACCACCGACCGCATCGTCACGGAGCTGAATGTTTCTCGCGAGACTGTGCGGCGCGACCTGGTCGCTCTGGAAGAACAGGGAGAGTTGAAGCGGATACACGGCGGCGCCATCCGCGTTGAGGACGAAGCGCCCATCGCCGAGCGGGCGCAAAGCAACGTCAAGTTCAAGCGTGACCTCGCGCGCGCCGCGGTCAGTCTGCTGTCGCATGGGCAGACAGTGTTCATCGACGCGGGCACCACCACCGTCATCCTTGCCGAAGAGTTGGCCAAGCTGGGAGGACTGACCGTGATCACCAACTCGTTCACCGTGGCACTGCAACTGCGCAACCCCGCCGCGTCGGGCGGTCGGCACAACGAGGTGCTCGTACTGGGCGGTTCACTCGACGATCGTGCGCCGGCGACGGTCGGAAGCACCACGGTGGCGGAAATTGCCCGCTATCGGGCCGACCTGGCGCTGTTGTCGCCAGTCGGCATCGACGCCCAGCGCGGTGCCAGCAACTACGACCACCGCGAAGCCGAAGTGGCGCGCGCCATGGCCGACAATGCCGAAGGCGTAGTCATCCTCGCCGATTACAGCAAGATTGGCGTGGAGAGCCGCGTCGCTTTCTGCCCGCCAGAACGCATCGACGTGCTCATCACCAACCACAAAGCCAGTACCGAAGCGGCGTTCGCCGCACTGAACGCCAAGCTGAAACGTATTGTCCTGGTGTAGCGGTGGTTTGGCGGTTACAACAGGCATTGACGCAGCGTGATGCTCAAGCGCAGACAACCGGGTAGATCTTGCACGATGCGACTCTCGGCGCTGGCAAACTGACGGTAACTGTATTGGCTGCAATCGCCTGCAATGGGTCGTTTGCAGCCCTCCGCGACAGGCTGCAAACGACCCTCAACGGACGGTCAGCGATTACCGGCTTCATGAGCGAGTTACAGCTGGTCTGTCGACGGACGGGATAGCAAACAGATACTCGGCAGCAAAGTCCACGAATACGCGGATCTTCGGTGAAAGATGGCGACTGGACGGCCACAACGCCCAGAACTGCCCTTGATCTTCGCTGTGCCCGTCGAGCACCGTTTCCAGGTGCCCCTGGGCGATAGCTTCGCGGGCCAGGAAGTCCGGGACAAATGCGATACCGTGCCCATTCACCACGGCCATCAGCATGGCTTCCATGTTGTTCAATGTCAGGGCGGTTGGCAGGCGTAACTGCGTGAACTGGGGGGCCGAAGACATACTCCAGTCCATTATTTTACCCGTCGTGACAAATCGGTAACGCAAGCACTCGTGATGCTCCAGGTCACTGATAGTGACGGGCCGTCCCTTACGCTGCAAATAGTCAGGCGATGCGCACAGGACAAACTTAAAAGGCCCCAGCTTGCGTGCCATCAGCTTGGAGTCGGCCTGCCTACCGCTGCGAATCACCACGTCAAAGCCTTCATCGATCACATCCACCAATTGGTCGTTGAAGTCCAATTCCAGCTCAATCTCCGGGTAGGCTTTGCGAAACCGCGCCATATGGGGCAAGAGAAAGCGATAACCGATGGTGGGCAAGCTGACGCGTAACTTTCCACGGGGTTCCTGTGTGGCATGGGAAAGCATCGCCCGGGCATCTTGAAGATCGTCGAGGATCTTGCGGCAGCGTTCATAGAACAACTGTCCCTCCGCAGTCAGGCTGACTTTGCGGGTGCTGCGGTGCAATAACCGCACATTCAGCGAAGCCTCAAGTTTGGCGACGTTTTTGCCCACGGCCGAGGCAGAAATCCCCAGCGCCCTGGCGGCGCTGATGAAACTGAGCGCCTCGGCGGTTTTTACGAATGAGATCACCCCACTAAGACTGTCCACAACTCGATTACATCCTTTTGGTTCACTATAAGTGGAATAAAAGCCCGTTTATCTTCGATTGTATCCTAACTAGAGTGTACGAACGATCGCGCGCCTCGGCCTGGACAGCACGGATACTTCATAGATATGCAGGGAATCACCTAATGAACTCAGCTACCGCACCGCTGCCGGCCCATGGCCGGCACTCCATATTGGCTGCAATTTGCCTCGCCGCCTTGGTATTGCCCATGAGCTTTACCGGCGGGGCAGTGGCCACGCCGTTCATTGGTCAAACCTTTGATGCCCATCCCACGGAACTGGCCTGGATCACTAATGCCTTCATGCTTAGCTTCGGCAGCCTGCTGATGGCCACCGGCACCCTCGCAGACCTCTACGGACGCAAGCGACTGTTCATGTGCGGCATGGCGTTGTTTGCACTGGTGTCGATCCTGTTGGCGGCGGTCCCCGATATTTTCTGGCTGGACCTGTTGCGTGGCGTGCAAGGCATCGCCGCGGCGGCAGCCCTGGCCAGCGGTTCGGCGGCACTGGCGCAGGAATTTGATGGGCATGCCAGAACTCGTGCTTTCAGCCTTCTGGGCACCACTTTCGGGGTTGGCCTGGCCTTCGGTCCTTTGTTATCGGGGTTGCTGATCGAGTACTTGGGCTGGCGCGCAATTTTCCTTTTCACGGCCCTGCTCGCCATCCTTTCCTTGATATTTGCCCTGCCGAAAATGCGCGAAAGCCGCGACCCGCAAGCACAGCGTCTGGATACGCCCGGCGTGCTGACGTTTTCCGGCCTGCTGATCATGTTTACCACGGCGGTGATCTTGGCACCTGAGCAGGGCTGGGGCTCGCCGGTCGTCCATGCGCTGCTTGGCGCGTCGGCGGTCTTTTTGCTGCTGTTTATCATTGTTGAAAATCGGGCGAAACATCCGATGCTGGAACTGGGTCTATTTCTGTTTCCGCGCTTTGTCGGTGTACAGATCCTGCCGATCGGCACCTGCTATTGCTACATCGTCTTGATCGTATTGCTGCCGTTTAGGTTTATCGGCGTGGAAGGGGCCAGTGCCTTTGAAGCGGGGCTGATGATGTTGGCACTCTCTGCCCCGATGCTGATTGTCCCGATCATTGCCGCGTCGCTAACTCGCTGGTTGTCGGCGGGCGTACTCTGCGCAATCGGTTTCGTGATCGCAGCGGCCGGGCTCTACTGGCTGAGTACGATCCCGGTCGGCACGCACGCGCAGATCATCGCGGCCATGCTGCTGACCGGTATCGGTACAGGCCTGCCCTGGGGTTTGATGGATGGTTTGTCGATCAGCGTGATCCCCAAGGAACGGGCGGGGATGGCCGCTGGTATTTTCAACACGACGCGGGTGGCCAGCGAGGGTGTCGCCCTGGCGATCACTGTTGCGGTGCTGACGGCTCTGGTCGCACACCATCTGAGCATCAGTACCTCGGTCAAACTGTCCGCCGTTGACTATTCAACTATCGCGCAACGCCTGGTGATGGGTGATATCCAGCACGTGAGCACTGACGCCAGCCAAATCCCGTTGACGATGCTGCGCTTGGCCTATACCGCAGGATTCAACACCTTGTTGCAACTGCTGGCGATGTTCACGTTATTCACTGCCTTCGTGGTCTTTATATTCCTAGGACGTCAAAGCGAAATTTGCGTCGGCGCCGAATCCACGCCCGATGTCGCCCGTCTCTCATCGGGTACCTGAAAGGCGCTTTGGAGCCATGCCTGATGTCGCCCAACACACACTTCACGCCGCTGATTCTAGCGGGCATTGGCCGATTACTGCCTGTCACGAAGGACTGAAAACGACCCAAACCGGCCGGTCACGGAGCCTACAAAACTAGGGGCGATTCAATTAGATGCCCGAGCAGTCCTTCTTGGCGATTTCAAACCGGCCTACCTCTACGCCACTCTCCTGCTTGTAGACATACTCCCAGACGAAGCCCAGGCGCAGAGGATCGTTTTTGGTCTGTTTCGCGCAAAGATCCTTTGTAATGAGAGCCTGCACCTGCTTCAGGTTGAATTCTTTGGCATACGTATGATAGTTGAGCAACGTCTGGTACATCCTCATCTTGTACCCGCCCACTGCCTCGACGCTGTCCAGCCGCGTAATCTCATCGATCTGTCTCGGTGTTTGGGCGTTAACCTTCTGCACGGCTTGAGCAACGATCTGGGCCAATATTTCCTTGTCCGACGGCATCATCCACTCGTGGGCAACTTGCTTGCCGATCGAGCCTGCAATAGCGACAACGCAGAAGAACAGGATTCCTCCGACGACCTTTTTCGATGATCCCCACACTTTTCCCAGCATCGACGCTTCCTTAGTCCCTGACTCTTCGAACGGACGCGCCACAGTTGGTGGCGCGAATAGCGCAGAATATTACGCAAAATGGTCGTGCGACATGCAGGCGTCAATCGCCGTATCAGTAGTTTGAATGACAGCTTGCGGCCAGAAGCGGCCACTGAAACGTCGTTTGTAGCGGATTGAGCCTTGGATTGTGCAAATATGCAGTCAGCAATTGACTTCACCCTGCGAGACCGCCATACCTGTTTTTTTTTCGTGGTGAAGGTTAATCTGACAATGGTGCAAGTGGATGCAAACCTGATTACTGACTGGCAAACATTCCACAGTGTTTTCGCAGAAAAGTTCGGCTTTCCTAGCTTCTACGGCCGCAATATGGACGCCTGGGTTGATTGTCTTTCATACCTCGATGACCCCAGCGCAGAAATGTCGTCTATCCACGTTCAAAGCGGACAAACGCTTTCATTGGTCATCGACAATGCCCAGAGCTTCAAGCGCCGCTGTCCTGAACAATTTGAAGTGCTTGTGGAATGTGCAGCTTTTGTGAACTGGCGAATCGTCGTTGCTGGCGGCACTCCGCTCCTGGCACTTGCTTTCAATGTTTAAGTGCTCGCCCACATCAATCGAAAGTGGTGTTGTCAAGGGCAGCTTTTGGCCGTTTTCTGACCTTCGTTTAGAGGTTGAACTGCCAGGATTTTCCTAAGCGATGGGTGAGTAATTGCATGGTCAGCAAATAGTAATAGCGCGTCGATTGAGTGTGCTGGTTTAGGTGGTGATTCAAAAACCACGCAAGGTGTTTTCTCTGCCAAGTCCATGGATTGTCGCGTTGCCAGCGCTCAGCGATCGCTGTTTGGATGGCCTTCGCCTGACGCAGGTGGCGTTGGCGCGTGGTATGCGACCCGGTCAGGACACCCGTCAGGAACAGATCCATATCGAATACCGTGCTCATGCGCGACCACCAATGTAAGCGGCCACCACGACGATACGGTTGTGCCCCAGCTCATAGCTGATTTGTACTCGGGCTTCCTGATCGAGACGTCGGTCGAGTTGATAGCAATGGCCACCGTTGATGGGGGCGGGATGGTGGGTGATTTGCTCATAGCGTTCGCACGCATAGGCTGCCCGCAATTCGTGGAAGCCTTTGAGGTTGTACTGATGGAGGATGTCCCGTGCAGGACGGACGATTCCCCGTTGGAAATCGAGGTAGGTTTCGTTCGGTGCAAGTAGGTTGCGGCTACCGTCGGGTGAGACCTGTTCGGCGAATCTCAGCGCCTCGCGAATATGATCATCCGCCCTGATCCAGCGAGGTGCCGAGGCACCTGAGCGGCCCCCCTTGGTGCCATCCTGGATGTTGATCTTGCCGTATTGTTCGGCCTCACGTTTTAAGCGCGGAAGGTCGGCCAAAATGGCCTCACGTAAGCGCATGCCGGTGGCTCGCGCTAATTGAGCGATGGCCGCGGCACGCGGCTGCTGGTGTGCGCAAAGCACCTCTACGACCCTCTTCACATGTTCGCGGTCTTGGCCTTGCGGCACCGAACGACGAACACTGGTGCGCCGCATTCCTAGCGCCTTGCTCGGACTCGGTACTTTCAAATACTGATCACCGCGAAGCGCTGCCAGGGTCCGATTGACGCTGGACAATCGGTTTTGCGCAGTGGCGATGGCGAGATCGCTGCGCTCAACCAGGTGACGCAGATGCTCCGCGTAATCCAGCAAGGTCTGCCGATCAATCTGCCGTGCGTCATTAATTCCCGGGCCATCCTCCGACCGACACCAGCGTACAAACGCCAGCCAACGATCACTGTGTGCTTTGACCGTCCCGTAATGCCCGCCGCCAAACAGATCACGTAGCGCCTGTGGCCCGGCATAACTCAGTTGCCGGCCATAGCCAAAATTGCGCCCGTCACGTTTACCTACCAGTGCCATGATCAAATTCCTGTCGAAGCCAAATCTTTGAAGCTTTCCCCACGTCATCCCGCCAAGAATGTTGAGTGTTATCAGGGATCAAGGCCCCTGCGACCTGTGAGGGTTGTCCACTAACGCGGGACTGGCGGCTCTTTACGACCGGGAGCTTGGGCATCTCATGATCTGGCCTCCTGAGCACTTCCGAAGAAGTGGGCGGGTGGAGGCTGCGCTGGCTGACGAGACCAGCGCCGCGAGATCCTGAGTCGGGTGAAGGCAGTGAAGCGATGACCGGGGCATGCCTGACTGTCAGTCAGGTACAGTCCATTCCTTGGGCTGCGGCACCATTATCTGCATCGCTGTTGCTGGTGACTTCGGTGTTTGTCACGCCGATTGTCACGAGGGGGAATGCCGCAAAGCCTTGTACGAGTTGGGCTGCAGCAGCGGTAGGAGCGCCCGTCTCTTTCGGGGGAAAGAGACGGGCGCAGGTTGGCGTAGTGAAATGGCCAAGCGGGAAGGTTGCTGCAGGGCAGCTGGGTAGGGGGATGTATTTGCCGCAATGGCAACGATCTGAAGTAGGCATCCATCACTCGGTGAGTGACCGTGCGAGCCGCCGGGCGCTAATCGCACTTTGGGTGAACCACCACGGTGTGGCGTAGCCTTAAAGGTTCTGGCTACTTGGGTTGCTGTCAAAGACAGCGCTTTGCCCGATCTTTTCTACGCCTGTGGATAATTTGGGTCAAGGCTCGAATTTTCGGGAATTCTGCGGCTGTGGATGAAATTATCCACCGGTGGAAATCTATGGTTTTCCACAGACAATTTGCGTGGGCTTTAGATTTTTTAAATGAGGTCCATCCAAGCAGGGCGGCTTTGCAGCCCCGCTTGGATGGACCCGCGTGGAAGGGCGGACAACGGTGATCTCATAGGCTTACCCACGTTTGGATGCGCCACGGCTATTTTGTAGGGCCGTGATGTTGTCGCCGACAGGGTGAGCGAATTCGTGGGGTGTCACATGCCCATGGCGGTTGGCGTCGATGTAGTTGCTCCACCACGCCATGATCAGCCTGCGCTGTTCGAGGAATTCGGCCTTGTGGATATACGCGGCACGCACGCGGTTGCGTTCCTTATGGCTCATTTGTCTTTCGATGGCTGCGTCGGTCCATAACCCGGACTCCAGTAGGGCGCTACAGGCCATGGTCCTGAAGCCGTGGCCGCACACGTCCTTGCTGGTGTCATAGCCGACGTTGCGGAGCATGGTGTTCACCGTGTTCTCGGACATGGGCTTCCAGTATTTGTGGTCTCCCGGTAGCACTAACTCTGAAAAACGACTGAGGCTGCGCAGGCGCTCCAGTATTTCGATGACCTGCGGCGATAGCGGAACCATTTGAATGTCGCCGTTCATCTTGGTCCCGCGCGTGGAGTTGCGTACCCCTTCAATCGGTGCGCGTGTATCGGGGATTTCCCACATGGCGCGTTGGAGGTCGAACTCACTCCATCGCGCGAAGCGCAGTTCGCTGGAGCGGACGAATACATGCAGCGTGAGTAGGACGGCAAGGCGTGTCAGCTCGCGGCCGTTGTAGTTGTCGATACGGTGCAGCAGTTCGGGTAGGCGGTTGAGGGAGAGGGCTGGGCGATGGACTGTGCGCGGCGCGTGAATCGAGCCTGCCAGATCCAGTGCAGGATTCATGGTGATCTGCCGAGCCCTTTTGGCCCCGCGCATGATGGTGGATAAGTAGTTCTGTACCCTTAACGCCACATCCATGGTGCCGCGTTCCTTGATGCGCTGGGTGATCTCTAGCAGGTCGTGGGTATCGAGTTCGGCGATGGGCCGTTGGCCGATCAGCGGGAAGACGTGGGTACGCAGTCGGCTCATCACGGTTTTTGCGTGTCCTTCGGTCCAGCGACGGGACATGTCGGCGTGCCACTCCAGAGCAACGGTTTCGAAAAGCAGTGCCGCCCGCTGGGCTACGATCTTGGCCTTCTTCTTTTCTTCCATTGGGTCGAGGTTGTCGAGCAGCAACGCCTTGGCTTCGTCTCGCTTACGTCGTGCGACGGAAAGGGTAACTATGGGGTAATTGCCGATGATGAGCGTACCTTCCTTGCCGCTGGGCTTGGTGTACTTCAAGCGCCAGGTCTTCACGCCATTGGGTTTGACGAAAAGGTACATGCCGCCGCCGTCGAACAGTTTGTAGGCGCGTTCGCGGGTTTTGGCCGTACGGCATTGCAGGTCGCTGAGTGGGATCGCTAGACGTGGCATAGGGGTACGCGCTCCTGACCGGGAAATCGCAGTACCCCTAACATACCCTCGGGGAAGGGGGATTTTGTTGGATCCCGACAGAGGGTCATGGAACGAAAAAACCCGCCAAAGGGCGGGTTTTCGGGGCTTCCAGAGCATTCGGTGGAATGCAATGGAGCCTAATGTGGTGCCGGCACCAGGAGTCGAACCCGGGACCTACTGATTACAAGTCAGTTGCTCTACCAACTGAGCTATACCGGCGTGTTAGGGCGACGATTATAGCGATTGGGTTGGTTCTGTAAACCCCTGAATTCAGACTATTTTTGCGCGGGCTTTCGGTTAGGTGCGAACTAGTACTTTCTTGAGTTTCTGAAGGGTGCGCCAGGCTCGGCTATTTTGCATCGCCCGCAGCTGCGCTTCAGCGTGTTCGGCGCGTTGCAAGGCGGCGGCGAGATGGTTTTCAGGGTCAGTGACGGGGTGGCTGAAATTGTGGCCGCGGCAGAACTGGAAGTCGTCCAGGTTGCATGGCGGGATGTCGAAGGCGGGTTTGAGGGCCAGGTGTTCTTCGGCGAGGTAGTAGGTGTTGATGCCATCGAACAGGATGGACTGGTAGCCGGCGCCGGTGACGAGGGTTTCCCAGGTCTGGTCGCGTTCCCATGGGGTTTCGATGAGGATGATCCACGGCCGCCATTGGGTGAAGTCCATGCCGCGCAGGACGGTTTCTTCGTGGCCTTCAACATCGATTTTCACAAAGTGGATCGGGCGGTTCCGGGCGTGTTGTTCGCAGATGGAGGCCAGGGTGCGGGATTTGACGGTTTGGCTGCGCACTTCCAGGCCGGCGTCTTTGTGTTGCTGGGCCAGGGCCGGGTCGAGGGTCGACAGGCCAGTGCCGGCGATGCCGTAGAAGGTCAGGTCATCGGCGCTTTCGCCAGCCACGCATCGCAGGTTGATGTCATTGGGGCGTTGTTGGCACAGGGCGTTGTAGTAGTTCGGCATGGGTTCGACGTTGATGCCGGTCCAGCCGCGGTCGTAGAAGGCTTTGGTGACGGAGTCTTGGGTGGGGTCGTTGGCACCGATGTCGATATAGAAGCCGTTTTCGACGTATTTGAGGGCGCGCCACAGGCGGATGTCTTCGAAATTCTGTGCGTAAGAAATGAACGTCACGGTTACATCCTGTCGGTCAGATTGTTCTGTTCATGGCCGCACTGTCGGCGCCCCTGCATGCTGGTATAGCAAGGGGTATTGCAAGGCGCAATTTTCCGCTCGGGATGTCCGGTATTCGGCGGTTATGTCGTTTTGATTAAATGCTTATGCACAATGGACCAGGGGCGATGGCCTGTTCATTACGATTTTGTAGACTCGTTCTCATTTGTCCGCAAATGCCTGTTTTCCGGGTTTTTTATTTGTGTGAACAAAAAATGATCAGCAGTGTTTCAGGCGTAAAGCAGCGTGGATATTGGATCCACGATAATTCCATCAACAGAGTTATCCACAGGCTGTGGCTGTTTAGGGACGTTCTGCCAGGAGTAGGAAATTGCGCGGCGTGAGTGGAGTTTTACAGAAAGTGCCGAGACGAACGGTGTAACCCTGCTCAATGAGGAAAAGTGCCCGATCAAGTACCAGCCACAGCTCCAGCGGCCGCCGGAAAAGGCCTCGCAGCAGCTCCAGATTGCGGACTTCAGCCAATCGCTGCCAACCGGCGGTTTCGAGTGTAGTCCAATCTGGGGCGCCAACTGTGGATAAGTCTTTGAGCGCGGCCAGGTCGCGGCAGTAATCGGCGAGAGGTTTGTCCAGCCAGGCGCTGGGCAGAGAAGGGGTTGGCAGGTATTCATTGATGCCGCGCAGTTGCCGTTGCAGCAGGTCGAACGCCAGGCGCCGGGCCATGGAGGTATCGCGCTGGCGTCGGACGCGAGCGCCGGCGGTGACAGTTTCGCTCATCGGCAGCGCAAGATCATCGAGGGAAAGGTGTAGGTCGGAGCGCTCAGCCGTGCAGGAAAGCGGCTGATAGGTGTTCAGACTGATCCGGTTGTAGCAGCAGGGAGCGATGGCCAATTGTTTACAACCGGCGGCGCTGGCGAGCTGGATCAGTCGCACATGCAGATCACCGCACGCGTGCAGCGCTACGGGCGTGTGATCGGCGTTCAATAAAGAGGCTGCGCCAGGCGCGAGTACATCCTGCTCGACATGCAGCGCATGCAATGGGTGACGCTGGCTGAGTGTCTGGCCGCTGGCGACCAGCGCCGGGTCGAACTCCAGGCAAGTCAGTTGTTGTCCGGTTTGTAGCAGGCGTCGCCCCAAATGGCCCTTACCGGAACACCAATCCAGCCAATGCTTCGGTGTCGAAGCGAATTCCAACCGACTGGCGAAGGCTTCGATTTGCTGCCACTTGCGCCCCGGAACATCCACGTTCAACCGATGGCCTGCCGCTTCAAGAGCATGAGCCGGTAATTCATCCACCGCGCTCAGTCCAGCAGACATCGCCGCCAATGAAGCAAACGGCTCAGGCGCATCGAGCAGGCAAGGTTGGTTATGACTGCTTTCCGCATCCTCCAGCGACCGTCCGCGTAGCCAAAATGCCAACTCCGGGTAGGACGCTTCCCAAGGCAGTTGCAGATGGGTAAACGGTCGAGGCTTCCACAGCGCCTGATGCTCGATCAGAAAAGCATCCAGCGCAGTGAAACGGGCGAGCAGGGCCTCGCCCGTCAGCACGCAGGAATCAACGCCCTTGGCAGGCATCGACGCGCAGCCAGCGCTCCAGCAGCTTGAAGCCACGAACCAGCACATAAGCCATCAGCAGATAGAACATGCCCGCGGCGAAGAAGATCTCCACCGGCAGGTAGGTGCGGGCGATGATGGTGCGGGCCATGCCGGTCAGTTCCAGCAAGGTCACGGTACTGGCCAGGGCGCTGGCCTTGAGCATCAGGATCACTTCGTTGCTGTAGGCCGGCAGGCCGATGCGCGCAGCACGCGGCAGCATGATGTAGAACAGCGCCTTGGCCCGGGACATGCCCAGCGCCCGTGCCGCTTCAATCTCGCCCGGTGGAATCGCCTGGATCGCACCGCGCAGGATCTCGGCGATGTAGGCCGCGGTGTGCAGGGTCATGGTCACGGTGGCGCACCAGAACGGACTGCGCAGATACGGCCACATCGAGCTGTTACGCACCGCATCAAACTGCGCCAGGCCGTAGTAGACCAGAAACAGCTGAACCAGCAACGGTGTGCCACGGAAAAAGAAGATGTAGCCGTAGGGGAATGCCCGCACATACCAGAGCCGCGACGAGCGAGCGATGCCCAGCGGAATCGCCAGCAGCAACCCGGCGATCACGGCGATAGCCACCAGTTCGAGGGTCAGCGTTGCGCCCTGAGCCAGTTTCGGCAGCCATTTGATGATGACTTCCCAGTTCATTGGGTGCTCCTCGCGAAGCCGCGAGCGGCGCGTCGTTCCATAAAGTGCATGCCGGTCATGGCCAGAATGGTCAGGCCCAGATACATGAAGGCGGCCACCATATAGAAGGTGAACGGCTGCTTGGATACGGTCACGCCGATTTGTGCGTGACGCATGATTTCTTCCAGGCCGATGACGGAGACCAGTGCGGTGTCTTTCATCAGGATCATGAACAGGTTGCCCAGGCCCGGCAGGGCGATGCGCCACATCTGCGGCATGATCAGCCGGGTAAAGATGCGAAATTTCGACAGGCCCAGCGCCACACCAGCTTCACGGTGACCCTTTGGGATCGCCAGAATCGCACCGCGAAACACTTCCGTGGCGTAGGCGCCGAAGCACAGCCCCAGCGCAATCACGCCGGCGGCGAAGGCATTAAGTTCGAGGTCGGGGTTGCCGAAGAACTCGCCCAAGGCACGCATCAAGTTGACCGTGCCAAAGTAGATCAATAGCACCCAGAGCAATTCCGGGATACCGCGAACCAGTGTGGAATAAGTGCCGCCAAGCCATTGCAGCGGCTTGTATGGGGAAGTCTTGGCCAAGGCGCCGAGCAGACCGAGCACCAGCCCCAGGCACAAGGCCGAGAGTGCCAGTTTCACAGTCATCAGCGCACCAGCGGCGAGCGCCGGGCCGAATCCGTAGAGGTCGATAATCATGGATTTCTTTTCAAATCGCGGCAGGCAATGCCAAGGACTGACGCCGTCAGCGAACGGCGCCGGTCAGGCAGGTCAGAATCAATAGATGCTGAACGGGAAGTACTTGTCGTTGATGCTTTTGTAAGTGCCGTCAGCGACGATTTCCTTCAGCGCGGCGTTCAGCTTCTCGCGAATCGGGTCGTTCTTGCGAACAGCGATACCGATCTTGTCGCTTTCTTCCACCGGGTCGCCCTTGAATTCGTAAGCCCGGCCAGCGTCGCTTTTCAGCCACTCATAGTTGACGTACTTGTCGGCCAGGATGCCGTCCAGACGACCCGAGGTCAGGTCCAGGTAAGCGTTTTCCTGGGTGTCGTAGAGTTTGACTTCAACGCCTTCCATGTTGTCTTCCAGCCAGGTGCCGGCCAGGGTCGCGCGTTGGGCGCCGATCACCTTGCCTTGCAACGAAGCCTTGTCGGTCTTGAAGTCGACGTTTTTCGGTGCGATGAACTGCAGCTTGTTGGAGTAGTACGGTGCGGTGAAGTCCACCGCTTGCTTGCGCTCGTCGGTGATCGACATCGAAGAGATCAGGAAGTCGAACTTCTTGGCGTTCAGGGCCGGGATGATGCCGTCCCAGTCGGACGTGACCACGGTGCACTCGACTTTCATCTTGGCGCACAGGGCATCGCCGATGTCTTTGTCGAAGCCGACGACATTGCCACTGGCATCTTTGTTGTTGAACGGCGGGTAGGCCGCTTCGATGCCCATCTTCAAGGTCTCGGCGGCGGCACCGGCGCTGAAGGCCAGGGTGACAGCAGCGGCCAGGAAGATTTTTTTGTAGTTCTGCATGCGGGTAGCTCCGTTAGCGGTTGCTGGACATGAATTGTTTGCAGCGTGCCGAAAGCGGGTTTTCGAACACCTGCTGCGGCGATCCTTGTTCTTCTACCAGGCCTTGGTGGAGGAACACCACTTCGCTGGAAACCTGACGGGCGAAGCCCATTTCATGGGTCACGAGCAGCATGGTGCGGCCTTCTTCGGCCAATGCGCGGATGACATTAAGTACTTCCTGGACCATTTCCGGGTCAAGGGCGGAGGTGGGTTCGTCGAACAGGATCACCTTGGGCTGCATCGCCAGGGTGCGGGCGATGGCCGCGCGTTGCTGCTGGCCGCCGGAAAGTTGCGCCGGGTAGGCGTGACGCTTGTCAGCGATGCCGACCTTGGCCAGCAAGGCTTCGGCGACTTCGATGGCTTCGGCTTTGCTTTGGCCGAGCACGCGGCGCGGGGCTTCGATGATGTTGTCGAGCACGCTCATGTGCGGCCAGAGATTAAAGTTTTGAAATACAAAACCGATCTCGCTACGCAGGCGATTGATCTGCTTGCCATCGGCAGCGACCAGTTCGCCGTTCTTGGCGGCTTTGAGTTTGAGTTCTTCGCCGGCTACCAGGATCTGGCCCTGATGCGGGTTTTCCAACAGGTTGATGCAGCGCAGGAACGTGGACTTGCCGGAACCGGAGGAGCCCAGGATCGAGATCACATCGCCGTCGCGGGCGGTCAGCGAGATGCCTTTGAGCACCTCAAGCTGTCCGTAGCGTTTGTGCAAGTTGCGGATTTCAAGCGCGGGCGCGGCCTCAGCCATGTGCGTTCCTCATAGTGTTTTCGCTCCTGCTGTTGGTGGCCTTCCTGGCGAGGCGGCCAAGCTAGCATAGCGTTCGAATGGCAGCCAACAGCGCTACGGACGGTAAACGGGTGGCATGTGGCAGGTTGTCGCATCGGCACAGCAGACTGTCGCCCCATCAACAACCGAACAGCCGTTTGAACACTGCTTTTAAATTAAAAAGCGCGGGGCTGTCGAAAAAAAGGCGCGATGTTGCCAGCTTTGGCGGGGTGTTGGAAGCGCTAACCGGACAAACGTTCCTGATCTGCACTTTTATTGTGCGAGCACGAATTATTTGGTGTGTTTCCGGTGCGCCGATTGGTTCTTGAAGTGGGTGGCAGGGTAACGCTCTGGCGAAATGCCATTAATCTCAATGACTTGCGATGACTGCTCGATTCGCCCACAGGCCCCGTATCCCGGGTGCGTGAAACATTTTGGCGTAATTATTGCGTGCAGAATAAGAAACGCCATGTTGGATTCTTTTTACGAGAAGGAATGTCAGACGGGGCCGACGTCATCGCTTTACTTGCAAAGGTAGTCTTAATGAGTAGTAGCCAAAGCTCCTCCAACGGCCTCGAGCAGGGGCTCAAACCGCGTCATGTGACCATGCTGTCGATCGCCGGGGTTATCGGTGCCGGGCTGTTTGTCGGCTCCGGCCATGCCATCGCCGCTGCAGGCCCGGCCGTGCTGTTGGCCTATGCGGCCGCCGGTGCTCTGGTGGTTCTGGTAATGCGAATGCTCGGCGAGATGGCCGTTGCATCGCCAGACACAGGCTCCTTCTCGACGTATGCCGATCGCGCGATCGGTCACTGGGCCGGTTTCACCATCGGCTGGCTCTACTGGTGGTTCTGGGTTTTGGTCATCCCGCTGGAGGCTAACGCTGCCGCAACCATCCTGCATGCCTGGTTCCCGAATGTGGCGATCTGGGCCTTCACCTTGGTGATCACGTTGCTGCTAACGGTGACCAACCTGTTCAGTGTGAAGAACTACGGAGAGTTCGAGTTCTGGTTCGCGCTGGTCAAAGTCGTAGCGATCATCGGTTTTATCGGTCTTGGCATTCTGGCGATCTTCGGCTTCCTGCCTACCAGCCAGGTCAGCGGCGTGTCGCACCTGTTTGACACTCAAGGCTTCCTGCCAAATGGCATGGGCGCGGTACTGGGTGCCATTCTGACCACCATGTTTTCCTTCATGGGTACCGAGATCGTGACCATCGCGGCCGCGGAATCGAAGAACCCTGGCCAGCAAATTTCCAAGGCGACCAACTCGGTCATCTGGCGGATTGGCTTGTTCTACCTCGTCTCCATCTTCATCGTTGTGGCCTTGGTGCCATGGAATGATCCGATTCTGGCCAGCGTCGGTTCCTACCAGACCGTGCTGGAGCGCATGGGTATCCCGAATGCCAAGCTGATCGTTGATATCGTGGTTCTGGTTGCGGTAACCAGCTGCCTGAACTCGGCGCTCTACACTGCTTCGCGCATGATGTTCTCGTTGGGCAAACGCGGCGATGCACCGGCCGTTTCCCAGCGCACCAACAGCAGCGGCACACCTTACTGGGCCGTGATGCTGTCGACCGCCGCTGCGTTCCTTGCAGTGTTCGCCAACTACGTGGCTCCGGCCGCTGTATTCGAATTCCTGCTGGCCAGCTCTGGCGCCATCGCGTTGCTGGTGTACCTGGTGATCGCGATTTCGCAACTGCGTATGCGCAAGCAGCGTATGGCTCGCGGTGAAAAAATCGCCTTCAGCATGTGGCTGTTCCCGGGCCTGACCTACGCGGTGATCATATTCATCGTTGCGGCCCTGACCATCATGCTGTTCCAGGAAGCCCACCGCGTGGAGATCCTCGCGACCGGCCTGTTGAGCTTGTTGGTAGTGGCTGCCGGGTTGTTTGTGGCTCGCCGTCGCAAGCTGCAGAAAGTGGGCGCGGTGGTGCTGAACTGATTCGTACCGCGTAACGCAAAACGGCCGCTGTCAGTGATGACAAGCGGCCGTTTTTGTTTTGTCTGTTGTGCTCGATTCAAGCGGGGTGCACCCAGTCTTCAACTCGTAAACCGGATACACGCTCAAATTCCCGTAGATTATTCGTCACGATGGTGAACCCTCGTGAGCGTGCGTGGCCGGCAATCATGTGGTCATAAGGGCCTATTGGTGTCCCTGCTTTAGCCAATTCCGAGCGAATCATTCCGGTGTGTGCTGCTGCTTCATAGTCAAAAGGCAAGATCTCAAGACGGGCAACAAAGCTCTCGATGACAGCGAGGTTTTTTTCCGGTGCGGCAGATTTTTCTGCACCGTAAATCAACTCCATCAAGGTGACAGTGCTGATGCACAGCTGGCCGTGATGACGATTGAAGGCTTCGCGTACAACCTGTGGCTTGTTCTTGATGGTGAAGATGCAGATGTTGGTATCGAGCATGAATTTGATCATTAAAACGACTCACGCTCCTGATCGGTTGGTTGCTCACGGTCAGCCATAAAGTCTGCGCTCACGCCTTCGCCGTCGAACCAGCTATCCCAGGCTTCTCCTGCCGGGGTGATGAGGCGAGTCCTGCCGATAGCGATAACATCGACACGCTTCACATCACTGGGCATTGCGACGGCTTTGGGCAGGCGGACGGCCTGGCTTCGATTGCTCATAAAAAGGGTGGTTTGTTCCATGGCAGGCCTCCTGCGCTTTGCTGACACTTGAAGTCAGAAGGATAGAATTCTGTTGGGATATGTCAATGGGATATACGCGATGGCTGATGAAAGGTTGTGATAGTCACGACAGTTTCAATGATTACAAAAAACGGCTGCTGTCAGAGATGACAAGCAGCCGTTTTTACTTCCAGAGTGGCCTTACTCAGCCTTTTCCACCGGCAGGTCCAGCGACTGACGATAGCTGTCCAGCGCATCGCCAAAGTCGGTGATGAATTGCGGGTCGGTCAGCCAGGCCTGGGCGGCGTCGCGGTCCATGCCATCGGCCCACATGCGGTAGTCGATCAGCATGTCGGCGGCCAGGTGCGTGGCGGCCATGGCTTCGTTGTCGGCGTTTTCCATGTCCAGCAGTTCTGGATGGTCGCTGATGATCCCGGCGAGGTCCGACAGCAGGGTCAACAGCATGTCGTTGCGGCTGGTGGCTTCGGCGTCGCGCATTTTGCTGAACATCGCCAGGGTGTATTCCGGGATCGGCTCGCCGAGTTCGCCCAGGTCATCGTCCAGCGCGGCGGGCTTTCTGCCGTGGATATTGATTTGCTTGGCTTTGATTTTGGCGCGTTTGGCGCGTTTCTGTTGCTTGTTCAGGGAGGCCATGGGAACTCAGTTTGGTTTCTGTTGGGTTTGGGTCGCGATGGCGCTGGACGCCGCCACGTAGTCAGCCTGGAAGGACGCAGACTCGATCCACGCCAAGGCGCCGGCTTCGTCTGTCTCGGTGGACCATTGGCGGTATTCGATCAGTGCCGCGAGGATGAAGTCCATCGCGCCTTCTTCGCCTTCCTGCTCGTACACCAGTTCCAGCAACGGGTCTTCGAGGAAGGCTGCGCACATCGCTTGCTGACTGTTTTTTTCGGCGTCGATCATTTTCTTGAACAGTTCGGTCAGGTCCACCGATTCGAAATCGATGCGATCGTCGTTCGGGTCCAGCTCGACCGGCGTGGCAGCCCGCTGGGTGCGGTTCTGCTTGGCCTTGGCTTTGGCGCGGGAGGCGCGTTTGTTCTGCTTGTTGGCGGAGGCCATGGGCGTCGTTCCGTAATTCATTGAGGGGGCGCATCCATTAACTGCGTGGCACTCGCCGCCCGGGTGTATCGGGGGCCAGCTCGCCGGTATGCAGCCAGGACAATGCAATGGGCCATAGTGTGGCTTGGTATGCGCTGCGAAAAAAGGCGAAATGTCCGACTTCTTCTTCGCCGATGTCTTCGGGGGCGATTCGCAGGTGAGTGTTTGTGCTGTTGGTGAAGTAGCCGAGCAGGCGTTCGATGGCTGGAATCGTGCCGTAGGGATCGTCGCTGAGGCTGATCGCCAGCGTTTGGGCGGTGACGTTCCCGAACGGCAGCTGGCCGCTTTCGGCGTGGATGACGCGAGCGCTGGGGCGTTTCTCATATTGGGCGGCGGGCATGCTCCAGTCGCGGACTACACCGGCCGGGGTGTCTTCGAGCCAGCCGAGGCGTTTGCCGGGAAAGTAGCCATAAAGCATGGTCATCAATGGCATCACCACATGCCACTTGCCAAACATTCGCCAGCGATGAGCAGGGGCGTAGTCGCGCCAGTAAGCGAACTGCGCACCCACCGTCACCAGGCGTCGGATCAAATGCCCGGAGGCTCCCAGCCCGGCCGCGCAACCGCCGAAGCTGTGGCCGACGACATTGATGGGTTGTTCTGCAAACTCGCGTTGCGCCCTTTGCAGCATCGCCTCGAAATCCAGTGCGCCCCAGTCGGACCATGAGGCCTCAAGCCCTTTCAAGGACGCGGGGCGCGACTCGCCGATGCCGCGGTAGTCATAGGTGATCACGTCGAAGCCGTTGGCGAACAGATAATCGGCGAAGCGCGAGTAGTGACGGCAACGGACTGAAGTAGCGGCGTTGATGATCACCACTGGGCGGGTTGGGTCTTGATTCGCATGCCGCCAGGTGAAGCCGCCAAGGATGAAACCGTCGACGGCGGGCTCCTTGAAAGATTCACCAGGTGTGCCGGTGGGTAACGGCAATTCAAGTTGCGTCGGGGCCAGTGAGGGCATGTCCTGCAAATTCATCGGCTTTGAACCTTTGCGGCGAGTCACTCACCATAGTCTTCACGCCGTTTATGAACAATCTGCCCGCGCTTATCGGAGCCTCTGCTTGAGTAACCGCTCCTCAAGCACTGCCCATTCCCGATCCAGTTCTGTGCGAAGCTCCTCCTCGCTCGGCAGTACCAGTCTGTAGGTACTGGCGAACAGTTGTTCGTTGCCTTGCAGCACTGAATAGCGCACCACCGATTCATCTTTTTGCGCGCAGAGAATGAGGCCGACAGTGGGGCCATCCTCCGGTCCGCGCTTGAGGTCGTCGTACATGCGCACGTACATGTCCATCTGGCCGACATCCTGGTGGGTGAGTACGCCGCGCTTGAGGTCGAAGATGACGAAGCACTTGAGCAGGTAGTTGTAGAACACCAGGTCGATGTAGAAGTCTTTGCTCTCGGTACTGATGCGTTGCTGGCGAGCGATGAAGGCGAAGCCTTTGCCCAGTTCGAGCAGGAAGCCCTGGAGTTGATTGATCAATGCTTGTTCAAGTTCGCTTTCCTGGATCAAGCCCGCATTGGGCAGGCCGAGAAATTCCAGTAGCACTGGGTCCCGGATGAAATCCCGAGGGCTGGCGTTCATTTGCTGGATGTTGGTGGCGGCTTCCTGTTTGACGGCGGCCCGGTCGCGGCTCGCCAGCAAGCGTTCGTAATAGAGGGTATTGATCTGGCGCTCGAGGGCGCGACTTGACCAGTTCTGCAGAGCAGATTCGTTCATGTACCAGTGGCGAGCGTTGTCGTTGTCGACTCGTAGCAGTCTGCGGTAATGGGTCCAGCTCAATTCGTGACGCAGTGCGTCACGAATTGGGAATGCTTGATAGAACAGGCGCATGTAGCGAAGGTTGGAAGCGTCGAAACCTTTCCCAAACTGCTCCGTCAGTACTTTCGCCAGCGTCGATAGCAGCTGCTTGCCATACACCGCCCGCCGAGCGCCTTCCTGCTCGAACTCCACAATATGCCGCCCGATCTGCCAACAGGTTTGCACCTGAACGGTATCGACCGCTCGCAGCACCTTCTGACGCGCTTCACGGATCAACTCGCCAAGATTGCCGAGCAGTGAAGTGATCTGTGGATCTTGAGTGTTACCGGGTTTGAGGGAGCTCATGACATTTTCCGCGGCTGAAGGAAACAGGCACAAGAGGATGGCAAGAGAGTGATAGTCCGCGATGCCGGGCGTTGCTGGTAAATCGGAAGGAAAGGCGAATTTGCTGTGCAGGACCGGGCCGACGGCAGCCCATGCATGAGGAGCACATCACGTAGTCCGATTCGCAGTGAGCCCAAGTGCGAATCGATCTAAAACTTGAACATTCGGTAACAAATCTAAAAAGAGTAACGATTGGGTTCTGCGTAACCCGGGAGTCGCCATCATGAAGAACGTCCATTCATTCATGCTGCCCATCGCCGCCGTCGGCGTAATGATGTTTCCAGTCCTGCTTAACGCCGCCAGTCTTGAACCGATCGACAGCACAGGCGTGCAAGTTCAGCAGCAACAGCAAAACGGGATTACTTACCTGTCCGGGGGGATCGGAGAGGATGAGGCTCGAGCCATTGAACAAACGCAGGGTTACAACCTGCACATGACCTTTTCCACCGGGCCGAAGGACGAATATGTTCCCGATGTGGATGTGGTCATTCAGAAAGCCGCAGGGCAACCCGTGCTGACACTGAGTGAGGCTGGGCCGCTGGTTTATGTTCAGTTGCCTGCCGGCAAGTACACCGTTGTCGCGACGCATAAGGGTGAGGTACGGCGGGATACAGCGGATGTAGGCAGTGGTGCCGCTCGCAATCTGGTTTTCCACTGGGGCGGTGAAAACTAGTCAGGAGAGACGCTTGCACGATGCCTGATCAAATCGCGGGCATAAAAAAACCCTGAATCTTGCGATTCAGGGTTTTCGGTATTTGGTGCCCAGAGACGGAATCGAACCGCCGACACGGGGATTTTCAATCCCCTGCTCTACCGACTGAGCTATCTGGGCAACGGGGCGCATTAAACTGGTTTTTCAGGGGGTCGTCAAGAAAGTTTTCAAAAAAAATTTAATTATTACCGTCGCTTACGATCCACCCCCCGAAAAAACGGGGTTATTCAGCCGGCGGAACGTAGCCGTCAGCCTTGGCGTATTCCTCGCCGGAAAAGAACTTGTCCATCTCGCCTTGAAGATATTTGCGGTCTTCGGCGTTCATCATGTTCAAGCGTTTTTCGTTGATCAGCAGGGTCTGGTGTTTCTGCCAGTCGGCCCAGGCCTTGGCCGAGACGTGGTCAAAAATGTCCTGACCTTTTGCGCCCGGAAATGGAGCGCGCTCCAGGGCGGGCAGTTCTTCTTTGTACTTGCGGCACATGATGGTGCGGGTCATGACGACTCTCCTGCGTTCAATACGGCGGCCGCGCGTTCGAGCAAGGTTTTGACCGGGGCGGCAAGGCCCAGGCGCGGCGGGGTGGCGAGGTTATACCAGAGCCAGTCGGCCTCGGCCACGTGATGGCCGGCCTCTTGGACCTGAACCAGCCAGGGTTCGATGGATAACTGAAAGTGGCTGAAAGTGTGTACCAGACTCGGCAGTGCCTGTTGGCTGCGCAATTCCAGCGAGTGCTGCGAAGCCAGATGTTGCAGGTCGTCGAGGTCGTCGAGTTCCGGCAGGCTCCAGAGACCGCCCCACAGACCCGTGGAAGGGCGACGGTAAAGCAGAATCGCACCTTCGCCATTAGCGAGCATTGGCATCAGCGTGCGCTTCTGTGGCACGACTTTGCGCGGTTTGGGGATCGGGTAGCGGGTTTCCAGGCCAAGCATGTGCGCCTCGCAACCCTTTTCGAGCGGGCAGAGCAGGCAGCTCGGTTTGCTGCGGGTGCAGAGCGTGGCGCCCAGGTCCATCATCGCCTGGGTGTAGGCGTTGACACGGGTCTGCGGCGTAAAGCGCTCAGCGTTGGCCCACAGCTGTTTGGCAACCTTGGGCTCGCCCGGATAACCCTCTTGCGCGGTAAAGCGCGCCAGCACCCGTTTAACGTTGCCATCGAGGATCGGCGCCCGCAAGCCCATGCTCAGGCTGGCAATCGCGCCGGCCGTGGACAGGCCAATACCTGGCAGATCGGTGAGCTTTTCCACATCACGGGGAAACTCGCCGCCATATTCGGCAACGACAATCTTCGCGGTCTTCTGCAAGTTGCGCGCCCGGGTGTAATACCCGAGGCCGGTCCACAAGTGCAGCACTTCGTCTTCCGGCGCGGCAGCCAGGGCTTCGACCGTCGGCAACGAAGCCATGAAACGGTCGAAGTAATTCAGCACGGTGCTGACCTGGGTCTGCTGTAACATGATTTCCGAGACCCACACCCGGTAAGGGGTGATGCCCTGTTGCCAAGGCAAATTGTGGCGGCCGTGGCGGTCGTACCAATCCAGCACCGCCGTTGAAAACTGCTCGGCTCTCATCGCTTGAACAGCCCCTTGAGCGCGTTTTTCAGTTCCGGGCTGACTTTATCGCCAAGCTTCTCGTCGATTTTTTCGCTGATCCGCTCGCCAGCCAGTTTGCTCGCGACTTGTCCCATGCGTTCGTTGTCGACGCGGCAAGCCTTGGCACCCAGTTCCAGCGGACCACGGCAGCGTAGCGGCCACTCGATGCCGACGTAGCGTTCGCCGACCTGGCAGGCCGGGTCCGGCATGTCGCTCTTGTCACCTTCGACGATCACGCCGACGCGGTAATCCATGCCCAGCACCCGCAGGTCGATATCGCCGTTAGCGTTGACGGTCATGCCCGGGATGCGCACTTTCAGGTCGGGGTTGCTGGCCACGCCGTTGTGGAAGGTCAGGTTGCCCTTGAGCTCTTCGAACGGTGTGTCCTTGCCCCGTGGCTCGCCCGTGAGGGTTTTGCGATTCAGGGTGGCGATGCCCTTGCACAGTTGCTGCTCAAGGTTGGCATTGAGCAGCACGCCATTGTTGATGACGAAACTGGCATTGCCGTTGAGGTTGTCGATCAGCACGCTCTGGCTATTGCCGCTGCTGGTCAGCGCGCTATCGAGCGTAACCAGGCCTTGGATCGGTGGGTTTTTCCCCTGGCTTTCGAGGATTTTTTCTACAGGCACTTTGCTGATGCGCGTCTGCATGTTCAGCGCCGGCACTTGCTGGCGCACGTCCAGGGTACCTTTGGCTTCGAAGTTGCCGTCGTACAGGTCGCCGCGCAGGTTTTCCAACGTCAGCAGGCCGCCTTGGCCGGTGGCCTTGAGGGCAGCATTCTGAATCGGCAGTTTGTCGAGGGTCAGCTGGCCGAAGGTCAGGTCGGCGTCCACGTCGAGTTTGCTCAGGCGTTCCACCGGCAACAGACGCTCGGTGCTCCACGGGCCTTTGGTCGGTGAGGGTGGCAGCGGGGAACTGCCCGCGCCAGCCATAGCTTCGGTCTCGGTGCTGGCCACTTCGGCCTCACGCACCTGCTTCGCGCTGTTGGCTTCGGCGGATTTTGGCGGCAAGTAACGGTCGACATTGAAGGTGTCAGCCTTGAGGGTTGCGCGCAGCGATTGCTTGGCGAAGTCCTCGACAGCGATGCGGCCGCTGAAAGTGCTGTCGTCGAGTTTCAGGTTGAGGTTGTCGAGGGACAAACTGGTCGGCGTGCCGGCAACCTGGCTGGCCAGCTCGACTTTGCTCAGGCTGCCTTCGGCCATTGCCGGGAGTTTCTGGCCGATGCTGTCGACGAATTTCGCCAGATCGAACTGGGCAATCGACAGGCCACCGCTGATTTGCGGGGTCTTGTCGAGGTCGTTGGCCTTCAGTTCGCCCAAGGCGCGCAACTGATTGGCGGAGATCTTGATGCCGGTCCATTCGGCGACGTTCGCTGCCTTGTCCAGCAGCAGCTGACCTTGAGCTGCGAAGGTCATGGTCTTGCCTTGCAGCGGATCGCCAGCGACTTCACCGGAGAGTTTCATGTCTTCGAATTTGTAGCGCTGCAGCGCACGCTCGAAACGCAACTCGCCGGCCAGTTCGGTCCGCACCCGCAGAACCGGTTGGTTGGTACCGAGGAACGCGGTGAGTTTGACCGGGATGTTGGTCGAGTCGTGCACGGGGCCAGTGCTCAGCTGGATGCTTTCGGCGCTGAACTGCTTGCCGGTTTTCTCGTCGCTGTACTCAACGCGGGCGTTGTTGACGGTCAGGCTGTCGATGTCCAGGCGGATCGGCTGGGCCGGTTTTTCTGCCTGGGCAGTAGTCGTTGGTGCGGGCTCGCCGGTGGTGGCGGACGGCGTGGCCGAGGTCGTCGGGGTGGCAGGTGCCGGGACCTTGCCGATGTCTTCCCAGTTACCGTGGCCGTCCTTGTCGCGGTTCAGGCGCAGGTTCAGGCCTTCGACGCGCACATCGCTCATCTGCACTTCGCGGCGCAGCAGCGGAATCACGCGGACCGACAGGCCGAGCATCTGCAAGTCTGCGAACGGCTCGGTAGGCTTGGCCAGGGTCGCAACACTGGCTTCGTGCAATTCCAGGCCCAGCCAGGGAAACAGGCTCCAGCCGATATCGCCATTGAGCGTCAGCTCGATGTGGGCCTTGTCGCGGGCAATCTGGCGAATCTCGTCTTTATAGTCGTTGGGATCGAAGAGGTGGGTCAGGGCAAAGCCCAGCGCCACAATGATCAGCAACAGCCCGAGAAGTACCAGACCCAGGATTTTGCCGAACGCTTTCATGGGCGAGTCCTTGTATTAGTCGAATTCGAAATTTAGCCGGGGAGTATAGCGCTCCGAAGTGGCTGACCGGTCAGCGATCACTTCGGGAGCTCGTCCAGCGGCACTTTCAGCTTAGCCGCTAGCGCTTGAGCTTCGAGGTGCCCGGCAGGCGCCAATAGCCGCAATGTCGCGCCTGATTGCGACGCCATTTTCTGCGCTTCGTTCACCATGCGCTCGGCAACGCCACGGCGACGGGTGATTTTTCGTACGCATAAATGGGACAAATGCCAGACGTCGTGGTGCCGTTGCAAACGTGCCGCACCCAACAGGCGATCGTTGAAGCGTCCGGCGATCAGCGAACCGTCCTGCAGGCAGTCTTCAATCAGCTGCATGTCTCCTGTAAATGGCGCAAACAGCCAGTCAGGGGCGTCACGGTAGATCTTCTGCAGGTCTTGCTGATCCTGATAAGTGGCTTGGTTCAGCAGCTCGACAATGATCGGCATGGTGTCTCCCTTGAAAGTAATCGCGTGAAAACAAATTGTTGCGGTTGTACGAGAACAGACGACTTACAAAAAGGTGATATCACTTTGGTTTTTCTGTCACGTGCAAATGGTAACCTCTGCCCGTTCGTCCGTCCTTATCGCGACGTGATGTCGCACCAAAATGGAGCTTCACCTAAAAAACAGTCATGCCTGCGTGCATAAAGGCTGGGGGTGAAGAGCGGCTGGCGAACCATACTAATAATTGGGGGAAACACCATGACTACGAGCATCACGGCGGACGGCATCAAAGCCGACCAGCCCGCGTTCCTGTCCAAGGAACGCATCATCGCCAAGCCCGGTTTTAACCGTTGGCTGGTACCACCGGCCGCTCTGGCCATCCACCTGTGCATCGGCATGGCCTACGGCTTTTCGGTGTTCTGGTTGCCGTTGTCCAAAGCCCTGGGCGTCACCAAGGCCGTGACTTGCGCGCCGGACATGAGCTTCATCGCTCAGGTTTTTTCGTCTCAATGCGACTGGCCGATCTCGATGCTCGGCTGGATCTACACCCTGTTCTTCATCTTCCTTGGTTGCTCGGCAGCCATCTGGGGCGGCTGGCTGGAACACGCAGGTCCGCGCAAGGCCGGTGTTGTGTCGGCACTGTGCTGGTGTGGCGGTCTACTGATTTCGGCGCTGGGGATCTATACCCACCAGATCTGGCTGATGTGGATCGGCTCCGGGGTCATTGGCGGTATTGGTCTGGGCCTGGGTTACATCTCGCCGGTCTCGACCCTGATCAAGTGGTTCCCGGACAAGCGCGGCATGGCCACAGGCATGGCGATCATGGGTTTCGGCGGTGGCGCGATGGTGGGTGCTCCACTGGCTGCAGCGCTGATGGGCCACTTCGCTTCGCCAACCAGCGTGGGCGTATGGCAGAGCTTCCTGGTAATGGCCGCGATCTACTTCGTGTTCATGATCGGTGGCGCGCTGTCCTACCGCGTTCCGCCAACTGGCTGGAAGCCTGAAGGCTGGACTGCTCCGGCAAAAAAAGCGTCGAACTCGATGATCACCCATCGTCACGTCCATGTGAATGTGGCGTGGAAAACCCCGCAATTCCGTCTGGTGTGGCTGGTGCTGTGCCTGAACGTATCGGCGGGTATCGGCATCCTTGGCATGGCTTCGCCACTGTTGCAGGAAGTCTTCGCCGGTAAATTGCTGGGTACCGACCAGACGTTTGGTCAGCTGGATGCCGGGCAACTGGCCTCGATCGCAGCGATTGCGGCCGGTTTCACCGGTTTGCTGAGCCTGTTCAACATTGGTGGCCGGTTCTTCTGGGCTTCGTTCTCGGACTACCTGGGCCGCAAAAACACTTATTTCGTGTTCTTCGCCCTCGGTTTTGCGCTGTACGCGCTGATTCCGAATCTCGGTCACCTGGGCAACGTTGCGCTGTTCGTGGCGGCGTTCTGCATCATCCTGTCGATGTACGGCGGTGGTTTTGCGACAGTGCCGGCTTACCTGGCTGACTTGTTCGGGACGCAAATGGTCGGCGCGATCCACGGTCGTCTGCTGACGGCTTGGGCGGCGGCGGGTGTGTTGGGGCCGGTGTTGGTGAACTACTTGCGTGAGTATCAGCTGAGCATCGGCGTTGAGCGTGCTGCGGCTTACGACATCACCCTGTACATCCTCGCGGGCCTGCTGGTGCTGGGTTTCCTGTGCAACCTGATGGTTCGCCCGGTGGCCGACAAGTACTTCATGACCGACGCTGAACTGGCGGCCGAACAGGCGCTGGGCCACGACAAGGGTGCTGACGCCAGCACCGTGCTGGAGTGGAAAGCGGATGCGGGCACCAAGCCCTTGGCGGTGGCTGCGTGGTTGGTGGTGGGTATTCCGTTGGCGTGGGGTGTTTGGGTGACGCTGCAAAAGACTGCGGTGTTGTTCCATTAAGTAAACGCATCATCCCTGTGGGAGCGAGCCTGCTCGCGATAGCGGTCTGACAGTCGACAGAGATGTTGAATGTGGAGGTCTCATCGCGAGCAGGCTCGCTCCCACATTTGTTTCGCGTTTTTGCAATGAAACCGCTTGTACTGACATGTCTATCCCCGACAGCAGGGGATTCACTCCGTCAGTGATATCACCTCTCGTGTTTCTGTTTAGCGCCCGCGACCCTATAATGGCTGCCTTTTTCGCCCCAATGATTTTTGCGGAGCTGGTGATGGCCGAACGTATGGCGTCTGTCGAGCGCGACACTCTGGAAACCCAGATCAAAGCCTCGATCAACCTGGATGGCACCGGAAAGGCCCGATTTGATATCGGTGTACCTTTTCTTGAGCACATGCTGGACCAGATCGCCCGTCACGGGCTGATCGACCTGGATATTGTCAGCAAGGGCGACCTGCATATCGACGACCACCACACGGTGGAAGACGTCGGTATCACCCTGGGTCAGGCCTTCGCCAAAGCTATCGGCGACAAGAAAGGCATCCGTCGCTACGGCCACGCCTATGTGCCGCTCGATGAAGCGCTGTCGCGCGTGGTGATCGACTTCTCCGGCCGCCCTGGCCTGCAGATGCACGTTCCCTACACCCGTGCCACCGTTGGCGGCTTCGACGTTGACCTGTTCCAGGAATTCTTCCAGGGCTTCGTCAACCACGCCCTCGTCAGCCTGCACATCGACAATCTGCGTGGCACCAACACCCACCACCAGATCGAAACCGTGTTCAAGGCTTTCGGCCGCGCCCTGCGCATGGCCGTAGAGCTGGATGACCGCATGGCCGGTCAGATGCCGTCGACCAAAGGCGTTCTGTAATGCAGACGGTCGCGGTTATCGATTACGGCATGGGCAACCTGCACTCGGTGGCCAAGGCCCTCGAGCACGTCGGTGCCGGCAAGGTGCTGATCACCAGCGATGCCGATGTGATTCGCGAAGCCGATCGCGTGGTATTTCCCGGCGTCGGCGCGATTCGCGATTGCATGGCGGAGATCCGTCGCCTGGGCTTCGACTCGCTGGTGCGTGAAGTCAGCCAGGACCGTCCGTTCCTCGGCATCTGCGTGGGCATGCAAGCCTTGCTCGACAGCAGTGAAGAGAACGACGGCGTTGACTGCATCGGCCTGTTCCCGGGCGCGGTGAAGTTCTTCGGCAAAGACCTGCATGAAGATGGCGAACACCTGAAAGTCCCGCACATGGGCTGGAACGAAGTGAAGCAGAAGGTGAGTCACCCGCTGTGGCACGACATTCCGGACCTGGCGCGTTTCTACTTCGTGCACAGCTACTACATCGCTGCCGGCAATGCGCGGCAAGTGGTGGGTGGCGGTCACTATGGTGTTGATTTCGCCGCCGCGCTGGCCGATGGCTCGCGTTTCGCCGTGCAGTTCCACCCGGAGAAGAGCCATACCCATGGCCTGCAATTGCTGCAGAACTTCGCCGCGTGGGATGGTCGCTGGTAAATGGCCGTCAAGAAGAAGCCGCCGATCCTGACCCTCACTCCCGAACAGGAGAACGAGGCCAATCACAAGATCAAACGCTTCATGGAGGATCGCTTCGAGCTGGACCTGGGTTCGTTCGAAGCGGCTGAAATCCTTGAGCTGTTTACCCGCGAAATTGCTCCGCACTATTACAACAGGGCGATTTTCGATGTGCAGACGCACCTCAAAGAGAGGTTCGAAAGCATCGAAAGCGACCTGTGGGCGCTCGAGAAAAACTGATTTCCGAGCGAAGCTGAATACTCGAATTTGAAGGTTTGCCAGATGCTGATTATTCCCGCTATCGATCTCAAAGACGGTGCCTGTGTTCGTCTGCGCCAGGGCCGCATGGAAGATTCCACGGTGTTCTCCGATGACCCGGTGAGCATGGCTGCCAAGTGGGTGGAAGGCGGTTGCCGCCGTCTGCATCTGGTCGACCTGAACGGTGCCTTCGAAGGCCTGCCGGTCAACGGCGAAGTGGTTACCGCCATCGCCAAGCGCTACCCGAACCTGCCGATCCAGATCGGCGGCGGCATCCGTTCCCTGGAAACCATCGAACACTACGTGAAAGCGGGCGTGAGCTACGTGATCATCGGCACCAAAGCCGTGAAAGATCCGGCCTTCGTCGCCGAAGCCTGCCGCGCGTTCCCGGGCAAAGTGATCGTCGGCCTGGATGCCAAAGATGGTTTTGTCGCCACTGACGGCTGGGCTGAAATCAGCACCATTCAGGTGATCGACCTGGCCAAGCAATTCGAAGCCGACGGCGTGTCCGCGATCGTTTATACCGACATCGCCAAAGACGGCATGATGCAGGGCTGCAACGTTTCGTACACCGCCGCCCTGGCCGCTGCGACGAAGATTCCGGTGATCGCTTCCGGCGGTATCCACAATCTGGGTGACATCAAGTCGCTGCTCGACGCCAAGGCACCAGGCATCATCGGCGCCATCACCGGCCGGGCGATTTACGAAGGCACCCTCGATGTCGCTGAAGCGCAAGCTTTCTGCGATTCGTACAAAGGCTGAGGACTCACCATGGCGCTGGCCAAACGCATCATCCCTTGCCTGGACGTGGATAACGGCCGGGTGGTCAAGGGCGTCAAGTTCGAGAACATTCGCGATGCCGGCGACCCGGTGGAAATCGCCCGTCGCTACGACGAGCAAGGTGCCGACGAGATTACCTTTCTCGACATCACCGCCAGCGTCGACGGTCGCGACACCACGCTGCATACCGTCGAACGCATGGCCAGCCAGGTATTCATCCCGCTGACCGTGGGCGGCGGCGTACGTACCGTGCAGGACATTCGCAACTTGCTCAATGCCGGTGCGGACAAGGTCTCGATCAACACTGCTGCGGTGTTCAACCCGGAATTCGTCGGCGAAGCGGCTCAGCATTTCGGCTCGCAATGCATCGTCGTCGCCATCGACGCGAAGAAAGTTTCCGGTCCGGGCGAAACCCCGCGCTGGGAAATCTTCACCCACGGTGGTCGCAAGCCAACCGGCCTCGACGCGGTTGAGTGGGCGAAGAAGATGGAAGGCCTCGGTGCCGGTGAAATCCTGCTGACCAGCATGGACCAGGACGGCATGAAAAACGGCTTCGACCTGGGCGTTACCCGCGCCATCAGCGATGCGCTGGGGATTCCGGTGATCGCGTCCGGCGGTGTTGGCAACTTGCAGCACTTGGCCGACGGCATCCTTGAAGGCCACGCCAGCGCGGTGCTGGCGGCGAGTATTTTCCACTTTGGCGAATACACCGTGCAGGAAGCCAAGGCTTACATGGCTCATCGCGGCATCGTGATGCGCTAAACAGTACAGGCCAGTGGACAGCATGGCGGGCTCAAGGCACTCTTGGGCACGCCATGGATTTCGGTAGCCCGACATGCTTAAACGTCTTCTTCTTGTCCTCGCCAGCGCTTCTCTGTTGCTCATCAACGGAGCTCACGCCGAAGAAAATCCCGGCACCGGTCTGGTGTTGCTGACGGAAAACTTCCCGCCGTACAACATGGCGAAGAACGGCAAAAATTTCGCTCAGGACGAGAACATCAACGGCATTGCCGTGGACATTGTCCGTGAGATGTTCAAGCGCGCCGATATCCCTTACAGCCTGACGCTACGTTTCCCTTGGGAGCGAATCTACAAACTCGCCCTGGAAAAGCCAGGCTATGGTGTGTTCGTGATGGCGCGGCTACCGGACCGCGAGAAACTCTTCAAGTGGGTCGGCCCTATTGGCCCGGACGACTGGATCCTGCTGGCCAAGGCCGATAGCAAGATCACCCTCGAGTCGCTGGAGCAGGCGCGCAAATACAAAATTGGCGCCTACAAGGGCGATGCGATTGCCGAGACACTGGCCAAGCAAGGACTGAAACCGATTGTTGTGCTGCGCGACCAAGACAACGCAAAAAAACTGGTCAACGGCCAGATCGACCTGTGGGCCACCGGTGACCCGGCAGGCCGCTACCTGGCGCGCCAGGAAGGCGTGAACGGGCTCAAGACAGTGCTGCGCTTCAACAGCGCCGAGTTGTACCTGGCGCTGAATAAAGACGTGCCGGACGAAACCGTCGCCAAGCTGCAAGCCGCGCTGGATCAGCTGCGCAAGGAAGGCATCGTGGACGACATCATGGGGCGCTATCTGTAGCAATTACCTTGATGTGGTCTGAAGCGTGGCGTCCGGTGTCGCGCTCAAGTACACGGCACTGGTAAACACGTTATTCAACGTCGCCCTTGTCAGCTGCAGTTCCCCTGAGGCGACGCCGATAATGCACAGTGCATGTGCGCCGCTTTGTGGCCCTATTTGAGTATTGATGTAAGCATTTTCAGCGCTGATGGCGGCACTGTAATTGTCAGGAACCTTGCAGTCCCTGGCGTTATGGACCGTTTTATAGCGATAGAAGGGCGCCTTGAGGGAAAACCTGAAATCCCACGTAGGCAATGCGATCTGCCCCTCCGCATTTTGCGTTCTATGAACGTATGACTTGAGCTTCCAGGGCTCAGTGACAGTCAGCTCGACCGGGTCCAGCGAACAGTCCTCCCCATCGCTGGCGAAGACACCGTCAATAAAACACTTGTGCAGAAAGTTGGCCGAGTAGCTGTAGTTGAAACGTGCAGCCTTGCAAGACGTCGAGTGCTCACAGTCGGGCAGTGCTGGTGTATTGCGGGAGGCCATGACTTTACTGACGACGCCGGTGATTTCGTTGGTACGGCGATTCAGCATCGGGCTACCGGAGCCGCCAGCGTAAAGGTCGCAGCTGTTTTTCATGGCTAAAGGGAACACCCCGGGATGATCGATGAACGTTCCGGCGGTTTGTTCAGCGCAGGCGCTCAATCGAAGCCCCTGTTCGGTGAAGCCGCCCGGCGCGCCAATGTTAAGCGCATCCTGACTCTCGTCGGTTTGATGGGACGCCAGCTTGAGCGGGTTGACCCCGGCCTGTATCAGCGACGCCAATGTCGCGTCGACTTCGAGTACTGCAAGATCGGTCCCGACCAGGCTGCTCCATCGGGCGGTCCGAATGGCGTATTGGCGCTTACGCTGTGGCACGTCATGAAAGTAGTGGAAAGTGACGCTGGCTTTCAAAGGCAGATTGGTCCGCGCCGAACCGTACTCAAAGAACACGCAATGGCCGCTGGTGAGCAGGTAAGCAGGGCCGATGGCTCGGCCGTGTCTGTTTCGCGTATCCAGCAGAACGGCGCTGCAGGTCTCGCCCGATTGGAGACTGAGTCGTCCCACGCCGCTCCAGATTTCATAAAAATGCTCACTGTTTTGCAGGGCTCTTGAAGGTGAATCGTTGATGGCGCCTTCGCCCAGGTCGCGCGCCTGCACTGCGGAAATAGCCGGCAGGCCAATCAAGCCTGCGAAGCAAAAGAAGCTGAGATATTTCATGTCCATTCCTTGGTGATGAAATTCGGGGTGAGCGCTATCGTGGCACGCGTCTGTGTGCCGACAGGTATAAATAGTTATCGCGAAATGGAGTGGGCTGGGAGGAATTACCGGGCAGTCGGGAGGCGGTACTGACCATCCTTGCCGTGCGCTGCCGTTGCACGATTGCCGCGCACACTGATCATCTGTTTGATGTCGATCCAGTCAATGCCCTGAGCCTTGAGCTTGGGCAATTCATGTTCAAGCACCGCCAATGTCTGCGGATACGGATGCCCGATCATCACCGCAGAACCCTGCTTGCGCGCCAGGCTGATAGCCGTCTGTAGCTGAGTGAAAATCGCGGCTTCAGTGGGCTCGTCATCGAGGAACACATCCCGCGAAACGCTCGCCAAACCGATCTTCTGCGCCTCGGCGGCCGCCACGGTTTGCGCGCTGGTACGGCTGTCGACGAAGAACTTGTGCCGACGCTGCAAGTCCGCCATCAGCCAGGCCATGGCCGGTTGCTGAACGGTCATGCGGCTGCCCATGTGGTTGTTGATGCCAGCGGTATACGGCACAGCCTGGAACGCCGCGTTCAGGCGCTTTTCGAGCTCTTCGACGGGCAGCTCGGGATGCCAGGCAAATGGCCCGGTAGCCGGGTCCATGGGCATGTGCAGGATGACGATCTTGCCGGCGCGATGGGCTTCGCGAGCGAATTCGGTGGCGTGGGGTGTATCGGGCATGATTGCCGTGGTGACCGGGCCGGGCAGGGCCAGCACGCGGCGATCCCGGGGCAGGTTCTGCCCCAGGTCATCGATGATCAGAGTGATGTAGGCCTTTTGAGGGGCGGGCGCCGCGTGAGCGACACCCGCCAGACAGCACAGCAGACCGAGGAGCAACCGCAGGCGCATCTCAGCGGCCGGAGGTGATGCTCAACCCTTTGAGCAGGCTCAAGGCCTGGGCCAACTGGTAATCGTCATCCTGCGGCATGGCCTTGGCTTTGCCGCTGGAGCTGGTCGGTTTGTCGGCGCCGCCGTTGCCATTGCCCAGGTGACCTTGCAGATCGGCTTCCTTGAAGTACTCGCCGTCCTGCTCGTTGGTGATCTTGGCCTTGCGCACTTCGATGTCCGGAACAATGCCCTGAGCCTGGATCGAGCGACCGTTCGGCGTGTAATACAGCGCCGTGGTGATCTTCAGTGCGCGTTCGTTGTTCAGCGGCAGGACGGTTTGTACCGAGCCTTTGCCGAAACTTGTGGTGCCCATGACCACTGCGCGTTTCTGATCCTGCAGGGCGCCGGCGACAATTTCCGAGGCGGAGGCGCTGCCGCCGTTGATCAGCACGACCATTGGCACGGCTTCACTTTCGTCCTTGCCGGTGGCGGAGAAGCGCAGTTCGGAGTTGGCGATGCGGCCCTTGGTGTACACGATCAGGCCCTTGGTGATGAAGTGGTCGACCACTTCCACCGCCGATTGCAGCACGCCACCCGGGTTGTTGCGCAAGTCGAGGACGATACCGCTGAGCTTCTTGCCGTTGTCCTTGCGCAACTTGGCCAGGGCCTTGGAGACCTCTTCGCCGGTCTTGACCTGGAACTGGGTGATGCGGATGTAGCCGTAGCCGGACTCCAGCAACTGGCTCTTCACGCTCTTCACTTGAATGATGGCGCGGACCAGCGTCACGTCGAACGGCGCGCCGCCGTCGCGGACCAGGGTCAGGGTGATCTTCTGGCCGATCTTGCCGCGCATTTTGTCCACGGCTTCGGTCATGCTCTGGCCGCGAGTCGGCTGGCCGTTGATCTTGACGATGAAGTCGCCGGCCTGAATGCCAGCCTTGGAGGCTGGGGTGTCATCAATGGGCGAAACCACTTTGATGAAACCGTCTTCGGCGCCGACTTCGATGCCCAGGCCGCCGAATTCGCCGCTGGTGCTTTCCTGCAATTCAGCGAAGTCTTCCGGGCCCAGATAGGCGGAGTGCGGGTCGAGGTTGCTGAGCATGCCTTTGATGGCGTTTTCCAGCAGGGTCTTGTCGTCCACCGGTTCTACATAGGCTGCCTTGATCCGGTCCATGACTTCGGCAAAGGTGCGCAACTCGTCCAGCGGCAATGGCGCCTTGGTGGTCGCAGCGGTGCCGGCAGGTGCGACCGCCGGGGCCGGTTGAGCGGCAAACGCCAACGGCGCGCCGATCACCAGGGCAATCGTCAGGGCCAGCGAGGTAAGGCGGGACAAATACAGCATGTCGAACGAACTCCTGAAGTAGATGGCGTGCTTATCCTTGCGCACGACACCATTGCGCCGGATCACTCGGGTGACCCTGCTGACGAATAGCGAAATACAGCGCTGGTGTGTCCTGCCCGCCACTGCTACCGACAGTGGAGATGGACTCACCGGCTTTTACCACGTCACCCGCAGACTTGAGCAACGTCTGGTTGTGACCGTAAAGACTCAAAAAACCGTTGCCGTGGTCGAGAATCACCAGCAACCCGGCGCCTCGCAACCAATCGGCAAACACCACGCGGCCACCGTGCACGGCATGCACCTGGCTGCCGGCGGAAGCGCTGATCATCACGCCATCCCACTTGGTGCGGGCATCGTCGCCACGGCTTTCACCGAAGCGCGCCAGCAGTCGACCATCAACCGGCCATGGAAGTCTGCCGCGAGTGGAAGCAAAGGGGCCGCCAAAGGTTTCGCCTGAACTTGAAACCAGTGCGCCGGGTGTCGATTTAGCGGGTTTGCGTGGGGCATCGGTGGCATCTGCTTCAGCCTGAGCCTCACGTAAACGCTTTTTTTCGGCTTCCTGCTGGGCGATCAGCGCTTTTTGCCGCGCCTCTTCTGCCTCTCGAGCCTGACGGGCCAAGGTTTCTTCAATGGTTTTAAGAACTTTAGACAGGTCTGCCTGATCCTGCTCGCGCGCCGCCAGTTTCTGGTCGCGGGCCTTCACGTCGTCGTTGAGCTTGGCCAGGACTTGCTGACGCTCTTGGCGGACCTTGTCGAGTTCGTCGCGCTGGCTGTCGAGGCCGCTTTTCTGCACCAGCAATTGCGCCTGCTGCAGGCCGATGTCTTTTTCGACATTGGCCAGTTGGCGCAGGGTTTCGTTGAAATTCTTCAACTGCTCCAGGCGGGCCTGGCTCAGGTAGTCGTAATAGGTAAGGGTGCGGGCGAATTTTTCCGGGTTCTGTTGATTGAGCAGCAGCTTGAGGTATTCCTGACGGCCGTTCTGATAGGCCGCGCGGGCCTGGATGGCGATCAGTCGTTGCTGTTCAATGCGCGCGCTCTGGAGTTTTTTTTTCTCGCCATCGAGTCGCTGTAGCTCGGATTCGCTTTTCTTCAGCTCTTTTTGCAGGGCTTCGACCTGCTTCTCGAGCTGGCCCATCTCGGTTTCGGTGCCTTTGAGGTCTTTCTGCACCCCGGATTTTTCTTCCTGGAGTTTACCCAGCAGTTTCTTCAGCTCGGCAATGTCCTGACGCGTGGCGTCCAACTGTTGTTGGGTTTGCGTGCGCTCGTCGGCAAAGGCCGGTTGAAGCAGGCAAGTCAGGGCAAGGGCTATCAGGACGCGAAGCATAGAGGCGGGCGGCACCAGGGAAAGGGACGGCCTAGTATGCCCGCCAAGCGCAGCAAAAAAAATGCCCATTTGGGGTTGTGTGATAACTGGACTGAAAAACACCGAAAACCAATGTGGGAGCGAGCCTGCTCGCGATGGCATCAGTACATTCAACAAAGATGTTGGCTGTCAGATTGCTATCGCGAGCAGGCTCGCTCCCACAGGGTTTGGCGGTGTTTGAAGAGGTTGCTTACACCAGAATCGAAGTACCCGTCATCTCCGCCGGTTTCTCAAGCCCCAGTAACATCAGCATGGTCGGCGCGACATCCGCCAGCACGCCGCCGTCGCGGACCTTGAAATCACGCTTGCCGACATAGATGAACGGCACCGGCTCGGTGGTATGCGCAGTGTGCGCCTGGCCAGTGGATGCGTCGGACATTTGCTCGACGTTGCCGTGGTCAGCAGTAATCAGAGCTTCGCCGCCGACCTTTTCCAGGGCATCGACGATACGGCCGACGCACAGGTCCAGACACTCGACCGCTTTGACCGCCGCATCGAACACACCGCTATGACCGACCATGTCGCCGTTGGCGTAGTTGACCACGATCACGTCATAACGCTGGTTTTCGATAGCATCGACGATGCGGTCGGTGACTTCCGGGGCGCTCATCTCGGGCTGCAAGTCATAGGTGGCGACTTTCGGCGACGGGATCAGGATGCGCTCTTCGCCGGGGAACGGTTCTTCGCGACCGCCGGAGAAGAAGAAGGTCACGTGGGCATACTTCTCGGTTTCGGCGATGCGCAGCTGCGTCTTGCCGTTTTTCGCCAGGTAATCGCCCAGCACGTTGTCCAGGCTGCTTGCGGCGAAAGCCGACGGTGCGGGAATGCTGGCGGCGTATTGGGTCAGCATGACGAAACCGGCCAGTTTTGGCTGGCGAGCGCGTTCGAAATCCTTGAAATCGTCTTCGACGAACACGCGAGTCAGTTCGCGAGCACGGTCGGCGCGGAAATTCATGAAGACTACGGCATCGCCGTCTTCGACCTTCACGGGCTCACCGATGCTGGTGGCTTTGACGAATTCGTCGCTCTCGCCACGCTCGTAAGCGGCTTGCAGGCCTTCCTGAGCGGTGGCGGCGTTGAATTCGCCGTTGCCATCGACAATCAGGTTGTAGGCTTGGGACACGCGGTCCCAACGGTTGTCACGGTCCATGGCGAAGTAACGGCCGATAATGCTGGCGATCCGGCCTTTACCAAGGGCCTGGAACGCAGCGTCCAGCAGTTCGATAGACGACTGTGCGCTTTTCGGTGGTGTGTCGCGGCCATCAAGGAAGGCGTGCAGGTAGATTTTTTCGGCGCCACGCTTGTAGGCCAGTTCAGCCATGGCGACCAGGTGGTCCTGGTGGCTGTGAACGCCGCCATCGGACAGCAGGCCCATGAAGTGCACGGCTTTGCCGGCAGCAACGGCTTTATCCACCGCGGCGCAAATGGTCGGGTTCTCGAAAAACTCGCCGTCGCGGATCGCTTTGGTCACGCGCGTGAAGTCCTGATACACCACCCGGCCGGCGCCAAGGTTCATGTGACCGACTTCGGAGTTACCCATCTGGCCGTCCGGCAAGCCGACGTCCATGCCGCTGCCCGAGATCAGGCCGTTCGGCACGCTGGCCCACAAGCGGTCCAGTACGGGCTTCTTCGCCGCATAGATGGCGTTGGATTCCTGGCTGTCACTGTGACCGAAGCCGTCGAGAATCATCAGGACCAAAGGTTTAGGCGTCGTAGTCATAGATTCCACTCGTGGCTGAATTAAAAGAAGGCGATGGAAAAGGGAGTGGCAGTTTAAAGCGAAGTTCCGGCGCCGTCACCGCCGGACGGGGTTTGGCCCACCATAGTGGCTGTGTATACTGGCCGACATTTTAACGCCCTGGAACCTCCTTCGATGGTTGCTCACCTGATTGAATTTGCCACTAACCACTATTTGCTCGTCGGTATCTTCGTCGTACTGCTGGCGTTGCTGATCGCTTATCAGATGCAGGGCGGCGGCCGTAGCCTGAGCACCGGTGAACTGACCGGGCTGGTCAACAAGGACGCAGGCGTGGTTATCGACATCCGTCCGATCAAGGATTTCACCGCTGGCCACATTGTCGGCGCGTTGAACATTCCTCACGACAAACTGACCGCTCGCGTCGGCGAACTGGAAAAGCACAAGGCCAAGACCATTATCCTGGTCGACGCCATGGGCCAGACTGCCGGCACTCATGCCCGCGAACTGATGAAAGCCGGCTTCACCGCCGCCAAGCTGTCTGGCGGTATTTCCAGCTGGAAAGCCGACAATCTGCCGCTGGTGAAGTGATATGAACAACGTCGTCGTCTATTCCAGCGATTACTGCCCTTATTGCTCGCGAGCCAAGTACCTGCTCGAGAACAAAGGCGTAGCCTTCGAAGAGATCAAGGTCGATGGCAAGCCGCAGGTGCGTGCCGCGATGGCTCAGAAGGCCGGACGTACGTCCGTGCCGCAGATCTGGATCGGCAGCACCCACGTTGGCGGCTGTGATGATTTGTTTGCCCTGGAGCGCGCCGGCAAGCTCGACGCCATGCTCAAGGCCTGACTGCCTTACTTGAAATAGCCAACCCTACAAGACCCGAGATCAGAAAGGATCTGAGATGACTGACCAACAGAACACTGCAGCTAGCGAAGAAGAAACCGCACCGCAATTCTCCTTGCAGCGCATCTACGTACGTGACTTGTCCTTCGAAGCCCCGAAAAGCCCGGCGATCTTTCGCCAGCAGTGGGAGCCAAGCGTTGGTCTGGATCTGAACACCCGTCAGAAGGCTCTGGAAGGCGACTTCCACGAAGTCGTGCTGACCCTGTCGGTCACCGTGAAAAACGGTGAAGAAGTGGCGTTCATTGCTGAAGTGCAACAGGCCGGGATCTTCCTGATCAAGAACCTGGACGATGCTTCGATGAGCCACACCCTCGGCGCGTTCTGCCCGAACATCCTGTTCCCGTACGCTCGCGAAACCCTGGACAGCCTGGTGACTCGCGGTTCGTTCCCGGCCCTGATGCTGGCCCCGGTGAACTTCGACGCGCTGTACGCACAAGAGCTGCAACGCATGCAGGCGGCTGGCGAAACTCCGACCGTTCAATAAGCTGCGCTGCTGAAAATCGCGGGCAAGCCCGCTCCCACAGGATTGTGCAAAACCTGTGGGAGCGGGCTTGCCCGCGATTGTTTCTGTCAGGCGAAAATGATGGTTGGGTTATTACTTGAACCCGAGCTGGCGCCAGCCTTCATACACCGCGACGGCTACGGTGTTGGACAGGTTCAGGCTGCGGCAGCCTTCGCGCATCGGCAAACGCAGGCGTTGTTCGCCGGGCAGGGCATCGAGCACCTCGGCCGGCAAGCCACGGCTTTCCGGGCCGAACAGGAAGGCATCGCCCTCGGCGAAGCTGGCGTCGTGAAATGGCCGCGAGCCCTTGGTGGTAAAGGCGAACAGCCGTGGATGACCGAGGCTTTCCAGACAGCTGGCAAGATCTGCGTGGCGTTGCAGGGTGGCATACTCGTGGTAATCGAGGCCGGCCCGGCGCAGACGCTTGTCGTCCATCTCGAAGCCCAGCGGTTCGATCAAATGCAGGTGGCAGCCACTGTTGGCGCACAGCCTGATAACGTTGCCGGTATTCGGCGGAATTTCTGGTTGGAAAAGGATGACGTGAAACATGCACGGCTCCGAAGGTAAAGATGACGGGCATTCTACGCCGCCAAAGGACCCTCGTTCGAAACTATTCCCACGGGTGATGGCTTCGCTGGCGATTGTCGGGATGATGGTGGGTCTGATGATCGGTCGCCTGACCACGCCCGACCCCAGCGTTTTGCAGCAGGTCGAGGTGACGAACGATGGGCTGGTGGTGTGGTTCAATAACGAACCCAAAACCCACGGCGAGACAGTCGACGGCAGCGTGGCGCTGTTGTTCGAGGCTGAAGGCCGTGCACAGAAAGGTCAGCTCAAGCTCAACGGCAGAGACGTGAACTGGCGAACGCGGTTGAGTGATGGGGGATTGTTGCTGACGGTGGTGGCGGCCCGCCCGTTACAGGGCGAGTGGGCCGGTAGCGAGGTCGATGACCGCTGGCGGCTGGAGATCCATCTCCGAGAGCAATAAAAGAGGGAATCCCCGGCCTGCCTGTACCAAGGTCCCCAAAACGGGAGGGCTCGCGCATTGCGTCGTGAGCCCGGTGTAAAGAGGGAATCCCCGGCCTGCCTGTACCAAGGACCCCAAAACGGGAGGGCTCGTCGCAGTTGCGGTATGAGCCCGGTGTAAAGAGGGAATCCCCGGCCTGCCTGTACCAAGGACCCCAAAACGGGATGGGCTCGTCGCAATTGCGGTATGAGCCCGGTGTAAAGAGGGGAATCCCCGGCCTGCCTGTACCAAGGTCCCCGAAACTGGGTAGTGAACTAAATCACTGAATGGACTATTGCAGGGGGCGTGCCAATTTTTAACAAGTGGAAACAGAAAGCCGCTGAGCAGCGCTGAAAGCCCCGTAATTCGGGGCTTTTGTATTTCTGCGATATGGGTTTTCTTGCAAGTAGAGGCGTGATTTTGGATCGGTTGTCGTGCGCGATTGCGGGTCATGGTGCATTGGTGCGGTGCATTGAGCCCTAAATGTGGGAGCGGGCTTGCTCGCGAAAGCGGTGTGTCATTCAACCTCAATGTTGAATGTGATGGCCTCTTCGCGGGCAAGCCCGCTCCCGCATGGATTTTATGTCAGCCACAAAAGACGGGCTGGGCACAAATCCTGTGGGAGCGGGCTTGCCCGCGATTGGATCTTGCGGTCAACGAAGAGCTAAAGGGTGTTTAACCCTCATCCCCCTCATCATCATCCCCACCATCTACCTTCATCCCCAGTTCCTTGATCTTGCGGGTCAAGGTATTGCGGCCCCAGCCCAGCAACACGGCGGCGTCGCGGCGGCGGCCGGCGGTGTGTTTGAGGGCGGTCTCGATCATGATTCGCTCAAAAGCCGGCACGGCGCTGTCGAGCAGGCTCGACTGACCGCGAGCCAGCGCCTGATCAGCCCACTGACGCAGCGCTTGCTCCCAGTTGGTCACCGGCGCCGAATCCTGTGGCAGGCTCAGCAGCTCTGGCGGCAGATCGCTGATGTGCACTTCGCGACCCGAAGCCATCACAGTGATCCAGCGGCAGGTGTTTTCCAGCTGACGCACGTTGCCTGGCCACGGCAGGTTCTTAAGGTATTCCTCGGTTTCGCTTTTCAGCAGCTTCGGTTCCACCGCCAGTTCTTGCGCGGCGCGGCTGAGGAAGTGTTTGGCCAGGGTCGGGATGTCTTCGCGACGGTCCGACAGCCGTGGAATGTGGATGCGGATCACGTTGAGGCGGTGGAACAAGTCCTCACGGAATTTGCCGGCATGCACCAGGGTTTCCAGATTCTGGTGAGTCGCGGCGATGATTCGCACATCGACCTTCACCGGTACATGGCCGCCGACGCGGTAGAACTCACCGTCCGCCAATACCCGCAGCAAGCGCGTCTGGGTATCCGCCGGCATGTCGCCGATTTCATCGAGAAACAGTGTGCCGCCGTCAGCCTGCTCAAAACGCCCGCGACGCAGGTTGGCCGCGCCGGTGAATGCGCCTTTTTCATGGCCGAACAGTTCGGATTCCATCAAGTCTTTCGGGATAGCCGCCATGTTCAGCGCAATGAACGGCGAGGCCGCCCGTGGGCTGTGACGGTGCAGGGCGTGGGCCACCAATTCTTTACCGGTACCGGATTCGCCATTGATCAGCACGGTGATGTTGGAGTGGCTCAAGCGCCCGATGGCGCGAAACACTTCCTGCATCGCCGGTGCTTCACCGATGATTTCTGGCGTACGAGTCAGGGCGACCGGGACTTCCAGGCCTTGCTGTTCCTGAGCGTGCTGGTTGGCGCGTTTGACCAGGGAGACGGCTTCGTCGACATCGAACGGCTTGGGCAAGTATTCAAATGCGCCGCCCTGATAGGACGCGACAGCGCTGTCCAGGTCGGAGTGCGCGGTCATGATGATCACCGGCAGCCGTGGGTGTTGTTCGCGAATCCGTGCCAGAAGGTCCAGACCGCTGGCACCCGGCATGCGGATGTCGGAGATGATCACGTCCGGCTGCTGGCGCGCCAGGCGGCTCATCACGCCATCGGCGCTGTCGAAGCTTTGCGTGGTCATGCCTTCCTGCTGCAAGGCTTTTTCCAGGACCCAACGGATAGAACGGTCGTCATCGACGATCCACACGGTTTCACTACGGCTCATGTCGATGTGGCTCCTTGTTCCAGTGGCAGAAAGATCGAGAACGTGGTGTGGCCTGGATGGCTGTCACATTCGATCAGGCCCTGGTGCTGGCTAATGATGTTCTGGGTAATGGCCAGGCCGAGCCCGGTACCGTCCGGGCGACCGCTGACCATGGGAAAGAAGATGGTTTCTTGTAGCTCAGCGGGGATCCCCGGGCCGTTGTCGATGATTTCGATCTTGGTCACCAGGCGATGGCGCACGTGGCCGATGGTGAACTGGCGCATGGCGCGGGTACGCAAGCTGATGCGGCCAAGGCGCAGTTCGTTCTGGCTGCTGATGGCCTGCATCGCGTTGCGCACGATGTTCAGGACGGCCTGAATCATTTGTTCGCGATCAATCAACACATCTGGAATGCTTGGGTCGTAGTCACGCACCAAAGTGATGCAGCCCTGACTTTCGGCCTCTACCAACTGACCCACGCGCTCCAGCACTTCATGGACGTTGCACATGGCCAGTGACGGCAATTTGTTGGAGCCGAGCATGCGATCCACCAGATTGCGCAGACGATCGGCTTCTTCAATGATGACGTTGGTGTAATCGCGCAGGCTTTCTTCCGGCAATTCACGGGCGAGCAACTGAGCCGCGCCGCGAATCCCGCCGAGAGGGTTTTTGATTTCGTGGGCGAGGCCGCGTACCAGCATCTTGCTGGTCTCCTGCTTCGACAGCTGCGCCTCTTCCTTGGTGATCCGCAGCAAGCGGTCACGCGGGTGAACCTCCAGCAACAGCAGCGTAGCGCCATTGCTCAGGATGGGCGTCACGGCATAGTCGACGGTCAGGGTTTGTCCGGTGAGGGCGGTGAGCATGGCTTCGCGCTTGGTGAACGGATGCGCCTGCTCGACTGCCTGGCGCAGGGAATTCAGCGCTTCGGTGGATTCGGTGAACAACTCGCTGATGAATTGCCCATGGCTACGCTGGCCGCTGATGGCCAGCAGCATCTCCGCCGCCGGGTTCATGTACTCAAGGCGCAGTTCGGCGTCGAGCAGAATGGTGGCGGTGGTCAGGTTGTCGAGTAGCAAGCGGTGTAGTGCGTCGCTAATGGTCATCAGGACCTCTTTTGGAGCAGGGCATGCGCGTGGATAGCGCGCCGATGCAAGGAAAATGCAAAAACCAAACCAAGGCTCCGAAAAGAAGCGTTTAGAGCCTGAAACAGGCGTTTTACGCTCATTTTCGTGGCGTTCTGCCAGCTTTCGCGGGTACTTTTGAACCAAAATGGGTTCGCATGTGAGTACTGTGCACTCTATTGCACCAATATGGTGCGCAAAGCTGAACGAAGTAAAAGAAGCACGGGAGGTAACTCTAGTCTGTGCGCCAAGTGCAGAACCTGTGGCGAGGGGCTTGTCGGAACGCCGCATCGCCCCGCTCGGCTGCGAAGCAGTCGCAAATCCGATGCATGCGGTGTGCCTGGCAGAACGAGATTGCAGGTTTTAGGACCGCTTCGCAGTCCAACGGGGGCAAGCCCCCTCGCCACAGGTTTTGCGTCTGACGCGCCTTCGCTTAACTGATTGGCATCAGTGCCAGAAGCTTTTTTCTTCTTCGGGTTTGTCTTTGAGGGGGCATTCCGGCCGTTGGCCGTAGTCTGTAAGGACGCAGGGATTGACCTGGCGTTTCTGCGCCAGGGAAATGCGCAGCATATGGAACGGTTGATTGGCCGTGCGTTCGACGGTACGGCCCTGTTCGTCGAGAATTTCCACCGACAGGTGATGGCTGCCGCGGTCGATGTTGCTCAGGGCGAACACTGGGCTCGGGCCTGGCTCGGCGGTGGGTTGGCCATCCAGCAGCAAACGGTAGCGATGGCCCTGTTGCAGGCCGGGTTCGCTGGTAACGCTGACGATCAATTCACCGGCAGTGCTACGGATCGTGGCGTCCGGTTCCGGAACCAGTACGCGAAGCATGTCGTAATGAAACAGGGGTTTGGCCTGGTTTTTCGCGGCCGTCATGGGTGCGGCACCGCTCGGGTTGGCTGACATTCGATTGCTGGTCGCCAGTGGCACACGCTTGGCGTTACGGGTGCCCGGCTGATCGGTGAAAACCCGGTTGCCCTGGGCGTCGAGGTAGGTGAAAACTTCGGCCATTGCCGGCAGGCTGATCAGGCAGGCGACCAACAGCCAGAACCTCAAGGTTTATGCACCCGTTGCACGGTGAAAGTCACGGTGGGGCTCTGTTGCACGACGTTTTGCCCATCGATCACCTGAACCGCGAGGCGGTGTTCGCCTCGATCGATGTTCACCAGTTGCAGAATCGGGACGTTGCTCGGTTGGCCGTAGGGTTGATCGTCCAGTAACAACCTCAAACGATGAGAGCCTTGCAGGCGCGGTTGGATCAATACACCGACAGTGAACGTGCCGTTGTTGGCGCGCAGGGCTTCTTCGGTGGGCAGACCGGTCAGCTCCAGCACCTGATAGGTGCTGTTGGGCTGTTCACTACTGCTGGATTGCGCAGGCGCAACAGGCTCGCTCGGCGGTTGAGTCTCGACGCTGTTGAGCGGTGGCAACTCCACGGGCTGAGCTTTAACGCCATAGGGCGGTTGATTGCTGTAGGCGGTGTTGCCGCTGGCGTCGGTGTACTTGTAGATCTGCGCGGCGGCGGGCAGGGCGATCAGCACAAGCAGGCATAACAACAATGAGCGCATTGCAGGCTTCCATTGGCCGTTGGGCAAGTGTCCGGCCCTGTTCCGTTCATGGCGACAGCATAGAGCACTTCAGCGCACGCCGGCAGACCGGCTCAGCGGCTGGCGCTGCACAGCTCGGCGGTGGCGCGTACCTGGGCAAGCTCGCGCAATGGCGCGTGGTCGCCGGTTTTATTGGCCTTGGCCAGCCACGACGGGCACTGCGGGTCGTTGCGATAAGGGCTGAAATCGGCCAGTTGTTGCAGCAGGCGTTTTTGTAACTGATCAAGTTGTGGGCGGATCTGCCCGACGAGATCGGGGCGAGGATCGTTGGGCGCCTTGCCTTGCGCGTGCCAGTCAGACAGGTGGGCGTATTGCACCAGTTTGTTGGCCTCGATCTGCGCCGAAAAGAACTGTTCGACGGCTTCGTTGCTCAATTTATAGGCAGGTGCCAGGGCGACGGCACCGGCAATGACTTCGCGCTCGCGCTGGCGGTCTTCGACCGGTTTGCCACTGTCCCATTTGCTCAGCGCGACCTGATCGGCAATCGCCAGGCGTTCTTCGATGGTGCCAAGCAACGGGGCGAGGGCGGCGGGGGCTGGGCTGGCAAAAGCGCTGTTGGTCAGCAGGGCGGTGAGCAGGGCAAGGCATGGGCGTAGGCGCATGGGTATCTCGGCTTTATCGGATGAGGGCCATGATGCACGCAACCGGGCATCCGATGACAGACGGTCGCCCATAAAAAAGGCCTCCCGAAGGAGGCCTCTCTTTTGTCACGCCGCGTAGCGCGGCGCTACCGGATCAGCAGCTGTAGTACAGCTCATATTCCAGTGGGTGTACGAAGGTACGAACCTTGATTTCTTCTTCGCTTTTCAGAGCGATGTAAGCGTCGATGAAATCGTCGCTGAAAACGCCGCCTTTGGTCAGGAACGCACGACCTTTGTCCAGCTCTTCCAGGGCTTCTTTCAGGCTGCCGCAAACTTGTGGGATCTCTTTCGCCTCTTCAGGCGGCAGGTCGTACAGGTTTTTGTCAGCTGCGTCGCCAGGGTGGATCTTGTTCTGGATGCCGTCCAGGCCAGCCATCAACAGTGCAGCGAAGCCCAGGTACGGGTTAGCTGCTGGATCCGGGAAGCGAGCTTCGATACGGCGAGCGCGAGGGCTGGACACGTAAGGAATACGGATCGAAGCCGAACGGTTACGAGCCGAGTAGGCCAGCATCACTGGAGCTTCGAAACCTGGGACCAGACGCTTGTAGGAGTTGGTCGACGGGTTGGTGAAGCCGTTCAGAGCCTTACCGTGCTTGATGATGCCGCCGATGAAGTACAGAGCGGTGTCGGACAGGCCGGCATAGCCTTCGCCAGCGAAGGTGTTCTTGCCATCTTTGGCGATGGACAGGTGAACGTGCATACCCGAACCGTTGTCGCCGTACAGAGGCTTAGGCATGAAGGTCGCGGTGCGGCCGTATGCGTCAGCAACGTTGTGTACGCAGTACTTCAGGGTTTGAACTTCGTCAGCCTTGGCAACCAGGGTGTTGAACTTCACGCCGATTTCGTTCTGGCCGGCAGTCGCCACTTCGTGGTGGTGAACTTCGATGACAAGGCCCATTTCTTCCATGGCGTTGCACATGGAGGTACGGATTTCGTGGTCGTGGTCGAACGGCGGAACCGGGAAGTAGCCGCCTTTGACGCCTGGACGGTGGCCTTTGTTGCCGCCTTCCACGTCCTGGTCGGACATCCACGAACCTTGTTCGGAGAAGATTTTGAACATCGAACCGGAGATGTCGGACTTGAATTTCACTTCGTCGAAGATGAAGAACTCAGGCTCTGGACCAACGAATACGGTGTCGCCGATACCGGTCGACTTCAGGTATTCCTCGGCACGCTTGGCGATCGCACGTGGGTCACGGTCGTAGCCTTGCATGGTCGAAGGCTCGATCACGTCGCAAACCAGGATCAGGGTCGGCTCTTCGGTGAACGGGTCGAGAACGGCAGTGCTGTCGTCCGGCATCAGGATCATGTCGGAAGCTTCGATGCCTTTCCAGCCAGCGATGGAGGAACCGTCGAACATTTTGCCTTCTTCGAAGAAAGCTTCATCCAGCCCATCGCGAGCCGGCATGGTCACGTGGTGCTGAGTGCCTTTGGTGTCCGTGAAGCGCAGATCAATCCACTTGACGTCATGATCTTTGATGAGTTGAACCGACTTCGACATAGTGTCCTCCGGGTGGCTTCGGGCTTAGTAGTGGATGCCCTTAGAATGTGGGTGATGCCGGCGCGAATACTCTGCCATGGCAACCTGCCTCACAAGGGAGCAAATTGCATGCCAGTGCCCCACCATGGGTTTTTTGCCCCAATTTCACGCTTATAAAGGTGCAAAGCCTCGAAAAGCGCCAAACCTCGCCCTGTAATGTAGCGTCGAAATCCATAAATGACCCGTTTTGGTGCACGCAAAACCTTCTGTACATTAACTGGTTAAACCTTGAGCAATTTCCGCTATAATCCGCGCCCCCCTTTTTCGGCTGGCCCAGCGCGCGCTGTTTTCATGAAACTAATCGTAAAAGTCTTCCCCGAGATCACCATCAAGAGCCGCCCGGTACGGATGCGTTTCATCCGCCAGTTGGCCAAAAACATCCGTACCGTGCTCCGCGATCTGGACCCGGCCGTGGTGGTGAACGGTGTGTGGGACAATCTCGAGCTGGAAACCCGCGTCAGCGAGCCGAAAGCCCTGAAGGAGATGACCGAGCGCCTGAGCTGCATGCCGGGCATCGCGCATTTCCTGCAGGTCGATGAATACCCGTTGGGCGATTTCGATGACATCGTTGCCAAGTGCAAGCAGCATTTCGGTGATTCGCTGGCCGGGAAGATCTTTTCGGTGCGCTGCAAGCGTGCCGGCAAGCACGAATTCAGCTCCATGGACGTCGAGAAATACGTCGGCAGCCAACTGCGTCGTCAGTGCGGTGCCGCCGGAATCTCGCTCAAAGAGCCTGAAATCGAAGTTCGCATCGAAATTCGCGACAAACGGTTGTTCGTGATCCACAGCCAGCACAACAGCATCGGCGGTTATCCGCTGGGTGCCCTGGAACAGACGCTTGTACTGATGTCCGGTGGCTTCGATTCCACCGTCGCCGCCTACCAGATCATGCGCCGCGGGCTGATGAGCCATTTCTGCTTCTTCAATCTGGGCGGACGTGCCCACGAACTGGGCGTGATGGAAGTCGCGCACTTCATCTGGAAGAAGTACGGCAGCTCCCAACGCGTGTTATTTGTCAGTGTGCCGTTCGAGGAAGTACTGGGAGAAATTCTCGGGAAAGTCGATAACAGTCATATGGGCGTAGTTTTGAAGCGTATGATGTTGCGCGCTGCTTCCCGTATTGCCGATCGGCTGGAGATCGAAGCGCTGGTCACCGGCGAAGCGATTTCCCAGGTGTCGAGCCAGACGTTGCCGAACCTGTCCGTGATCGACTGCGTGACCGACAAGCTGGTCTTGCGCCCGCTGATCGCCAGCCACAAGCAGGACATCATCGACCTGGCCAACGAAATCGGTACTGCCGATTTCGCCAAGCACATGCCGGAATACTGCGGGGTCATCTCGGTGAACCCAAAGACCCACGCCAAGCGTCCACGCGTGGAGCATGAAGAGAAAGAATTCGACATGGCAGTGCTCGAGCGTGCGCTCGAGAACGCCAAACTGGTGCCGATCGATCGCGTGATCGACGAATTGGGCCAGGATTTGCAGATCGAAGAAGTCAGCGAAGCACTGGCGGGCCAGATCATCATCGACATCCGTCACCCGGATGTCGCTGAAGACGAGCCGCTGGAACTCGCTGGCATTGAGGTGCAGACGATGCCGTTTTATGCATTGAACGCTCGTTTCAAGGAACTGGACCCTACTCGCCAGTACCTGTTGTATTGCGACAAAGGCGTGATGAGTCGCCTGCATGCCCACCATTTGCTCAGTGAGGGGCATGCCAATGTGCGCGTTTATCGACCGAGCTAAGTGCCCGGGGCTGTTTGCCTGTGGCCTGCGTCACCGGCCCCCCGACGCCGCCGTCAAGCTGTAACGGCTTTGCCGGACTCTACTGTAAATCGCTGCCAAGACTTGTCAGCACACCGAATCCTCTGATCGAGATACACAAGTGATCGAAAATCTACGCAACATCGCCATCATTGCTCACGTTGACCATGGTAAAACCACCCTGGTAGACAAACTCTTGCGTCAATCCGGCACCCTGGAGCGCAACGAGCTCAACGACGAGCGCGTGATGGACTCCAACGACCAGGAGAAAGAACGCGGTATTACCATTCTGGCGAAAAACACCGCCATCAACTGGAACGGCTACCACATCAACATCGTGGACACCCCGGGCCACGCCGACTTCGGCGGCGAAGTTGAACGCGTAATGTCGATGGTTGACTCCGTTCTGCTGCTGGTTGACGCTCAAGACGGCCCTATGCCGCAAACCCGTTTCGTGACCAAGAAGGCTTTCGAAGCCGGCCTGCGTCCAATCGTGGTCATCAACAAGGTTGACCGTCCAGGCGCGCGTCCGGACTGGGTTCTGGACCAGATCTTCGACCTGTTCGACAACCTCGGTGCTACCGAAGAACAGCTGGACTTCAAAGTCGTCTACGCCTCGGCCCTGAACGGCATTGCCGGTCTGGAACACACCGACATGGCTGAAGACATGACCCCGCTGTACCAGTCGATCGTCGACAACGTACCTGCGCCGAAAGTCGACCGTGACGGTCCGTTCCAGATGCAAATCTCCGCTCTGGACTACAACAGCTTCCTGGGTGTCATCGGCGTTGGCCGTATCGCTCGTGGTCGCATCAAGCCGAACACTCCGGTTGTGGCTATCGATGCTGACGGCAAGAAGCGTAACGGTCGTATCCTGAAGCTGATGGGTCACCACGGCCTGCACCGCATCGACGTTGAAGAAGCAGCTGCCGGCGACATCGTCTGCATCAGCGGCTTCGACCAGCTGTTCATCTCCGACACTCTGTGCGACCCACTGAACGTCGAAGCGATGAAGCCGCTGACCGTTGACGAGCCAACCGTTTCCATGACCTTCCAGGTAAACGACTCGCCTTTCTGCGGTAAAGAAGGCAAGTTCGTCACCAGCCGTAACATCAAGGAACGTCTGGACAAAGAACTGCTCTACAACGTTGCTCTGCGCGTTGAAGAAGGCGACACCGCCGACAAGTTCAAAGTCTCCGGCCGTGGTGAGCTGCACCTCTCGGTACTGATCGAAACCATGCGTCGCGAAGGCTTCGAAATGGGTGTTGGTCGTCCGGAAGTGATCATCCGCATGGTTGACGGCGTCAAGCACGAACCGTACGAAAACGTGACCATCGACCTGCCGGAAGAATCGCAAGGTTCGATCATGGAACAGATCGGTATCCGTAAAGGCGACCTGACCAACATGGTTCCGGATGGCAAGGGCCGTGTGCGCCTTGAGTACAACATCCCGGCTCGTGGCTTGATCGGTTTCCGTAACGAGTTCCTGACCCTGACCTCCGGTGCAGGCATCCTGACCTCGATCTTCGACCGTTACGACGTGATGAAGTCCGGCGACATGTCCGGCCGTCAGAACGGCGTGCTGGTTTCGGTTGCTACCGGTAAGGCTCTGACTTACTCGCTGGAAACCCTGCAAGCTCGCGGCAAACTGTTCCTGGGTCACGGTGAAGACGTGTACGAAGGTCAAATCGTCGGCATCAACAGCCGCGACAACGACCTGGGCGTCAACCCAACCAAAGGCAAGAAGCTCGACAACATGCGTGCTTCGGGTAAAGACGAAACCATCGCTCTGGTTCCGCCTATCCGCTTCACCCTGGAGCAGGCTCTGGAATTCGTTCAAGAAGACGAATTGTGCGAAGTCACTCCTAAGTCCATCCGTCTTCGTAAGAAGATCCTGGGCGAAAGCGAGCGTACCCGCGCTGCCAAGAAAGCCGGTAACTGAGTTTCGACTTAGTTAACGCTTAAAAAAACGCCCCCGACCGCAAGGTCGGGGGCGTTTTTGTTTGTCTGGGGTTTTTGCGGTGTCAGTTCGGGCCCCATCGCGGGCAAGCCCGCTCCCACAGTGATGTGTGGTGTTTACATCATCTGTGTTCGGCGCCGAACCCTGTGGGAGCGGGCTTGCCCGCGATGAGGCCCGGTCAGACAGCGGGATTCTGGATCAGAACTTGTCCAGCGTCCGCGGATTGTTCTCGCGCACCACTTCTTTGGGCTTGTACGCGCAATACCCCGGTCGCGGTCCGATCTTCGGGTGGTTGCGGCAGGTGTCCGGGCGCTTATCATAAATAGTGCACAGACGGCTCTTACGATCCAGGTACAGGCAATCGTTGTTGCTCATGCGCTGAAGGGTGAAGATCTCGGACTTCTGGTTATAGCGCTCGACGATCCCTTCCTTCTGCAAACGCTTGGCGATGTTCTTCGGCGGATCGCCACGCTCGAACTCATCGACGATGCCGATACGGATCAGATCCTTGATCTTGACCTCGACCGGCAAGGTGCAGCAGCTGGACACGCAGGAACCGCACATCGGGGCAGAGTACTTGGCCCAGGTATCGAGGCGATCGATCTCGGCGGCGGCAATCAGGTTGGGCTTCATCATCGGTTGTTACCAGCGTGTGCATCAGGGCGCGCGATCATACCGGGACTGGTGGATTTTTGAACAACCTTTCGCCAGATTTTTTCGCTTGGCGCAAAATATCCCCTGTGTCCGGCACGGCCCCTGCATTGTTTCGGGGCGCGATAACCTAATGCCGATCTCTCTCACACGAATAGCTCGCACAAACAGGAAAAACTGCCGAACCAGAGTCTCAATGGTCTGTCAGACCGACTAGGCTCAGACAACTTCACGCTCGCTCGAGGTCCTATCGATGACTCAAGAACCACTTGTTCGCGAAGCAGAGGTGGCCGCATTCCGCGACGCCGTCTTGACCAAGCTTACCTACGCGGTGGGCAAAGACCCTGATCACGCCTTCGACCACGACTGGTTCGAAGCCATCGCCCTGGCGGCGCGTGATCACATGGTCGAGCACTGGATGGACCATACTCGGCAGATCTACCGCAAAGGCCAGAAACGGGTCTATTACCTCTCCCTTGAATTCCTGATCGGCCGCTTGCTCTACGACAGCCTGAGCAACCTCGGCCTGCTCGATGTGGCCCGCGAGGCCATGACCGAACTTGGCGTCGATATCGAACGCATCCGTCTGCTGGAGCCCGATGCTGCACTGGGCAACGGAGGCCTCGGGCGTCTGGCGGCGTGCTTCATGGAAAGCATGTCGACCCTGGGCATCGCCGGCCATGGTTACGGCATTCGTTACGAACACGGTTTGTTCCGTCAGGCCATCGTCGACGGTTGGCAGCAGGAGCAGACCGAACACTGGCTGGATTTCGGTAACCCGTGGGAGTTTGAGCGGCCGGAGGTCGCCTATCCGATCGGCTTCGGCGGCAGTGTCGAAACCGTGACCGATGAGAACGGCAAATCCAGGCAAGTCTGGTCCCCGGCGGAAACCGTTCGGGCCATTGCCTATGACACCCCGGTGGTCGGTTGGCGCGGCGCGAGTGTCAACACGCTGCGACTGTGGCGTGCCCGGGCCATGGAAGAGTTGCACCTGGAACGCTTCAACGCTGGCGACCACTTGGGCGCGGTCGCCGAAGTGGCCCGGGCCGAAAGTATCTCCCGCGTGCTCTACCCGGCGGACAGCACCGAGGCCGGCCAGGAACTGCGCCTGCGTCAGGAATACTTCTTCGTCGCCGCGTCCCTGCAGGATTTGTTGCGCCGCCATCGCAACATGCACACCTCGGTGCTGACCCTGGGCGATCACGCGGCCATTCAACTCAACGACACTCACCCCTCGATTGCCGTGGCCGAGTTGATGCGTCAGTTGGTCGACGTTTATGACGTGGCGTGGGATGCGGCGTGGCAAGTTACGGTCGACACGCTGTCGTACACCAACCACACGCTGTTGCCGGAAGCGCTGGAAACCTGGCCGGTCGGTTTGATGGAGCGGATGCTGCCACGGCACATGCAGATCATTTATTTGATCAATGCCCAGCACATCGACTCCTTGCGGGCCAAGGGCGTTCACGATTTCGACGTGTTGCGTGCGGTGTCGCTGATCGAGGAAGACAACGGTCGTCGCGTGCGCATGGGCAACCTGGCGTTCCTTGGTTCTCACAGCGTTAACGGCGTGTCCGGCCTGCACACGCAGCTGATGCGCAGCACGGTGTTTTCCGAGTTGCATAAACTCTATCCGGAGCGGATCAACAACAAGACCAACGGCATTACCTTCCGCCGCTGGCTCTATCAGGCCAACCCTGAGCTGACCTCGATGATGGTCGACGCCCTCGGCCCGGATCTGCTGGATAACCCCGAAGAGCGCCTGATCGGGCTGGAACCGTTTGCCGAGAAGACTGCATTCCGCAAACAGTTCGCCGAACAGCGGCTGCACAGCAAAAAAGCCCTGGCGTACTTGATTCATGAACGGTTGGGGATCGCGATCAATCCGGCGGCGATGTTTGATGTGCAGGTCAAGCGGATCCACGAATACAAACGTCAGTTGCTTAACCTGCTGCACACCGTTGCGCTGTATCAGGCGATTCGTGCCGAGCCGGAAATCGACTGGGTGCCGCGGGTGAAAATCTTCGCCGGCAAAGCGGCGGCCAGTTATCACCAGGCCAAGTTGATCATCAAACTGACCAACGACATCGCCCGGGTGGTCAACAATGACCCGACCGTGCGCGGTCTGCTCAAAGTGGTGTTCTTGCCCAACTACAACGTCAGCCTGGCTGAAAGCATCATTCCGGCGGCGGACTTGTCGGAACAGATCTCCACCGCAGGCTTCGAAGCCTCAGGCACCAGCAACATGAAGTTCGGACTCAACGGCGCGCTGACCATCGGCACCCTGGACGGGGCCAACGTGGAGATGTGCGAGCGTATCGGTGCCGAGCACATGTTCATCTTCGGCCTGAGCGCCGAGCAAGTGGAAGCGCGCAAGCTCAACCATGAATTCAGCGCGGCGCCGGACATTGCCGCCTCCCATCGACTCAACGATGTGCTGCAAGCGATTCGCGGCGGGGTGTTCTCACCGGACGATCCGTCCCGGTACACAACGCTGATCGATTCGCTGGTGGACTATGACCGCTTCCTGGTCTGCGCCGATTTCGACTCTTACTGGAACGCTCAGATGCGGGTCGAGGCTCACTGGCACGACTCGAAAGAATGGTGGCGCTCGGCGGTATTGAGCAGCGCGCGGATGGGCTGGTTCTCGTCCGACCGGACCATTCGCGAGTACGCCACGGATATTTGGAAGGCGTTGGAGTAACTTTTAGCAATAATTGCGAGTCAGGCCCGACGGTTGTTGGCCCGGACCGATATACTAAGTGCCAGTTTTGCCGGATGTTTCTGTGACCGCTGCGCGGTCAATCGCGGGCAAGCCACGCTCCCACAGGTCATATGTCGTACTTGCGGCCTGTGAAAATCCTGTGGGCGCGTGGCTTCCCCGCGATGCACGTCCGTGCAGGCGCCACAAGGCAATGGGCCGCTTAGGGATATCGACCATGCAATGGATGTTCATGCTGATTGGGCTGGTGCTGGGCTGGATACTCGACGAGTCGTTCAGCGATGCGCTGTTGGGCGCTTTGCTCGGGTTGGGTATTGGCCAAGCCATTCGCATCGGCCGCTTGACTACTCAAACGGCCGAACAGCGACGCTTGCTCGATCAGGCGCAGGTTGCGCTGAATGCGGTCGAGCAGCGACTGGCGTTGCTGGAAGTGTCGGGCGTCAAAACACCTGAAGCCAGTGAGCCTGCGGCCAGCGAGCCCGTTCCATCCCCTGAAATTATTCTTGAGCAAGCCCCTGCCGCATCTCCGGAGCTGATCTGGGAGCTGCCGCCCGAACTCGAACCCATCACGGCGGCCGCGACCGAAGCCAGTCGTCCGCTACCCGTTGATGCCTGGAAACCCGAACCAGTCGCCCGCGAACCACTGCAACCGGCAGAGCCGCGCGGCCCGAACTTCATCGAACGCGCCATTAGCGGCGCGCGCAACTGGTTGTTCGGTGGCAATACCGTTCTACGGGTCGGCGTGGTGCTGTTGTTCCTCGGTCTGGCCTTCCTGTTGCGCTACGCCACCGAAGGCATGGTGGTGCCGGTCGAGTTGCGTTACGCCGGTGTCGCGGCGGCGGCCTTGGGCTTGCTCGCGCTGGGCTGGTTACTGCGTCTGCGCAACAGCAATTACGCGCTGATGCTGCAAGGCACCGGGATTGCGGTGTTGTACCTGACGGTATTTGCCGCGATGCGCCTGCATCCATTGCTCGACCCCACGGCTGCACTGGGACTGCTGGTGGTGGTAACAGTGTTCTCGGCGATTCTCGCCATTACCCAGAACGCATTAGGCTTGGCCGCCGCTGCCGCGCTAGGCGGTTTCGCCGCGCCGATCCTGACCTCCACCGGCGCTGGCAACCATGTCGCGTTGTTCAGCTACTTTGCCTTGCTCAACGCCGGCATCCTCGCCATCGCGTGGTTCAAGGCCTGGCGGTTGCTCAACCTGATCGGTTTTGTCGGCACCTTCGGCATCGGATTGGCCTGGGGTCTGCGTTCCTATACGCCAGAACTGCTGTGGAGTACCGAGCCGTTCCTGATTCTGTTTTTCCTGATGTACCTGGCCATCGGCCTGTTGTTTGCCCGGCGCAAGTTGCTGGAAATGAGCGATGCGCCCGAGGACGACAGCCGCGAAGCGCTGTTGCACTGGTCAGCGCGCAAGGGCGATTACGTTGACGGCACGATGCTGTTCGCGCCACCGCTGGTGGGTTTCGGTTTGCAGTTCGCGCTGGTGGAGCATCTGGAATTTGCCGCGGCTTTCAGCGCCTTGGCACTGGGCATGATTTACATGGGGCTGGCCCGGTTGCTGATGGGGGGGCGAGCATTGTTGTTGGCGGAAACCTGTTTGGCGCTCGGGGTGATCTTCGCCAGCCTGGCGATTCCCTTGGGGCTCGACGCGCGTTGGACTGCAGCCGCCTGGGCGGTAGAAGGCGCGGGGATTTTCTGGCTCGGCCTGCGCCAACAACGACCGCTGGCGCGAGCCTTTGCCTTGTTGCTGCAACTGGGCTCGGCACTGGCCTTCCTCAGCGAGCTGCGGATCGGCGAGAACAGCCTGCTCGATGGCGCACCGCTGGGGGCGTTGATGCTCGGCGTGGCGCTGCTGTTCAGCTTCTACCAATTACGCAAAGCGTTGCCCGAACAGGCGTCGCAGTGGGAGCGCCAAGCACTGCCGGTGTTGGCCTGCCTGGGGCTGACGTTCCTTTATCTGCTGGCGCCGCTGTTTTTCTTTACTCATGGCACGGCAATCAGTTGGGCGCTGGCCGGGTTGGCGACGCTGTTCGTTGGCCTGCGCCTGCAATCGCGAACCTTCCTGTTCACCGCGTTTGCCGTGCAACTGCTTGGCGGTGCGTTGTTCCTGCTGCGGCTGCAAGGGGCGGGCGGCGAGTCTGCTGCGGTGTTCAGCGCCGGCTGGGGCGGTTTGCTCAGCGCGTCCCTGATCGGGCTGGCGTTGATCGGCGGGATGTTACTCGCGGCCCGCGACGAAATGGTGCGCAGTGACGTGCGTCTGCTGCGCGGCTTGTCAGTGGTGTTGCTGGCCGGTCTGGTGCTGATCAACCTCGCCGTGCTGTTCGTGTTGCCATGGCAAACCGCGAGTGCGGTGTGGGCCGCCAGTGGTTTGTTCATCATCTGGCTGAGCCTGTACCTGAAACAGCGCGTGAGTTTTGTCTTTGGTCTGTTGTTGCAGGTGATCGGCGGTGCTGCGTTCCTGTTCGCCGGGCCGGACCTGCTCGGCCCGCTGCTCAGCGAAGGGTTGCGGCCGCTGGCCCATAGCGGTTTCTGGACGCCGCTGGTGCTGGGGCTGGCCGCATTCGTCGGGGCCTGGCGTTTGCAGCTCGGCAACCATGCTTCGGCCTTCGATGGGTTGAGCCTGCAGCGCTTGTCCGAAGTATTGCTGGTGTGGGGCGCGGGGTGGTGGGCGCTGGCATGGGTCAGCGAAGTGCTGCGCTTTGCGCCGTTGAATCTGCAAGCCACTTTGTTGCTGGCCGTTGCCGCCGTGAGTGTCGCGCTGTGGACGGTATTGGCGCTGCGCCTGAAGTGGTCGTCGCTGGGCTTGCTCTGCACCTTGCTGATTCCCGCAGCGGGTCTGGTGCTGCTCGCGGCCTGGCATTCGCGTTATCACCCGGCCGCCAACGTCGGCTGGCTGGTTTGGACTGCGGTGTTCGTCGTGCATTTCATCTCGCTGCGGCGTTTGGCGCCGACGCTGCCCACAACAGCCCTGAGCACCGCCCATGTGTTCGGCTGCTGGCTGTTGATCGGTGTGCTGGCCCTGGAGCTGCGTTACGGTCTGCTGCTGTTGTCGGAGCAGTACAACGCCTGGCGCTGGCTGGGCTGGGCGATTCTGCCGAGCCTTTATCTGGTGCTGATGGCCGCGCCACGTGCGTGGCCGTGGCCGGTATCGGAGTATCCCCGCGAGTACCGGGTCTATGCCGCTGCGCCGTTGGCGTTGTTGATGCTCGGCTGGTTCTGGCTGGCGAACATCGCCAGTGACGGCACCGCCGAGCCACTGCCGTATGTGCCGCTGATCAACCCGCTGGAGCTGGGCCTGTTGTTTGCTTTGTTCGGCGTTTACGTCTGGTCTCGCAGCGCCGTGACGCAACTGGCGATTCGCAAGGATTACGCCGATAACGCCACGCAAGTGATTGCCGGGGTTTCGCTGTTCGTCTTCTTCACCGCGCTGGTGATGCGCACGGCTCACCATTGGGGTGGAGTGCCGTTCGCGCTGGATCTGCTGCTGGGGTCGATGTTGGTGCAGGCCGGCTTGTCCATCGTCTGGACCCTGATGGCCCTGAGTCTGATGATCGGTGGGCATCTGCGTCATCGCCGCGAAGTCTGGCTGATCGGTGCGGCGCTGATCGCGCTGGTGGTCGCCAAGCTGTTCTTCGTTGAATTGAGTAACCGCGGCGGACTGGCGCGGATCGTGTCGTTTATCGGCGTTGGCGTGTTGCTGTTGGTGGTGGGCTATTTTGCCCCGTTGCCACCCAAGCGCGCCGAAGCTGTGCCGGATGTTGAAAAACCGGCCCCTGAAACCGAAGGAGTGTCGTCTTGAGTCAGAAGCTAAACTTGGGCTTGTGGGGGGCTGTGGTGCTGGGTGTGACGCTGTCGGCCGGCGCGCAGGAAAAACCGGCGGACTTCGCTGCGCAGGTGCCGTTGTCGGTGAGTGGCGAGGGCCCGTGGTATCGCCTGGAATTGCCCTTGGGCGTGCAACTGAAGGCGCGGCAAACCGATCTCAGCGATCTACGCGTGTTCAACGCTGCCGGTGAGCCTCAGGCTTATGCTCTGGCCCGAGAACCCGCGCAGACCCGCGAAAACCGCACGCTGAACGACGTAAAGTGGTTCCCGCTGTACAACTCGGCGGATGCCACTGAACGCGCGCCGAGTGTGCGCGTGCAATCGAACACCAACGGCACGTTGATCGAAGTGCAGCCATCCAGCCAGTTGGAGGCGGGTGAAGAAGAGCTGCGCGGTTGGTTACTCGACGCCAGCCGCATCAAGGCGCCGTTGCAGCAACTGATCCTCGACTGGACCAGCGATCGCGACGGTTTCCAGCGTTTCAGCATCGAAGCCAGCGACGATTTGCAGCATTGGCAGTCGTGGGGCGAAGGGCAGGTGGCGCGTCTGACGTTTGCCGACGAACGGGTCGAGCAACATGAAGTCGGCCTGCCGGGGCAATCGGCGCGCTACCTGCGCTTGCTCTGGAGTTCACCGCAGTCGGCGCCAGTGCTGACGTCGGCGCAACTGGAAAGCACCAACCCTCGCACCTTGCCGCTGCCGTTGGTCTGGTCGCAGCCGTTGGCTGGCACCAGCGTGAAGGCCGGTGAGTACATCTGGCAATTGCCGATGGGATTGAACGTCCAGCGCTTGCAGATCGAGCTGAATCAGCCCAACAGCCTGGCACCGGTGACGTTGTCGGGTCGCCGGGAAACCAGCCTGCCGTGGCAAACACTGACCAGCGGTTTGCTCTACCGCTTGACCCAGAATGGCCAGGACGTGGTGCAGAACGAATTGCAGCTGCCGGGCCAGACCGTGCAGCAATTGAAGCTGACGGTGGATGAGCGCGGCGGTGGCCTGGGCGCGGAAGCACCGACCGTCCGGTTTGCCGTGCGCTCCACGCAACTGGTGTTTCTGGCGCGCGGGGCCGGGCCTTATACGCTGGCGCTGGGAAGTGCGACGGTGAAGGCGGCGAGCTTGCCATTGTCGACGCTGATACCGGATTACAGCGCTGCGAAGCTGGCGGCGTTGGGCAAGGCGACGGTGGAGGGTGGGGTCGTGGTCACGACGGCGGCGACCGTGCCAACGGTCGCGGACACAAACTGGAAGAAAATCGGATTGTGGGCGGTGCTGTTGCTCAGCGTGCTGGTTTTGGGGGCCATGGCGTTCAGCTTGCTGCGCAAGCCACCCGTCAAATCCTGAAGGTGGTGCTTTGCACCCCAATCGCGAGCAGGCTCGCTCCCACACTGATCGCCTGAACACTGGAGATCCATTGTGGGAGCGAACCTGCTCGCGATAGCGGTTTATCGGTCGGTAAAAATGCCCATTTCGAACTACGCTCAACCCCGCGCATGAACTCTATTGGGCGTATCACGTCTGATAGGAGGAAATGCGCCCCGACTCGCGTTAAACTGCGCGGGTTTTTAGCCCCCCATTCCGGAGTCTTCCATGTCCCGCGTTACCTTGAGTCGCTATTTGATTGAGCAGACCCGCAGCAACAACACTCCTGCCGATCTGCGCTTCCTGATCGAAGTGGTGGCGCGTGCCTGCAAGGAGATCAACCACGCCGTGTCCAAAGGCGCCCTGGGTGGCGTTCTGGGCAGCATGGGCACTGAAAACGTCCAGGGCGAAGTGCAGAAGAAGCTCGATGTGATCTCCAACGAGATCCTGCTCGAAGCCAACGAATGGGGCGGTCACCTGGCCGGCATGGCCTCCGAGGAAATGGACAATGCCTACCAGATCCCGGGCAAATACCCGAAAGGCGCGTACCTGCTGGTATTCGACCCGCTGGACGGTTCGTCGAACATCGACATCAACGCGCCGGTCGGCACGATCTTCTCGGTACTGCGTTGCCCGAACGAATACCTGACCCAGAACGAGCCCTTGAATGAAAAGGCCTTCCTGCAGCCAGGTACCCAGCAAGTGGCCGCCGGCTACGCGATCTACGGTCCGCAGACCATGCTGATCCTGACCCTGGGCGATGGCGTGAAAGGCTTCACCCTGGACCGTGAAATGGGCAGTTTCGTACTGACCCACGAAAACATCACCATTCCTGAAACCACCCAGGAATTTGCCATCAACGCGTCCAACCAGCGTCACTGGGAAGCACCGGTACAGCGCTACGTCGGCGAATTGCTGGCAGGTGATGAAGGCCCGCTGAAAAAGAACTACAACATGCGTTGGGTTGCCGCAATGGTCGCCGACGTGCACCGCATCCTGAACCGCGGCGGTCTGTTCATGTATCCACGCGACAGCCGCGAGCCGTCGAAGCCGGGCAAACTGCGCCTGATGTACGAAGCCAACCCGATGTCGTTCCTGGTGGAACAAGCGGGCGGCGCGTCTACCGACGGCCACCAGCGCATCCTCGACATCCAGCCGGAAGGCCTGCACCAGCGTGTTGCGGTGTTCCTCGGTTCGAAAGAAGAAGTTGCCCGCGTCACGGCTTACCACAAGGAATAAACCATGACCGCGCCTTGGCAGCCGTTACTCGAATGGTGGTTCGGATCTTTCGAATCACCCAACGAAATATCGGCTGACAAGGGCAAGTTATGGTTCGGCAAGCGTGACAGCCAGGACCTCGAAGCGCGGATGCGTTTCGCGGATCTGGTCGAACAGGCACTGGCCGGCGGATTGACCGAATGGGTGCAATGCCCTGAAGGTTGGCTGGCCCTGGTGCTACTGCTCGATCAACTGCCACGAATGATCTTTCGCGACACCCCCAAATCCTTTTCAGGCGACCTCAGGGCTCAGGCACTGGTAGCGCAAGGCATTGCTGCGGATTTCGATCGGCAACTGCGACCGATCCAGCGGGTGTTTATCTATCTGGTGTTCGAGCACTGCGAAAATCTGGCGGTGCAGAACGAAGCGGTTTCGCGGTTTCTCGATCTGGTTGAACAGCAACCTGAGACGGATCGTGCGGTGTTTGCCGACAACCTGGATTATGCCGAGCGCCATCAGAAGATCATTGCGCGGTTTGGACGGTTTCCCCATCGCAATGCGGTGTTGGGGCGCGAATCTACGGCTGAGGAAATTGAGTTTCTTTCGAAGCCTGGGTCTCGGTTTTAGATTTTCGTTGTTGCTGATGTCGCCATCGCGGGCAAGCCCGCTCCCACAGTGATCTCTGTCGTACACATAATTTGTGTCCACCAAAGATTATTGTGGGAGCGGGCTTGCCCGCGATGAGGCCGGTGAAAGCGCCTTAGATCCTGAAACTTCCAACCAACTGCTTCAACCGCGCCGCCTGCTGCTCAAGGTCAGCACACGCACGCAAGGTCGACTGTAAGTTCTCGACGCCTTCCTGATTCAGCGTGTTGATTTCGGTGATGTCGACGTTGATCGACTCGACCACCGCCGTCTGCTCTTCGGTCGCGGCGGCCACCGACTGGTTCATCCCGTCGATCTCGCCGATGCGCTGCGTCACGCTGCCCAGACGTTCGCCGGCCTGGTTGGCGATGCCGACGCTGCTTTCGCTCTGGCGCTGGCTGTCGGTCATGGTGCTCACCGCTTCCCGGGCGCCGACTTGCAATTCTTCGATCATCTTCTGCACTTGCTGCGCCGAATCCTGAGTGCGGTGGGCGAGGTTGCGCACCTCATCCGCGACCACGGCAAAACCACGGCCGGCTTCACCGGCACGGGCTGCTTCGATGGCAGCGTTGAGCGCCAGCAGGTTGGTTTGCTGCGAGATGCTGGTGATCACTTCCAGAATCTGGCCGATGTTTACCGTGTTGCTGTTCAGGGTTTCAATGTTGCCGCAGGAGTCGCTGATTTTTGCCGACAACTGCTGCATGGCTGCGATGGTTTTATCCACCACTTGCTGACCGTCTTCGGCCAAGGCACGGGCGTCGCTCGAATGTTGCGAGGCGAGGGCGGCGTTCTGGGCGATTTCCTGGGCGGCGGCACCCAGTTCGTTGATTGCTGCAGCTACGCTGCTGGTGCGCGAGGCTTGCTGGTCGGAGTTGAACATCGATGAGTTCGATGCCGCTACTACGCGCAAGGCGACTTCGTTGACCTGGCCGGTGGCCGAGGACACTTCGCGGATCGACGTATGAACCCGTTCCACGAAACGGTTGAACGAGGTGCCCAACGCACCGAATTCGTCCTGGCCGTGAATGGTCAGGCGCTTGGTCAGGTCACCTTCGCCCTCGGCGATGTCATGCATGGCGCGGCCCATGGTCAGCAGCGGTTGCATCAGCACGCGAATCAACATGCTCAGCAGCGCGATGATAATCACCACGGCGATGACCATGGCAATGATCGCCGAGGTGCGGAATTCGCTGAGCATCGAGAACGCGGTGTCTTTATCCAGCACCAGTGCCACGTACCAGTCGGCCGATGGCACACCGTTGACGTGAGTGAAGGAGATGAACTGGGTTTTGCCGTCCAGTTCGACTTCTTTCAGGCCCGGGCTGATTTTCGGCGCGCCGTTGGGGTAGGCATCAGCCAGGTTCTTGAGCACCAGTTTGCTGTCCGGGTGGATCAGGATCTTGCCGTCGGCGCTGACGATAAAGGCATGGCCATGACCGCCGAAATTCAGCAAGTTGATGATCGCGCTGACGCTGGACAGGTCGATATCCGCGCCGGCGACGCCAATCATTTGATTCTGGTACTTCACTGGCGTGGCAACGGTGATCACCAGTTTGCCCGACGAAGCCGCAATGTAGGGTTCGGTGACAATGGTCTGTTGCGCATTGTTGGCCGCCTTGTACCAGCCACGAACGCGGGGGTCGTAGTCTGCGGTGCGGTTGCCGGCCGGGACCGAGAACATCACGCCATCGGTGCCGCCGAAGTAGCTCAGCTGGAAGTTGCTGGTGTAGGCCGGCAGGTCGATGGCGCGCTTGAGGTTGGCCTGGGCGCTGCCGTCCACGGCGATCTGCTGGGACAGCGATTGCAGCAACTGGATGCGGCTTTCCAGCCAGGTCTGGATGTTGCTGGTAGTCAGGCTGCCAAGTTCCTGCATCGAAGACTCGGTACTGCTGTGCAGGGTCTGCCGTTGGCGGTAATCGTTGAACAGAATGAAACAGGCGAATGCAACGGCCACCACAAGAGCGGCTGCCAACAGGATTTTGTGGCTGAACTTCATGTTTCTGGTCATTAAATGAGCTACCGCGAAGGGCTGGTCAACAAGAGGTGTCAATTTGCCACAGTGGAAGGCTTTGCACTGCTTCTATGTCGACTGGCCAGCGCCAAAGATTAGGCGGCTTCTGCGAAAACCGACGAAATACTCAGCGGCGTGAAAAAGTGGCTGATTTATCGACAAAAGGCTGACGGGTGGCCAAACAAATAGCCGGATGCTCAGGGAACCAGAGAGAGGTTTTCTCTTCTAAGCTTCAGCTTGGCAGCCATGCCATTCCCTTCGCCCCAGGAGTTACACCATGTCGCTGCGATCTATCGCCTTGCTCTCGTTCTGCGTGTTGTTGGCAGCGTGCAGCAAAATCAATCAGGAAAATTACTCGAAGCTGTCGACCGGCATGCCCAAGGCCGAGGTTGAAACCTTGCTGGGCAAACCTGCCGATTGCTCGGGCGCACTCGGTATGTCCAGTTGCACCTGGGGCGACAAAAACAGCTTTATCAGCGTGCAGTACGCCGGTGACAAAGTGCTGATGTTTTCTGGCCAAGGCCTGAAGTAAACCGGGGCTATGCGCCCACGGGAGAAAAAAATAATGAAGCGGTTACTGATCGTTCTTTTTGCCGGCCTGGTATTGGCCGGCTGCGCCACTTCTGGCGTAGATCCGTTGGCACCCAAGACCGTCAACACGGTCAACCTCAAGCGCTACCAGGGAACCTGGTACGAACTGGCGCGTCTGCCGGTGTATTTTCAGCGCAACTGCGCGCAATCCGAAGCCCATTACAGCCTCAAGCCTGAAGGTGACATGGCGGTGCTGAACCGCTGTCTGACGTCGGACTGGCAATGGGAAGAGGCCAAAGGCACGGCTTATCCACAGGTGCCCGGCAAGGCCGACAAGCTGTGGGTCGAGTTCGATACCTGGTTCTCGCGACTGATACCCGGTGTGGCGAAGGGAGAGTACTGGGTGTTGTACGTCAGCGATGATTACAAGACCGCGATTGTCGGCGACCCGAGCCGCCGTCACCTCTGGCTGCTGTCACGCACCCCGACGGTCAATGGTGTAGTGCGCGAAGAACTGCTGAGCAAGGCGCGTCAACAGGGTTATGACACGACGCGGCTGATCTGGCGCACGTCGGACACCAAAATGGCGAAGACCTCGAACTGATTGCACATATCCCTGTGGGAGCGAGCTTGCTCGCGATGACGGGTTATCAGTCAACATCATTGTTGAATCTGATGGCCTCATCGCGAGCAAGCTCGCTCCCACAGGTTTTTTATCAGCCCAAGAGATCGCGCAGAACCTGGGTAAACGCCCGGCTGCTTTCTTCTTCCCCGGCATGGCGCCCGTCACGCACGACCCACTGGCCGTTGACCAGCACATCCCGCACCTGGCGATCACCACCGGCAAACAACCAACGATTGAGAATCCCGTCGCCACTGGCCGTCGCCAGATACGGATCGTTGCCATCGAGCACCAACCAATCCGCACGCTTGCCGACTTCCAGGGCGCCAATCGGCTGCCCCAGCGCCTGGGCGCCGCCATTTAGGGCCGCGTCGTACAGTGTGCGGCCGACCATCGGCTGATCCGCGCCATACAAACGATTACGCCGCTGATCGCGCAGACGCTGGCCGTATTCCAGCCAGCGCAATTCTTCCACCACGCTCAACGACACATGGCTGTCGGAACCGATGCCCATGCGCCCACCCTGCGCCAGGAAGTCTACCGCTGGAAAAATCCCATCGCCGAGGTTGGCTTCGGTGGTCAGGCACAGGCCGGCGATGGCGCGGCTCTTGGCCATGAGCGTGACTTCTTCCGGATTGGCGTGGGTCGCATGGACCAGGCACCAGCGCTGATCGACTTCGGTGTTTTCGTACAGCCATTGCAGCGGACGGCGGCCGCTCCAGCTCAGGCAGTCATCGACTTCCTTCTGCTGTTCGGCGATGTGAATGTGTACCGGGCACTGCTTGTCGCTGGCCGCCAGCACTTCACTGATCTGCTGCGGGGTGACCGCGCGCAACGAATGGAAACACAACCCCAGGGCTTGGGCCGGTTGCTGCGCCAGGATAGGCTGCAAGCGCGACTGAAGTTTCAGGTAGTTTTCGGTGCTATTGATAAAGCGGCGCTGACCTTCGTTCGGGGTCTGGCCACCGAAACCGGAATGGCTATATAGCACTGGCAGCAGGGTCAAACCGATACCGGCGGAGCTGGCGGCCTGGCTGATGCGCAGTGCCAGTTCGGCCGGGTCTGCGTACGGTTGGCCGCTCGTATCATGGTGTACATAATGAAATTCCGCGACCGAGGTGTAACCGGCCTTGAGCATTTCGATGTACAGCTGACGGGCGATGACGCCGAGTTGATCCGGGCTGATTTTTCCGACGAGCCGGTACATCAGATCGCGCCAGGTCCAGAAACTGTCGTTCGGATTACCCGCCACTTCCGCCAAACCGGCCATGGCCCGCTGGAAGGCGTGGGAGTGCAAATTCGGCATTCCCGGAAGTAGCGGGCCGCTCAGCCGTTCGGCGTCATCTGCGTGAGAATCGGCCTGGATATGGGTCAGTACGCCATCGGCGCTGACCTCAAGACGTACATTGTTGGCCCATCCACTAGGCAGCAGCGCGCGTTCGGCAAAGAAGGCGGACATGGTTCAGCACCCCATCGTGTGTTATTTGTATATACATATACAGACGTTTGCCTGCTCGGTAAACTCCGGCAAGCTAGCAACTTCTACCTGATCAACAAGGATTAACCGTGCCGACTCCGCCTGCAGTCTCCCCGTTGGCCGCACACTTGGGCGACAGTCCGGCGCCCTTGTACGCCCGCGTGAAACAGATGATCACCCAGCAAATCGACAGTGGAAACTGGCCGCCACACTACCGCGTTCCGTCGGAAAGCGAGTTGGTCAGCCAACTGGGTTTCAGCCGCATGACCATCAACCGCGCGCTGCGCGAGATGACCGCCGACGGCTTGCTGGTGCGCATGCAGGGTGTCGGTACGTTCGTCGCCGAGCCGAAAAGTCAGTCTGCCTTGTTTGAAGTGCACAACATCGCCGACGAGATCGCCTCCCGTGGCCATCGCCACACTTGCAAGGTGATCACCCTTGAAGAAGAGGCCGCCGGTTCCGAGCGGGCCGTGGCCCTGGACATGCGCGAAGGTCAGAAAGTTTTCCACTCGCTGATCGTGCATTTCGAAAATGATATTCCGGTGCAAATCGAAGACCGTTTCGTCAACGCGCTGGTGGCACCGGACTACCTCAAGCAAGACTTCACCCTGCAAACGCCTTACGCCTATCTGAATCAGGTCGCGCCGTTGACCGAAGGCGAGCACGTAGTCGAAGCGATTCTCGCCGAGCCGTCCGAATGCAAGTTGCTGCAGATTGAGAAGGGCGAACCCTGCCTGCTGATTCGTCGCCGCACCTGGTCCGGCCGTCAGCCCGTGACCGCCGCCCGTTTGATCCACCCCGGTTCCCGTCATCGTCTGGAAGGACGGTTCCACAAATAAAGAGCCATAAATAAAGAGCCCTAATGAGCCAGTTGAAAGTGTTACGCGCGGCCGATTACCCGCGCATGCCGTGGAAAAACGGCGGTGGCAGTACCGAAGAGATCACCCGCGATACCGGTGTGGGCCTTGATGGTTTTGGTTGGCGCCTGTCGATTGCCGACATCGGCGAGTCGGGCGGGTTTTCCACCTTTGCCGGCTATGAACGGGTGATCACCGTGCTGCAAGGCGAGGGCATGACCTTGCGCGTCGACGGTCAGGACACGCGGCCGTTGTTACCGCTGGACCCGTTTGCTTTCAGTGGCGAGAGTCATGTGTCCTGCACATTGCTCGGAGGCCCGATTCGCGATTTCAACCTGATTTATGCGCCGGACCGTTACCGCGCGCGGTTGCAGTGGCTGGAGGGCGAGCAGAGGTTTTTCAACTCGGCCGGCACCGTGTTGGTGTTCAGCGTCGCTGAACAGCTTGAAGTGACGGTGGGTAACAACGCCTCTCAGCTAGGGCGTCATGATTGTCTGCAGCTGGACGGTAACGCCGGGCTGCTGGATATCTCCATCAAGGGTCAGTGCTGTGTGATCGAGCTGATCGCACGCTGATCCAATACCGAGTCGCCTCTATCGCGGGCAAGCCCGCTCCCACAGGTTTCGGGCTGGATTGTATATTTATGATCCAACCGCGATCACTGTGGGAGCGGACTTGCCCGCGATGCTTTTTGTCACGGCAAATCCGTTCCCGAAAGCGCACCACGTTGTTACCGAACGCCCCAGCATGGCGCAAAACCATGCTTCAGTAACAAAATCCCATCGACCAAAAAATCTCCCTCGAAAAATTTCATCTACGCCAGAACCCTTGATTCAGGCGCTTTCCAGCCCTTTCAAAACTTTTCTTGAACACTCATCCAGCAAGTTGGCCGCTTGATTGCATATGCTTGTATGTACAAGTAAAGACGTATGCGTATGAGTCGATCGAGACTCCTCGCAGCGTCCACTGATTCGCTTGTGGCGCTTTGACGCGCACAGGCTGGCTTGCCCACTGCCAGGGCTGGTTTTGAATTGATCGCTGAGGAGTCTTTTTCGTGACTGACAATACCCAGAAACCTACTACCGCCTCTTTTACAAAGTACCGTGATGTTGAAATACGTGCGCAGCGCGGTAACAAGCTGACCGCCAAAAGCTGGCTGACTGAAGCGCCGCTGCGCATGCTGATGAACAACCTCGACCCGGAAGTCGCCGAGAACCCTAAAGAATTGGTGGTTTACGGTGGTATCGGTCGTGCGGCACGTAACTGGGAATGCTACGACAAGATCGTCGAAAGCCTGACCAACCTGAACGACGACGAGACCCTGCTGGTGCAATCCGGCAAACCGGTCGGCGTGTTCAAGACTCACAGCAATGCCCCGCGCGTGCTGATCGCCAACTCCAACCTGGTGCCACACTGGGCGAGCTGGGAACACTTCAACGAACTCGACGCCAAAGGCCTGGCCATGTACGGCCAGATGACCGCTGGTAGCTGGATCTACATCGGCAGCCAGGGCATCGTCCAGGGCACCTACGAAACCTTCGTCGAAGCCGGTCGCCAACACTATAACGATGACCTGAAAGGTCGTTGGGTCCTGACCGCAGGCCTCGGCGGCATGGGCGGCGCGCAACCATTGGCCGCAACCCTGGCCGGCGCCTGCTCGTTGAACATCGAATGTCAGCAGGTCAGCATCGATTTCCGCCTGAACAGCCGCTATGTCGACGAGCAAGCCACCGACCTCGACGACGCGCTGGCCCGCATCGCCAAATACACCAAAGAAGGCAAAGCGATTTCCATCGCCCTGCTGGGTAACGCGGCTGAAATTCTGCCGGAACTGGTCAAGCGCGGTGTGCGCCCGGACATGGTCACCGACCAGACCAGCGCCCACGACCCGCTCAACGGCTATCTGCCGGCCGGCTGGACCTGGGAAGAGTACCGCGCTCGTGCCAAGACCGAGCCTGCTGCCGTGGTCAAAGCCGCCAAGCAGTCCATGGCCGTGCACGTTAAAGCGATGCTCGACTTCCAGAAAATGGGTATCCCGACCTTCGACTACGGCAACAACATCCGTCAGATGGCTCAGGAAGAAGGCGTCGAGAACGCGTTCGACTTCCCAGGCTTCGTACCGGCTTACATCCGTCCGCTGTTCTGCCGCGGCATCGGCCCATTCCGTTGGGCTGCGCTGTCGGGCGATCCGCAGGACATCTACAAGACTGACGCCAAAGTAAAAGAACTGATTCCGGACGACGCCCACCTGCACAACTGGCTGGACATGGCGCGCGAGCGCATCAGCTTCCAGGGTCTGCCGGCACGTATCTGCTGGGTTGGCCTGGGCCTGCGCGCCAAGCTCGGTCTGGCCTTCAACGAGATGGTCCGCAGCGGTGAGTTGTCGGCGCCAATCGTGATCGGTCGCGATCACCTGGACTCCGGTTCGGTAGCCAGCCCGAACCGCGAAACCGAATCGATGCAAGACGGTTCCGATGCCGTGTCCGACTGGCCACTGCTCAACGCTCTGCTCAACACCGCGAGCGGCGCGACCTGGGTTTCCCTGCACCACGGCGGCGGCGTCGGCATGGGCTTCTCCCAGCACTCGGGCATGGTGATTGTCTGCGACGGTACTGACGAAGCGGCCGAGCGTATCGCTCGCGTCCTGCACAACGACCCGGCGACCGGTGTCATGCGTCACGCCGATGCGGGTTACCAGATCGCCATTGACTGCGCCAAGGAACAAGGGCTGAACCTGCCGATGATTACCGGCAAGTAACACCTGATCTGTGGGAGCTGCTTTTATGTGAGAGCGAGCCCGCTCGCTCTCACTGGCCAGACAGTGGCATAGCGCAACACCAGACCGTTTGATCCTGCCGGTCGAGCAGGACGCGATCACCGAACAAAAGCTGAATGTCGGTCGCGCTGCGGCGCAGGCCTGACTGGACGTGGACAGGGCTGGATGCCTCTTGACTGCCGTAAGCCAACTCATGATTAGGAGCGTCACAACAATGAAATCGAACAAGACCCTGCTGACCACATTGCTTTCCATGGGCCTGCTGGCCAGTGCTGGCGCCACCCAGGCGGCTGGTTGGTGCGAATCGGGCAAACCGGTGAAATTTGCCGGCCTGAACTGGGAAAGCGCCATGCTGCTGACCGACGTGCTGCAAGTCGTGTTGGAGAAAGGCTACGACTGCAAGACCGACAGCCTGCCGGGCAACTCCATCACCATGGAAAACGCCCTGAGCAGCAACGATATTCAGATCTTCGCCGAAGAGTGGGTTGGTCGTAGCGAAGTCTGGAACAAGGCCGAGAAGGCCGGCAAAGTTGTCGGTGTCGGCGCGCCTGTCGTGGGTGCTGTCGAAGGTTGGTACGTGCCGCGTTACGTGATCGAAGGCGACGCCAAGCGCAAGCTGGAGCCTAAAGCTCCGGACCTGAAAGCGATTGCCGATCTGGGTAAATACGCTGCAGTGTTCAAGGATCAGGAAGAGCCATCCAAGGGCCGCTTCTATAACTGCCCGGCCGGCTGGACCTGTGAGCTGGACAACAGCGAAATGCTGAAAAGCTACGGCCTGGAAAGCACCTACACCAACTTCCGTCCGGGCACCGGCCCGGCACTGGATGCCGCGGTGCTGTCGAGCTACAAGCGTGGCGAGCCGATCTTGTTCTACTACTGGTCGCCAACCCCGCTGATGGGCCAGGTTGACCTGGTTAAACTCGATGAGAAACCAGGCGTGAACAAGCAAGTGACCATCAAGGTCGGCCTGTCCAAGACCTTCCATGAGCAAGCCCCGGAACTGGTGGCCGTGCTGGAAAAGGTCAACCTGCCGATCGACCTGCTGAATCAGAACCTCGGACGCATGGCCAAAGAGCGGATCGAATCGCCAAAACTGGCCAAGATCTTCTTGAAGGAACATCCTGAAGTCTGGCACGCATGGGTGAGCGAAGACGCAGCCAAAAAGATCGACGCGGCCTTGTAGGTTGAGCCTCTCCGACTGCCCTGAGCGGCAGTCGGGTGCTTGATCGCAACCCCTTGATTGAGAGTCTCTTATGTTTCCCGAAAGCTTTACCTTTTCCATCGCCGACTGGGTCAACAGTTGGGTCGATACGCTGGTCACCAACTACGGCGACGTGTTCCGGCAGATCTCTGACACGCTGCTGTGGGCCATCGTCAATCTTGAAGGGCTGCTGCGCGCGGCGCCTTGGTGGCTGATGCTGGCCATCGTCGCGGGCGTTGCCTGGCATGCGACCCGCAAAGTCGTGACCACGGCTGTGATCGTCGGCTTGTTGTTCCTGGTGGGTGCGGTCGGCCTCTGGGACAAGCTGATGCAAACCCTGGCGTTGATGATGGTGGCGACGATCATTTCGGTGCTGATCGGCATTCCGTTGGGTATTCTCTCGGCGCGCAGCAATCGCCTGCGTTCGGTGCTGATGCCGTTGCTGGACATCATGCAGACCATGCCGAGTTTCGTGTACCTGATCCCGGTGCTGATGCTGTTCGGCCTGGGCAAGGTTCCGGCGATTTTCGCCACGGTGATCTACGCCGCGCCGCCGCTGATCCGCCTGACCGATCTGGGTATTCGTCAGGTCGACGGTGAAGTGATGGAAGCGATCAACGCCTTCGGCGCCAATCGCTGGCAACAACTGTTTGGCGTGCAACTGCCGCTGGCCCTGCCGAGCATCATGGCCGGGATCAACCAGACCACCATGATGGCCCTGTCGATGGTGGTCATCGCCTCGATGATCGGTGCCCGTGGCTTGGGTGAAGATGTGTTGGTGGGGATTCAGACCCTCAACGTCGGGCGTGGGCTTGAAGCCGGTCTGGCGATCGTGATTCTGGCAGTGGTCATCGACCGCATTACTCAGGCGTATGGTCGGCCACGGCATGAGGTGAGCAAATGAGCAACGAAGCCATTAGCAAAAGCAATGAAGCCATCAGCAAGATCGAAGTCAAAAACGTCTTCAAGATTTTCGGCAGCCGTTCCAAGGATGCGCTGGGCATGATTGGCCAGGGCAAGACCAAAGACCAGGTATTGGCCGAAACCGGCTGCGTGGTCGGCGTGAACGACCTGTCCCTGAGCATCGGCACCGGCGAGATCTTCGTGATCATGGGCCTGTCGGGTTCCGGCAAGTCGACCCTGGTGCGCCACTTCAATCGCCTGATCGACCCCACCAGCGGCGCGATCCTGGTGGACGGCGTGGACATCCTACAATACGACATGGAAGCCCTGCGCGAATTTCGCCGGCACAAGATCAGCATGGTGTTCCAGAGCTTCGGCCTGCTGCCGCACAAGACCGTGCTGGATAACGTCGCCTACGGCCTGAAAGTGCGTGGCGAGAGCAAGCAAGTGTGCGCCGAGCGCGCGCTGCACTGGATCAATACCGTGGGCCTCAAGGGCTACGAAAACAAATACCCGCATCAGCTTTCCGGCGGTATGCGCCAGCGTGTGGGCCTGGCTCGCGCTTTAGCGGCGGACACCGACATCATCCTGATGGACGAAGCTTTCAGTGCCCTCGACCCGCTGATCCGCGCCGAAATGCAGGACCAGTTGCTGGAACTGCAAAAGACCCTGCACAAGACCATCGTCTTCATCACCCACGACCTCGACGAAGCCGTGCGCATCGGCAACCGCATCGCGATCCTCAAGGATGGCCGGCTGATTCAGGTCGGTACGCCACGAGAGATCCTGCATTCGCCGGCGGATGAGTATGTGGATCGGTTCGTACAGCGTCGGGCTGCGGTGGTTTGAGAAATTTGCGGTGATCGGGCGGGCCTCATCGCGGGCAAGCCCACTCCCACAGGGATTGGTTGTGTTGCACAAATTTTCTTCACACAACAGAACACTGTGGGAGCGGGCTTGCCCGCGATGGCGCCGGTGAAGCTGCATCAATATTCAAGTTGTACGCACGAGGTCAAAGATGTCCCAGGCTGAAAAAATCGTTATCGCCGACGCCCCGTTGCGTTGGCAGGATGTGGTTGCCGTAGCCCGTCATGGCGCACAGCTTGAGCTGTCACCGCAGGTCTGGGCGCGGATCGAGAATGCCCAGGCGATCGTCCAGCGCATCGTCGCCAGCGGCGAGCGTGCCTACGGCGTCAACACCGGCCTGGGCGCCTTGTGCAACGTCTCGCTCAAAGGCGAACAACTCAGCCAACTGTCGCGCAACACCTTGCTCAGTCACGCCTGTGGCGTCGGCGCACCATTGGCCGACGAACAAACTCGCGCAATCATCTGCGCCGCTATTCGCAACTACAGCCACGGCAAATCCGGCATTCATCGCCGGGTGGTCGAAGCCCTGTTGGCACTGCTCAATCGCGGCATCACCCCGCAAGTGCCGTCCCAGGGTTCGGTGGGCTACCTGACCCACATGGCCCACATCGGAATCACTCTGCTGGGTGTCGGCAATGTCAGCTATCGCGGGCAGATCGTTTCCGCGCAGCAAGCCCTGGCCGAAGAAGGTCTGCAACCGGTTCAGCTCGGCGCCAAAGATGGCTTGTGCCTGGTCAACGGCACGCCGTGCATGACCGGTCTCAGCTGTCTGGCAATTGCCGATGCGACGCGTCTGGTGCAGTGGGCCGATGTGATCGGTGCCATGAGCTTCGAAGCCCAGCGCGGTCAGATCGCCGCGTTCGACGCCGAGATCATCGCGCTCAAGCCTCACCCGGGCATGCAGCAAGTCGGCATCAATCTGCGGGCGTTGCTCGATGGCAGTGAAGTGATTGCCAGCAGCAAAGGCATTCGCACTCAAGATGCGTTGAGCATCCGTTCGATCCCGCAAGTCCACGGCGCCGCTCGCGATCAACTTGAGCACGCGAAAAAGCAGATCGAAACCGAACTCAACTCTGTCACCGACAACCCGATGCTGCTGGGCACGCCGGACAACTTCCGGGTGGTGTCCCAAGCTAACCCGCACGGTCAGTCAGTGGCATTGGCGGCGGATTTGCTGGCGATTGCCATGGCCGAAATCGGCTCCATCGCCGAGCGTCGCCTGGACCGCTTGATCAACCCGCACGTCAGCGGTCTGCCGGCGTTTCTGGTGGCCAATCCGGGGGTGAACTCCGGGATGATGATCGTCCAGTACGTTGCCGCTTCCCTGTGTGCGGAAAATCGTCAACTGGCGCAACCGGCGGTGCTCGATAACTACGTCACCTCGGGCCTGCAGGAAGATCACCTGAGCCTGGGCACCAATGCGGCGCTGAAGCTGCATCGCGCGTTGGAAAACTGCACGCAGATCCTCGCCATTGAATATTTGCTGGCATCCCAAGCGTTTGAATTCCTCAAAGAGCAACGCTTTGGCGCTGGCACCGATACCGCGTGGCGTCTGCTGCGTGAGCGAGTCCCGGCCTACGACCAGGATCGCTGGCTGGCACCAGACATTGCTGCCGCTGCCAGTGTTTTGAAAGATTCAAATTTGCTGCACAAGGCGTTACCGAACCTCAATTGATTCCACAACACCAGCGTGCCAAGGCGCGGCTCCCTAAAAGGTAGACGCGACGGACAACGGACATCTCCGGAGCGTCTGGTGAGTTAATAACAAACTCTCAAAAGGAGCACAAAATGACTGCGCTTAACCTGATTCCCGGTCAACTGAGCCTTGCCCAACTGCGTGATGTTTATCAGCACCCGGTCAAAATCACCCTCGACAACAGCGCTTCGGCGCAAATCGAAGCCAGCGTTGCCTGCGTGGAACAGATCCTCGCCGAGAACCGCACCGCTTATGGCATCAACACCGGTTTCGGCCTGCTGGCTTCGACCCGTATCGCCAGCGAAGACCTGGAGAACCTGCAGCGTTCGCTCGTTTTGTCCCACGCCGCCGGTGTCGGCGAGCCGATCAGCGACGCGCTGGTGCGACTGGTCATGGTGCTCAAGGTCAACAGCCTGAGCCGTGGTTTCTCCGGCATTCGTCGCGTAGTGATCGACGCACTGATCGCCCTGATCAACGCCGAGGTTTACCCGCACATTCCATTGAAAGGTTCGGTGGGTGCATCCGGTGACTTGGCGCCTTTGGCCCACATGTCGCTGGTGCTGCTGGGCGAAGGTAAGGCGCGCTACAAAGGCGAGTGGATGGAAGCAACCGAAGCGCTGAAAGTCGCCGGTCTGACCCCGTTGACCCTGGCTGCCAAAGAAGGTCTGGCGCTGCTCAACGGTACTCAGGTTTCTACCGCTTATGCATTGCGCGGTTTGTTCGAAGGCGAAGACCTGTTTGCTGGCGCCCTGGCCATTGGTGGTATGACTGTTGAAGCGGTGCTGGGTTCGCGCTCGCCGTTTGATGCACGCATTCACGCCGCTCGTGGCCAGAAAGGCCAGATCGACGCCGCCGCCGCTTACCGCGACCTGCTGGGCGAGCGCAGCGAAGTGTCCGATTCGCACCAGAACTGCGAAAAGGTCCAGGACCCGTACTCCCTGCGCTGCCAGCCGCAAGTCATGGGCGCCTGCCTGACCCAGTTCCGTCAGGCCGCTGAAGTGCTCGCCATCGAAGCCAACGCCGTTTCGGACAACCCGCTGGTATTCGCCGCTGAAGGCGACGTGATCTCCGGCGGTAACTTCCACGCCGAACCGGTGGCCATGGCCGCCGACAACATGGCATTGGCTATCGCTGAAATCGGTTCCTTGAGCGAACGCCGCATCTCGCTGATGATGGATAAACATATGTCGCAGCTGCCGCCGTTCCTGGTGGCCAATGGCGGCGTGAACTCCGGCTTCATGATCGCCCAGGTGACTGCGGCGGCATTGGCCAGCGAGAACAAGGCGCTGTCTCATCCGCACTCGGTGGACAGTCTGCCAACGTCGGCCAACCAGGAAGACCATGTTTCCATGGCTCCGGCGGCGGGCAAGCGTCTGTGGGAAATGGCGGAAAACACACGTGGGGTTCTGGCGGTGGAATGGCTGGCGGCAGCTCAGGGCCTCGATCTGCGTGAAGGTCTTAAAACCTCGGCCAAACTGGAAAAGGTCCGGGCGATTTTGCGGGCTGAAGTGCCGTTTTATGAGAAAGACCGTTTCTTTGCGCCAGACATCAATGCGGCGAGCGAGTTGTTGGCCACGCGTTGCCTGAATGAGCTGGTTACGGCGAAGTTGCTGCCAAGCCTGTAACGGCCTTTTCGCGAGCAGGCTCGCTCCCACATTGGAATGCATACCCCTGTGGGAGCGAGCCTGCTCGCGATTCGATTTTGCGTCGGATAAGAATAATTAAGGACGAGAAATGCAACAGCCAACAAAAGGTTTGAAACGCGGGCTCTCTGCCCGACATATTCGCTTCATGGCGCTGGGGTCGGCTATCGGCACCGGGCTGTTCTACGGTTCTGCCTCGGCCATTCAAATGGCCGGGCCTGCGGTATTGCTCGCTTACCTGATCGGTGGCGCGGCGGTGTTCATGGTCATGCGCGCCCTCGGCGAGATGGCGGTGCACAACCCGGTGGCCGGCTCTTTCGGCCATTACGCCAGCACCTATCTGGGGCCGATGGCAGGCTTCATCCTTGGTTGGACCTATGCGTTCGAAATGGTCATCGTCGGCATGGCCGACGTCACCGCGTTCGGTATTTACATGGGCTTCTGGTTTCCGGAAGTCGCTCGCTGGATTTGGGTACTCGGCATCGTTTCGGTGGTCGGCGGCTTGAACCTGTGCAACGTCAAAGTCTTCGGTGAAATGGAATTCTGGTTGTCGCTGCTCAAGGTCGCGGCCATCGTTGCGATGATCCTGGGTGGCTTCGGCATCATGCTGTTCGGTATCAGCACCGCGCCCGGCGCCCAGGCGACCGACATCAGCAACCTCTGGAGCCATGGCGGCTTCATGCCCAACGGCGTGGGTGGCCTGATCGCTTCGTTTGCCGTGGTGATGTTTGCGTTTGGCGGCATTGAAATCATCGGCGTAACGGCTGGTGAAGCCAAAGACCCGCAGCACGTGCTGCCCCGGGCGATCAATGCCGTACCGTTGCGTATCCTGCTGTTCTACGTGCTGACGATGTTTGTGCTGATGTCGATCTTTCCGTGGCAGCAGATTGGCAGTCAGGGCAGTCCATTCGTGCAGATTTTCGACAACCTCGGGATCAGTTCGGCGGCGACCATTCTCAATATCGTGGTGATCTCGGCGGCGGTGTCGGCGATCAACAGTGACATCTTCGGCGCTGGCCGGATGATGTACGGGTTGGCTCAGCAAGGGCACGCACCCAAAGGCTTCGCCCGCCTGTCGGTCAATGGTGTGCCATGGATGACCGTGGTGGTGATGAGTGTCGCGCTGCTGCTGGGCGTGCTGCTGAACTACCTGATTCCGGAAAACGTGTTTCTGTTGATCGCCTCCATCGCAACCTTCGCCACGGTGTGGGTCTGGCTGATGATTCTGTTCACCCAGGTAGCGATGCGTCGTTCCATGAGCGCCGAGCAGGTCGCCCAACTGAAATTCCCGGTGCCGTTCTGGCCCTATGCGCCGATGGCGGCGATTGCTTTCATGCTGTTCATTTTCGGCGTGCTGGGCTATTTCCCGGATACCCAGGCAGCTCTGATCGTCGGCGTGGTCTGGATTGTATTGCTGGTGCTGGCCTACCTGACGTGGGTGAAGCCGGCGGCAGGGAAGGCAGTGCCGGTGGAGCGGGAACCTTCTTTTTCTCATCGATAACCTAACGGAGGCCACGGATGAAAACTCTCTGGCAACACTGCCACGTCGCAACGATGGCGCAAGGCGTCTACTCGATCATCGAGGATGCGGCCATCGTGACGTCAGGTGCGCACATTGAGTGGATTGGTCCGCGCGGCGAACTGCCGTCAGGCGAGTACCCGGCAGTCAATGATCTTAAAGGGGCCTGGGTGACTCCGGGCCTGATCGACTGCCATACCCACACGGTGTTCGGCGGTAACCGCAGCGGTGAATTCGAGCAACGTCTGCAAGGCGTCAGTTATGCGGAAATTGCCGCGGCCGGCGGTGGCATTGCCAGCACCGTGCGCGCCACTCGCTTAGCCTCCGAAGACGAGCTGTTCGCCAGCGCCGCCAAGCGCCTGAAGAGTCTGATGCGCGACGGCGTGACCACGGTCGAGATGAAGTCCGGCTACGGCCTTGACCTGGCCAGCGAGCGCAAAATCCTGCGGGTGATCCGCCGTCTCGGCGCCGAATTGCCGGTCAGCGTGCGCAGCACCTGCCTGGCCGCCCACGCCTTGCCGCCGGAATACGCGGACCGCGCCGACGACTACATCGACCACATCTGCGCCGAGATGCTCCCGGCCCTGGCCGCCGAAGGGTTGGTGGATGCAGTGGACGCTTTCTGCGAATACCTGGCGTTTTCGCCGGCGCAAGTCGAGCGGGTGTTCATCACCGCGCAAGAACTTGGTTTGCCGGTGAAGCTGCATGCCGAGCAATTGTCGTCGCTGCACGGTTCGAGCCTGGCGGCGCGTTACCACGCGTTATCCGCCGACCATCTGGAATTCATGACCGAAGACGACGCCATCGCCATGGCCCAGTCCGGCACCGTCGCGGTGTTGCTGCCCGGCGCGTTCTACTTCCTGCGGGAAACCCAATTGCCGCCGATGGAAGCCCTGCGCAAACACGGCGTAAAAATCGCCATCGCCAGCGATCTCAACCCGGGCACTTCGCCGGCGCTGTCGTTGCGCTTGATGCTGAACATGGCCTGCACTTGTTTGCGCATGACCCCGGAAGAGGCGCTGGCTGGCGCAACGATTCATGCCGCCACCGCGCTGGGCATGGCCGAGACTCACGGTTCGCTGGAAGCCGGCAAAGTCGCAGACTTCGTCGCCTGGCAGATTGATCGGCCTGCTGACCTGTCGTACTGGCTGGGCGGCGACCTGGAAAAACGCGTCGTGCGTCACGGCGTCGAAACAAGCGTTTAGGAGAGCAGTTGTGGATAAGGTTCTGAACTTCAAACAAGGCCGCGTGCCGCTGCTGATCAGCATGCCCCACGCTGGCCTGCGCCTGACCCCAGTGGTCGAAGCGGGATTGATTCCCGACGCGAAAAGCCTGCCGGACACCGACTGGCACATCCCAAGGCTTTACGAGTTCGCCGCCGAGCTGGGCGCCAGCACCCTGGCGGCCGAGTACTCGCGGTTTGTCATCGACCTGAACCGACCGTCCGACGACAAGCCTTTGTATGTCGGCGCCACGACCGGTCTGTACCCGGCGACGTTGTTCGACGGTATTCCGTTGTTCCGCGAAGGGCTGGAACCATCGGCTGCAGAGCGGGCGACTTATCTGGAGCAGATCTGGACGCCATACCACCGCACCTTGCAGGAGGAGCTGGCACGACTGAAGGCTGAGTTCGGCTACGCGCTGCTATTCGATGCGCACTCGATCCGCTCGATCATCCCGCACCTGTTCGACGGCAAGCTGCCGGACTTCAACCTCGGCACCTTCAACGGCGCCAGTTGCGATCCACAATTGGCCAGCCAACTGGAAGCCATCTGCGCACGGCATGGCGATTACAGCCATGTGCTGAACGGTCGCTTCAAGGGCGGGCACATCACCCGGCATTACGGCAACCCGGCCGAGAACATCCATGCCGTGCAACTGGAGTTGGGGCAGTGCACGTATATGGAAGAGTTTGAGCCGTTCCGCTATCGCCCGGACTTGGCGGCACCGACGCAAGTGGTGCTCAGGGAGTTGCTGCAAGGGTTACTGGCGTGGGGCGCAAAGCACTACAGCGCATAACTTTGTGGGAGCGAGCCTTTGTGGCGAGGGAGCTTGCTCCCGCTCGGCGGCGAAGCCGTCGTAAACCCGGCTGGTCGGGCGTATCTGATAAAACTCGGTTGAATGGTTTGGGGGCTGCTTCGCAACCCAGCGGGAGCAAGCTCCCTCGCCACAGATTGGTGTTCTCCTTGATAACGCATCAGGGCAGTCGCCACCGTGCAAAACACGGTCGCCACAGTTCGCTTTTACCCTCTCGACGCTGCGTAATGTTCTGGGCACGGTGCACGAAGACACCGGCCCTCACAATAATCTGCCGCACGAGACTCTCCCGATGAAAAGACTGTTCTCCCGCTGTCTCTCAATCCTCTGCGGCACTGCTCTTCTGAGCACCAGCGTTTTCGCCAACGACCCCGCTTCCTGCAAGACCGTACGCATGGGCGTGGTCAACTGGACCGACGTGATCGCCACCAGTGGCATGGCTGACGTATTGCTCAATGGCCTCGGCTACGAAAGCAAACAAACCAGCGCCGTGCAGCAAATCATCTTCGCCGGCATCCGCGACAAACGCCTCGACATCTTCCTTGGTTACTGGAAGCCGGCGATGGACAAAAACATCGCGCCGTTCGTGGCAGCCAATCAGGTGAAAGTTATGGACAAACCGAGCCTGGCCGACGCCCAGGCGACGCTCGCCGTGCCTGACTACGTCGCTGCCGCCGGCCTGAAAACCTTCGCCGACATTGCCAGATTCAAGGATCAGCTCGGCGGCAAGATCTACGGTATTGAGCCGGGTAGCGGGGCCAACACCACGATCAAAACCATGATCGAGGCCAATCACTTTGGCTTGAAGGATTTCAAGCTGATCGAGTCCGGTGAGGCCGGGATGCTCGCCGCCGTGCAGCGGGCGGTCAATCGCAAGGAGTTCGTGGTGTTCGTCGGCTGGACCCCGCATCCGATGAACATCAACATGAACATCACTTACTTGACCGGCAGCGAAGACGTCTACGGGCCGAACGAAGGCGCGGCGACCGTTTCTACCGTGACCGTGCCGGACTATGCCGAGCGCTGCCCGAACGTGAACCGGCTGCTTGAAAACCTGACCTTTACCGCGGCCCAGGAAAGCCAATTAATGGTGCCAATCATGGAGCGCAAGACGCCACAGGAAGTCGCCAGGCAATGGCTGCGTGATCATCCCGAAGATCTTCAACGCTGGCTGGCAGGTGTCAGCAGTTTTGATGGGAAGGAGGGTGTGGCAACCGTTCAGGCCAGTTTGAAAAACTGACTGGTCGAGCGGGATCACTGTGGCGAGGGGGGCCTAATGCCGGTAGTTAGAAATTTGAGCGACGAAGATCCTGTGGGAGCGTGGCTTGCCCGCGAAGAATGCGCTGCGGTTTTTCAGGTCTTACGCGTCATCGTTCTTCGCGGGCAAGCCACGCTCCCACAGGTTCTGCGTCTTAACTTACCGGCATTAGAGCAAGCCCCCTCGCCACAGACCCCTATTCCTCTATTTGACTGGCTGCAGGCTCATGGCTCCTTATCCACTCTCTGAACACATGGCGGCTTTCGTCGAGAAAACCCTCAGCTTCAACAGCACCGACAGCACCGACAGCACCGACAGCAGCTTCACCGGTTTGCGTCAGGCCTACAGCGAAATGTGCCGGGCGTTTACTCCGCCATGTCCTGCGGAGCTTGAGGTGGTCGATTTCGAATTGGCAGGCGTGGCCGTGCGTTCCTGGCAACCCCCGGTCACGCCGCCGACCAACGGTTGGCCGTGCATTGTGTACCTGCACGGCGGCGGTTGGGTGGTGGGGGATCTGGATTCCCACGCCTTCATCTGCGCCGAACTGGCGTCGGTGCTCGGGGTGATGGTGATCGCCGTCGATTATCGGTTGGCGCCGGAGCATCCGTTCCCGGCGGCGTTCGATGACTGCCTGAATGTATGGCGCGCGCTGCGCACAGGACCGTTTCAACTCGACCCTGCGCGGACCCTGGTGGCGGGCGACAGCGCTGGCGGCAACCTCGCCGCCGCGTTGTGCCTCGCGTTACGCGTTGCCAGCGAGCCAATGCCATGTGCGCAAGTTCTGATCTATCCGGGACTGGGTGGCGACCACCGATTGCCGTCGCGCCGCGAATGCGCCGATGCGCCATTACTCAGCAGCAGCGATCTGGATTGTTATCACGCGTTGTATTTAGGCGGTACCCGACAACCGGGTATCTATGCGACGCCCTTGCTCGCCGACGATCTCAGCGGTCTGCCACCGGCGTTGATCGCCGTGGCGCAGTTCGATCCGTTGCGCGATGACGGCGTGCTTTACGCCGAGCGACTCAACGCCGCAGGCGTGAGCGCAACGCTGTATTACGGGGAGGGGCTGGTTCACGGTTGTTTGCGGGCACGGAAGCAGGTCGCCGAGGTCGACCGACTCTATGAAACCCTGCTCGGCTATTTGGCTGAGAAGACGGGCTGACAAACGCTGACGCTGCAAGGGCATGCTCATTGAAGTAATTCGGGTTTATGATGCCGGACGGCAGAATAATAGAAGTCCCCCCAGGGATGACCTCGACCCCTTACGGAGCGCGCAATGCAGACTTTGTACCCGCAGATCAAACCCCACGCCCGGCACGATCTGGCTGTCGATAAAACCCACACGCTGTATGTCGACGAAAGCGGTTCGCCGGAAGGTTTGCCGGTGGTGTTCATCCACGGCGGCCCCGGCGCCGGGTGTGATGCCCAGAGTCGCCGGTATTTTGATCCGAACCTGTATCGCATTGTCACCTTCGACCAGCGTGGTTGCGGTCGCTCCACGCCCCACGCCAGCCTGGAAAACAACACCACCTGGGATCTGGTCGCCGACCTCGAGCGGATTCGCAAGCACCTGGGCATCGACAAATGGGTGCTGTTCGGCGGCTCCTGGGGTTCGACCCTGGCCCTGGCCTACGCGCAAACCCACCCGGAGCGCGTGCATGGCTTGATTCTGCGCGGGATTTTTCTCTGCCGTCCCCAGGAAATCGAGTGGTTCTACCAGTGTGGCGCCAGTCGCCTGTTTCCCGATTACTGGCAGGACTACATCGCGCCGATCCCGCAGGACGAACGCCACGACTTGCTCTCGGCGTTCCACAAACGCCTGGTCGGCAACGATCAGATCGCCCAGATGCACGCGGCCAAGGCCTGGTCCATGTGGGAAGGCCGCACCGCCACCCTGCGGCCGAATCCGCTGGTGGTCGACCGTTTCTCCGAGCCTCAGCGTGCGTTGTCCATCGCCCGTATCGAGTGCCACTACTTCACCAACAATGCTTTCCTCGAGCCGAATCAGTTGATCCGCGACATGGGTAAGATTGCCCATTTGCCTGGCGTGATCGTCCATGGTCGCTATGACGTGATTTGCCCGCTGGACAATGCCTGGGAACTGCATCAAGCCTGGCCGAACAGCGAATTGCAGGTGATTCGCGACGCCGGCCATGCGGCGTCCGAATCGGGTATCACTGATGCCTTGGTACGCGCCGCTGATCTGATGGCCCGCCGTATGCTCAACCTGTCGCCTGACGAAGCATGAAGGGCCTGCTGCAACGCGTGCGTGGCGCGCGAGTCGAGGTTGCGGGGGAAGTGGTTGGGGCGATAGATCAGGGGTTGCTGGTGCTGGTGGCGGTCGAGCCCGACGATACTCCGGCCAGTGCCGACAAACTTCTGCATAAACTGCTTAACTATCGAGTATTCAGTGACGCCGAGGGCAAGATGAATCTGTCCTTGGCGGACGTAGGCGGTGGGTTGCTGTTGGTCTCGCAGTTCACCCTGGCCGCCGACACCAAAAACGGGTTGCGCCCCAGTTTTTCGACGGCGGCTCCTCCTGCTTTGGGCGAGGAGCTGTTCGACTATCTATTGGGTAAAGCGAAACAGGTGCATGGCACTGTGGCATCAGGTAGATTCGGCGCGGATATGCAGGTGCATCTGGTCAATGATGGCCCGGTAACCTTCCTGTTACAGACGTGAAAGCGCTTGAAACATCTTTTTAAGTGCATTTCGACTGAAAACAGAGGCTTTTCCCGATAAATACTTGGTTCCCCCTGATGCGTTGTAACGCGGCCTACTAGATAATCGCGCGCTACGGGGATCGGCGTTCGTTGGTCCGTTTTGACTTAGGTAGAGACTTGTCCGAGGCCTGTTGGGGAATCATTTTGCCCCATAGGAGTCGGAACAATGCTCGCCAACTTGGCAAGAGTCGTTCGCAGGGTCGGTTTTTTTTCACCGCACACCGTGCTGGCACTTTAACTGGCCGTTGGTTTTTTGATCTGTTTTCGGCGAGGGTTGCTCGTGATTGTTAGTCCCTGTAATGCACCAAAATTGTCTGCCAAACGGTTTCGAAGCGCTCTGGTAGCAGGCTCTGCACTGCTCTGCCTGTTCAGCGCCGGCCAACTTTGGGCATTCAATCTGGATGACGTATCGGTCAAGGCAAAAGAGCTGGCCGGGCAAAAATACGAAGCCCCGCGCAGTAACCTGCCGAATGAATTTCGCGAGATGAAATTCGCTGATTATCAAAAAATTCGGTTCCTGACTGAAAAGGCCGAATGGGCGAACCAGAAAACCCCATTCAAGCTGTCGTTCTATCACCAGGGTATGCACTTCGATACGCCGGTGAAAATCAACGAAATCACGGCCAACACCGTCGCCGAGATCAAATACGACCCAAGTCGTTTCGATTTCGGCGACGTGAAGTTCGATCCTAAAGCCACCGAACAGCTGGGTTATGCCGGTTTCCGTGTGCTGTACCCGATCAACAAGGCCGACAAGCAAGACGAAATCATGACCATGCTCGGCGCGAGTTATTTCCGCGTCATCGGCAAGGGGCAGACCTACGGGCTCTCCGCTCGCGGCATGGCTATTGATACCGCGTTGCCGTCCGGCGAAGAGTTCCCGCGCTTCACCGAGTTCTGGATTCAACAGCCCCAGCCGGGCGACAAGCATCTGGTGATCTTTGCCCTGCTGGATTCGCCGCGTGCCACCGGTGCCTATCGCCTGACCCTGCGTCCGGGCAGCGACACGGTTGTCGACGTCAAGGCCAAGATGTTCCTGCGTGACAAGGTCACCAAGCTTGGCGTTGCGCCGCTGACCAGCATGTACTTGTTCGGCGCCAACCAACCGTCGAAAGTGCTGAACTACCGTCGCGAACTGCACGATTCCAGCGGCCTGTCGATCCATGCCGGCAACGGTGAATGGATCTGGCGCCCACTGAACAATCCGAAACACCTGGCCGTGAGCAACTTCTCGATCGAGAACCCGCGCGGTTTCGGTTTGCTGCAACGTGGCCGTGACTTCAGTCACTACGAAGACCTCGATGACCGCTACGACAAGCGCCCAAGTGCCTGGATCGAACCGAAAGGCGATTGGGGCAAGGGCTCCGTCGATCTGGTGGAGATTCCTACTGCTGACGAAACCAACGACAATATCGTTGCCTTCTGGAGCCCGGACAAACTGCCTGAGCCTGGCCAGTCGCTGGACGTTGCCTACCGCTTGCACTGGACCCTCGATGAAGCCTCCCTGCATTCGCCGGACAGCGCCTGGGTTCAACAGACCCTGCGTTCCACGGGTGATGTGAAGCAGTCGAACCTGATTCGTCAGCCGGACGGCAGCGTGGCCTATCTGGTGGATTTCGAAGGCCCATCCCTGCAGGTCCTGCCGGAAGATACTGAAGTGCGCAGCCAGGTGAGCGTTGGCGACAACGCCGAACTGGTCGAGAACAGCGTCCGTTACAACCCTGAAACCAAGGGCTGGCGCCTGACTTTGCGGATGAAGATCAAGGATCCGGGCAAGGCCACCGAAATGCGGGCTGCACTGGTGAAGAACATCACGCCTGCCGACGCGATCAAGACCGCGGCGCCAGCGTCCAGTTCTTCCGTTGCCAAGGCCGACAAGATCGCCGCCCGGCAGCAAGAGAAGAAGGACAAGGAAGCCAAGCAGGCTGAAGCACAAGCCCAGCAAGCCAAGGACACCAAGGACAAGGACAACAAAGACGCCAAGCAGCCTGTTGCTGCCGAAGCGGCCCCAGCCACAACGGAATCGGCACCGACTGAACAAGTCCTGACCGAGACCTGGAGCTATCAGTTGCCCGCCGATGAGTAATTCACAAGTACAGCCACAAACGCTTGCCGAATATCTGGCGCATTTGCCGATGAGCGACGAGCAGCGCGCGGAACTCGCGGGCTGCAAGTCGTTCAGTGAACTGCACGAACGTCTGTCGTCCTCGACGTTCGACGCGCCGACCGAGGCTGCTCAAGCCTCGGTCGGTCGGCGCCTGACACTGAACACCGCCGAAGAGCTGGCGGATGCGGAAATGCTGGTGCTCGACGCCAGTGGTCGGGTTTGCCTGAAGGCAACCCCGCCGATCCGTCGGACCAAAGTCGTGCCCGAGCCGTGGCGCACCAACATTCTGGTGCGTGGCTGGCGTCGGCTGACCGGTCGCACCAACCCGCCAGCACCGCCGAAAGACGAGAACGTGCTGCCAGCGGCTCGCTGGCGCACCGTCGGTTCGATCCGCCGCTACATTCTTCTGGTGCTGATGCTCGGTCAGACGATCGTCGCCGGCTGGTACATGAAAGGCATCATGCCGTACCAGGGCTGGTCGTTCGTCGATCTTGAAGAAGTTCTGCATCAACCTCTGACCCAGACCGCCACGCAAGTGCTGCCATATGCCTTGCAAACCAGCATTCTGATTATGTTCGGGATTCTGTTTTGCTGGGTCTCGGCGGGGTTCTGGACCGCGCTGATGGGCTTCCTCGAGTTGATCACCGGCCGTGACAAGTACCGCATTTCCGGCGCCAGCGCCGGCAACGAGCCGATCGCCAAGGACGCACGCACCGCACTGGTGATGCCGATCTGCAACGAAGACGTGCCGCGGGTGTTCGCCGGTTTGCGGGCTACCTTCGAATCGGTTGCGGCCTCGGGTAACCTGGATCGCTTCGACTTTTTCGTGCTCAGCGACAGTAACGACGCCGACATTTGCGTTGCCGAGCAGCAGGCCTGGCTGGACGTCTGCCGTGAAGGCAAAGGCTTCGGCAAGATCTTCTATCGTCGTCGCCGCCGCCGCGTAAAACGTAAAAGCGGCAACCTCGACGACTTCTGCCGTCGTTGGGGCGGTGACTACAAGTACATGGTCGTGCTCGACGCCGACAGCGTGATGAGCGGCGAATGCCTGAGCAGTCTGGTGCGCCTGATGGAAGCCACGCCGGATGCCGGGATCATCCAGACCGCGCCGCGTGCGTCGGGCATGGACACCCTTTATGCGCGTATGCAGCAGTTCGCCACGCGTGTGTACGGTCCGCTGTTCACTGCCGGTCTGCACTTCTGGCAGTTGGGCGAATCCCACTACTGGGGTCACAACGCGATTATCCGCATGAAGCCGTTCATCGAGCACTGCGCCCTGGCGCCGTTGCCCGGTAAAGGCGCGTTTGCCGGTGCGATTCTGTCCCACGACTTCGTCGAAGCTGCGCTGATGCGCCGTGCCGGCTGGGGCGTATGGATTGCCTACGACTTGCCGGGCAGCTACGAAGAACTGCCACCGAACCTGCTGGACGAACTCAAGCGTGATCGTCGCTGGTGCCACGGCAACCTGATGAACTTCCGGCTGTTCCTGGTCAAGGGCATGCACCCGGTGCACCGTGCGGTGTTCCTGACCGGCGTGATGTCGTACCTGTCGGCGCCGTTGTGGTTCTTGTTCCTGGTGTTGTCGACGGCCTTGCTGGCGGTCAACACGTTGATGGAGCCGCAATACTTCCTGGAACCGCGTCAGCTCTATCCACTGTGGCCACAATGGCAGCCGGACAAGGCGATTGCGCTGTTCTCGACGACCATCGTGCTGCTGTTCCTGCCGAAGTTGCTGAGCATCATCCTGATCTGGGCCAAGGGCGCGAAAGAGTTCGGTGGCAAGTTCAAGGTGACGCTGTCGATGCTGCTGGAGATGTTGTTCTCCATGCTGCTGGCGCCGGTGCGGATGATCTTCCACACCCGCTTCGTACTCGCCGCGTTCCTCGGCTGGGCCGCGACCTGGAACTCGCCGCAACGTGACGACGACTCCACGCCATGGAGCGAAGCGGTCAAACGGCACGGTCCGCAAACCTTGCTGGGCTTCTTCTGGGCGCTGTTGGTGATCTGGCTGAACCCGAGCTTCCTCTGGTGGCTGGTGCCGATTGTCGGTTCGCTGATGCTGTCGATCCCGGTATCGGTGATCTCCAGCCGTGTCGGCCTGGGCCTCAAGTCCCGTGACGAAAGCCTGTTCCTGATCCCTGAGGAATACAATCCGCCACAGGCGTTGCTGGCAACCGACCAGTACACCCACGAAAACCGTTGGCATGCGCTGAATGACGGCTTCGTCCGGGCAGTGGTCGATCCACAGCAGAACGCCTTGGCGTGTGCGCTGGCGACATCCCGTCACCGTCAGGCCGAGCCAATCGAATGGCTGCGCATCGAGCGGGTTCGCCATGCGATGAAGGTCGGGCCTGCCGGGCTGACGAACAACGAGCGTGTGGCCCTGCTGAGTGATCCGGTGGCACTGGGTCGCTTGCATGAGCAGGTCTGGAACGAAGGCCACGCCGAGTGGCTGCAAGCCTGGCGCACATCGGTGGATGCCGATCCCCATGCGCCACTGTTGCCGCTCAAGCCTGTGAGCGTGCAGCCTCAGTTGGCCTAATGAAAAACCCCGCGAAAGCGGGGTTTTTTTTGCGCTGCTGATCATTCCCACGCGCTGCCGGGAACGCCTCATGCAGTTGATCTGACTGAACCCAACTTTGTGTTCGGCGCAGATCCTGTGGGAGCGGGCTTGCTCGCGATTGCATCACCCCGGTTTCAAGCGAACCGGGATGCCCGCATCACCTCAAACCTTGAAGCGCCCCACCAACATTTGCAGGTGATTGCCCAACCGCGCCAGCTCGACGCTGGAGGCCGCGGTCTCTTCACTGGCGGCCGAGGTCTGCTCGGACACATCACGCACGTTCAGCACGCTGCGGTTGATCTCTTCAGCCACCGCGCTCTGTTGCTCGGCAGCGGCGGCAATCTGCTGGTTCATCGACTGGATTGCCGACACGGTGCGGGTGATGCTTTCCAGCGAGCTACCGGCGCGGCGGGTCAGTTCGACGCTGCTGTCTGTCAGGCTGCGGCTGTTGTCCATGATGGTCGCGACTTGCTGAGTGCCGGTTTGCAGGCCGAGGATCAACTCTTCGATTTCTTCGGTGGACTTCTGGGTGCGTTGAGCCAGGCTGCGGACTTCGTCGGCGACTACCGCAAAACCGCGCCCGGCTTCACCGGCGCGAGCGGCTTCGATGGCGGCGTTGAGCGCCAGCAGGTTGGTTTGCTGGGCCACGGACTTGATCACGTCGAGCACGCTGCCGATCTTGTCGCTTTCGCGCTTCAGATCGCCCATGGCGGCAGTGGAGTTACCGACTTCGGTAGCCAGGCGCTCGATCTGGGCGATGGCTTCGCCGACCACTCTGTCACCCTCGCGCGCCTGCTGGTCGGCGGCGACGGCGGCTTCGGACGCCTCCTCGGCGTTGCGCGCGACTTCCTGCACAGTGGCGGTCATTTCGTGCATGGCGGTGGCCACCTGATCGGTCTCGACCTTCTGGCTGTTGACCCCGGCGCTGGTCTGTTCGGTGACGGCGGACAGCTCTTCAGCGGCGCTGGCGATTTGGGTCACGCCATCGCTGATGCCACCGATCAGTTCCCGCAGGCCCAGGGTCATGCTCTGCATGGCGCGCTGTAGCTGGCCCAGTTCGTCTTGGCGTTCGGAAATGAGATTGTGGGTCAGGTCGCCCGCGGCGACACGCTCGGCCACTTTGAGGGTCTGGCTCAGAGGAATGACGATCTGGCGAGTGATGGCCCAGGCCGCGAACAAGCCAAAAGCCGAGGCCAGGATGGTCGCCATCAGCAGCAGGTTCTTGGCGTGTGCCGCATCGGTGTCACGCACGATGGTTTGCGAGGCAGTGAGCTTTTTACTGGTGTCGAGCAGAATGTCGCCTTGTGCGATCATGCGTTTAATAGCAGCACCGCTGGCGACCTGAGCGTCGCGGAACTGGCTGACGGCCGCGCGATAAGCTTTGAGCGAGTCGGTCGCCTGTTGCAGGTTGGCAATGTGTTGTTCCGGCAATTTAGACGGCAGGCTCTCGAGGTTTTTCAGGGAGTTGTCGATGGCGTCCAGCGCCGGCTGCTCGGCTTCGGGTTTACCGCTGTAGGTGTAACCACGCACCTGGAAGCGCGCTTGCTGAATCAGTTTGCTGAGGTCGATCACACTGTTGAACTGAGCGACGCTGTCGCCTTGCAAAAGAGATTTTTCGACTTCAGCGACCCGGGCCACGGCGTTATCGGCGGTGGCGCCCAGTTTGCTGCGGGCGTCTTCGCGGGTAGCGGTGGCTTGAGTCAGGTCGGCGACGGTGCGTTTGTACTCGCTGACGGCGGCCAGTTGCTGGTCGATCATTGCTACATCGCCAGCCTGTTCGATCAGTGTGCGTGCGGTTTTAAGGCCGCTATCGAGTTGGCCGAGCAGATCATTGATGGCGCCCGGGCCTTGTTCGCCACGGCGCATTTCGTAATCCAGACGGGCCAGGCGCAGGTCTTTGGTCAGCTCCTTGAGGCTGGAAATAAACCCAAGCGTATCGCCACGGCTGATCACACCGCTCAGACCGGTCCAGCCGGTGAAGGTGATCAACAAGGTCAGAAGCAGCACCAGACCGAAGCCGATACCCAGTTTGCGATTGACGCTTACGTTTCCCAGTTTCTCGGCTAGCCAACGGTACATGCTGCTACTCCCTCGGACCATTAATCGGTTTTATGGGAACTGTATCGGCCGGCTGGCAGGGATCTGTAGGGGAGTAAACACTTGTGGTGAGGGAGCTTGCTCCCGTTTGGGCGCGAAGCGGCCACCGCTTTTTTCCAGCAAGACCGCTTTCACTGGTTTACGACTGCTTCGCAGCCGAGCGGGAGCAAGCTCCCTCGCCACAGGGTTAAGTGTCTGGGGTTAGAAGAGGCGTGCCAGCAGCGCAGTGACGGCGGTTTCAACCCGCAGGATGCGCTCGCCGAGTTGCACCGGTTGCAAGCCGGCCTTGGCCAGCAAGTCAATTTCGTAGGGAATCCAGCCACCTTCGGGGCCGATGGCCAGGGTCACGGGTTCGTTCAGGCCACGAGGGCAGGGCGGGTAGTTACCGGGATGGCCGACCAAGCCGAGGGTGCCTTCGGTAATGGCCGGCAGACGGTCTTCGACAAAGGGCTTGAAGCGCTTCTCGATGACAACCTCCGGCAGCACGCTGTCCCGGGCCTGTTCAAGCCCCAGGATCAATTGCTCGCGAATTGCCTCGGGTTCCAGGAACGGGGTTTGCCAGAAGCTCTTCTCGACGCGATAGCTGTTCACCAGCACGATTCGCGGCACACCCATGGCGGCCACGGTCTGAAACACCCGACGGAGCATTTTCGGTCGCGGCAGCGCCAGCACCAAAGTCAGTGGCAGCTTGGCCGGTGGCGGCTGATCGAGGGTGACACGCAACTCGGCTTCATCGGCGTCCAGGCGCAGCAATTCGGCTGAACCCATCAACCCATCGATACGCCCGACCCGCAGGCTGTCGCCAACCACCGAGCGGTGGACTTCCTGCATGTGAGTCAACCGGCGATCGCGCAGGATCGCCCGGTCGGCCGCAATAAAGTCGGCCTCTTCGAGGAGCAGCAGGTTCACGCTTGAGTCGCTGGCGGCTGGTCGTTGTGATCGTCAGCCGGCTGATCGTCCGGGTGCTCGCCGCGCTTGCTGATCAGGCTGCCGAACAGGATGCCAATCTCGAACAGCAACCACATCGGAACGGCCAGCAGCGTCTGCGAGAAGATGTCCGGCGGCGTCAGGATCATGCCGACCACGAAGCAGCCGATGACTACATACGGGCGGATCTTCTTCAGGTAGGCGACATTGACCACGCCGATCCACACCAGCAGCACCACCGCCACCGGGATCTCGAACGCCACGCCGAAGGCAAAGAACAGCGTCATGACGAAATCGAGGTAGCTGGTGATGTCGGTCATCATTTCCACGCCGGCCGGGGTGGCGGCGGCGAAGAACTTGAAGATCAGCGGGAACACCAGGAAATAGGCGAAGGCCATGCCGGTGTAGAACAACAGAATGCTGGAGACCAGCAAGGGCACCGCGATGCGCTTCTCATGCTTGTACAGGCCTGGCGCGATAAAGCCCCAGATCTGATGCAGGATCACCGGGATCGACAGGAACAGCGAGACCATCATGGTCAGCTTCAGCGGCGTCAGGAACGGCGACGACACGTCGGTGGCGATCATCGTCGCGCCGGCCGGCAGGTACTGGCGCAGCGGCGTGGAGACGAAGGTGTAGATCTGCTGAGTGAAGGCGAACAGCCCGGCAAAAATGATGAACACCGCCGCTACGCAACGTAGCAGGCGCGTGCGCAACTCGGTGAGGTGCGAAACCAGCGGCATGTGCTGGTCGTTTTCGGGGAGATCGCTCATGGGGCTCGCGGCGGCAATGTTGGTTCATGAGGGGCTGGCGCAACAGGCGTAGCCGCAGGAGGAACAGGTTCTACTGGAGTTTCAGGTGCAGGTGCAGGTTCAACGGCTGCAACCATCGGCATAACCTCAGCCGCCGGCGCATGAATCGTCTGCGTCGCTACAGGTTCCACCGGCGTCGGCTCTTGCTGAGTCGGCGTGAAGATCTTCCGCGCCTCCTGCTCCAGCGACAGAATGTGCTCGTTGTGCAGTTGCCGGCGAATCTCGTCGGCACCGATTTCACGTTCAACTTCCTGTTTGATCGCGTTGAAGCTGCGCTTCAGCCGCCCGACCCACAGGCCGGCGGTGCGCGCAGCACCCGGCAAACGCTCGGGACCCAGCACCAGCAGGGCCACGAGGCCGACGAGCAGCAGTTCAGAGAAGCTGATACCAAACATTAGTCAGTGCTCACACGTCTTTGCGGATCGGCTCTTCGACTTTTTGCGCCTGCACGTCGATGGTGTGCGGCTGGTTCACAGAGGCCTGCGGCTGAACCGGCGGTACCGGTTGGGACGGCGTCGCGGTCGGATCGGCCGGTTTTTCGTCGTCGTTCATGGCTTTTTTGAAGCCCTTGATCGACTCGCCCACGTCAGTGCCGAGGTTTTTCAGTTTCTTGGTGCCGAACACCAGCACCACGACAACCAGGATGACGATCCAGTGTTTCCAGTCAAAAATGCCCATGTTACGTTCCTCTGTAATAGATGTTCAGGCGGACGGGCGAGAGGCTTTCTCGGTATGTCCAGACAGACCGAAGCGGCGGTCCAGTTCATCGAGCACAGCCTGTGGATGCTGCCCCAGTTGGGCGAGCATGACCATGCTGTGGAACCACAAATCGGCGGTCTCGTAGATCACATCGCTGCAGTCACCGCTGATGGCGGCATCCTTGGCGGCAATGATGGTTTCGACCGACTCTTCGCCGACTTTTTCCAGAATCTTGTTCAAGCCCTTGTGGTACAGGCTGGCGACATACGAGCTGTCGGCGGCGGCGCCTTTGCGCTCTTCCAGTACTTGAGCCAGACGGGTCAAAGTGTCACTCATGTGTGTGTCCTGCGGAATAGATAGCGTGCGGGTCTTTCAGCACCGGGTCGACGGTTTTCCAGTCGCCGTTCTCGAAGACGCGGTAGAAGCAGCTCTGACGGCCGGTATGGCAGGCGATGTCGCCGATTTGCTCAACCATCAGGATGATCACGTCAGCGTCACAGTCCAGGCGCATCTCATGCAGGGTTTGCACGTGGCCGGACTCTTCGCCTTTGCGCCACAGCTTGCCACGGGAACGTGACCAGTAAATGGCACGGTTCTCGGCAGCGGTCAGTTCCAGTGCTTCGCGGTTCATCCAGGCCATCATCAGGACGCGTCCGGTCTTGTGATCCTGGGCAATCGCCGGCACGAGGCCATCGGCGTCCCACTTGATCTCGTCCAGCCAGTTTTTCATCTTCGACTCCGACAGCGGGCTCTACTTCAATAGCTGAGGCCAATGTTCAATTCAGCGTTCAAACAGTGTGCCAGTCGATCACCCAACTGGCTATCGGCGAACGACCAGATACAAACCGACCGCCACCATGATTCCGGCGGGCCAATGCCCCAGTTCGTTCAGCGGGCCACCAGCGGCGAGTATCGTGCCACCCGCCAGGTGAGCGGTGCCGAGCAACCGCAGGAACCAGTCGTCCTTGCGCTTGTGCCAAGGGCGCGGCGGGTCGTTGGCGTGGGGCTGGGACATACGCTCAAGCAGGTCGCGGGCCATGTTGGCTAAATGCGGGATCTGTTCGAACTGGCTCTGCACGTTGCCTAATAAGGCTTTGGGGCTGACGCGCTCGCGCATCCAGCGTTCGAGGAACGGCTGGGCGGTGTTCCACAGGTCAAGGTCCGGGTACAGCTGACGGCCCAGGCCTTCGATGTTCAACAGGGTTTTTTGCAGCAAGACCAACTGCGGCTGCACTTCCATGTTGAAGCGGCGAGCGGTCTGGAACAGGCGCATCAGCACCTGGCCGAAGGAGATATCTTTTAACGGTTTTTCGAAGATCGGCTCGCACACGGTACGGATCGCTGCTTCGAACTCATTGAGTTTGGTTTCCGCCGGCACCCAGCCCGAATCGATGTGCAACTGCGCGACACGCCGGTAATCACGCTTGAAGAACGCGAACAGGTTGCGCGCCAGGTAGTCCTGGTCTTCCGGGGTCAGGCTGCCGACGATGCCGCAGTCGATCGCGATGTACTGCGGGCTCCACGGTTGCACGGTGCTGACGAAGATGTTGCCGGGGTGCATGTCGGCGTGGAAGAAGCTGTCGCGGAACACCTGGGTGAAGAAAATCTCCACACCCCGTTCTGCGAGCATTTTCATATCGGTGCGCTGGTCGGCCAGGGTTGCGAGGTCGGTGACCTGAATCCCGTAGATGCGCTCCATCACCAGCACTTTCGGCCGGCACCAGTCCCAATAAACTTGGGGTACATAGAGCAAAGGCGAACCTTCGAAATTGCGCTTCAACTGGCTGGCGTTAGCCGCCTCGCGCAGCAGGTCGAGTTCGTCGTAGATGGTTTTTTCGTAGTCGCTGACCACGTCCACCGGGTGCAGCAAGCGAGCGTCGGCCGAGAGTTTTTCCGCCGCGCGGGCGAGGATGAACAGCCATGCCAGGTCCTGGGCAATGATCGGTTTGAGGCCCGGGCGGATCACCTTGACCACCACTTCTTCACCGGTTTTCAGCTGCGCGGCATGCACTTGCGCCACCGAAGCCGAGGCCAGCGGTTCGACGTCGAAACGGCTGAAGACTTCACTGATTTTTTTGCCGAGCTGCTCTTCGATCAGCCGGATCGACACTTGCGAGTCGAACGGAGGCACGCGGTCCTGCAGCTTCATCAGTTCATCGGCGATGTCTTCTGGCAGCAGGTCGCGGCGTGTCGAAAGGATCTGGCCAAACTTGATGAAAATTGGCCCCAGGTCCTGCAATGCCAGGCGCAGTCGCGCGCCACGGCTCAGGTCCAGCGTCTTGCGCGGGAACCAGCGCCACGGCAGGGCGTAGCGCAGCGCCAGCAGAAACCAGGGCAGTGGCAGGGCGAACAGCAAGTCATCGAGGCGGTAGCGAATCACAACGCGCTGGATGCGCAACAAACGGCGGACGGCAAGCAGCTTCATGCGTTATCGCTTGGGTCGAGGGATCGGGAAAGGCGCTCAAAACGCGCCTCGAGACGTTCCAGATCGAGCTTGATCTGGTCCAGTTCGTTAAAACGGGCTTCGGCTTCGCGCTGACCAACGAGGGCGCGCGATTCTTCGGCCAGGTACTCGCCCAGGTTCTGGTTCAGGCTGGTGAACCCTTGCTGATACCAGCGTGCGCGACTGCGCAGATGACCGCCGACCAGTTGCGTAGCGACAGGTCCCAGCCAGCGTGAGAGTTCGTACTCCCAGTCCAGTTCGAGGTCCTGAAGGATTGCCGCCAGTTCCAGCAGCACGCCACTGTCGCCGTCGAGTTCGACTTCAGGGCTATGCAGGACCGAAGTCTTATCCTTGCTCGTCGCCAGTTTCAGCAGGCTTGAGGCCGGTGCGCGCAAGGTGCAGTCGGCACCGGTTTCCCACTGGGAGGCGAGCATCAGGCCTTCATCGCTGGGCAGGATGAACAGTTGCAGCGCCGGGCTGCGGCAGTCGACGGCAATCACCTTGCCACTCATATGCGCCAGCCGCGGCAGCGCCGTGCTGTCGAGACGCAGCACCCGGTTCAGGCCAAGCTCAACGCTGGCGAGCAGGCCGGCCAGCAACATCAGGGCTTGATGCCGCGGTGCAGGGCGACGATGCCTGCGGTCATGTTGTGATAGGTCACGCGGTCGAAACCGGCCTCGACCATCATCGACTTCAGGGTTTCCTGATTCGGGTGCATGCGGATCGATTCGGCCAGGTAGCGATAGCTTTCCGAATCGTTGGTGATCAGCTTGCCCATCAACGGCATGAAGGCGAACGAGTAGGCGTCGTAGGCTTTGGACATCAGCGCGTTGGTTGGCTTGGAGAACTCCAGCACCAGCAAACGGCCGCCCGGTTTCAATACGCGCAGCATCGAGCGCAGGGCGTCTTCTTTATGCGTCACGTTGCGCAGGCCGAAGGCGATGGTCACGCAATCGAAATGGTTGTCCGGGAACGGCAGCTTTTCAGCATCGGCCTGGACGAATTCGACGTTGCCGGACACACCCAGATCCAGCAGACGGTCACGACCGACCTTGAGCATGGACTCGTTGATGTCGGCCAGAACGACCTGACCGGTAGGGCCAACCAAGTGCGAGAATTTTCGGGTCAGATCGCCAGTGCCGCCGGCGATGTCCAGCACGCGGTTACCGGTACGCACGCCCGACAGCTCGATCGCGAAACGCTTCCACAGACGGTGCATGCCGCCCGACAGAAGGTCGTTCATCAGGTCGTACTTGGCGGCTACCGAGTGGAAAACCTCAGCGACTTTTTCCGCTTTCTGGCTTTCCGGTACGTTTTTGAAGCCGAAGTGAGTGGTGGGTTCGGCATCGCTGCCTTTGCGCTGATCAGTCATATCGCTGTCACCAAAAGAGAATGCGCGACATTCTAATCCCGGTGGCCTGCTTTGTCTTGGCAAGGCTGAAGGTAAGATAGGCAATCACCGGGACGTTTTGACGCAGCAACGGTCAAGATTTTCAGGAAGTATCCATAAAGCAGGAGTCATTCGATGGCCCATATTAGTGTTGAACGTGCCCACGGCCTGGGTAAGGAAGCGGCCCGCGAGAAGGCCGACAAGTTGGCGCAGAAACTGTCCGAACAATATGGCCTGGAACCGCAATGGTCTGGCGATACCCTGAATCTCAGACGCTCGGGCGTAAAAGGGGCGGTATATGTGGGCGAGGACTCGATCAAGGTCGATGTCGAACTGGGCCTGTTGATGTCCGCCATGAGCGGCACCATCAAATCGGAAATCGAAAGGGCGCTCGATAAAGCGTTGGTCTGATCCCATTCCTTCTGTGAATTGAGATCCCTGTGGGAGCGAGCCTGCTCGCGATGACGGAATGCCAGTCGACATCTATGTCGGATGATGGACCGCAATCGCGAGCAGGCTCGCTCCCACAGTTTATGTTGTGGTGTGCCCAAAGGTTTATGTCACTTGTTAGGGTGCCGTTTCTAATTATTCTCACTACTTTGTGCCTGAGCCCGACTCTTTGCGGGCAGTTCCTCGACCCTTCTGCGCGTGAGGTGCACCATGGCCAAAGTTATTTTGAAGAAAAAAGTCGACGTTGAGACTAACGCCCTGGGCGACGTCAAATCGTATGCCCGCAAGATCTGGCTCGCTGGTCTGGGTGCTTACACCAAGGTCGGCCAAGAGGGCAGCGAGTACGTTCAAGAGTTGATCAAGGCTGGTCAAGCTGTTGAAAAGAAAGGCAAAAAAGTAGTCACTGAAAAACTTGAAGCGGCCAATGCCGAGATCGATGAAGCCAAGAGTGAAGTAAGCACTTTCAAAGGCAAAGTCGAACTTCAACTCGACAAAGTCGAAAAGGCTTTCGATACACGTATCGCAAGTGCCTTGAATCGTATCGGCATTCCGTCTAAACATGACGTTGAGACACTCTCTGCTAAGCTCGATGAGCTGACGGCATTGCTCGAACGTGTCGCGCGTAAATCTTAAGGAGAACGGGATGGCTGGTAAAAAGAATACTGAAAAAGAAGGCAGCTCGTGGATCGGGAAGGTCGAAGACTACTCCCGCAAGATCTGGCTGGCTGGTTTAGGCGTGTACTCGAAGATTGACACTGACGGCAGCAAGCTCTTCGATACATTGGTTAAGGACGGCGAGAAAGCCGAGAAGCTCACCAAGAGCGCTGTCGGCAAGAAAGTCGATGCCGCCAAGGACTCCGCTTCGTCGGCCAAGTCGCGCATCAGCGGCGTGAAAGATCGCGCACTGGGCAAATGGGATGAGCTGGAAGGGGCTTTCGACAAGCGTCTGAACAGCGCCATTTCGCGCCTCGGTGTACCGAGCCGCAATGAGGTCAAGGCACTGCACAGCAAGGTCGATACCCTGACCAAGCAAATCGAAAAACTCACCGGTGCCAAGGTTGCGCCTGTTGCGGCGAAAACCGCGGCAGCCAAACCAGCGGCCAAAAGCGTAGCCAAACCATTGGCCAAGGCTGCCGCTAAACCGGCAACCAAAACTGCCGCGGCGAAACCTGCAGCCAAAGCGGCCGCAAAACCTGCCGCCAAACCAGCTGCTAAACCGGCGGCCAAACCTGCAGCTAAAACCGCAGCAGCCAAACCTGCCGCAGCGAAGAAGCCAGCAGTGAAAAAACCAGCGGCTAAACCGGCAGCTCCGAAAGCGGCCGCACCGAAACCAGCAGTTGCTGCCGCCAAACCGGCAACCCCGGTAAGCACGGCGAACTCCGTCACTGCGCCGACCCCTGCTGTACCCCAGACTGCCGCGCCGGCTCCGTCGACGCCAACCAGTCAGTCCTGAGTTCAGGACTAGAAAACGCCCGGCCTGCAAAGGTCGGGCGTTTTTGTTTGTGCATGCATTCTAAAGAGCAAACCCGCTCCCACAGGGTTAGTCGTGCTCTTCAAGGTACTGCAACGCCAGCCGCTCGGTCGCAATCTTGATCGGCGGCAGCAAATGCGGCGCCACCAGCATCATGATCTGATACACCACCAGTCTCACTTCACCTTCACGGTCGAGAATCCGCTGATAGTCCAGCGAGAACAGCAACGTCATGGTGATTTGTTCCACCAACTGCCCCAGCGCCTGGGTGTCACTGACCAACTGACCTTGAGCTTTCAACTGTGCCAGCAATGACGCCAGTGTTCGCTTCAACGCATTGAGCAGGTTGCGTATCCCCTTGGCCAGTTTCGGCAGCCGGCCGGCGAGGTTCGACAGGTCCTGGAACAGAAACCGGTAATGGGACAGGCGTTCGATGATCAGGTGCAGGAACAGCCAATAGTCTTCGGGCGCCAATTCCACATCGGACGGTGGATCGAGCAAGGGCGTCAATTCGGCCTGGAAGCGCTCGAACAGCCCGAGGATCAGCGGTTCCTTGCCGTGGAAGTGGTAGTAAAGGTTGCCCGGGCTGATGCCCATTTCGTTGGCCACTTCCATGGTCGACACATTCGGTTCGCCCTTCTGATTGAACAACTGCAGGGCACATTCGAGAATCCGGTCGCGGGTTTTCATCCAGTCTTCTTAATGGTCGAGTCATGCCACGGCCATTGGCGGCCGTGGTTCGTTGAACGTTAGCGCACGCGCACGTAAGTACCGGGTGCCGCCTCCATCGGTGGATAGTTCTGGTTGCCGAGGGCCATCTGGGTTTCGCGTTGTGCGCCGGAGCGTTCCTGAATCCAGCTCAGCCATTGCGTCCACCAACTACCGTCGACGCGCTTGGCGTCGTAATACCAGGCCCGCGGGTCGGTGCTCAGTTTCGGATTCTCGACGTAGTTGGCTTTCGGATTGTTCGGCGGGTTGAGAATGCTCTGCACATGACCGCTATTGGACAGCACGAAGCGCCGCTCGCCACCCAGCAGCAATGTCGAGCGATACACTGCATCCCACGGGGTGATGTGATCATTCATGCCCGCCACGCTGAAACTGTCGACGGTGACTTTCTGCAGGTCGATCGGCGTGCCGCACACTTCCAGCCCACCCGGATGACTCAGCGGGTTGTGCTTGAAGAAATCCAGCAGGTCGCCATGAAATGCCGCCGGCAGGCGCGTGTTGTCATTGTTCCAGTAGAGGATGTCGAACGCCGGCGGCTCCTTGCCCAGCAAGTAGTTATTGACGAAGTAATTCCAGATCAAATCGTTGGGCCGCATCCAGGCAAACACCCTGGCCATGTCACTACCTTCCAGAACGCCCTTCTGATACGAGCGGCGCTTGGCCGCTTCCAGCGTTTGTTCGTCGGCGAAGAGGGTGGCCGGGCTGTCTATCTGACTGTCGAGCATGCTGACCAGGTAGGTCGCGCTGGACACCCGTCGTAGCTGCCGCTTGGCCTGCAAATGCCCTTGTAGCGCAGCGATGGTCAGCCCGCCGGCACAGGCCCCCATCAGGTTGACCTCGCGAGCGCCGGTGATTGCCCGGCACACATTCATCGCTTCTTCGACGGCTTCTACGTAAGACGACAACCCCCATTCGCGATGACGCACATCGGGATTGCGCCAGCTGATAATGAAGGTCTGCAAACCGTTTTTAAGGGCGTACTGGACGAAGCTGTTGCCGGGGCTCAAGTCGAAAATGTAGTACTTGTTGATCTGTGGCGGCACGATCAACAACGGCTTTGAATACTGTTTTTCGCTCATCGGCTTGTACTGGATCAGCTCCAGAAGCTCATTGCGAAACACCACAGAGCCGGTAGTGGTGGCAACCGTTTTGCCCACCTCGAACGATTGCTTGGTGACCTGCCTGGGCAGGCCGTCGTTGTGCAGGAGGTCGTCGAGCAGATGGCCGATACCCCGCACCAGACTGTTGCCGCCGGAGTTGAAAAATTCCTTGATCGCCAGCGGATTGAGCAAGGTGTTGGACGGCGCCACGGCGTCGTTGATCAAGGCAAAGGCGAAGTGGGCGCGGGCACGATCGTCCGGGCTCATGTTGCTCTCGTCGATCCAGCTTTTGACTTCTTTCTGCCAGCTCAGATAAGCCTGCAGACTGCGGCGATAAAAAGGATTGAGGCTCCACGTCGGGTCGGCAAAGCGACTGTCCTGCGGGTTGGTCGGGTGCAGCGTTTCACCCAACAGTACGCGGCCCAACTGACCGCCCAGCTTCAAGGCGTGCCGGGCCGTATACACCGGATTGCGCAGGCCGTGGGTGGCCAGGCTGCGCAAGGTCGAAAGCAGGTCCCGGCCGCGCAGACCGGTAACCGCACTCTGTGCATTGATGAATGCAGCGGGAGTGGGCAAAGAGCCCTTCGCTGGTTTGTCGCGCATGAGTTAACACTCCTTCGTCGTCAGGCCAAAAACAAACACACCCGAACAAAACACCATAGACGTTGTTGCGGGTTGTTGCGCGGCACGGCGTCCTGCCAACTCCTTTTCATAAACAAAAGCCTGGGTCGGTTAACCGCCCGATGGCGCCGGGTGTGGATGCATTACTGCGCGCTGACGTTCCTCCTCAAGAAACTTCATGATGATCGGTGCCACCGCTTCGGCCCGGGTAATCAAAAACAGATGACCGTCGTCGATGATGTGCAGTTGGGCGTTGGGAATTCGCCAGGCCAGCATGCGCATGTTGATCAGCGGGATCAGTGGGTCATCGTCGCCGGCCAGCACCAGGGTCGGCTGGTTGATCTTGTGCAGCCAGTGAATGCTGGTCCAGCCGAGGCCGGCGAACAGCTGCCAGTAATAACCGAGTTTGCCTGCCGAGCGGACTCTGGCAGCGTGACTGGCAGCCAGGGTCGGATCGCGACGGAACGAGCCGCCATAGATCATCGGTGCGATGCGGATCACATGGGATGGCTGGATGTAGCGCCGTGGGCTGGCCATCATCCACAGCACTTTCGGCTTGCCCGGCACCATCACGGCGCCGGCCGCCGTGGCTGCCAGCACCAGTTTCTTGCAGCGCTCGGGATAGTCATGGGCGAACTGCTGCGCCAAGGCGCCACCCCACGAAACGCCAATCACGTTGACTTGCCCGTAATCGAGATAGTCGAGCATTCGTGCAGTGAGTTTCGCCAGGCCCGAAAAGCGATACGGGCGGTTGGGAGTCGATGAGCCGCCGACGCCGGGTACGTCGAAGGCGATGACTTCCAGGTCCGGATCCAGAGCCTGGACGAACGGGAATATCAGCTCCAGGTTGGCGCCAATGCCGTTGAAAATCAGCAAGGGCGTCAAGTGAGGCTTGCCGGGGCGTACCGCAGTGCGGAGGGTCTGGCCATCCAGGTTGACGGTACGAAAGACGAACGGTTGCGGCATGCACAGAGCCCTGTAGGTTTTAAACGCTGACCGAGCCGTCCCGGGCCGTCGCAGAATGTTCGAGGCTGGCCTCGAGAGTAATGGGTAGAAATCGCGGCACCTCCCAGTGCCGCGGACTACGAGTTATTTGAAGCTCAACGTTCATGCACGTAAGTACCCGGCGAAGCTTCACCCGCTGGGTAGGCCTTGTTGCCAAGGTTGGCGGGGGATTTCTTCAGTTTGCCCGAACGCTCGGCCTGCCACGCCTGCCAATGCAACCACCAGGAATCGGTGTGCTTGGTGGAGTTTTCCATCCATTCTTCGGCTTTGACCGGCATGTCGGTGCTGGTCATGTAGCGTGCTTTCGGATTGCCCGGAGGGTTCAGAATGCTCTGGATATGCCCGCTGCTGGACAGCACGAACTCGACCTTGCCACCGAACAGCTGCGCGGATTTGTAGCAGGACTTCCACGGAGTGATGTGATCGTTGGTACCGGCCAGGGAAAAGATGTCGGCGGTCACCTGCTTGAGGTCGATCGGCGTGCCGCACACTTCCAGGGCATCGGAGCGGATCAATGGGTTGTTTTTGAACATCTCGATCAGGTCGCCGTGGAACGCCGCCGGCAACCGGGTGGTGTCATTGTTCCAGAACAGAATGTCGAAAACCGGCGGCTCATTACCCAGCAAGTAGTTGTTGACCCAGTAGTTCCAGATCAGGTCGTTGGGGCGCATCCAGGCGAAGACTTTCGCCATGTCGCGACCTTCCAGCACACCGGCCTGGTAGGAATGGCGCTTGGCGGCTTCGAGGGTCTGCTCGTCGACGAACAGGGCCACATCGCTGTCCAGGGTGGTGTCCAGCACGCTGACCAGGAGCGTGAGGGCGTTGACCTTCTTCTCGCCGATCGCTGCGTAGTGACCCAGCAGGGCGGTGCAGGTGATGCCGCCGGAGCAGGCACCGAGCATGTTCACGTCTTTGCTGCCGGTGATCGCGGTGACGACATCGACCGCTTCCTTGAGCGCTTCGATGTAGGTCGACAGACCCCACTCGCGCTGCTCCTTGGTCGGGTTGCGCCAGCTGACGATGAAGGTCTGCACATTGTTGCGCAGGCAGAAGCGCGCCAGGCTTTTGTCCGGGCTCAGGTCGAATACGTAGAACTTGTTGATCTGTGGCGGCACCACCAGCAGTGGGCGTTCATGCACCTGCTCGGTGATCGGTCGATACTGGATCAGCTCCAGCACGTCGTTGCGAAACACCACTGCGCCTTCGGTCACGCCCAGGCTCTTGCCGACTTCGAATGCACCCATGTTGACCTGGCTCGGCATGCCGCCGTTATGCACCAGATCCTTGGCCAGATGGGAGAGGCCGTCGAGCAGGCTCTTTCCACCGGTTTCGAAGAAGCGTTTGACCGCCGCCGGGTTGGCCGCCGTGTTGGTCGGGGCCATGGCTTCGGTCATGAGGTTAATCACGAAATGCCCGCGAGCGACGTCCTTGGGCGAGAGGTTGCTGTCATCGATCCACGCGTGAAGCTCTTTGCGCCACGCCAGGTAAGTTTGCAAATAACGTTTGTAGAGCGGGTTCTGGCTCCAGGCCGGATCAAGGAAGCGACGGTCATCACTTTGCGGTTGAAGCTCGGATTTCCCCAGCAGCACGTTCTTGAGTTCGATGCCGAAATGGGCGACATGCCTGGCACTGTGGATGGGTTGTCTGATGGCCTGGCTCAGCACCATGCGGGCAGAGCCCAAGAGATCCTTTCTACGTAGTCCAACAACAGGATTCAGCCCCAAGGTATTTTCCGAAGCCTGAAATTTCAAGTCATCGTTAAGCTTGTTACTCATCTACGACGCTCCATTGTCCTGAGACGAGTACCTGAGTCCAGCTGTGTAATCACACAGCACGCCAGGTACTACTGCTCGGGTGACTGTAAATTGCGCATCGCTGCTTTTTTAGTTCAGAGAGCACTGCACGGAACTTGCCAGCTCCATTGGTTACCCGAGTTTAATTTTTTTCGCAAGCGGGCCAATCGTTGCCACCGCAGCGAAGCATTCAAACAGATGGAATTAGAAAATGCCCTCTAAATAGCCAGAGGCCTGACCTAGAGCATCAGCTTGACGACGGATTCATTCGGATCACGGGTCTTTCCAGCCGCTTTGAGTTCCGCAAGATAATCGTTCCAGAGATCTTCTTGGCGCACTGCCAGTTGGTACAGATATTCCCAAGTGAACAGGCCGCTGTCGTGGCCGTCGTCGAAGGTCAATTTCAGTGCGTACTGACCGGCCGGTTCGACCTTGCTCAGGCCTACGGCGATCTTGCCAAATTGCAGGATAGGTTTGCCGTGGCCCTGGACCTCGGCGGAAGGAGAGTGCACGCGGAGAAACTCGGCGGGCAGGTGATATTCCTCGCCGGACGCGTACTTGAGCGTCAGGGTTTTTGAGGCTTTGTGGAGTTTGATGTCGGTGGGGAGTTGGGTCATGGCCTGGCGTCCGTTCTGAGTGGGTCGACAGGGATTGCGGGTCGACGCTGAACCCTGTGGGAGCGGGCTTGCCCGCGAAGCTTTTATCGCCCTTGAGGACGCCTTCGCGGGCAAGCCCGCTCCCACATTTATTCCTGCAGATCCGCTACCGCTGTAAGTATGGCTTACAGGATATAACGGGACAGGTCTTCGTTCTGCGCCAATTCGCCCAAGTGGCTGTTGACGTAATCGGCATCGATCAGGATCGGCTTGTCCTCGTGGGTGCTGGCCAGATCACCGGCGCTGAACGACACCTCTTCGAGCAGGCGTTCGAGCAGGGTGTGCAGGCGACGGGCGCCGATGTTCTCGGTCTTCTCGTTGACCTGCCAGGCGATCTCGGCCAGGCGCTTGATGCCGTCCGGTTGAAACTCGATGTTCAGCCCTTCGGTTTTCAGCAATGCACAATATTGCTCGGTGAGCGATGCATGCGGCTCGCTGAGGATGCGCTCGAAATCTTCCGGGCTCAGGGCCTTGAGCTCGACACGAATCGGCAGGCGACCTTGCAGCTCCGGCACCAGATCGCTCGGCTTGCTCAGGTGGAACGCACCGGAGGCGATGAACAGGATGTGGTCGGTCTTGACCATGCCCAGTTTGGTGTTGACGGTGCAGCCTTCGATCAGCGGCAGCAAGTCGCGCTGTACGCCTTCACGGGACACGTCGATGCCACCGGAATTGCCGCGCTTGGCGACTTTGTCGATTTCGTCGATGAACACGATGCCGTGCTGCTCAACGGCTTCCAGGGCCTTGGCCTTCAGTTCTTCTTCGTTGACCAGGCGACCGGCTTCTTCGTCGCGAACCAGTTTCAGCGCTTCCTTGACCTTGAGCTTGCGGTTTTTGCGCTTGCCCTTGCCCATGTTGGCGAACAGGCTCTGCAGCTGGTTGGTCATTTCTTCCATGCCCGGTGGCGCGGAGATATCGACGCCGGACACTTCGGCCACTTCGATTTCGATCTCCTTGTCATCCAGCTGACCTTCACGCAGGCGTTTGCGGAACAGCTGACGGGTGTTGGAGTCCTGGGACGGTGCGGAGTCCTCGTTGCTGAAGCCCATGCGTGCCGGTGGCAGCAAAGCGTCGAGAATGCGCTCTTCGGCGGCGTCTTCGGCGCGGTGGCGAACCTTGGTCATTTCCTGTTCGCGCAGCAGCTTGATCGCGGCGTCGGCCAGATCACGAATGATCGATTCGACGTCGCGGCCGACGTAGCCCACTTCGGTGAACTTGGTCGCTTCGACTTTGATGAACGGCGCGTTGGCGAGCTTGGCCAGGCGACGGGCAATCTCGGTTTTACCGACACCGGTCGGGCCGATCATCAGGATGTTCTTGGGGGTGACTTCGACGCGCAGCTCTTCGGGCAGCTGCATCCGGCGCCAGCGGTTGCGCAAGGCGATGGCGACGGCGCGTTTGGCATCGTCCTGGCCGATGATATGGCGATTGAGTTCGTGGACGATTTCACGGGGGGTCATGGGCATAATAATTGGCGGTCCTCAAGCAAAAGTGAGCCGTGGCGCTAGGCCGAAACAGGCTTACTCAGCGAGGTCCTGCTCCTCAATGGTGAAGGTGTGGTTGGTGAATACGCAGATGTCGCCAGCGATGCCCAAAGCGGTTTCGACGATTTCCCGGGCTGACAGATCGGTTTTTTTCAGCAGCGCGCTGGCCGCAGCCTGGGCGTAGCCGCCGCCGGAACCCATGGCGATCAGGCCTTCTTCGGGTTCAACCACGTCACCGTTGCCGGTGATGATCAGGGAGGCATCTTTATTGGCGACCGCGAGCATCGCTTCGAGGCGGCTCAGGGAGCGGTCGGTGCGCCATTCTTTGGCGAGTTCGACGGCGGCGCGAACCAGGTGGCCCTGATGTTTCTCAAGCTGGCCTTCGAAACGCTCGAAGAGGGTGAAGGCGTCAGCGGTGGCCCCGGCAAAACCGGCGATAACCTGGCCGTGGTAGAGGCGGCGAACTTTCTTCGCGTTGCCTTTCATCACGGTATTACCGAGCGAAACCTGGCCGTCGCCGCCCATGACGACTTTGCCGTGGCGGCGAACTGAAACGATGGTGGTCAAGGGAGAGTCTCCACGCAGCGGGGCGAAAATGCCTTATGCCAACTCATATGGGGGTGGTGGATCGTTTTTCAACTGTAGGACGCGGCGGGGGACGAGCGGTGTAGGGCAGGTGGAGGAGCGGTGTCGCTGATGACGCCATCGCGGGCAAGCCCGCTCCCACAGGATATGCGCCAATCCTGTGGGAGCGGGCTTGCCCGCGATGAACGATGACGCGGCTACCCTGTCGGGAAATCAGCGGCTCTGGCGTTGTTGTAACAACAGGTTGCTAAAACCGCTGCCAGCCAGTTGCTTCTGGGCGGTGGTCAGCTGTTCGCGATTGCTGAACGGGCCGACCAGCACCCGATACCAGGTCTCATCTTTCACCGTGCCGGATTCGACCGCCACGGCCTGACCCAGCAGGATGATCTGCGCACGCACCTTGTCGGCATCGGCTTCCTTGCGGAACGAACCAGCCTGCAGGAAGAACTTGGTCACCGGCGCCGCTTTCGCCACGGGTGGCGCTGGCGGCGGGGTGATGCCAGCCAATGCCGCTTGAGCCCGGGCGGTGTCGATCTTCGCCGCTTCCGCTGGCGTCACCGGCGTGGTCGGAATGGCCGGTACTTGTGGCGTCGGCAGGGTTTTCTCCGGCACCGCGTCCGGCGGCACGATGACTTCAGATTCCGGCAGCAAGGTGTAGAAGTCGTACTTCGGCTTCACCGGTTGCGTCGGGCTCGGCGGAGTCTTGTTGGCCTCGGCGATCTTGGTGGCTTTCTGTTGCTCGATCTTCTCGCGCTTGACGCTGTCGCTGCCCTTGCCCGGCTCCAGCTTCATCAGAAACACAATGAACGCGCCGACCGTCAGGCCGATGGCCATCCACAGCCAGCCCGGGATCGGTTGCTTTGCAGGAGCTTGGTAACGGCTGGCGCCACGCTTGGGTGCAGGTTTTTTCTTGGCAGCCAACTTACATACGCTCCAGAGTTTCCAGACCCAAGAGTTCCAGGCCTTGCTTGAGAGTGCGGCCGGTCAGCGCGGCGAGGCGCAGACGGCTCTGCATTTGCGCCGGGGTGTCGGCGCCGAGGATCGGGCAGTTCTCGTAGAAGCTGGAGAACAGGCCGGCAACATCGTACAGGTAGGTGCAGAGGATGTGCGGCGTGCCTTTGTCGGACACGTTATTGAGGATTTCACCAAACTGCGCCAGTTTTGCCGCCAACTCATGTTCGTGGGCGGCTTCGAGGACGATCTGCCCTTCGACTTCGCTGAAGTCCTTGCCGAGCTTGCGGAACACACCGGCCACACGGGTGTAGGCGTACAGCAGGTACGGCGCGGTGTTGCCTTCGAAGTTCAGCATCAGGTCGAAGTTGAAGCTGTAGTCGCTGGTGCGATGCTTGGACAGGTCGGCGTATTTCACCGCGCCAATGCCCACGACCTTGGCGATGTTGCGCAGTTCGTCTTCGGCAAGTTCCGGGTTTTTTTCCTTCACCAGGGTGTAGGCGCGTTCCTGGGCTTCGGTCAGCAGGTCGATCAGCTTCACGGTGCCGCCGTCACGGGTCTTGAACGGACGGCCGTCGGCGCCGTTCATGGTGCCGAAGCCCATGTGTTCCATTTCCATCGGATGGGTCACGAAGCCGGCCAGGCGCGCGACCTGGAACACTTGCTGGAAGTGCAGGGCCTGACGCTGGTCGACGAAGTACAACGCGCGATCAGCCTTCAGCACGCCGCTGCGGTAGCGCACGGCGGCCAGGTCGGTGGTGGCGTAGAGGTAGCCGCCGTCGGCCTTGACGATGATCACCGGCAGCGGGTCGCCGTCGGCGGTTTTGAATTCGTCGAGGAACACGCACTGGGCGCCGTTGCTTTCGACCAGCAGGCCAGCGGCCTTGAGGTCGTTGACCACGTTGATCAGGTCGTCGTTATAGGCGCTTTCACCCATCACGTCGGCCATGGTCAGTTTGACGTTCAGCAGTTCGTAGATTTTCTGGCAGTGCGACAGCGAGATGTCCTTGAACTTGGTCCACAGCGCCAGGCAGTCCGGGTCGCCAGCTTGCAGCTTGACCACCAGGCCGCGGGCGCGATCAGCGAACTCTGCGGATTCGTCGAAGCGCTGCTTGGCGGCGCGGTAGAAGTTTTCCAGGTCCGACAGCTCATCGCTGGTGATCGGGTTTTCCTGCAGATAAGCCATCAGCATGCCGAACTGGGTGCCCCAGTCGCCAACGTGGTTCTGGCGGATCACTTCGTCGCCGAGGAATTCCAGAACCCGGGCCACGCCGTCGCCGATGATAGTCGAACGCAAATGGCCGACGTGCATTTCCTTGGCCAGGTTCGGAGCCGACAGATCTACCACGGTGCGCTGCACCGGGCCGGCCTTGCGCACGCCGATGTGGTCGTCGGCCAGCGCCGCGTCCAGGCGGCTCGCCAGGGCTTGAGTGTTCTGGAAGAAGTTCAGGAAGCCAGGGCCTGCGATTTCGGTTTTGGAGACGTTCTCGTCGGCGGGCAGCGCGGCGATGATTTTCTCGGCCAGGTCGCGGGGTTTCATGCCCGCAGGCTTGGCCAGCATCATGGCGATGTTGCTGGCGAAGTCGCCGTTTTTCTTGTCGCGAGAGTTTTCCACCTGGATCGCCGGCGACAGGCCTTCAGGCAACACACCTTCGTTGACGAGTTGGGTGATGGCTTGTTGGATCAGCTGGCGAATGGTGTCTTTCATGGTCTTCTCTTTCGACCGCAAGCGCGGCGGCGCATCGATGCGCTGGTGGAAAAACTGGGCATTATCCGTTGCGAAGGCGGGCTTGCCAACTATAGCGGGCAGGTTATGGATATGTGGTGACAAATCGACCGCTATCGCGGGCAAGCCCGGCTCCCACAGGAATCATCGATGTCCACAGGGTCTGTGTCATGACACAGATCCTGTGGGAGCGGGCTTGCCCGCGATGGCGATTTTGAAATCAATACAAATCGACGGGGTCGACATCCAAAGACCAACGCACCGCCCGCCCGCTCGGCATCTGCTCCAACACCAGCAACCAACTGCTCAACAACCGATGCAGTGGCGCCCGGGCCGTCGCTTGCAGCAACAACTGCGCACGATAACGCCCGGCTCGGCGTTCCATCGGTGCCGGCACCGGCCCGAGCAGTTCAATCCCGGTCAGGTTCTGTTCGGCCAGCAAACGCTCGGCCTCGCTGCATGCCTCATCGAGGAAGCCTTCGGCCTGCCCTGGTTTATGCGCTTCGGCCCGCAGCAGTGCGAGATGAGCAAACGGTGGCAGACCGGCGGAGCGGCGTTCGCTCAGCGCCTGTTCGGCAAAGGCGAAATAGCCCTGTTCGGTCAGCTGCACCAGCAGCGGGTGGTCTGCCAGGTGCGTCTGGATAATCACTTTGCCAGGCTCTTCGGCCCGCCCCGCGCGCCCGGCGACCTGGACGATCAACTGCGCCATACGTTCGCTGGCACGGAAGTCGCCGGAGAACAGTCCGCCGTCGGCATCCAGAATCGACACCAGGGTCACCCGTGGAAAGTGATGCCCTTTGGCAAGCATCTGTGTGCCGACCAGAATGCACGGCTGGCCTTTCTGGATGGTGGCAAACAGTTGATTCATCGCATCCTTGCGCGAGGTGCTGTCGCGATCGACCCGCAATACCGGAACACCGGGAAACAGGATGCCCAGCCGCTCTTCGGCACGCTCGGTACCAGCACCCACAGGGCGCAAATCGACTTTGCCGCATTTCGGGCAATGGCGGGGCACCCGCTCGACCTCGCCGCAATGGTGACAACGCAGTTCGCCTGAGCGCTGGTGCACGGTCATCCGCGCATCGCAACGCTTGCACTCGGACATCCAGCCGCAGTCGTGGCATAGCAGCGTCGGGGCGAATCCTCGACGATTGAGGAACACCAACACCTGCTGGCCGGCGGCCAGGGTCTGACCGATGGCTTGCTGCATCGGTCCGGAAATGCCGCTGTCCAGCGGGCGACTTTTCACGTCCAGGCGCAGGAAACGCGGTTGCTTGGCGCCACCGGCCCGCTCATTCAGGCGTAGGAGGCCGTAACGACCGGTGTAGGCGTTTTGCAGGCTTTCCAGCGAAGGTGTAGCGGAGCCGAGGACAATCGGGATGTTTTCCTGCCGGGCGCGGACCAGTGCCAGGTCGCGGGCGTGGTAACGCAGACCTTCCTGCTGCTTATAAGAGCCGTCGTGCTCTTCATCAATGATGATCAGGCCGGGGTTCTTCATCGGCGTGAACAGTGCCGAACGGGTACCGATAATAATGTCGGCCTCGCCATCCCGTGCCGCCAGCCAGGCTTCCAGGCGTTCGCGGTCATTGACGGCGGAGTGGATCAGCGCGATGCGCGCATTGAAGCGCTGCTCGAATCGGGCCAGGGTTTGCGGGCCGAGGTTGATCTCCGGGATCAGCACCAGGGCTTGCTTGCCGGCCTCGAGGGTTTCGCGGATCAGCTGCAAATAGACTTCAGTCTTGCCACTACCAGTGACGCCGGCCAGCAGGAACGCGTGATAACTGTCAAACCCGGCGCGAATCGCCTCGTAAGCGGCGCGCTGCTCCGGGTTGAGCGGCAGTTCCGGTTGCGCCAGCCAGTGTTCGTGGCGCACACCGGGCGCGTGCCTGCGGATGTCTACCTGCACCAGATCCTTGGCCAGCAACAGATCGAGGCTGTCCTTGCTCAACATCAGTTTGCTCAGAAGCTGATGAGCGACGCCGTGGGGATGCTGAGCCAGGGTCGCCAGTGCTTCACGTTGTCGCGGGGCGCGGGCGATGCGCGGGTCGTCAAGGCTGGCGCCGGGCGCGGCGGACCAGAAGCGTTCCTGACGAGCTTCGGCCAGTTCACCCTGTCGCAACAGTACCGGCAGTGCCCAGCTCAACGTGTCGCCGAGGCTGTGCTGGTAATACTGAGAGGTCCACAGGCACAGCTTGAACAGTGCGGGGGGCAGCGGCGGCGTGGCGTCGAGCAGCGCCAGGGCCGGTTTGAGCTTTTCTACCGGTACTTCACTGGTGTCGGTGACCTCCACCAGAATCCCGATCATCTCCCTCCGACCGAACGGCACCCGCAAGCGCATGCCCGGGTGCAACTGGGCGCGCAGGACTCCGGCCGGGGCACGGTAATCGAACAGGCGGCGCAGGGGCGAAGGCAGGGCGAGGCGCAGAATGGCGTTGGGCACGCGATTGTTTTCTCGATGAGAGGGCGATGAAGAAGGCCGGGAGCCTAGCAGACGACTGGTTTAAGCGACAGCTTGCGTGATTGCAAAGGTCTGGTAGAATCCGCGGCCTAATTACGTGCGGTATTCAACAATGGTGTTGAGTGGCGGCACGCTAGCCTGAGGAATACATCATGAAAGCCGATATCCATCCAACATACGAAATCACCGCAGTTACCTGCAGCTGTGGCAACAAGTTCGAAACTCGTTCGAACCTGGCCAAGCCTCTGGCGATCGACGTATGCAACGAATGCCACCCGTTCTACACCGGTAAGCAGAAGACTCTGGATACTGGCGGTCGTGTACAGCGCTTCGCAGACCGTTTCGGCGCTTTCGGCAAGAAAGCTCCAGCTGCTGCAGAGTAAGGTTGAAAGGCCCGATGGGCTTTTCCTTGCTGATGAAAAAGGCGTCCCTCGCGGGCGCCTTTTTTGTGTCCGCGATTTGGCTTTCCGGTGCCCAGGCTTTCTGCCCGGCGCCGAGCGGGCTGACGTCGGTCGCGGTGCAGCGGGTGGTGGATGGCGACACCTTGCGCCTGCGCGATGGCCGCAGTGTGCGAATGATCGGTTTGAATACGCCAGAGTTGGGCAGGCAGGGGCGTTCTGACGAGCCGTTCGCCGTGGCCGCGCGCAAGCGCCTTGAAGCTCTGGTGGCCGCCAGCGACGGGCGCGTCGGTTTGCTGCCGGGTAAAGAAAGCAAGGACCATTACGGCCGGACCCTGGCCCATGTTTACGGCATCGATGGTGCTAACTTCGAAGCACAGCTGCTCGCCGAGGGCCTCGGTTTTCAGGTGGCGGTGGCACCGAATGTCGATTTGGTCGCCTGCCAGCAAGCGGCCGAACGCAGTGCTCGTCAGGCCGGTCTCGGGCTGTGGCGACAATCACCTGTACTGAAAGCGGAGCAGATCAGCGCGTCCGGTTTCGCCATGATCAGTGGTCGTGTGAGCAAGGTTCAGCGCAATCGCGGCGGGGTTTGGATCGAGTTGCAGGATTCGGTTGTATTGCGGGTTGCACCCAATATGCTGGGTCAATTCGATGTCGCGTCGCTTGAAAAGCTCAAAGGCAAGCAAATCGAGGCTCGTGGCTGGGTGGTGGATCGTTCGCGCCGTGGTGGGTTGAAACCGGGGCAGGCTCGCTGGCTTGTGCCGCTGACCGATTCGGCGATGTTGCAGGCGGCGCCGTAAGAGAAAGTTGTAGACATTTTTTCTGTCGATTGTGAACAGTCTATCCCTTGTGTTCCGTGGCTCTTGGTCCAAAGTCGTAGGGCTGGGCGCTTGACAGGGGTGACTGGTCAGTCTTGTGAGGACTTTGCGAGGCGAGTATCCTCGGCGGTCCGTCTGTCCAACAGTAAAAAGCGGAATGCCCCTATGTCTGATTTGAAAACTGCCGCTCTCGAATATCACGCCCATCCCCGTCCAGGGAAGCTGAGTGTCGAGCTCACCAAGGCCACCGCTACCGCCCGCGACCTGTCGCTGGCCTACAGCCCCGGCGTAGCCGAACCAGTGCGCGAAATCGCCCGCGATCCTGAACTGGCCTACAAATACACCGGCAAAGGCAACCTGGTTGCAGTCATTTCCGATGGCACCGCGATTCTGGGCCTGGGTAACCTCGGCCCATTGGCTTCCAAGCCGGTTATGGAAGGTAAAGGTGTGCTGTTCAAGCGCTTCGCCGGTATCGACGTGTTCGACATCGAAGTCGACTCCGAAAGCCCGCAAGCCTTTATCGACACCGTCAAGCGTATCTCCATTACCTTCGGTGGCATCAACCTGGAAGACATCAAGGCACCTGAGTGCTTTGAGATCGAACGCGCTCTGATCGAGCAGTGCGATATTCCGGTATTCCACGATGACCAGCACGGCACCGCAATCGTTACTGCGGCCGGCATGATCAACGCCCTGGAAATCGCTGGCAAAACCCTGGCTGACGCCAAGATCGTCTGCCTGGGCGCCGGTGCAGCTGCCATCTCCTGCATGAAATTGCTGGTGAGCATGGGCGCAAACATCGAAAACATTTACATGGTTGACCGTACCGGTGTGATCCACTCCGGCCGTGACGACCTGAACCAGTACAAGGCTGTGTTCGCTCACGCGACCGAGAAGCGCACCCTGGCTGACGCGCTGGAAGGCGCTGACGTGTTCGTTGGCCTGTCCGGCCCGAACCTGCTGAGCGCTGAAGGCCTGAAATCCATGGCGGCCAACCCGATCGTGTTCGCGTGCTCGAACCCGGATCCGGAAATCTCCCCGGAACTGGCTCACGCCACCCGTAACGACGTGATCATGGCCACCGGCCGTTCGGACTACCCGAACCAGGTCAACAACGTACTGGGCTTCCCGTTCATCTTCCGTGGTGCCCTGGACGTTCGCGCCAAGCGCATCAACGAAGAAATGAAAGTGGCTGCCGCCAACGCCCTGCGTGAACTGGCCAAGCTGCCAGTGCCTCAGGAAGTATGCGACGCCTACGGCGGCATCAAACTGGAATTCGGTCGTGAGTACATCATTCCGAAACCAATGGATGCCCGTCTGATCACCCTGATCTCCGATGCCGTGGCCAAGGCTGCGATCGAGACCGGTGTGGCGACCCTGCCGTATCCGAAGAACTACCCGCTGAAAAGCGTGGATGACGTGTTCAACGGCTAAGCCGTTGTAGCGCTTCAACCAAAAGCCCTGGCTCGCTCTGAGTCGGGGCTTTTTTGTATCTGAGGGTTTTGCATCGTTTGTAAGGGCCTCTTCGCGGGCAAGCCCGCTCTCCCACAGGGATCGCTTTGGTTCACAACCCCTGATAGCGCCACAGAACCTTGTGGGAGCGGGCTTGCCCGCGAAGGGGTCGGGTCATTCAGCGCATAACCGGCAGGCAATAAAAAGCCCCGCTCATCTTTCGAAGGCGGGGCTTTTTGGTGTCGCTACACGATCAGAACAAATCGATCGGCGCCGCCTCATCCGCTGGCAACGGGCTGCCCGGCACATTGCCGTTACCCAGCTCGTTCACCGATGGTGGCGTGTCTTCTGCCTTGAACAGCTCGAAGTAGGCACCTGGCGTGCCTGGAGTGGCTGCACGACCGCTGACCGGGTCGACGCGCAGGCTGAGAATGCCCTCGGGTTCCGCTTGGGTGTGGGGCGGTTTGTCTTTGAGGGCCGCCGCCATGTAGTTCATCCAGATCGGCAAGGCAACGGTGCCGCCGAACTCGCGTTTGCCCAGGCTTTCCGGCTGGTCGAAACCGGTCCAGACGGTGGTCACGTAATCGGCGTTGTAGCCGGAGAACCAGGCGTCCTTGGATTCGTTGGTGGTGCCGGTCTTGCCCGCGATGTCGCTGCGGCCCAAGGCTAGTGCACGGCGGCCGGTGCCGAGTTTGATCACATCCTCAAGCATGCTGTTGAGAATGTAAGTGGTGCGCCCATCGACGATACGTTCGGCCACGGCTGGTGTTTGTGGCACTGGCTGGGTGCTCGGTGCTTCGCCTGGAATGGCGTTGACTGTGAAGGTGTTGTAGGCCGGCACGGCGATGCCATCGCTGGCGACGGTGCCTTTTGGAACGCTCGGCGGGTTGGCGACGAATAGCGTGTCGCCGTTGCGGCTTTCAATCTTGTCGATGATGTACGGAGTGATCTTGTAGCCGCCGTTGGCGAAGGTGCTCCAGCCGGTGGCGATTTCCATTGGTGTCAGGGTCGCGGTGCCCAGGGCCAGGGACAGGTTGCGCGGCAGGTCCTGCTTGTTGAAGCCGAATTTGCTGATGTAGTCGATGGTGCGGTCGACGCCCAGCGCTTGCAGCAGGCGGATCGATACCAGGTTGCGCGATTTGTAGAGCGCTTCACGCATGCGGATCGGGCCGAGGAAGGTGTTGGTGTCGTTTTTTGGACGCCAGACCTTGTCCAGGTACTCGTCGACGAACACGATCGGTGCGTCGTTCACCAGGCTGGCGGCGGTATAGCCGTTGTCCAGGGCGGCGCTGTAGACGAATGGCTTGAAGCTTGAGCCCGGCTGACGCTTGGCCTGCATGGCGCGGTTGTAGTTGCTCTGCTCGAAGGCGAACCCGCCGACCAGCGAACGAATGGCGCCGTTCTGTGGGTCGAGGGAAACCAGTGCGCCCTGGGCCTGCGGAATCTGGCTGAATTTGAGCGAATTGTCTGGCTGACGCTGCACGCGAATCAGATCACCGACCTGCGCGACATCCGACGGCTGCTTCGGATTGGCGCCCATGCTGTTGGTGTTCAGGAAGGGGCGAGCCCACTTCATGGTGTCCCAGGCAACGTGTTCTTCGCCGCTGCGGGTCAGCACCTGCACGCCGTTCTTGTCGATCTGGGTCACGATCGCCGGTTCCAGGCTGCTGATGGTCCGCTGCTTGGTCAGCTCCAGGGTCCAGGCCTCTCGGGTTTTACCCGGCAGACGTGACTCGGGGCCGCGATAACCGTGCCGTTGATCGTAGGTCATCAAGCCTTCGTGAACCGCGGTGTTGGCCATCTCCTGCAAATCACTCGGTACCGTGGTGGTGACACGGAAACCTTCGGTGTACGCATCGCTGCCATAGCGGCCGACCATTTCGGCACGGGCCATTTCGGCGATGTACGGAGCGTTCACTTCCGGGGTCGGCACATGGTAGCTGGCGTTCAGCGGCTCATTGATCGCAGTGGTGTAGTCGGCTTCGGTGATCTTGCCGAGCTTGTACATGCGCCCAAGGATCCAGTCGCGACGCTCCTTGCTGCGGGCCGGGTTGGCCAGCGGGTTGAAGCGCGAGGGGGCTTTTGGCAGGCCGGCGATCATCGCCATCTGCGCCAGGCTGACGTCACGAATCGACTTGCCGTAATAGACCTGTGCCGCCGCCTCGATGCCATAGGCGCGGTTGCCCAGATAGATCTTGTTGACGTACAGCTCGAGGATCTCGTCCTTGGTCAGCTGTCGTTCGATCTGCAGCGCCAGGAGGATTTCGGTGGTTTTGCGCGAGAAGCTGCGTTCGCTGGTGAGGAAGAAATTCTTCGCCACCTGCATGGTGATGGTGCTACCGCCGGACTGAATGTGTCCGCTTTTTACCAGTTGGGTAGCGGCCCGCATCAGGCTGCTGGGATCGACGCCGTAGTGGTTGGCGAAATTGTCGTCTTCAGCACTTAGTAACGCATTAATGAAATTGGGGGGAATGTCGGCGAAACGGATCGGCGTGCGGCGCATTTCGCCAAATTCTGCGATCAACTTGTTGTCGCTGCTGTACACCCGTAAAGGAATCTGCAACTGAATACTTCTCAGCGCCTCCACGGATGGCAATCCGGGGCTAAGGTAAAGAAAAGCGCCGCTCAGACCCAGGAGCAGTCCGCAGAAAACGGCGACGATGGACCAACCGAAAAATTTCAGCAGACGAATCAAGGCTTTTGGATATCCAGGGCAAAGAATGAATTAGGCATCAGGGTTCAGGCTATACAGAGAATGACCCGCGCTTGCAGTGAAAGCGGAAAAAACGCTCGGCATTATAAGCATTTTTCCGTTGGGGGCGTCATTTGCGCTTCTGTCAAGACGGGGGGTATTGAACGCAATGGATATTACAGAGTCCGTAACTCACGGATAGTCATAGGGAATTGGTAGTGCTAGGACTCTTCAATAAAAAAGCCAATACGCTTTTGGGGATCGACATCAGCTCCACGTCGGTGAAGCTACTGGAGCTAAGTCGCCAGGGCGACCGCTATCGGGTCGAGGCCTATGCGGTCGAACCGCTGCCCGCCAGTGCCGTGGTCGAGAAAAATATCGCCGAGCTCGAAGGTGTGGGGCAGGCTCTTGCGCGGGTGCTATCCAAGGCCAAAACCAGCCTCAGGAACGTTGCCGTGGCGGTGGCCGGCTCGGCGGTGATCACCAAGACCATCGAGATGGACGCCGGTCTTTCCGACGACGAGATGGAAAACCAGCTGAAGATCGAGGCCGATCAGTACATTCCTTATCCACTGGATGAAGTGGCGATCGATTTCGAAGTGCAGGGCGCGTCGCCGCGCAACCCCGAACGGGTCAATGTGCTGCTGGCGGCCTGTCGCAAGGAAAACGTCGAGGTCCGCGAAGCGGCCCTGGCTCTGGCCGGGCTGACCGCGCGAGTGGTCGATGTTGAAGCCTATGCCCTGGAGCGATCGTTCGGTCTGCTGGCAACCCAGTTGGCCGCCTCTCAGGAGCGTCTGACCGTGGCGGTGGTCGATATCGGTGCCACCATGACCACCCTGAGCGTGCTGCACAATGGGCGGATCATCTACACCCGCGAACAATTGTTCGGCGGCCGTCAATTGACGGAAGAGATCCAGCGTCGTTATGGCCTGACGGTCGAGCAGGCGGGGCTGGCGAAGAAGCAGGGCGGTTTGCCGGACGATTACGTCAGCGAGGTCTTGCAGCCGTTTCGTGATGCGTTGGTGCAACAGGTGTCGCGTTCGTTGCAGTTTTTCTTTGCCTCCGGCCAGTACAACTCGGTCGATCACATCCTCTTGGCTGGCGGCACTGCCTCGGTCCCCGGGCTGGAGCGATTGATCGAGCAGCGACTGGGTACGCCGACCCAGGTCGCCAATCCATTCTCCAACATGACCCTGAGCAGCAAGGTCAACGCCGGGGCCCTGGCGAGCGATGCCCCGGCACTGATGATTGCCTGTGGGCTGGCCCTCAGGAGTTTCGACTGATGGCGCGGATCAATCTTTTACCCTGGCGTGAAGAGTTGCGCGAAGGGCGTCGCAAGCGCTTTTTACTGGCGTTGGTCGGTGTGCTGGTGGGGTCAGTGGGGGCATTGCTGATCGCGGACCAGGTCATTGACGGCGCCATTGATCGGCAAGTTGCGCGTAACGATTACATCAGTAAGCAGATTGCGGTGGTCGACGAGCGGATCAAGCAGATCAGCGACTTGAAGGCCCGTCGACAGCAACTCGTCGAGCGCATGCGCATTATTCAGGACCTGCAAGGCAACCGGCCGATCAGCGGCAGGATTTTCGATCAATTGGCGCGTACTTTGCCGGAAGGAGTTTATTTCACCGAAGTGAAAATGCTCGGCAAGACGTTGTCTATCACCGGCGCGGCGGAGTCCAACAATCGTGTTTCGGATCTGATGCGCAATCTTGATGCCTCCGACTGGTTCGATGCGCCCAACCTTACGGAAGTCAAAGCGACCACCGCCGGTCAGCTGGATCAGGCTAATGTTTTTCAGTTGACCGTCCGTCAGACTCAGCCCGCAGTTGTGGGGGGCGCTAAATGAAACTGTCCGAATGGTTCGAAGGGTTACGCCAGATCGACATCAACGATCTGGACACCAACAACATGGGTTCCTGGCCACCGGCGATCAAGGTTCTGGCGAGTGTCCTGCTGATGGTTCTGGTGATGGCCCTGGGCTACAGCTTCTTGATCAGCGATCTGCAAAACCACTTGCAACTCAGGCGCGAGGAAGAGTCGACGCTCAGGGAGCAATTCGCGACCAAAGCCCATATGGCGGCGAATCTGGAGCTGTATACCCAGCAAATGAAGGAAATGGAGAACTCCTTCGGCATGCTATTACGGCAATTGCCCAGCGACACCGAAGTGCCCGGCCTGCTGGAAGATATCACCCGCACTGGTCTGGGCAGCGGCCTGGAGTTCGAAGAAATCAAGCTGCTTCCGGAGGTCACCCAGCAGTTCTACATCGAGCTGCCTATCCAGATCACCGTCACCGGCGCTTATCACGACCTGGCCACTTTCGTCAGCGGCGTGGCCGGGCTGCCGCGGATCGTCACCCTGCATGACTTCGACTTGGCGCCGGCCAATCCTGATGGTCCGAAGTTGCGCATGAGCATCCTTGCCAAGACCTATCGCTACAACGACAAGGGGTTGCAGAAATGAGCCCGATTCGTTGCCTGTCGATGGGTATGTGTCTGGTCGTCCTGGCCGGTTGTGGCGGCGACACTGATTTCAGTGACCTGGACGCCTATCTGAACGAAGTGCGCCTGCGTGCGCCCGGCAAGATTGAACCAACGCCGACATTCCGGTCTTACCCGACATTCACCTACAACGCTGCCAACCTGCGTAGCCCGTTCTCCCGGCAGGTCAGAGTCGATCTGGCCGGCCAGAAGCATGGCTCGCGCAACGTCAAACCCGACCCCAACCGGGTCAAGCAGTACCTCGAAGGTTTCAACATCGAGCAATTTGAAATGGTCGGCACGATCTCCAATGCAGCTGGCTCCTTTGCGCTGTTGCGCGGGGCGGGCGGCGTGCATCGGCTGAAAGTCGGCGATTACCTGGGGCGTAACGATGGGCGGATCGTCGCCATCAGCGGTTCGCAAGTCGACGTGGTCGAAATCGTTCCCGATGGCGAAGGTGCCTGGCTGGAACGGCCGCGAACCATCCCTTTGAAAGAGCACTCATAGTGGAACTCGAATAATGAACAGGATTTTCTCAACCTTCGGTATTTCGCTATGGATAGCGTTTCTGTCGCCGATGGTAGTGGCGGCCAACCTCAAAGCGCTGGATGTCGCTGCGTTGCCCGGTGACCGTGTCGAGTTGAAGTTGTCGTTCGATGGGCCGCCGCCGCAGCCTCACGGTTACACGACAGAGCAGCCTGCGCGGATTGCGCTGGACCTGCCGGGGGTCACCAGTCAGCTGGCGAACAAGAATCGGGACCTGGGCGGCGGCAATGCCCGCAGCGCTACGGTGGTTGAGGCCAAGGACCGCACACGGCTGATCATCAGCCTGACTCAATTGACTCCATACAACGCCCGCGTCGAAGGCAACAATCTGTTCGTGGTCGTCGGGCAAGGGCCCGCTAGCAAGGCGCCCAAGCCGATCACCAACGCACCGCGCGCAGCTACTGCGATACCGGCGCCCGCCAGGGTCAATGCACCCGTGGGCAAAGCCATCCGGGGCGTGGATTTCCAGCGCGGCACCCAGGGTGAGGGCAATGTGGTCATTGATCTGTCGGATCCGTCGATCGCCCCGGACATCCAGGAACGTGATGGCAAAATCATCGTCGGTTTCACCAAGACCCAACTGCCTGAACGGTTGCGTGTACGCCTCGACGTCAAGGATTTCGCTACGCCGGTGCAGTTCGTCAACGCCAGCGCCACGGGCGACCGGGCCATTATCAGTATCGAGCCCAGTGGCGCCTTCGATTATTCGACCTACCAGACCGACAACAAACTGACCGTCAGCATTCGGCCGATGACTGCCGACGACTTGCAGAAGCGCAACACCGAACGCTTTGCCTACACCGGCGAAAAACTCTCGCTGAATTTTCAAGACATCGATGTGCGCTCGGTGCTGCAACTGATCGCCGATTTCACCAACCTCAATCTGGTGGCCAGCGACACGGTGCAGGGCGGCATCACGTTGCGTTTGCAGAATGTGCCGTGGGATCAAGCGCTGGACCTGGTGCTGAAAACCAAAGGTCTGGATAAACGCAAGATCGGTAACGTGCTGCTGGTGGCGCCGGCTGATGAAATCGCTGCCCGAGAGCGTCAGGAGCTGGAGTCGCAGAAGCAGATCTCCGAACTGGCGCCTCTGCGTCGCGAGCTGTTACAGGTCAACTACGCCAAGGCCGCCGATATCGCCAAGCTGTTCCAGTCAGTGACCAGCGCCGACACGAAAGTCGACGAGCGAGGTTCAATTACTGTCGATGAGCGAACCAACAACATCATTGCCTACCAGACCCAGGATCGCCTCGACGAACTGCGTCGCATTGTTGCGCAGCTGGATATCCCGGTGCGTCAGGTGATGATCGAGGCACGCATTGTCGAAGCCAACGTCGATTACGACAAAAGCTTAGGCGTACGCTGGGGTGGTTCGGCGCAGAAGGGTAATTGGAACACATCCGGGGTCAACGGCTCTTCGACCACCATTGGTACTCCGGGAAGCACCAGCACTAACTCGCCGTTCGTCGACCTGGGGACCTCTGGCAACACCTCGGGGATCGGCATCGCCTTCATTACCGACAACGTGCTGCTGGACCTTGAGCTTTCGGCCATGGAGAAAACCGGCAACGGGGAAATCGTCTCGCAGCCCAAGGTGGTCACGTCCGACAAGGAAACCGCGAAAATCCTCAAGGGCACCGAGATCCCCTATCAGGAAGCCAGTTCCAGCGGCGCCACCTCGGTGTCGTTCAAGGAAGCTTCGCTGTCCCTGGAAGTGACTCCGCAGATCACGCCGGACAATCGAATCATCATGGAGGTCAAGGTCACCAAGGACGAACCGGACTACCTGAACAAAGTGCAGGATGTACCGCCGATCAAGAAAAACGAGGTCAACGCCAAGGTATTGGTTAACGACGGCGAGACTATCGTCATTGGTGGGGTTTTCTCAAATACTCAGAGCAAGGTTGTAGATAAGGTGCCATTTCTCGGTGATGTGCCGTATCTTGGCCGCCTTTTCCGGCGTGATGTGGTTTCGGAGAAAAAATCCGAGCTGCTGGTATTTCTCACTCCGCGTATCATGAACAATCAGGCGATTGCTGTGAGTCATTGATTCTGTGCGAAATTTGATTCTTGTTGGACCGATGGGGGCTGGAAAAAGCACCATCGGCCGTTTGCTGGCCAAAGAGCTGCGCCTGCCATTCAAAGATTCCGATAAGGAAATTGAATTGCGCACGGGCGCCAATATCCCGTGGATTTTCGATAAGGAAGGCGAACCGGGCTTTCGTGACCGCGAGCAGGCGATGATTGCCGAGTTGTGCGCATTCGACGGCGTGGTGTTGGCGACCGGTGGCGGCGCGGTGATGCGCGAAGCCAATCGTCGAGCGCTGCACGCCGGTGGTCGGGTGGTCTATCTGCATGCGTCTGTCGAGCAGCAGGTCGGCCGAACAGCTCGCGACCGCAACCGGCCACTGTTGCGCACCGCTGATCCGGCCAAGACCCTGCGGGACTTGCTGGCGATCCGTGATCCGCTGTATCGGGAGATCGCCGACCTGGTGGTTGAAACCGATGAGCGGCCGCCGCGAATGGTGGTGCTCGACATTCTCGACCGCTTGCAGCAACTACCGCCCCGTTAATGCGTGGCGTGAAATGCGCTATCCTCGGCGTCCTGTCGCAGTCGCTCAAGGTTGTGGCGGCTGGCTACCGAACGGCGTCGCACCAGCAGACGTCATGAAATTCGTAAACTGAAGGCAGGATGCCTGATTCAATCTTCACTGTGGGGACACATGCAGACACTCAAGGTCGATCTAGGCGAGCGCAGCTACCCGATTCATATTGGCGAAGGTTTGTTGGATCAGCCTGAGCTGCTGGTCCCGCATATCCGCGGGCGGCAGGTGGCGATCATCTCCAACGAGACCGTCGCGCCGCTCTACCTCGAGCGTCTGACTCGCAGTCTTGCGCAGTTCTCGGTGATTTCCGTGGTGCTGCCCGATGGCGAAGCCTTCAAAACCTGGGAAACCCTGCAACTGATTTTCGACGGTCTGCTGACCGCACGGCATGACCGCCGCACCACGGTAATCGCCCTCGGTGGCGGTGTGATTGGTGACATGGCCGGTTTTGCTGCCGCCTGTTATCAGCGCGGTGTCGATTTCATTCAGGTCCCGACCACGTTGCTGTCGCAAGTCGACTCCTCGGTGGGCGGCAAGACCGGGATCAATCACCCGCTGGGCAAGAACATGGTCGGCGCCTTCTATCAGCCGAATGTAGTGCTGATCGATACCGCCACCCTAAACACCTTGCCGCCCCGCGAACTGTCCGCCGGGCTGGCGGAAGTCATCAAATACGGGCTGATCTGCGACGAGCCATTCCTGACCTGGCTCGAAGAAAACGTCGATCGCCTGCGAACGCTGGACCAGACCGCCCTGACTTACGCCATTGAACGCTCCTGCGCGGCCAAGGCTGCGGTAGTCGGTGCCGACGAGAAAGAGACCGGTGTGCGTGCCACGTTGAACTTGGGCCACACCTTCGGCCATGCGATCGAAACCCACATGGGCTATGGTGTCTGGTTGCATGGCGAAGCAGTCGCTGCTGGCACCGTAATGGCATTGGAAATGTCTGCGCGCCTGGGCTGGATCAGCGAACAGGAACGTGATCGCGGTATTCGTCTGTTCCAGCGTGCCGGCCTGCCGGTCATTCCGCCGGAAGAGATGAGCGAAGCCGATTTTCTCGAACACATGGCAATTGACAAGAAAGTGATCGACGGTCGTTTGCGCCTGGTGCTGCTGCGCCACATGGGCGAAGCAGTGGTGACCGACGATTATCCGAAAGAGGTTTTACAGGCCACGCTGGGGGCGGATTACCGCGCCCTGGCTCAGCTTAAAGGTTAATAAGATCCCGATGACTAGTTTGCATGCCGACGAGGCTTTCCTCGGCCATTACCAGTTAAGTCATGACCCTTTCGCTCCACGGGTGCCTGGCTTCAAATTTTTCCCGGCCCAGCGTAAACCGGTGCTGGGACAGCTGCATCATCTGGCCCGTTACAGCCAGTTGTTGCTGGTGGTCACTGGCCCTCAAGGCAGCGGCAAAACCCTGTTGCGTCAGGCCCTGGTGGCCAGCACCAACAAACAGTCAGTGCAGAGCGTGGTGGTTTCCGCCCGTGGCGCGGGCGATGCAGCCGGTATGCTGCGTCAGGTGGCTCAGGCGCTGGACGTCGAGCAGGCCGAAATCGGCGCCATCCTGGCCCAAGTGGTACAGCTTGCCCTCACGGGGCAGGAAGTCTATTTGCTGGTGGATGATGCCGAGCAACTCGACGAATCCGCGCTGGAAGCCTTGCTGGCCTTGGCCGCTGGTGCGCCGGAAGGTCGCCCGCACGTGTTTCTGTTTGGCGAGTCCTCGATGATTGCTCAACTTGAAGCCCTGAGCCTCGAGGAAGAGCGTTTCCACGTTATCGAATTGCAGCCTTACACCGAAGAAGAAACCCGCGAATATCTGGACCAGCGTCTCGAAGGCGCTGGCCGGGGTATCGAACTTTTCACCGCGGATCAGATCTCTGATATTCACGAAAGCTCCGACGGTTGGCCTGGCACCATCAACCAGGTCGCCCGCGATGCGATGATCGAAGCCATGATTGCCAGCCGCTCAGCGGTGAAGCGTCCAAGTATGGGGTTCAACATGCCGAAGAAACACGTATTGGCGATTTCCGCCGTTGTCGTGGTCGCGGTAGCCGCCGCCTGGTTGATGCCGGGTCGCAGCAAAGCGCCGACCACCGGCGCGCCTGCCAACGAACAGGCGCAACTGCCGCTGGGCCAGGGCACGCCACAATCTGACAGTGGTGGCGCTCCCGCCGTGGAGTTCGCCGGTAACTCGCAGCCGATGCCGTTGCCGTTGGTCGGCAACTCGCAGCCGGTGATGCGTGGTCCATTGGCCGAAGCCGCCGGTGGTATCACCGAAGGCGACGACGGCGTGCCGGTCGAAGGCTCCAGCGCTACACCGCCAACCGTGACCACGACTGCGCCGCCTGCCGGCATCCAGCCGGGCCCGGCGCCAACGCCTGCCGCCAAACCGGTTCCAGCGCCGACTCAGGTCGCTACAGCCAAGCCCGCGCCTGCACCTGTTGCCAAACCGGCTCCAGCGCCCGCCAAGCCGGTCGCCGCCGCCAAACCTGCCGAGAAGCCTGTCGCTGTGGCTAAAGCAGCCGGCGGCAGCTGGTACGCAGGCCAGGCGTCGGGTAACTACGTGGTGCAAATCCTTGGCACCAGCTCCGAATCGGCCGCGCTGAGCTTCGTCAAGGAGCAGGGCGGCGAGTACCGTTATTTCAAGAAAGTACTCAACGGCAAGCCGCTTTACGTCATCACCTACGGTAGCTTCGCCAACCGCGATGCAGCCGTTACCGCCATCAAGGCCTTGCCAGCGAAGGTTCAGGCTGGTAAACCTTGGCCTCGCACTGTCGCCAGCGTCCAACAGGAACTGGCAACAACTCGCTGAAGATTCGGCGGCCTTACCCAGGCCGCCTCTCCAAGCACCTCAAAATTTCTGCAAGCGCATGCCGTCTCTCCAGGCCGCGTGCCTTGTGGTGTCTGCGTCACAGTGGTCTTTGAGTCGTTGCGGTCAAAATTAAAAAAAGTTTTGACTAGCACAGCATATCGCTTTAAACCTTTCACAAATGCGACATAGATTTGCGACATTTCGTCGTCAAATTTGTGAGCCTCAGTGTCGGTGTGTACAATGACCTCCCTTTTGCCCCCGCAAAGCTGGCGTACGTTCGGCGTGGATGGTAACCGGTTGAATTGAAAAGAAATTTGCCTCGACAAGAGGCAGCCTGGTGAGAAAGTGTCTATGAAAGCAGGTCTGTACCAACCAGATGAATTCAAGGATAACTGCGGTTTCGGCCTGATAGCCCATATGCAGGGCGAGCCCAGTCATACCCTTTTGCAAACGGCCATTGAGGCCCTGACCTGCATGACCCACCGCGGTGGGATCAACGCCGACGGCAAGACCGGTGACGGTTGCGGTCTGCTGATTCAAAAGCCGGATGTATTCCTGCGTGCGATTGCCCAGGAAACCTTCGGCGTCGAACTGCCCAAGCAATATGCCGTGGGCATGGTCTTCTTCAACCAGGACCCGGTCAAAGCTGAAGCCGCTCGCGAGAACATGAATCGCGAGATCCTGGCCGAAGGCCTGACCCTGGTCGGCTGGCGCAAAGTGCCGATCGACACCAGCGTCCTCGGCCGTCTGGCCCTCGAGCGCCTGCCGCAGATCGAACAAGTGTTCATCGGTGGTGAAGGCCTGAGCGATCAGGACATGGCGATCAAGCTGTTCAGCGCCCGTCGTCGTTCGTCCGTGGCCAACGCCGCTGACGTCGATCACTACATCTGCAGCTTTTCCCACAAGACCATCATTTACAAAGGCCTGATGATGCCGGCGGACCTGACCGCCTTCTATCCAGACCTGAGCGACCAGCGCCTGCAAACCGCAATCTGCGTGTTCCACCAGCGCTTCTCCACCAACACCTTGCCGAAATGGCCGCTGGCGCAGCCGTTCCGCTTCCTCGCCCACAACGGCGAGATCAACACCATCACCGGCAACCGCAACTGGGCCGTGGCCCGTCGCACCAAGTTCACCAATGACCTGATGGATCTGGAAGAACTTGGCCCGCTGGTTAACCGTGTAGGTTCCGACTCCTCCAGCATGGACAACATGCTCGAGTTGATGGTTACCGGTGGTATCGACCTGTTCCGTGGCGTGCGGATGATCATTCCGCCTGCGTGGCAGAACGTCGAAACCATGGACCCGGATCTGCGTGCGTTCTACGAATACAACTCGATGCACATGGAACCGTGGGACGGCCCGGCCGGCGTGGTCATGACCGACGGTCGTTACGCGGTGTGCCTGCTCGACCGTAACGGTCTGCGTCCGGCGCGTTGGGTCACCACCAAGAACGGCTTCATTACCCTGGCCTCGGAAATCGGCGTCTGGAACTACCAGCCTGAAGACGTGATCGCCAAGGGCCGCGTCGGTCCGGGGCAGATCTTTGCCGTGGACACTGAAACCGGTCAGATCCTCGACACCGATGCCATCGACAACCGTTTGAAGTCCCGGCATCCGTACAAGCAATGGCTGCGCAAGAATGCCCTGCGCATCCAGGCGACCATGGAAGACAACGACCATGGATCGGCGTTCTACGACGTCGACCAGCTCAAGCAGTACATGAAGATGTATCAGGTCACGTTCGAAGAGCGCGACCAGGTGCTGCGTCCGCTCGGCGAGCAAGGCTACGAAGCCGTCGGCTCGATGGGCGACGATACGCCGATGGCTGTGCTGTCCCAGCGTGTGCGCACGCCGTACGACTATTTCCGCCAGCAGTTCGCGCAGGTGACCAACCCGCCGATCGACCCGCTGCGCGAAGCCATCGTCATGTCGCTGGAAGTCTGCCTCGGCGCCGAGCGCAATATCTTCCAGGAGTCGCCGGAACACGCCTCGCGCGTGATCCTCAGCTCGCCGGTCGTTTCCCCGGCCAAGTGGCGTTCGCTGATGAACCTCGATCGCCCAGGCTTCGAGCGTCAGATCATCGACCTCAACTATGACGAGAGCGTCGGCCTCGAAGCGGCGGTGCGTAATGTCGCCGATCAGGCTGAAGAAGCCGTGCGTGCCGGTCGCACCCAGATTGTGCTGAGTGACCGTCATATCGCCCCGGGCAAGTTGCCGATCCACGCTTCGCTCGCCACCGGCGCGGTACACCACCGCCTGACCGAAAAAGGCCTGCGTTGCGACTCCAACATTCTGGTAGAAACCGCTACTGCTCGTGACCCGCATCACTTCGCGGTGCTGATCGGTTTCGGCGCCTCGGCGGTCTATCCGTTCCTGGCTTATGAAGTGCTGGGCGACCTGATCCGCACCGGTGAAGTGCTGGGCGACCTCTACGAGGTGTTCAAGAACTACCGCAAAGGCATCACCAAAGGGCTGCTCAAGATCCTCTCGAAGATGGGTATCTCGACCATCACGTCGTATCGTGGTGCACAGTTGTTCGAAGCCATCGGCCTGTCCGAAGAAGTCTGCGAACTGAGCTTCCGTGGCGTGCCAAGCCGCATCAAGGGTGCGCGTTTCGTCGATATCGAAGCCGAGCAGAAAGCCCTGGCGGCCGAAGCCTGGAGCCCGCGCAAGCCAATCCAGCAAGGCGGCCTGCTGAAGTTCGTCCACGGCGGCGAATATCACGCCTACAACCCGGACGTGGTCAGCACCCTGCAAGCGGCTGTGCAGCAGGGCGACTACAGCAAGTTCAAGGAATACACGGCGCTGGTGGACAACCGTCCGGTGTCGATGATCCGCGACCTGTTCAAAGTCAAAACCCTGGACACGCCGCTGGACATCAGCGAGATCGAACCGCTGGAATCGGTGCTCAAGCGCTTCGACTCCGCGGGCATCTCTTTGGGCGCATTGTCGCCGGAAGCTCACGAAGCCCTGGCCGAAGCCATGAACCGCCTCGGCGCGCGTTCCAACTCCGGCGAAGGCGGCGAAGACCCGGCGCGTTACGGCACCATCAAGAGCTCGAAAATCAAACAGGTTGCGACTGGCCGTTTCGGTGTGACCCCGGAATACCTGGTCAACGCTGAAGTGCTGCAGATCAAAGTCGCTCAGGGCGCCAAGCCCGGCGAAGGTGGTCAGCTGCCAGGTGGCAAGGTCAACGGTCTGATCGCCAAGCTGCGTTACGCAGTGCCGGGCGTGACCCTGATCTCGCCTCCACCACACCACGACATCTATTCGATCGAAGACTTGTCGCAGCTGATTTTCGACCTGAAACAAGTTAACCCGAAGGCTTTGGTCTCGGTGAAGCTGGTTGCAGAAGCCGGCGTCGGCACCATCGCTGCCGGTGTGGCCAAGGCCTACGCGGACTTGATCACCATTTCCGGCTACGACGGCGGTACCGGTGCATCGCCACTGACCTCGATCAAATACGCGGGCGCACCGTGGGAACTCGGCTTGGCCGAAACCCACCAGACCCTGCGCGGCAACGACCTGCGCGGCAAAGTGCGGGTACAAACCGACGGCGGCCTGAAAACCGGCCTCGACGTGATCAAGGCTGCCATCCTCGGCGCTGAAAGCTTCGGCTTCGGCACCGCGCCGATGATCGCGCTGGGCTGCAAGTACCTGCGTATTTGCCACCTGAACAACTGCGCCACCGGCGTCGCGACTCAGAACGAGAAGCTGCGTAAGGATCACTACATCGGCACCGTCGACATGGTGGTGAATTTCTTCACCTACGTCGCCGAAGAAACCCGTGAGTGGCTGGCCAAGCTGGGCGTGCGCTCCCTCGAAGAGCTGATCGGTCGTACCGATCTGCTGGACATCCTCGAAGGCCAGACCGCCAAGCAGCAACACCTGGACCTGACGCCATTGCTGGGCAGCGATCACATCCCGGCGGACAAGCCTCAGTTCTGCCAGGTGGACCGCAACCCACCATTCGACAAAGGCCTGCTGGCCGAGAAAATGGTCGACCTGGCCACTTCGGCCATCAACGACATGAGCGGCGCCGATTTCGCGCTGGATATCTGCAACTGCGACCGTTCGATCGGCGCGCGGATCTCCGGTGAAATCGCTCGCAAGCACGGCAACCAAGGCATGGCGAATGCGCCGATCACCTTCCGCTTCAAAGGGACGGCCGGTCAGAGCTTCGGTGTGTGGAACGCTGGCGGCCTGAACATGTACCTGGAAGGCGACGCCAACGACTACGTCGGCAAAGGCATGACCGGCGGCAAACTGGTCATCGTTCCGCCGAAGGGCAGCATCTACAAGACTCAGGACAGCGCCATTATCGGCAACACCTGCCTGTATGGCGCCACCGGGGGCAAGCTGTTCGCCGCCGGTACCGCGGGCGAGCGTTTCGCGGTGCGTAACTCCGGTGCTCACACCGTCGTGGAAGGCACTGGCGATCACTGCTGCGAGTACATGACCGGTGGTTTCGTCTGTGTGTTGGGCAAGACCGGTTACAACTTCGGCTCAGGCATGACCGGCGGTTTCGCCTACGTGCTCGACCAGGACAACACTTTCGTTGACCGGGTCAACCACGAACTGGTGGAAATCCAGCGGATCAGCGGTGAGGCGATGGAAGCCTATCGCAGCCACCTGCAACGCGTGCTGAACGAATACGTCGAGGAAACCGACAGCGAGTGGGGTCGTAACCTCGCTGAAAACCTCGATGACTATTTGCGTCGTTTCTGGCTGGTCAAGCCCAAGGCTGCCAACCTGAAATCGTTGCTTTCCAGCACCCGTGCCAACCCGCAGTGATATGCGCCTGAAGAGTTTGATGAGGTTTTAACAATGGCTGAACGTCTGAATAACGACTTCCAGTTCATCGATGTCGGGCGCAAGGATCCGAAGAAGAAACTGTTGCGTCAACGCAAGAAAGAGTTCGTGGAAATCTACGAACCCTTCAAACCCCAGCAGTCGGCCGACCAGGCCCACCGCTGCCTGGGTTGCGGTAACCCGTATTGCGAATGGAAGTGCCCTGTGCACAACTTCATTCCGAACTGGCTCAAGCTAGTGGCCGAGGGCAACATCCTTCAGGCCGCCGAGCTGTCGCACCAGACCAACACCCTGCCGGAAGTCTGCGGCCGGGTTTGTCCCCAGGATCGTCTGTGTGAGGGTGCCTGCACCCTTAACGACGGTTTTGGTGCGGTGACCATTGGTTCGGTCGAGAAGTACATCACCGACACCGCATTCGCCATGGGCTGGCGCCCGGACATGTCCAAGGTCAAACCGACCGGCAAGCGTGTCGCGGTTATCGGCGCGGGCCCTGCCGGCCTGGGCTGTGCCGACGTGCTGGTACGTGGCGGCGTGACCCCGGTGGTATTCGACAAGAACCCGGAAATCGGCGGTCTGCTGACCTTTGGCATCCCCGAGTTCAAGCTGGAAAAGACCGTGCTGAGCAATCGCCGCGAAGTCTTCACCGGCATGGGCATCGAGTTCCGCCTGAACACCGAAATCGGCAAGGACGTGACCATCGAGCAACTGCTCGAAGAATACGATGCCGTGTTCATGGGCATGGGCACCTATACCTACATGAAGGGCGGCTTTGCCGGTGAAGATCTACCGGGCGTGTATGACGCGCTCGACTTCCTGATCGCCAACGTCAACCGCAACCTGGGCTTTGAAAAGTCGCCGGAAGATTTCGTCGACATGAAAGGCAAGAAGGTCGTGGTGCTGGGCGGTGGCGACACGGCGATGGACTGCAACCGTACGTCGATCCGTCAGGGCGCCAAGTCGGTGACCTGTGCGTATCGTCGTGACGAAGCAAACATGCCGGGCTCGCGCAAAGAGGTGAAGAACGCCAAGGAAGAAGGCGTGAAATTCCTCTACAACCGTCAGCCGATCGCTATCGTGGGTGAAGACCGCGTCGAAGGCGTGAAGGTGGTCGAGACCCGTCTCGGCGAACCGGACGCCCGTGGCCGTCGCAGCCCCGAGCCGATCCCGGGCTCCGAAGAGATTATCCCGGCCGACGCCGTGGTCATCGCCTTCGGTTTCCGTCCAAGCCCGGCGTCGTGGTTCGAACAGCACAGCATCCAGACCGACAGCCAGGGCCGCGTTGTGGCCCCGGAACAAGGTCAGTACAAGCACCAGACCAGCAACCCGAAAATCTTCGCCGGTGGCGACATGGTGCGCGGTTCCGATCTGGTGGTAACGGCGATCTTCGAAGGCCGCAATGCCGCTGAAGGAATCCTGGACTACCTGGGCGTCTGATCACTTTCCAACATTGGAATGCAATACCTGTGGGAGCTGGCTTGCCAGCGATAGCATCACCTCGGTCTGACTGAAAGACCGAGGTGCCCGCATCGCTGGCAAGCCAGCTCCCACAGTGTTTTTTGGTGTAACGAAAACTGCATTCCACCGCGACAAATTGACCCGATAGACAAAAGGAACGGCTCTTACCGTGCCTTTTGCGTCGCGCTCTGAGAAAATGCCCGCACTTTTTTTCCGGATGCCGACATGACTGCCCTGAAGAACGACCGTTTCCTTCGCGCCCTGCTCAAGCAACCCGTAGACGTCACCCCTGTGTGGATGATGCGTCAGGCCGGTCGCTACCTGCCGGAATACCGCGCCAGCCGTGCCAAGGCCGGCGACTTCATGAGCCTGTGCATGAACCCGGAGTTCGCTTGCGAAGTCACGATGCAGCCGCTCGACCGCTACCCACAACTGGACGCGGCGATCCTGTTCTCTGACATCCTGACCATCCCCGATGCCATGGGCCAAGGCCTGTACTTCGAGACCGGTGAAGGTCCGCGCTTCAAGAAAGTCATCAGCACCCTGGCCGACATCGAAGCTCTGCCGATTCCTGATCCGCACAAAGACCTCGGCTACGTCATGGACGCAGTCAGCACCATCCGCCGCGAACTGAACGGCCGCGTGCCGCTGATCGGCTTCGCCGGCAGCCCATGGACCCTGGCCACCTACATGGTCGAAGGCGGCTCGTCGAAAGACTACCGCAAGACCAAAACCATGCTCTACGACAACCCGCAAGCCTTGCACCTGCTGCTGGACAAGCTCGCGCAGACGGTCACCAGCTACCTCAACGGCCAGATCATGGCCGGGGCGCAAGCAGTGCAGATCTTCGACAGTTGGGGCGGCAGCCTTTCGGCGGCGGCGTACCAGGAATTCTCCCTGGCCTACATGCGCAAAATCGTCAGCGGCCTGATCCGCGAGCACGAAGGCCGCAAAGTACCGGTCATCCTGTTCACCAAGAACGGCGGCCTGTGGCTGGAAAGCATCGCTGACGCTGGTGCTGATGCGCTGGGCCTGGACTGGACCTGCGACATTGGCGAAGCCCGCCAACGGGTCGGCAGCAAAGTCGCCCTGCAAGGCAACATGGACCCGACCGTGCTCTACGCCAAGCCAGAAGCCATCCGCACCGAAGTCGGCCGGATCCTCGCCAGCTACGGCAAAGGCAGCGGCCACGTGTTCAACCTCGGCCATGGCATTACACCTGAAGTTGATCCGGAGCACGCAGGCGCTTTCTTGCGCGCGGTGCATGAGCTGTCGGCGCAATATCACGAGTGATCGTCGCCCGATAAAAAACGCCCGGCATTTGCCGGGCGTTTTTGTTTGTGGTTCAGAAAATGATAAGTGGATGCAGTTCATTGTGGGAGCGGGCTTGCCCGCGATGGCGTCATCTCATACAACACATATGCTGAACCGACCATCGCTATCGCGGGCAAGCCCGCTCCCACAGGGTTGTGCGTCACGCCTTCAAATTCTCCAACGGCGGCAACTTCGCCAGCTTCAACGCCACCAACAGCGCAATTACCAGCAATCCGCTGATGAACAACCCGATCCCGTTCCAGCCCCCCAAATGCCAAGCCACGCCGCCCGCCGTACCCGCAATACTCGAACCGGCGTAATAGCTGAACAGATACAGCGACGACGCCTGTCCTCTGGCCTTGATCGCACGACGGCCAATCCAGCTACTGGCCACCGAATGCGCCCCGAAGAAGCCGAAGGTAAAGATCAGCATGCCGAGAATCACCAGCGGTAACGGCGTGAACATGGTCAAAGCGATGCCCGCGAGCATGACCACGATGGTTGCCCAGAGCACTTTGCGCCGGCCGAGCTGGTCGGCCAGGGCGCCGATTTTCGCCGAGCTGTAGATGCCCGACAGGTACACCACCGAAAGCAGCCCTACGAAGGCCTGGTCCATATGGTACGGCTCGGCCAGCAAGCGATACCCGATGTAGTTGAACAGCGTGACGAACGCGCCCATCAGCACGAACGCTTCGACAAACAACAGTGGTAGACCAGCATCGCGAAAGTGCATGGTGAAACCGTCCAGCAAGCTACGCGGATGCAGCGAGCGGGCGCGGAAGTTGCGCGATTCCGGGAGGATTTTCCAGAACACCGCTGCGGCAATCAGTGCCAGACCACCGATGACCAGCATCGCCGTGTGCCAGCTGACGAAGTCGATCAATACCCCGACGATCAACCGTCCACACATGCCGCCGATGGCGTTGCCACCGATGTACAAACCCATGGCCAGGCCAAGGTGCTGCGGGTGAATTTCTTCGCTCAGGTAAGTCATCGCGACCGCCGCCAGACCGCTCAACGACAGCCCCACCAGCGCCCGCATCACCAGCACGCCTTGCCAACTCGGGATCATTGCGCTGGCCATGGTGCAGAGAGCGGCGGCGAACAGTGCGGCGACCATCACCGGTTTACGCCCGATGCGATCAGAGATCGGGCCGGTGATCAGCAAACCGATGGCGAGCATGCCGGTGGCGACCGACAGGATCAGGCTGCTCTGGGCCGCGTTGATGGAAAACTCGCGGGACAGCAGCGGCATCATCGGCTGCACGCAATACAGCAAGGCAAAGGTCGCGAAACCGCCCGAGAACAGCGCCAGCACCGTGCGCATAAACATCGGTGTGCCTTTTTCGATGTAGATCTCCTTTAGCTCGGCGACAACATCGTCCACCGCTGCGGGCGGAACTTCATGGGCAAGTGGAGCGACAGCAGTTTTCACTTCGGACCTCGGGGGGCGCAGCCGGTCAGGCAATGAAAAAAGCATATAGCTGCCTAATGATTCAATCCAATATATTGTTCGACCTATTTGATAGGTTGTACGACCTAATGGAGTTTTCATGGAATTGCGCCACCTGCGCTACTTCATCGCCGTCGCCGAAGAACTGCACTTCGGCCGCGCCGCCCAGGTGCTGGGCATCTCGCAGCCGCCGCTGAGCCAGCAGATTCAGGCGCTGGAGCAGGAAGTGGGGGCGCGTCTGTTCGAGCGGACCAATCGTCGGGTTGAACTCAGCGAGGCCGGTCGGCTGTTTCTGGAAGAGGCGCGGTTGGTGCTGGCTCAGGTCGACAAAGCGGCGGACGTTGCACGACGGGCACAACTCGGTGAGTTGGGTGAGCTGAAGATCGGCTTCACCTCGTCGGCACCGTTCAACTCGACCATTCCCCAGGCAATTTTCTCGTTTCGCCAGCGCTTTCCGGCGGTGCATTTGCATCTGCGGGAAATGAGCAGCACCCAAGTAGCCGATGCGCTGGTGGATGAGTCGATCGAAGTCGGCATCATGCGACCGCTGGGGTTGCCGGACTCGCTCAGCGTGGTGGAACTGACGCGCGAGCCACTGGTGGCGGTGCTCAGCTCCAAGCATCCGCTGGTGAATGGCAGCGAAGACGGCCTGTTCCTGTCAGCCCTGGCCCTCGAACCATTCGTATTTTTCCCACGCAGCTATGGCAGTGGTTTGTACGCACAGCTGCTCAGCCTGGCGCGGGATGCCGGTTTCAGCCCGCACTTCGCCCAGGAGGCTGGCGAGGCAATGACGATTATCGGTTTGGTGGCGGCGGGGCTTGGGGTGTCGGTGTTGCCGGCGTCTTATCAGCGGATGCGCATTGATGGTGTGGTCTATCGGCCTTTGCTCGATCCGGAAGCGGTGTCGGCGGTGTGGCTGGTACAGCGCAAGGATCAGAAGTCGCCGATGGCGAAGGCGTTTGTGGAGTTGTTGACGCGTAAGGTTGAGCCTTTGAAGACGTAACGACGGGTAACCTCAGTGAGGTCACCCGTTTTTCTTTACCAGGCACTACACCGAGACCTGCACCTGCAATCGTCGACCAATGACATCCATCAAATCGCAGCCATCGCGCAACGAAGTCACCAACACCCGCGCCAGCTCACTGTAAATGCCCTCGCTAGACGCGAAATTTTCCAGCAGTTGGGTCGCGGTGCGAATGCGGTAGGCCGCGGTTTCGTGCAACACGTCCAGCGGTGCTTCGGTGTCGATCACCAACGATGCGATGGTGCAGTCGATGCCGGTGATAGGCATGTATCGATCCATGACGAGAAACCTCCATTTGGTAACAGAACGTACTACTCAGCATTGGCTGTTTGAGGGAGCTGCTGACCCATCGGACAGCTCCAGTTTGTCTAGCACCCGATTGACCAATAACTCCCCCAGCACGGCCAGTTGCTGGATGGCCAACGCCACATTGTGGCGCGAGCCTTCGAGTTCGCCAGCCAGATCGGTGCTCATGACATTCAGCGATGCGAGGGTTTCGCAGGCATGACAGAGCAGAGATTCCGTGTCGGCATCCGGGACGATGGTGAAGACGTGGCTGACAGGGTCGGGACGGTCTGGATGGCGCAGGCGGGCGCTGACGCGACGTTCGGTGATTTCGGAGAGCTTGGGTAAATCGACGGTGTTGTCGGATGATGAATTTTGCGAATCCGAGGGGGTAGGGGGGATCTTTTTCATATTGGAATTCCCTTCAAGATTTAAGAAGCCACTAGCCCCATGCAGTAAGCCAAGATTGATTGGCTGCGTGCAAAGGAGAGTGGAGCGGTAGATTTATTACCAGAAAATTCTATTTGATTAATCAAATAAATGAACATTTGCATAATTAAATGATTCATTTCTTGTCAAGTAAATTCTGTAGGGGTTTGCTGTAAGAAATGAATGTGGGAAGTTTCGCAAGGTTGAGTGATCAATAACAACGGGATGGCATTTCAAGAGTCGGGAGTGAAATATTATTTAACGATTGTTTGCCATGTTCGCGACATTAATTTTTGTACAGCTCCTGGAGGTGTAGGATGCTGGTATCTCACAGCGGCGCCTCTGTAGTTTCAGCAAGGGTGCAGTTGGCTCAAGCAATAAGTGGTTGATATTTAATGTATAAGAAAGAAAAAACAGAAAATTTGAAGAATAATATTAAATACTTGATAAAAAGTCGTGGGGAGACGCAGCTGTCCTTGTGCAATGCAAGTGGATTAACCAGAACTACGATATATAACATCCTGGAAGGGAGAGTGGTGAATGTTCAACAATCTACAATTCGCAAGATTTCTGATTTCTTTGGTGTGTCTTACAAAGAGATAGAGACTGTTGATTTTGAAGAAAGGGAGATCATAGAAAATAGCGTATCTTTGCAAGGCAATATGAACCCAGCAGCCGTCCCTATCATTAAAGAGAGCTTGCTTGAGCAGAGTCTTGGCAAGAGGATTGGCGAATTGGTCGCAACCCATCCGCTGACTTACTACTTCGGTACGGCCTGCAATTTAATCGGTGTGCTTCTGGAGAATGAAATTAGCGGTGTGAATGAGTCGGGGGATTTGTTAATAGTTAAGAAGGGTTTGCCGAGTAGCAATAAAGAAAAATTGGTGTACGACAAGACGACGAAACGGTTGTCCATAACCAGTGAACCTTGCTGTTGCTCTGACGTTGTTCTTGTAATTGGGGAGTTAATGGAGGAGAGGTTCAATGGATAGTGTTTCGGAAAACAAAAAGTATAAGCTGTTAGGGTTCGAGAATAGTAAGGGACTTGCCGTTGTCATGATTGTCTCAACGGGAAAGGTCATCAAAGTTAGGCTCGATGATTTATTGAAAAGTGAAATAGTGGATGATTTAAGCAGGTCAGAGATGAAGTCGGTGTACAGGAAGTTTTATTCTGGCGGGGCTGCATTGACAGCGTATGAGGTAAATGATCGGCATGAAAGGTCGTGGATGGTTTATGTCGCTCTCAATCTACTGCTGTTTGCACTATATATCTTCACTAATATTGCCGCGACAAAGCTTGTGTATATTGAATTGCTTGGTGTTGTCGTGACGCCTGGAGTTTTTCTGTACCCGCTGACATTTTTAATAGTCGATATGTTAAATGAGTTTTATGGTCTTAGATTGGCAAGAAAAGCCATATTGTTTGCATTCGTAAGTAATGCGCTCATTACTGTTTTGCTGAGTGCGACCAGCTATCTTCCTGGCTTGTCAGGTTGGAAGCTTGATGCGCCTTACAGCGAAGTCATGACGCACGTGTCCTCGGTGTTGGTAGCATCCTCAGTGTCTTTTATTTTTTCTGAATATGTAAATTCATTTTTGCTGAGCAAAATAAAGGAGCTTACGAATGCAAGGTTGTTATTTTTGCGAGTGTTTTTAAGTACGTTTTTTGCGGTGATAATAGATAGTTTTATTTTTTGTTTTGTTGCATTTTACGGCACCATGACGAATGCGGAGTTACTTAATATCGTTTATGTCCAGATCGCCATAAAAATGTGTTTCGCTGTTTTTAACGTTTTGCCTGCGTATGGAGCAAGATCCTTGTTTAAGAGGTATGTGGCTGGAACACAGGCTGCGTAAAAGGCAGGGGATGAGGCTCCCCCTGCACGGTTAAACGCTATTTAATTTGCAGTTTTTCCTTCAGGCTTTTCATCACCGTTGATTTGTTTTCGAGATACTCATTAAAGCCTTTTGCTCGAAGATTGCACGCCTCACAGTCACCACATCCACTGCCTTTTACTCCGTTGTAGCAAGTCAGTGTGTGGTGCTGAATCAATTCAAGCTTTCCATAATGATCGGCCAGAGCCCAAGTTTCAGACTTGTTCAGCCACATGAGCGGTGTTTCAATTCGTAATTTATAGTCCATCCCCAATTCAACGGCTTTATTCATAGCCTTGATAAATTCATCCCTGCAGTCCGGATAGCCTGAAAAGTCGGTTTCACAAACACCTGTGATTACAGTCGTAGCGCTAACTTGATAGGCATAAATAGACGCCAGCGTTAAAAAAAGAATATTTCGACCGGGTACGAAGGTGTTTGGCAGGCTCCTCCCTGAACTGGCGGTGGTTGGTACTGGAATGTTGTCGCGAGTCAGGCTGCTGATCGCTAACTCATTTAATAATGAAACGTCGAGCACCTTGTGCGCTGTCACACCAAGTTTTGCCGAAAGCTGTTGCGCCACTTCAACTTCTGCGCGATGGCGCTGACCGTAATCAAATGTAATGCAGTGAATTTCATCATAAGTTTGCAGTGCATGGATCAAACAGGTTGTTGAGTCTTGTCCGCCACTAAAAACGATGACCGCCTTGTTATTCATGCTGTTCTCTTCCTTGGGATAATCCCGACATGTCGCTGGGGAACATGGACCCTACCGGGAAGCTAAAACTCTGGCTGTGGGACGTTTCCGAAATGACATGCTCCGCTTTCCCTTTGTTTCTTGGCATCCTTGCGCTCATTGCTTTTGTAGAAACAGACGATGTTGGTCACAGCGTTGTTTGTCGTTTGATGCAGACTGATGATTGCCGTCGGGATATCCTGTCAGCGGCTCACGCGTATCCCCGCTGGATCTTGTGCAGTTCTTTGCCTCCAAAGTTGAAAGCTTCGGCTCCATACCACGTACTCAGCAGTCAGAGCTTTAAAGGCTTCGAGGATTGGTTTGTTCACGGCCCAGTTGCCGTGGCGATTTTGGTACACATGAGCTTCACCGAACATCAGACGGATCTCCCGAGCGGCGAAGGCTTGCGGTAGATAGTCTTGTTTACGGTATTCGGCCAACATCCATTGGGCGATGCGCATGTCTTCATCTGTCCAGGTCATGGCGTGGATTCCTGCTTAGGCCACTTGGGTCACAACGGCTTATCGGGACGGAAGAGGTGTTGATTGAGAATGCGTTCAACCTGTTGCGGCGTCTTGCACGAGAACCACAGGTTAGCTGGGTAAATCACCATGACCGGGCCGTGGTCGCAGCGGCCCAGGCAGCCCGATGCGTTGGCGCGCGATGTTCCTGGTGCACCCATTTTGGCGAGCTTGCGTTTTGCTGCACTGAGCAATTCATGAGCGCCTGAGCCCGAGCAACTACGGCGACCATCAGGGCGCAGGTTGGTGCAGATCAGCACATGGTGTTCGTAGGCCAGGGTCGGATTTTCTGCATCATTCATAGGTGGTCACGATCTCTGTTCAAACTTTGTCGGCAGGAACCGCGACTTGCGATGGTTCCAGATTGAGGGCGAGTACGCTCGTCAGCACAATGATCGTTCCGACGATGACCATGGCCGAAGGGCGTTCACTCAGAACCAACGAGGCCATCAACATGGCTGTGGGCGGTATCAGGTAAAGCGAAATGGAGGCGCGGCTCACATTGCTGTGCGCCAGTACGTATGCCCAGGCGAGGTACGCAAGGGCGCTGGGGAAGATGCCCAGAATGAGCACCGCCAAGTTGGCCGAAGTTGAAGCGTTTTGCGCTTCGCTCCACAGGCCCGGGACATACACAAGGAGCAGCACCGTGCCGGACCAAATGGTGTAACACACCATCGTCAGCCCGTCGTAACGTTGGGAGTGGCGTTTTTGCAAGGCGAAATACAGACTCCAGGACAGCGCCGCCAACAGGATCAGCAGCCCGTGCGCGTCCAGCTCACCAAAACCACGGTCCCCGGTGACTACCACAGCGGCACCGAGTAGGCCGCACAGCACACAGATCCATTGCCAGCCGTTCACCCGGTCCTTGAACGCGAAATGCGCCAATAGCGTGCTGAACAGCGGCGTGGATTGTGCCAGTACGCTGGCGGCCCCGGCGCTAACGCCTTGTTGGCCATAGTTGAGGGCTATGTGATGCAGGCTGACGGCGAGGAATCCCAGCACGGCCAGCAGTGGCAGGTCTTTAAGGCGGGGCAGGGAAATACGCACCACCAACGCGACCCCGGCCATGAACGTTGAGGCGATGAGAAATCGCACCAGCGCGAGATGACCGGGCTCGTAAGCCTTTAGCCCGATGTGGATTCCAATGGGGGAATAGGCCCAGCAAAGGATTACAAAAACCGCCGCCAAAGCGACTTTTACGCTGGGCCTTGTATTCATCAAATCGTCATCCCGGACGCAACACGATTTTGCACGCTGGGCATGGCACGGGCTATACCGTTCCAGTACTGCTCGGTGATGACCAGGAAGCGGTTGAACGACGCGCTGACTTCCTCTATGTGCTGGTCGGTGGTGCATTCCTGGGTGGCGGCTTTCACGGCCTGGATCTTGTGTTCTTTTTCCGCATCCCCGATGTGGATGTAGAAGTACTCGCAGTGCTCATGAAAGTCGTCGTTATTGGCATACAGGTGCTGATAGTTACGTGCTCCTTCGTACAAACGGGTGAGCATCGAATAGGCCAGCCACTCCTGAGCCAACAATGTGCCGAGCACGTGGCGCGGATTATTGCTGTCACCACCGTCGGTATAAAGACTCAACTGCTCGCGGCTGAACGCAATAGTGCTTTCAAGCACAGGCACGGACATAAGTTCATCCATGCTGTACGGTCGATCAGCGAGACGACTGAGAAGGTCAATCAAATAACTTTCCAGCAGGGCAAGGTGGGCCTTTTCCGGGTTGCCGTAGCCCATCTCGGAGTACAGGTTTTTGACGATTTCGACCTGAGCGTATAGGTCGTCAGTGCCTATAAATGACAGGGCAACCATACGAGAGGTCTGCGTGGTACGGGCCAGATAGTTTCGAGCAAACACCTCAACGTCGGCGAGGGGGAGCGAGCCACCCATCCATCGTTGGTAGAACGCGTTATTCAATGCTTTATGGGTGAACACACTTTCGGCGAGGGACTGGATTTTTCGCTCAACTAACTCCATAAAAAACTCCTGCTCATCAAGGGATATGAAAGGGCGACGGCGTCACGCGATGCGCGCTAATTGGAGTATCAAAAACACGTCACATCACTACAAGTGACTTAAACTGATCTGAACATTCACTCTGGGTGAGTCATGGAATTGTCCCAACTGCGCATGTTCAAGACGGTTTACGACCTTGGCAGCATCGCGCGCGCCGCCGAGTTGTTGCACTGCGTGCCGTCCAATATCACCGCACGCCTCAAATCCCTGGAGCGGGAGCTTGGCACGCCACTGTTTTTCCGCGACGGTCGAGGGCTGCGGATCACTCCTGCCGGGGAGGTATTTCTTGATTACGCGACGAAAATCCTGGGTTTGGCTGATGAGGCCCGGCGCGCGGTAGCGCCTACCAATACGCCTGGCGGCCCTCTGCGCATTGGCGCCATTGAGTCTAGTGCTACGGGACGGCTGCCCCGGTTATTGGCCAAGTACCATGCGCTGTACCCGCAGGTGTCGCTGGAGTTGAGCACTGGCACTTGGGCTCAACTGCTGGACGATACGCAGCATCACCGACTTGATGGGGTGATCGTGGCGGTGAACATTGAACGCCCCGGGCTCAAGCGTGCAGTGGTGTACCGGGAAGATTTAATCCTCATCGCGTCCGCGTCCCATGGTCCTTTACGTCAGGCGGCGGATCTGCAAGGTAAGGAGATTTTCATGTGGCCCCCGGGCTGTCCGTACCGCTTCGCGCTGGAGCAGTGGCTGTTGCGCCATGAGCAGGTGTTGCCGATCGTCAGCATCGCAAGCTATGGCGCCATAGTCGGATGTGTCAGTGCAGGTGCCGGCGTTTCGCTGGTACCTCGCGGGATCTATGAGCAATACCGCCACAGTGCAGGTTGGCAAGGATACGAATTCCCGGAACTGACGAGTATCGACAACCTGTTTTACTGGCATGAAAACTCAGGTCGACACCCCGCTCGGGAGGCGTTTTTGGCGCTACTGCAGACAGAGTTCGAGGGCCCAACGGCATTGGAACGGGAGACCTGTGTACCTCAGGTAGAACCAGACTGACCGGAATTTGCCGCACTGGCCTCGGCGAGGGTGATGCTCAGGATTTTGCAGGGTTGATGGAGGAAACACATCGCAACACCCTGTTGGGGATTCAACAAGTGATCATGCTGGGGGAATTGGCGGTGAATCGGGCGCTGGATAACCTCGATCCGCCTGGCTAGATTGCCAAACCCTGTGGGAGCGGGCTTGCTCGCGAAGGCGGTGTATCAGGCAACGATGATGTCGACTGACACGGCCTCTTCGCGAGCAAGCCCGCTCCCACAGGTTGTGCACTTTAACTGACGGGCATTGGGGCAAGCCCCCTCGCCACGATTTTTCGTGTATCAGTCCACGTGCGCCAAATCACCACGCAACGCCACGCTGGATACCACCAGCCCGGCGCGGCACTGGAATTTTTCGGTGTCTTTGTAGAGGTCGCGCTTGTCGACACTGGCGATGTTGATCACCGCGTTTGCATCGGCTTTCTTCGCAGCGTCCTGCAAGGTCGCCAGGGCCGATTGCAGAGCCCAGAAGCAGGCGTCCTGATCAGATTTATTGGAGCCGTTGGTCTTGCGGCTGCTGCTCACGGTGTCGAGTTTTCGCACCTGCTTGGGCAAGGTTTCGCCGGCCAGGTAGAACTTGACGCTACCGTCCAGCAGGCCGGCGTCGGTGGCACGTTTTACGCCTTCGCGAAAACTCAGATAGGTCGGCTCTTCGGCGCCTTGCTTGATGATGCCCAGTTCATTGACCTGCTCGATGGTTGGATCGAAGGACAGCTCTTTGAGGACGTTGTCACGCAGTTTGTTGACCCAGCGGTTGTAGTTGCCGTGGATCTTGCCGTCCTTGTAGTCCAGGCCGTAGCTGCTGCGGTAGTCGATTTCGAACGAGGTCGGGGTGAACGGGATATCGACTTCGGCGTGGTGCCGGCCACGCACGGTGATGGCGGCCTTGATCATGCCCGGACGTACCGATTGCACGACCCATTCGCGGTCATTCAGGGCGGTAACGATGGCGCGGCTCATCTGCGATTGGGTGAAACCCAGGTCGGCGGAAAAGTCTTCCTTGGCGTTATACACCGGCTTGCTGGTGCAGCCGCCGAGCACAAAGGCCAGGGCCAGCAAGGCGACTATGCGGTGAAACTGAGTCATTCCCTTCACTCCATAAGTGGTTAGGTCAGTGCCAGCGGCGGAAAATCAACGAGGTGTTGACCCCACCAAAAGCGAAATTGTTGTTCATCACGTACTCATTGCTCATCTGCCGGAATTCACCGCGCAGGTAATCGAGCTTGCCGCACTGCGGATCGATCTCATCGAGGTTAAAAGTATGTACGTACCGGTCGCGGTTCATCATTTCGATGCTGAACCAGGACTCCAGCGCGCCGCAGGCTCCCAGGGTGTGACCGAGGAAACTCTTCTGTGAACTGATCGGCATGTGTTCGCCGAACAACGCGCTGGTTGCCAGTGTTTCGGCAATGTCGCCCTGTTCTGTAGCGGTGCCATGACCATTTACATAACCGATGGCGGTCGGTTCGAGCCCGGCGTCTTCCAGCGCCAGCTCCATGGCCCGGCGCATGGTGAGCTGCTCCGGACGGGTGGCGTGCTGACCGTCGGCGTTGCTGCCGAAACCTACGATCTCGGCGTGGATATGTGCGCCGCGTGCCAAGGCGTGTTCGAGCTCTTCGAGCACCAGCATGCCGCCGCCTTCACCAATGACCAGGCCATCGCGGCCGGAGTCGTAAGGGCGAGGGCTGGTTTGCGGGGCATCGTTTTTCAGGCTGGTGGCATAGAGCGCATCGAACACCATGGCTTCGGTCGGGCACAGCTCTTCGGCACCGCCGGCGAGCATCAGCGGCAGGCGGCCGAACTTGATTGATTCGTAGGCATAACCGATGCCCTGGCTGCCGCTGGTGCAGGCGCTGGAGGTCGGGATCAGTCGGCCGGTGAGGCCGAAGAAAATGCTGATATTCGCCGCCGTGGTGTGCGGCATCATCCGCACGTAGGAGTTGGCGTTCAAGCCTTCGGCCACTGAGTTGAGCAGCATTTTGCCGAACGCCTTGATCTCGTCGGTGCTGCCGGTGGACGAGCCGCAGGAAACACCCATGCGCCCGTCCTTGATCGACTCGTCACCCAGCAGACCGGCGTCCGCCAAGGCCTGTTCAGCCGCGCCAACGGCCAGGCGCGAGACGCGGCCCATGCTGCGCAGCTGCTTGCGGGTCCAGTGGCTCGGTACTTTGAAGTCATCGATCGGCCCGGCCAGGCGCGTGTTGAGTTCGGTAAAACGATCCCACTCGTCCATGCGGCGAATGCCGCTGCGATTGGCGGCGAAGTTGGCGGCGATGGTGTCCCAGTCGCTGCCCAGTGAGGTGATGCCGGCCATGCCGGTGACGACGACGCGCTTCATCAGCACAGGCCTCCGTTGACGGCCAGAACCTGCCGGGTGATATACGACGCTTCCGCCGACATCAGGAAATTCACCGCACCGGCTACCTCTTCCGGGGTGCCCATGCGCTGTGCGGGGATCATTTTCATCAATTCTTCCACCGGCACGTTTTCATCGAGCATTGCCGTGTCGATCAGGCCGGGTGCGACACAGTTAACCGTGATTTTGCGCTTGCCCAGTTCGATCGCCAGCGCCTTGGCTGCGCCGATCAAACCGGCCTTGGAGGCGCTGTAATTGACCTGGCCGCGATTGCCGATCAACCCGGAAACAGAGGTGATGCAGACAATCCGTCCGGCGGCGCGACGACGGATCATCGGCATCATCACCGGGTGCAGCACGTTGTAGAAACCGTCGAGATTGGTGCGCATCACCAGATCCCAATCCTCCTCGCTCAGGGCCGGAAAAGCACCGTCGCGGGTCAGGCCGGCGTTGAGCACCACGCCGTAATAGGCACCGTGGGTTTCGACATCGGCTTCAAGAATAGCTTTGCAACGGCCACGGTCGGACACGTCGAATTGCAGGATGCGAGCGTTGCGGCCCAGAGCCTCGACTTCGGCCTTGACGGCTTCGGCGTCCGCAAGGCCGCTGCGGCAGTGCAGCACGATGTCATGCCCGGCCCGGGCCAGACGCAACGCAATGGCGCGGCCGATACCACGGCTGGAGCCGGTGACCAGTACGGATTCAGTCATCACTCGACTCCTTGGGGTTCATGAAGATATTGCGCGGCTTGAGGCGGGCGGAACACGTTCAGCCGGGCAGTGGCGTGGATGCCGGGGGCGGTGAGGTGGCATTCGAACACACCCATGCCGTTGTCGTCTTCCAGCGAGCGTATCCCATGGATGGTCAACTCGGTGCCGGCGGGGAAGTGTTCCACGTTGCATTCGAATTTACGGGTGCCGAGCAGGAAGCCCAACTCTACCGCATTGCCTTTCTGACGCGCATGGCAGCCGGCGTACGCGGCGACGCTCTGGGCCATTAGCTCGATGCCGACCCAGGCCGGCAGGCTGCCGTCGGGGCGATTGAACAGGCCGTCGGGTTTGACGGTGAGTCGGGTATGAATCTGCTCGTCATCGAACGACAGGATTTGCTCAATGAGGATCATGTCGCCGGCATGCGGCAGCAGTTCGGCGAGCGGCCAGGCAATCATGGGGCGTCTCCGATAATCAGGCTGACGTTATTGCCACCGAAGGCAAAGGAATTGCTCATCAGATAGCGAGGTGCAATGGACGTCAGGTGGTCGGTCGGGGTCACCCAATGCAGGGCCGGCAACTCAGGGTCGGGCTGGCCGTCCCAGATGTGGGGCGGCAGGGCACGCTCACGATTGTAAGCGCGGCTGTCCGCGCTCAGGCTCAACCAGCAGAACGCTGCTTCCAAAGCGCCGGCAGCGCCGAGGGTATGGCCGGTCATCGGTTTGGTCGATGAGCAGGGCACGCCTTGCGGGAATAGCGTCGTCACGGCCAGGCTTTCCATGGCGTCGTTGTGTTGGGTGGCGGTGCCGTGCAGATTCAGATAACCGATCTGCTGCGGTTGCAGGCCTGCGCGGCTCAAGGCTTTGCGCATCGCTTGCAGGGCGCCACGGCCGGTCGGTTCCGGCGCGGAAATATGGTGTGCATCGGAGCTGGCGCCACTGCCGAGCAGGGCAATCGGTTGGCTGTTGCCGGCGTTTTTGCTCATCAGAAACAACACCGCCGCTTCGCCGATATTGATGCCGTTGCGGTTCGCCGAAAACGGGTTGCAGCGCTGTTCGGACACTGCTTCCAGAGCCGAGAAGCCGTTGAGGGTCAGCTTGCACAAACTGTCGACACCGCCGCACAACACGGCGTCGCACATGCCCAGGTCGAGCAGTCGTTGGGCACTCATCAGCGCACGGGCGCTGGAGGTGCAGGCGGTGGAAATCACATAGGCCGGGCCGCTCAATTGCAGCCAGTCGGCGAGAAACGTCGCCGGCGCGCCGAGTTCCTGTTGCTGATAGTCGTAATCGGCGGGGAACTGATGCTCTCGGATGTAATGGGCCAGGCCACTGCTGGCCTCGTGAATACCCGAGGTGCTGGTACCGAGAATGACGCCGATACGGTCGCGGCCGTGGGTCTGGATCGCTTGCTCGATGTCTTCGCGAATTTGCAGCGCAGCCTCCAGCAGCAATTGATTGTTGCGACTGTTTTGATGCGCCAGCTCAGCCGGAATCGGCGCCAGCTCACCGCGCACCGCCGCGACCGGCAGCGAGCGTTCCACGACCCAGCCGGCCTCGCTGCGCATGCCCGAGCAATCGCCGGCAAACAGGTTGCGGGCGACTTCCTGCTTGTCGCGGCCCAGGGCGCAGATCACCCCGAGGGCGTTCAGATAGGCCGTCATGGCGTGTGCTCGCCTAACGGAGTGACGCGATAATGCGGGCCTTGGGACACGTTCAATTCAAAGCTCAGTGGTTGTGAATAGCTTGGTTGTGAATAGCGGATGTTCCAGCGCGGTGACAAGGACCGTTGCCCGCCCTCCTGCCGGGCGGCGGGATAGTTGCTGTGCAACTCGCCCGCAGGGGTCAACGCGAACAACAGGGCGGCGAACAGCTCCCGGGCTTCCGGATTGGGCGGCAGCAGACCGTCGGCCTGCCATTGGCCATCGATCAGTTTCTGCCGTGCCACGGGAATCCCCAAAGGGTCCATCATCGACCAACGAATGCCTGGGCCTTCACGCTGGATCACCAGCAGCCAGTCCTGACGTTGCTCGGCCATCTGCCGTTCGATGTGCAGTTGCAGCGGCAACGCCAGGTTCGGGGTTCGCTCGGGCAGCGGCGCCTGGCTGGCGCAGGCGCTCAGCAACAGGACACAACCCAGAAGCAGGAAACGGATCATCAGGCACACCCTTCAAGGGGCTTGCGCGCGACCACATTGACCAGGGTTTCTTCCCGCTGGCCAAAGGGTTTCGGCTGGCGCAAGCCGAAGCGTTCGAGCAGGCCGAAATCCTTGGCGCGACTCCACCACAAATAAGGGTAAGACACGTTCTGCGGGCCGAATTCAAAACCCTGGCGACGAATCATGTCCAGGTAGCCGGCGGCGCTCTTCTGCACGTGCATCGGGTGACGGAACAGCCAGCGAATCACCCACGTATCAATGTAAGCCTCGGTGGACTCGGCGAACAGCAAATAGCCTCCCGGCTTGAGTACCCGATAGAACTCGGCCAGGGCCTGATCCTGCTCGACCAGGTGATGGAAGGTCTGGTGACAGAACAGCAGATCGACACTGGCGTCCGGTATTTTGATGCTCGCGCAGTCACTGCCGATCAGCTCCACATCCATGCCCTGGCGGGCCGCTTCTGCGCCGCTCAGGTTCAGGCTGTGAGGGTCGGCATCCAGCCCGATCAGGCGCCGAGGCGCGAAGGTCTGGCGCAGGTACTGGAACGACTTGCCCTGGCCGCAACCGGCATCCAGCAATACCGGGTTGTCGGGCAATGGCGCGTTGAACAGGTCGCGCAAATCATTAATCGCCACGCGCAATACATGGTGCTGCCAGGTGTGACTGCGCAGGAACCAGAAACCAAAACGGGTCTCTTCGACGTAGTTGTCGCTCAAATAACTCATGTCGGATCCTGTGCGCAAAGGTCCGAGATCATTCGCAGTCGACGTTTGGGTTCGCTGACGAACGGGTTGCGTTCATCCCAGGCGTAACCCGCGAGGATCGAGCTGATCATGCGGCGGATTTCCGCTGTGCCGCCCTGATAGAAAATCACATCCTGAAAGGTCCCCGCGTACCAGCCTTCGACGTAGCAACGGAAGGTGTCGACGCCGCGCTTGAGCGGTTCGGCGAACTCGGTCTGCCAGTTGACGCTTTCACCTTGCAGTTGGCGGTGCAGTACCCCGGCGGCCATGCTCGCCGAACGCATGGCGATGGTCACACCGGAAGAGAACACCGGGTCGAGAAATTCCGCTGCATTGCCCAGCAGGGCGAAACCTTGGCCGTGCAGGGTTTTGACGTTGGCCGAGTAGCCACCGATGGACCGCGCGGGCGTATCCCACACGGCGTTGTTCAGTACACCGGCCAGGCTTGGGGTTTCGGCGATGAAACCGCGCAGGCAGTCGTCCAGATTCTCGGTACGACCTTCGAAGTGTTCGGCGGCCGCCACCACGCCCACCGAGCAACGGCCGTTGCTGAACGGGATAGTCCAGAACCAGATATCGCGCTGGATCGGATGGGTGGTGATGAGGATTTTCTCCCGGTCGAAAGCCGGGTTGTCGATACAGTCTTCGACATGGGTGAACACGGCTTGGCGCACCGGGAAGTTCGACGGCGCTTCAAGGTCCAGCAAGCGCGGCAGCACGCGACCGTAGCCGCTGGCATCGAGCACGAAGTCGGCTTCGACGCGGTATTGGCTGCCGTCTTCGCGAAGCACGTCGAGCTGCGGTTTCGGCAGGCTGAAATCGGCGCTGACGATGGCTTCGCCGTAACGGACATCGACACCTTGCAGCTCAGCCTGATCGGCCAGTAGCTTGTCGAAGTCGGCGCGCTGGACCTGGAACGTCGTCGGCTTGCCGTTGGTGAACGTGTCGCCGAAGTCGAAGGCACTGTACTGATCGCCCCAAGCGAACGCTGCCCCGTTCTTGCGCTGGAAACCCGCAGCATTTACCGCCTCGAGCATGCCGGCTTCTTCGACGAAATCCAGGCAGTGGGACAACAGGCTTTCACCGATGGAAAACCGTGGGAAATGCTGGCGCTCGATCATCAGCACATCATGACCTTTACGCTTGAGCAGCGCGGCGGCGATGGCGCCCGAGGGGCCTGCGCCGATCACCAGTACCTGACGACGTTCCATTTCAACTGTTGGCACGGGTGCTCCTTGCCGGGGCGGCGATGTTCAAAGGGATTCGGTGCATGCCGGCGAGTGCCGGCAGCAGGGTTGCGATCAGGCCCATCAACATCAGCGCGAAATACAGCGCCGGGCTGATGAGTTGCTGTTGCAGCAGCAGATTGAGAAAGACGATCTCGCTCAAGCCGCGAATATTCAGTAAAAGGCTTTCCCGCCAGCGGCTGGCACCTTCAAACGAGGCGCCAGCCCAGCCGAGGCCCAGCCAGTTGCCCAGCAATTTGCTGGCGATCGGCAACAGCAGGAGCGCGGCCAGTTGCACCCCGTCGAGACTGTCGATGGCGCTGTGCACGTTGATCTGCACGATGCCGAACGTGAGGATCAGCGGGATGGCGATCCAGGTCTGCAAACGACTCATCCACGCCGCCGACAATGGCAGCACCAATGGCACCTTGAGCGCGGCCATGCACAGCAGATAGCCGATGCCGAAAATCAGCGCATTGAGTTTGAAGTGTTCGGCGACCACCAGCAGCGCGAAGAAGCAGCCGCTGTGCAGCAACGGTTGGCGCAACCCGAGCAGTCGCAGCAACAACGGCAGGCAGGCACCGGCCAGCGGCAGCAAGAGGCTACTCAGGTGCAGGCTGCCCTGGGCAAATGCGAACAGAGTCCAGCAGGTCAGGTCGATCAGGATCGCGGTCTGCACCAGGCGTCGGGTGGCAGCGGGCGGGTAGTTGATGTGTCGCAGGTACAGATACAACACCGGAATCGCGGTGATGGCGAACAGCAGACCGACCGCCAGCGAGCTGATCCACGGCTGCGGCGGCAACAGCCAGACCGCAGTCGCCAGCCCGCAGGCAAACGGAATACAGAAACTCGGCAGGGCGATTTTCAGGCTCTGACGTTCCAGCCGCAGGTCGATCACGTCGCTGAGGATGTGCCCCAGCAGCAAGGCAAAGCTCAGGCTGTAGAGGTTCTTCAGCCAGTCCGGCGAGATCAGGTCGGCACCGCTCAGGTGCCAGCCCGGTTCGATCCAGAAGTACATCAGCAGCGGCAGGCCGAAGGTCGCCAGCAGCAACTGGCTGACGATCGGAATCAGACCGAAATGACGGCCGACACGGGTAGCCATGGCGAACAACACCAGGGCCATCAACCAGAACGCAGCGACCATCATGCTGCCGGCTCCGTAATCGGTGCGATGTGGGCTTGTCGTCCGGCCCACGGCGCCAGAACGAAACTGAATGCCAGGCCGAGGCTCACCGACAGGCCGAAGTTGCTCACCGCCGGCGTGCTGGACACTGCCAGCAGGCCAAACGACAGCCAAGTGGTCACCGCTGCCAGCAAGGTGCCCAGCAGACTCGCCGCGGCGCCGCCGATCTGTTCGCGCATGAGGATCGCGTAGTCGACGCTGATGGCCGTCACCAGCAGCAGGCCGAACAGGCTGAACAATGTCAGCGGCTGACCGAGCCAACCCAGGCTTGCCAGACTGCACAGAGCCGCCAGCAACGGCAGAGAGACGATTCGTAATGCGCCACCGAAACCGAATGGCAGGATCAGCACCAGCACGATCAGTACGCAGGAGGCGAGTTTCAATTCAGCGGCGCTGATTTGAGTGGCGGCGAAAACCTGGTTCAGTTCGCCGAGGCGGTCCACCAGTTCCACGCCCGGCAAGTCCTGCACCTGGACCCGTAACAGCGCGGGATTATTCAAGCCTTGCAGGCTGACCATCGCGGCCACGCCGTCATCGGTCGGCCCCAGCCACAGCGTGCGGTAGGGTTCGGCCAATGGACCGGCCAGCGCTGCGTCGATATCTTCGGTGGGCAGCGCCTGCAACGTTGCCAACTCGGCCTGCAACGCGGCGGCCGGCACGCCGAGGTCGAGCAACGGTTGCCAGAACTGCGGCAACTTGCTCAGTGCTTCACGCACTTTGCGCTGTTCGCTCGGCTGGCTGACCAGTTGATTGAGCGCTAGATAGCCCTGAAGTTTCTCCAGATTGACCAACTGATCCAGACGCTCGCTCAGTGCCGTTTGGCGCTCGAGCAATTCCTGCTGATTGGCCGCGCGCACCAGGAAGAACTGGCTGGTGGGTTGATAGCCGGTGATGCGTGCGATGGTCTGGGCTTCGTCAGTCAGTTGCTGCGGCGTGCCGACCCATTGGCGAATATCGTTTTTGCTCTGCAGCTGCAACAGACCGCCGACACAGAAGGCGATCAACAGCGCCAGCAGCACCGGCGTGCGTACGTATTTGAGCAACGTTTCACGCAGCTCCAGCAACTTCTCGGCGATGCGCATCGGCCATTGCGCCGGCCGCAGATCCACGCCCTTGAGCAGCGCCGGCAACAGGCACACTGCCGACAGGTAGGCGCCAAGCAGGCCGGCGGCGGAGAACACGGCAATTTGGGTCAGGGCCGGGAACGGCGTCCAGGCCAGGGCCAGGTAGCCGATGCAACTGGTGATCAGGCTCAGCGTCAGCCCCGGCAGGGTCAGGCGCAACGCCGGCCAGCTATGCCAGGGCTTCAGGCTCCAGCTTTTGGACAGGTAATGCAGCGGGTAATCCACCGCCACGCCGATCAGGCTGGAGCCCAGCACCAGCGTCATCACATGCATGTGACCGAACAGCGCCACACAGGCCACCGTGCCGAACAGCATGCCCACCAGCACCGGGACGAATGCCAGCAATACACGCCAACGCCGGAAGGCCAGCAACAGCAGCAACAGAATCCCCACCGTGGCGCCGCCGCCGACCCAGGTCATCTCGCGCGCGGCTTGCCGTTGACCGCTGGCGGCATACAGCAGGCCACTGGCGGCGAGCAGTTGCACATCCGACCGGGCGGCTTCTTCGCGACTGTGCTGGAGCAGGTCGGCCACTTGCAGCGGCAGGTTCATGTCGAATGCGTTGCCGGCGGTTCGCGCCCGCAACATTACCCAACTCTTGCCGTCGGCATCGGCAACCAGCGCACCGCTGCCGATGTCCAGTTGCACCGAACCGTGCTGTGGCTGGCTGTTCTGGATGCGCCCGGTCAGGCCGAGCCAGTCGTCCTGGCTCGGCACCAGGCTGAAGCCGGTGAACGGGTCGAACAGGGCTTGTACCCGTTGCTGAATAAAGGCATCGGGGTGCTCGATGAGTTGCTGCCGGTCGGCCGCCGACAACATCGCCAGTCGGCCTTGCAGCAATTGTGTGCGCAGCGCCGGCAAGTCGGCCTGCAAGTTCCACTGGATCTTTTCGAAGACGCCGCTGGCCTGCCATTGCTCGCCGAGTTTTTGCGCCATGGCGATGGCTTGCTGGCGGTCTTTATGGCCGACCAGCACCAGCATTTCCCGGTTCAGCGGTTCTTGCATGCGTTGTTCTGCGCGCAGTTCCAGCGCGTCCGGCGCCGTGCCTGGTACCAGTTCCATCAGGTTGGCCGACAGCGGCGCGTCGTCACGCCATTGCCAGCCCGCAAGTGCGAGCACCGCCAGCAGCAGGATCAGAAACAGCCGCGGCAGCATCCGTTCACTCAGCAAAGTCATGTTGCTCCGCATCGCTCAAAGGTTGTGCGCTAGTGCTGTCCTGCATACGCAACAGGGTTCGGTCACCCTGGGTTTCGAGCAGCTCGATGCTATGCACCAGTTCGCCGCCGTCAATGTTGATCTGATTGAACACCTGCTTGAGCAGCATCGAACGCGGGGTCAGGGTCAGCTTCCAGCTTTGTGCATCGCCGCTCAGCGACAGTTCGAAATCCCGTTGCAGGCCACTGCTGTCGCCTTGCAGCACCGCGAGGAACAAACGGTTCTGCTCGGCGCCGGCACTCTTGTTCGGCAGCATTTGCCAACCGTTGGCATCACGCCGGGCAATGCCCTTGTCGCTGATGCGATAGTCCTGTTGCAGCGGGGTTTTCAGCAGCCAGAGCAGGCCGTGATTCTTCGCCAGAACGAAGGTGCCCTTGCTGGTCAGCGGCTGGGGCAGGGCGCGCAGGTGTTTTTCCTGGATGAAACTGCCGTGGATCACATCGGGTTTGGCCAGTTGATCGCTGAGTTGCTGTAGATCGAAAGCCTGCGCCAATGATGAAAGCCCGAGCAACGCTAAAACGCCAAGCCATTTGAACAGCGAATTCATGGCAGCATCCTTTCAACCGCGTCAGTGAACACCTTCGGTGAGGCCAGCTGCATTTCGCGGCTGCTCATGTCGACGGCGACCTGCACGGAACAGGCGCGGGTCAGGCGCTCGCCGGTGGCCAGATCGCTGATCAGGTAACTGATCTTCAGGCGGTTTTCCCACTCCACCAGGCTGGCGCGCACATTCAGCTTCTGGCCGAACACGGCGCCACGCACATAGCGCAGTTGCAAATCGATCACCGGCCACGCGTAACCCGACGCCACCATGGCGTCGTAGTTGTGGCCGATCTTGTCCAGCAACGCACAGCGAGCGACTTCCAGGTACTTGATGTAATGGCCGTGCCAGACCACGTTCATGGTGTCGACGTCAAAGAACGGTACGAGGATTTCCGTGTCGGTGTGAAGCACTCCCTTGCTACGCATGCAGCCTCCAGTGTTGTTCGGCGATGCGTTGCAGGCACAGGCGCAATTCGCCTTCCAGGGCACGGTCTTCGATGACCGGCGGGAAGTCCTTGGCTAATTCTTCGTGCATCGCGGCCAGGGCCGGTGGCAGTGGGCGCGCGTCTTCAGCCTGGCCGCGCAGCCAGACGCCTTGGTTGGCGGCCAGCAGCGTGGCGGCGGCGACCTGTTCCGTCAGCTCCAGCACGCGGATGGCGTCGCGGGCGGCGATGGTGCCCATGCTCACTTTGTCCTGGTTGTGGCACTCGGTGGAGCGCGAAAAGACGCTGGCCGGCATGGTGTTTTTCAGGGCTTCGGCGGTCCAGGCGCTGGTGCCGATCTGCACCGCCTTGAAACCGTGGTTGAGCATCGCACGGTCGGCGGTGGCGCCGGACAGGTTGCTCGGCAAGCCGTGGTTGTAACGCTCGTCCACCAGCAGCGCGAGCTGACGGTCGAGCAAGTCGGCGACGTTGGCCACCAGGTTTTTCAGGCTGTCCATGGCAAACGCAATGTGGCCGCCGTAGAAGTGTCCGCCGTGCAGCACGCGTTCGGCTTCGGCGTCGATGATCGGGTTGTCGTTGGCGCTGTTGAGTTCGATCTCGATGAACGAGCGCAGCCAGCTCAGGCTGTCGGCCAGTACACCGAGCACGTGCGGCGCACAACGCAGGGAATAGCGGTCTTGCAGGCGATGCAGCGGCGCGGTCGGCGCATCGATCGCCAAATCCTTGCGCAGCCACGCGGCGACTTGCATCTGCCCTGGATGAGGTTTGGCGGCGAACAGGCGCTCGTCGAAGTGCTCCGGGTTGCCCTGCAAAGCGACCACGTTCAGCGCGGTGATGCGCGTGGCCAGTTGCAGCAGGTAATCAGCGCGGGCGTAAGCCAGGCAGGCGAGGCCGGTCATGACTGCAGTGCCGTTCATCAGCGCCAGCGCTTCTTTGGGGCGCAACACCAGCGGCTTCCAACCCAGTTCGCGGTGCACATCGGCGGCTTGTCGGCGCTCACCACGGAACATCACTTCGCGCTCTCCGGACAAGGTCGCGGCGACGTAGGACAGCGGCGTCAGATCACCGCTGGCGCCCACCGAACCTTCTTCCGGAATCAGCGGCAGAATGTCGTGTTCAAGGAAGGCTTGCAGACGCTCCAGCAGCTCCACGCGTACCCCGGAAACGCCGTGGCACAGCGACTGCAAACGCGCTGCCAGCACCGCGCGGGTGGCTTGGGCGTCGAGCAGTTTGCCCAGGCCGCAACCGTGGAAGGTATACAGATGACGGGGCAGGGCTTCGACGTGGTGCAGCGGCACCGCCACCACACAGGAATCGCCATAACCGGTGGTCACGCCATAGATCACGCCTTCCTTGTCCAGCAGGGAATCAAGGAACTGCGGGCCCTTGGCGATGCGCTGGCGAAACTCAGCGTCGCTCTGCAACTGCGTCGGCACCTGACGGTTGGCCAGGGCCAGCACGTCTTCGATGCGCAAAGGGAGTTCGCCGAAGGTTACCGGCTCAAGCGTTGGCGTCGTCATCGATCTTCCAGAAAGGGTAAAAGTTGAACCATTGTTGGGGCGCTTCAAGGCAATAGTGACCCAGGCGTTCGGCGTAGCGGGAGGCCCACTGATGAATGACCTGTTCGCGGTCGCTGCGTTTCCACACGATGGCATCGGCGAACGGTTCGAGGGTCAGTCGATAGTCGCCCGTGGGTTTCTTCAGGCACAGCATCAGGTTGATCGGGCATTTCAACAGACCGGCCAGCAGCCACGGGCCTTGCGGGAACGCTGCCTGATGGCCGAGAAAATCCACCGTGACACTGCGCCCGCCATGCAGCGGCACGCGGTCGCCGGCAATCGCCAGCCATTCGCCGCGCTCGAGGCGTTCATGCAGTTGCAGCATGATCACCGGGTCCAGCTCGCTGACCTGAATCAGCCGCAGATTGGTCGCCCCGGCTTCGCCCAGCAGACGGTTGAATTGTTCGGCGTGTTTGGTGTGCACCAGCACGTTCATGGTGACTTTCTCACCGATCTCGGCCAGCGCCCGACAAACCTCGAGATTGCCCAGGTGCGCGCCCACCAGCATTTGCCCGCGTGTGCCGCGCAGTTTATTGCGCAGCAGTGCCGGGTCGATGATTTCGATTTGATCGATGCTCAGCTTGCCGTTCCACACATCGAGTTTGTCGAGCATGGAGTCGGCGAAGGCCATGAACTGGCCGAACACCCGCCAATGGCTCGGGCGCAATTCGCTACGACCGCTCCAGTCGGCAAGCCGCTGCTGGTATTGCCAGGCACTGTGGCGGGCGCTGCGCCCGAACAGAAAAAAGTACAGCACGATGCCGTACAGCAACGGGCTCAACAACCGACGGCCCAAGACTTTTGCGCAGAGCGCGGTGAACTTCATCAACCAGAAGCTGCCGCGTTCCTGGCGGTCGGCCCAGTGCTGTTTGTCTGCGTTCTCGCTCATGCTCGCCACCGTCGCCAGAGGATCACCGGTGAGCGCAGCAACATGCCGAAGAACAGCCGGGTGTGCATGCTCGAAATCAGTACATTGTCGTGGAACAGCCGGAAATGCGAGACGCCATCCAGAGGGTAATGGACCCTGGTTTTCAGCCACTGCATCGGCTGATTGCGCCAGGCCAGGCGCACCAGAATGTCGGAGTCGAAGTCCATACGCTTGCCGATCCTGGCCGAGTCGATCAGTGCCAGGGTTGGCGGCAACGGGTAGACGCGGAAGCCGCACATCGAGTCGCGAATCTGCAACGACAGGGTGTTGATCCACACCATCACATGAGTCAGGTAGCGGGCGTACAAACGCCCCTTCGGGACGCTGGCGTCATATTGCGGATAACCGCAGATCACTGCCTCTGGATGGGTCCGCGAATGCTCGATGAAGACTTTGACGTCTTGCAGGTCATGCTGGCCGTCGGCGTCCACCTGCAAGGCATGGCTGAAGCCCAGGCGCGAGGCCTCTCGCAGACCGGTCATCACTGCGCCACCCTTGCCTTGATTGATAGTGAGCCTGATCAGGTAAACCCGGTCACGCTGGGCCAGTTGGTCAAGCACCTTGGCGCAGGCCGGGCTGCTGGCATCGTCCACCAGAATGCATGGCAGGCCACTGGCAAGCAGGGCATCGACCACGGCAGTGATTGCGGTTTCGTGGTTGTAGACCGGGATTACGGCGCAGGGGTTATGCATGATCAGAAACCTCCACAGAACCCTTGTTGTAAAGGAGCTTACTGTGGCGAGGGAGCTTGCTCCCGTTCGAGTGCGAAGCGCTCGCAATGAAGTCTGCGTCGGTTGATTTTGGGGCCGCTTCGCAGCCCAGCGGGAGCAAGCTCCCTCGCCACAGGTTATGCATCGCCTGAGGTCTCCAGCAAAATCCGCCCGCTGGAACAGGTGGCGGCTTCATTGCGATAGGCGAAATACAATTTACTGCGCGCCGAGTCGAAGCGCAGGTGCAACTGGATTTCATCACCGGGGCGTACCAGTTGCTGGAATTTCAGCACTTCCATACCGGCGAATTTTGCCGGCAGATCCATCAATTGCTGGCCCAGGCTCAATGCCCAATCCACCTGCACCACGCCGGGCAATACCGGCGCTCGGGGAAAGTGGCCGCTGAAATACGCCAGGTCTGGCGGGACAGCCAGTTGCAGGCTCCACTCGCCATCGACTTCAAGCTGCTCCAACACTTGCGGTGCCTTTGGGCGGGGCGCCAGCAGCAAGGCTTCAACCTCGGCCTGGGGCAGTTTGCCTTGCGCGTTCAGCGGCAGTTGCCGCAACAAGCGCCAGCGACGTGGCAGGGCAAGCGTTTCACAATGCTGACTCAGATGCTGACGCAAGGCTTGAGTGAGGCTGCGTCGACCCTGATTGCGCAAGGCATGCAGGCCTTGTTCGCTGAGTACCAGCAACGCCCCTAATGAGGCGCGGCTTTCCTGAACCACACCGAGGCGCGCTTCGGCGACCCAGCGGTGCGCCATCAGCGCCTGTTCGAGCATCGGTAGCGAGATACGTTTTTCTTCCAGTTTGACGATTCGGTCCAGCCGTCCCAGCAGCTCGAAACGGCCGTCGGCGGCGATGCGTGCGGCGTCGGCGGTGTGTTCGATATGGCCGGCCGGCAAGTACGGTGAGGCGATAAGCAGGGCGCCATCGCTGTCCTGGCTCAGCGCAACATCGGCGAAGGGCTGCCAGAGATTCTGGCCCTGACGCCAAGCGATGCCGCCGGTTTCCGAGCTGCCGAAAATTTCCGTCGGCCATTGTTGCAGACGCTCATGCAGGCTTTGCGCCGCTTCGGCGGACAACGCACCACCGGAGGAAAACACTCGGCGCACCGCGCTCAGCGCTGGCCAGTCGAGGTTGTCGCCCATGCGTTTGAGCAGCGCAGGGCTGGCGACCCAGGCGAAGGCCGGGTGTTCGCGGCTGGCGCGCTGCAGGTCTTCCGGGAAGGCCAGTTGTTTACGTACGAACGAGCGCCCGGCGCACAACGGCCACAGCACCCGAAACAGCAACCCGTAGATGTGTTGAGTGGCGACGCTGCCGATGATGCAGGCCTTGCCCAGATCTGCGCCCCACAGGTGCTCCAGCGCTTCGACTTCATTGGCCAATTGGCGCAGGGTTTTGTCGATGCGCTTGGGTTCGCCACTGGAGCCGGAGGTGCACAGGCTCAGCTGACAGCGATCCAGGTCCAGTGAGTTAGTCGGCAGCGGTGGATGCTGATAATCGCTCAAATGAGCATCATCGGTCTGATCGGTCAGCCACAGATCGACCTCGGTCGACCAGCGCTGGCGAGTCTGCGCTTGCAGGTCGGCGGGCAGCAGTACGCTGACCCCGGCACGCCAGGCGCCGAGCAGGGCAATGGCCAGGTCGGCGGCGTCCTCAAGGTGCACGGCGATGCGCTGCACTCCCTGAGCTTGCAGGCCGGCAGCCAGGCTCAGGGCCTGTCCGCACAATTGCGCGTGATTCAACGCAGGTTCCACCGTCACGGCTCGGTCCGGCTGAGCCTTGAGCAACAGTTGCTCAAGTGTTATCCAATTCATGGGCGGCCTCTTACCCGTTGTCGTATCAGCCATTCAATGGCAAACATCAGGCCGATCAATCCATAGGAGATCAGGCCGGTGTACAACATCCACCAACTCAGCGGCGCCCAAAGAGTCAGGGCGGCGGCGCACAAGCCGTTGAAGAGAAAAAACACGCTCCAGGCAATCGTCACCTGGCGGGTGTAGCGAATGGCCCCGGCCGGTAATTCCGGCTCTCGCAGACGGGCCAGCCGTTCAATCATCGGTGGGCCGTATTTCAGGCTCAGGCCGAACAGCACCAGCATGAAGGCGCTGATCAACACCGGGTACCAGCGCAGCAGCACCGGGCTGTCGAACAGCGCCAGCAGCAGGCAAAACCCGATGGCGACCGTGGCCATCCACAGGCTTCCGGGACGCCGCTCGCCGGTCAGCGCTCGCGCCAGCCACAGGCTACCCAGCAGCAGACCGAACTGCCACGGGGCAAAATGCTCCATGCCGAAATACACCGCAAAGGGGTACAACAGGCCTGCCAGCAGCAGGCCCAGGCCGATCAGTCGGCTCATGCGGCTGGTTGAACCAGACGGTAGACCGCCTCGACCACGTCGCTGACGGTACGCACCGATTTGAATTCTTCGGCGGCGATTTTCTTGCCGGTCTGGCGTTTGATGTGATCGATCAGGTCGACCGCATCGATGCTGTCGATTTCCAGATCCTGATACAGGTTGGACCCCAGGCTGATGCGCTCGGGCTCCAGCTCGAAGAGTTCGACCAGAGCATCGCGCAGGGTATTGAAAATATCGTCACGAGTTTGCATGGTCCGGTCTCAAGCTGCCTGTTTTGCAGTGACGAACGCCGCAAGGCTCGCCACGTTGGTGAAGTGATTACGGGTGTCCTTGGCGTCGGCATCGATTTTGATGCCGTACTTTTTCTGGATCGCCAAGCCGAGTTCCAGGGCGTCTACCGAGTCCAGGCCCAGGCCTTCGCCGAACAGTGTCTGGTCATCGCCAATGTCGTCGACGCTGATGTCTTCGAGGCCCAGGGCGTCAATGATCAGTTCTTTGATTTCACGGTGTAGATCGCTCATCTTCGGCGAGCTCCTTGATAAAGTAAGAATGCAAATAGTCGTTGAGCTTGCGCGAGGCCTGAGGTGCGGCACCCAGCGCGGCGAAGGTCTGTGGGTCTATATCGGCCCCGACACGAAAACTGAAGTGCACGCGGCGTTTGGGAATCCGATACCAGGGTTCGGCCTTGGTCAATGTGGTCGGGCTGACCTTGATGATCACCGGGGTGAGGATTCTCGCACCGCGCAAGGCAATTGCCGCGCCCCCCCGATGAAAGGCCGGCGATTTGCCGGGTTGGGTGCGGGTGCCCTCGGGGAAAATGATCAGGGTCTGACCGCTTTTCAGCGCGTCGGCAGCGGCGTCGAGCATGTCCATGCTGCCGTCGTTGCTGATGTAATCGGTACGGCGTAGCGGGCCGCGGGTGAACGGATTTTCCCAGAGGCTTTTCTTGACCACGCAGTTGGCGTGGCCCACCAGGCCGATCAAAAACACCACATCGATCAGCGAGGGGTGATTGGCGACGATCATCTGGCCTGGCCGTCCGAGTTTTTCCGCACCCTGAATGTCATAGGTCAGCACGCCAGTGCGAGCCATGAATCGAATGAAAAACCAGAAACACCGGCTGACGGTCTGTCGTGCCCGCTGACGATGGGTCTGGTTGTCTCCCGGCAGGCAGTTCAACAGCGGGAACACCACCAGTCGCAGGCAAAGCCCGCCCAACCCGAACAGGGTGAAGCTTGCGGCAGTGGCCAGCAGGCGCCAGTAATAGGCGTCGCGGTTTTTATCGGTTACAGGTTGCGTTGCCAGGTCCATAGACGATTTTTCCAGGCATGTTGGCAGGTGGTCTGCTGGCTGAGCAGGGTACGCAACAGATTCAGGGCATGAGGCCAGTGGGGTTTGGACAACGCTTGTGAGGTGCTGTTCAGCGACAGCTGCCACTGATTGCCGGGCGTAATCAGCAGGCCGACCGCGTAAGGGAATGGCACGTCGTCGATCCAGGCCGAGTAAGCCGCGGGCGGTTGCTCTTCAGTCACTACCAGCAGTACTGCAGGCGCCCCTTCCTCAAGCAATGCCGCCGCCTCCAGCATGCCGTGTTCAAGGCCATCGCCAGCTGCGGCGAGGGCGGTCATCTCGCTGGTTTCACCACGCATGATCGACCACAGGCCAATGACCGCATTGTGCACCGACAGGCTGAACTGGGTGGGCGACAACGGTTGGTCAGTCGCCAGATCGCTGAGAATTTCGAAAGTGCGTGGAGTTTCGCCGTGGCGGGAAATAAAGACCAACGGCAGGTCCTGGCGACCATCGGCCAATGGCCAGCCGACACTAAACGCCATCCGCGCCAGACGGCTGAGTCGCCGACGCTGCATGGCCGGCAGAAACGATACATCGGGGGCGGCATCGCTGGGCCCGAGCACGACCGGTTGTCGGCTCCAGGCCTGCCAATCATCCACGCTTTCAAGCCCAGGGGCCCATGCGCGCCATTGGGCGATGTTGAAGTTGATCACAGACATTCATCCCGCCCCTGCGGGGCTTCCTTGACCGCGGCAAGTCGCAAAAACCGCGGCTGACCTTACGTGGCGCTTAACGCCGAGTGGCGCGCATTATCCCGGTGCGGCGGGCGTGTAGCAAATGCTGGTTACATTTTGCGCAACGAAATGTACCGTCTGGTTCGCAAAAAAACTGTCGTTTGGCCATTATCCACGTTGCAGCGGACATGTCTGTCAGCTCTATCGGCTATCGATGGGCGAGTTGGCGGCTTTTCCGCCGGATATTTTCCAATGACTGTGTAGTCCCGATGCCGGCGAGGTAGCTAAGCAGCGCCGTGGACTACTACACTCGGTCATTCTTTGATACACGGAGGTTTTGACATGCGGCGCGTGGTGTTCAATCAGAAAGGTGGCGTGGGCAAGTCAAGCATTGCCTGTAATCTGGCGGCGGTCAGCGCCAGCGAAGGCTATCGCACGCTGTTGGTGGATCTCGATGCTCAGGCCAATTCCACTCAATACCTGACGGGACTCACCGGTGATGATATCCCGATGGGGATCGCTGACTTCTTCAAGCAGACTCTGTCCTCAGGTCCGTTCTCGAAGAAAAACCAGGTCGACATCTACGAAACCCCATTCGACAACCTTCACGTCGTCACCGCCACCGCCGAGCTGGCTGATTTGCAGCCCAAGCTTGAGGCCAAGCACAAGATCAACAAGCTGCGCAAATTGCTCGAGGAGCTGGACGGCGATTACGACCGAATCTACCTCGATACGCCGCCAGCACTGAATTTCTATGCCGTCTCGGCCTTGATCGCCGCTGATCGTGTGCTGATTCCCTTCGACTGCGACAGTTTCTCGCGCCAGGCGCTGTATGGCCTGTTGGCGGAAATCGAAGAATTGAAGGAGGACCACAACGAAGGGCTGGAAGTTGAAGGCATCGTCGTCAACCAGTTCCAGGCCCGCGCCAGTTTGCCTCAGCAAATCCTCGACGAACTGATCGCCGAGGGCCTGCCGGTGTTGCCAGTGTACCTGGCCAGTTCGGTGCGCATGCGCGAATCCCACCAGGCCAACACGCCGCTGATCCACCTCGACCCGCGGCATAAACTGACCCAGCAGTTCGTCGACCTGCACAATCTGTTGGAAAATGCCTGATTCCTGTAAACAACACCGAACCACTGTGGGAGCGAGCCTGCTCGCGAAAGCGGAAGTCCAGTCAACAGAGATGTTGAATGCGAAGCCCTCTTCGCGAGCAGGTCGAATCGTCGCACCGTCGCTCCCACATTTATTTGTGGTGGCTCTAAATCCCTTGGCTACGCAACCAGCTCATCAATTGCGGTAACGGGAAGGCTCCGCTCTGGCGAGCCACTTCCCGGCCATTCTTGAACAGAATCAGGCTCGGGATCGAGCGAATCCCCAATTGCGCCGACAACTGCTGATTCGCCTCGCTGTCCAGCTTGGCCAGCCGACATTTGCCCGCCAACTGCCCCGCCGCCTGCTCGAACACCGGCGCAAACGACTTGCACGGCCCGCACCAGTCCGCCCATACATCCACCAGCAACGGCAGGTCGCCCTTGATCTGACTGGCGTAGTCGCCTTGCTTCAATTCGAACGGCTTGTTGAGCAGGACTTCGGCCTTGCAGCGGCCGCATTTTGGATGGTCGTCGAGGCGTTCGGCGGGGATGCGGTTAAGGCCGTTGCAGTGGGGGCAGGGGATGAGGAGTGGGTCAGGCATGATCGGGTTCCGGATGAGTAGGCAATCTATGGCACTGATCTGGAGTCGGAAATGATGTTTATCAAGGCAGAAGTTTGTAGGCAATAACCTTCCTTGGTTAGAGATACACCCTACGAGTGCTGGTGTCCCTGACGGATCAATTCAGTGTTGTTAAGTCTCACGACGAACAACTGATCTCCAGATGCTTGCCCCACTCCGGCGGTCGCTCGGCATAGCTCTCCATTCCAGGCTGTTCCTCGAATGGATTGCTCAATACCGCATGCAAACGACGAACTTCTGAATAGTCGCCACTTTCCGCCGCATCGATGGCTTTCTGCGCCAGATAGTTACGCAGGATGTACAGCGGATTGACCGCATGCATTCGTTTGCGGCGCTGTTGCTGATCAATCACACCTTCACGAGCAATCCGGGCGATGTAGAGCGCGCCCCACGTATCGAAGCCCTTGATGTCGACGAAGTCATCGCGCAAACGGGCGACGGCCAGTTCCGGTGACTCATCCCCCAGGCGGCGAAAGAACAGGCTGTAGTCGACGCCGCTGTTCTGCATCAGTTGCAGCAGGTGCTCCAGCAGTTTCTGGTCGTCATCTTCGGCAGTGGTGAGACCGAGGCGGCGGCGCATCAGGTCCAGGTAATGGGCCTGGAACAGCGGCAGGTACAGGCCGAGAGTTTCGCGCAGGGCTTCGACGCTGATGAACGGCGTCAGGGCCTGGGCGAGAGCGCTGAGGTTCCACTGGCCGATCGGCACCTGGTTGCTGAAGGAGTAACGGCCCTGGTCATCGGAATGGTTGCAGATGAAGTGGGCGTCGAAGTCGTCGAGGAAGGCGAACGGGCCGAAGTCGAAGGTAATGCCGAGGATCGACATGTTGTCGGTGTTCATCACACCGTGGCAGAACCCATAGGCCTGCCATTTGGCGATCAGCTCGGCATTGCGCTCGACGATTTCGCGGAACATCGCCAGGTACGGTTCCGGCTGTTCCAGGCAGTGCGGGAAATGCATCGCCAGTACATGGTTGCCGAGTTCTTTCTGCTGCTCGGGGCGCTTGGTGTAGTAGAAAAATTCGAAATGCCCGAAGCGCACATGGCTCGGTGCCAGGCGCAAGACCATGGCTGCGCGTTCCTGTTTCTCGCGCCATACCGGTGTGTCGGAGCCGATTACGCACAGTGCGCGAGTAGTGGGAATGTTCAGGGCATGCAGGGCTTCGGAGGCAAGAAACTCGCGGATCGACGAACGCAACACCGCGCGTCCATCGCCCATGCGCGAGTAAGGCGTCTGGCCGGCGCCCTTGAGGTGCAGGTCCCAATGCTCGCCGGCTTCGTTATAGACCTCGCCCAGCAACAGACCACGGCCGTCGCCCAACTGCGGGTTGTAAGAGCCGAACTGATGCCCGGAATAGACCATCGCCCGCGGCTCGGCCTCGGCCCAGAGCTTGTGGCCGCCGAACAGCTCAGCGAACACCGGTGTCTCGGCCACAGCCGGGTTCAGGTCCAGCAACGCCATGGCGGCGGGGCTGGCGACCACCAGTCGCGGAGCGGCGATGGGCTCGGGCAGCACATGGGTTGAGAACGCATCGCCCAGGCGGGCGAAGCGATTGTCGAAGGTCAGTTCGTCGAGGGCTTTCAACGGCCATCTCCAGCAGAATGTCCGAGCATTCTGCTAGGGATAGAGCGGTTAGTCGAGTTCGACAGGTGGCGGCTCGTGCCGCGGTTTGCCGTCGGCGACCGGCACGATGGGCACGATGGTTTTGGTTTCTGGATCAACCGGCACCATCTTGTATTCCTGGCCGTGAAGGTTTTTGAGGTAGACCTCCATCTGCCGGAACGAGATGTTGATGTGTTGCTTCTTGAATTCGCGATTGATAAAGCGGTTGACCTCGTCGAGCACCGGGTTACGGTCGCCGAGGTCGCGCACATGCATGCGCAATTCGTGGTCGAGGGTGCTTTCGCCGAAGTTCAGGAAGTACACGTGGGGTTCGGGGTCCTTCAGCACGCGCGGGTTATCGCGGGCTGCCTTGAGCAGCAGCTCTTTCACCAGGTCCAGGTCCGAGCCGTAGTCGACGCCGAGCTTGAGGGTCACTCGGGTGATGGTGTCGGTCAGGGACCAGTTGATCAGTTGCCCGGTGATGAACGTCTTGTTCGGGACGATGATGTCCTTGCGGTCGAAGTCGGTGATGGTCGTGGCGCGGATGCGGATCTTGCTCACCGTGCCCGACAGGTTGCCGATGGTGATGGTGTCGCCGATCCGCACCGGGCGTTCAAACAGGATCATGATGCCGGAGATGAAGTTGGCGAAGATCTCCTGCATCCCGAAACCGAGACCGACCGACAGCGCTGCCACCAGCCATTGCAACTTGTCCCAGCTCACGCCGAGTGTGGACAGGGTTGAAACGAAACCGACGCCGGCAATCACATAGGACAGCAGCGTGGTCGTGGCGTAGGAGCTGCCCTGGGCCAGGTTCAGCTTCGACAGCACAAACACTTCCAGCAAGCCCGGCAGGTTGCGCGCCAGCGCGAAGGTGATGCCGATGATGATCAGCGCGCCGAGCATGTCGCCGATGCTGATCGGCACCATGCTCATGTTGGCGCCGGTGCCGCTGGTGTATTCGTAGAGGGTGATGTTGTCCAGGTACGAGAACACTGAAATCAGGTCCGACCAGACCCAATACAACGCCGCGATGAAACCGCCGAGCAAGGCCAGGCGGATCAGTCTCAGTGACTGTTCGTTGACCTTCTCGATGTCCAGGGTTGGCTCTTCGATCACCGCTTCACCGTCGCCGGCTTCTTTGGCAGCCTGGCGTTTGGCCAGGGCGCGTTGATAGGCCAGGCGTCGTGCGGCAACGCTGAGGCCGCGCACGAAGGTGGCCTCGATCACCAGCCAGAACATCAGCAAGTAAAGCGTGTTGATCAACCGGTCGCTGAGTTTCAGCGCGGTGTAGTAGTAACCAAAGCACACGGCGACGAACAACGCGATTGGCAGGACAGTGAACATGACTCCCACGGCCTTGCGGAACAGCGATGCGTTTTCGTGAGTCGGGCTGCTGACCAGCAGGCGGCTGAGCAACCAGGCCATCAAGGCGTAACAGGTCAGCACCACCGGCATGCCGAGCACGTCATCGGCCAGCGCCGCCGGTTGCAGTTCAGCAACCGCCACCACCGTCACCAGGGCCATTACCACCAGCCCGAGTCGGCGAATCCATCCTTGAAGGAATTCCACCTGAGGTTTTTCCCAGCGGAAATGCAGTTCGGCCACGCCAGCCGGTGCGAGGATGCGGTAGGCGGTGTAGAACACCAGCCAGGCCTGGGCCATCTGCAGCAGTGCCGCGCCCATATTGGCGTTCTGTCCGCGGGCGTCGATCTGCAAGGCCAGGCCGCATAAGGCCAGGCCCAGGGATACCGGCATCGCCAGCAGGATGTTGATCAGAATCGCTTGCGGTGTGTGCCACTGGCTGTCGCGCTTGAAATGGCCGATGTCCAGGTGAACTTTATTCAGGCGGGCATAGAGATTTTTGCGGCGCCACAGCAGCGCCCCGATCAGAAAGGCCAGCGGCAGGAACAGTAGCGGCCGCTGCGTCAGGCCATCGGTCAGTTCGCTCAGGCTCGAGGCCCAAGGCAAGGTGGTGACCTGACGTTCCAGGCGCTCCGGCACGCCGTGCATCCACTCAAGGTCCAGCGGCTTGTTGCTGGGAATCCAGAACATTTGCTCGTCGAGGGTCGCCCGCAGACTTTGCGCGGTGCTGAGCAGTTGCTTCTGGTTGAGTTGCAGCGTGATGGATTCGTTGAGCACCGCGCTCAGTTCGCGATTCAATCGCTCCAGCAGATCGGCGCGGGTGGTGGCCAGTTCCAGCAGGCTCTTGCGCAGTTGTGGGGTGACTTGTTCGGGCGGTTGAGTCGCCAGCAGGTTATCGACATAAGTTGTCGGGTTGCTGAGCAGTTCCCGTTGCTGGCTGACTTCGAACTGATACAGGCGAATGTCGGCGATCTGGTCGGCCAGATCGCGGTCGAGCCTGAGGCGCGGCAGGGTCTGCTTTTGTTTGTAGAGAATCTTGGAGAGCAGCAGGCTGCCCTTGAGCACGTTGATCTGTTCGTCCAGCGCCGAATCGCTCTGGGTCACGCTGTCCAGTTGCTGTTTGGTCTGCAGGTTCTGTTGGGTGACTTCGTTGAGACGGTCGGTGCTTTTAAGCAAGTAGTCTGAGAGCTTCAGGTTGGCCGCGCTTTCGGTGGCCAGCAGGCTGCTGCCGCCGGCCTTCTGCGCTTCGATGGACTGCTGGGTCACCGTCTCTTGCGACTGGGCCAGGCGTTTCTGGTTGATCAGGGTTTGCAGTTCCTGGATTTCCTGGTCCAGGCGCGCCGATTTTTCCGACAGCAAGTCATGCTGGCTGTTGCCCAAGTCCTGCAACTGGCTGTTGCCGGCCAGTTCCTGGCGACGCAACGGGATCAAGGCGTTCAGTGCCGCGAGTTCAGCGTTGAGCTGATCGCGTTGCTCAGGGGTCAAGGTCTTGCCGCTGTCCTTGCCGATCTTGAGGATGTTGTTGATCTGCTGGATGCGCGTCTGGCTGGCAGATATTTCGGCCTGGGCGCGCTCGGGGCGGGTCTGGGCGGTGATGATCAGGCTGTTCGCTTCAGCCAGGGCTTTTTGCAGATCGCTTTGCTGGGTGGAGCGTTCGGTCAGCAATTGCTCAAGCTGCTGAATGGTCTCTTTGGTATAGCGTTGCGCCACCGGTACCACTTTGGTGGCCTTGAGACGGGTCAGTTCGCGCTGGTTCTCGATGTTCTGCCTTGGCGCGCTGGTCAACTGCTGCTTGAGATCGATCAGCTTCTGATCGTAATCACGCTGGTTGTTAAGCTGAGTGAGCGTGCTCTGCAGGACCGCTTGCAGGGCTTTTTGATCGGCTTCCGGCAGTTTGCGGTCGGCGATCTTGTCCAGGCTCGCCTGCACGGCTTCGCTGGACGGCGGTTCGGCGGCTTGCAGCGTGCTGATGGAAAGACTCAAGCCCAGCAGGGCCATGATGAAAAAGGTGCGCAGAGTTGACATAGAAACCGATCGAAAACGAGACGAAGTGTGGAGTTTAGAGGAAGAGTCCCGGTCCGGGGCGACTTCCTTCGGGGAATCTGACGCCCACTTTACCAATCTTGTTCCCTTCCATGACCGCGACGGTCCAGAGGGTGTTGTTCCATTCCACCTGGTCACCGACTACCGGCGCACCGCCCACTTTCTGGGCAATGAAGTGGCCCAGGGACATGTTCGGATCAATGCCTTCGACTTTCAGCCCGTACAGGGCAGCAACCGCACCCAGCTGGGCGTCTCCTTCGAGTACGAAGTCGCCGAAAAAGCGCAAATCCAGCCCCCGTTGCGGTGCCTGGCTGAAGAGTTTTCCGAGGGCCGGAAGGTTGTGTTCATGGCCGATGACGCAGAGCAAATCATCGACTTCGAGCACCGTACTACCCGACGGATGGAGCAGTTGTTGGCCACGAAACAGGGCTGCGATACGGGTACCTTCGGGCATTTTCAGCTCGCGAAGAGGGGATCCAATGCACCATTTTTCGGCGCCGAGGCGATACACGAACAGCTCCCACTCGCTGGTGACATGCACTTCCAGCGCAGAACGGGAAATCGGCAAGGGCTCCGGCGGGACGGTCACTTTCAAGAGCTTGGCAACCCAGGGCAGGCTTGTACCTTGCACCAGCAGCGACACCAGCACGATAAAGAACGCCAGATTGAAGTAGAGCTGAGCATTGGGCAGCCCCGCCATCAGCGGGAACACCGCCAGAATGATCGGTACGGCACCGCGCAGGCCAACCCAGGAAATGAATGCCTTCTCGCGACCATGGAACGCCTTGAAGGGCAACAGGCCGGCCAGCACCGATAGCGGACGGGCAAACAGAATCATCCACAGCGCCAGGCCCAGCGCCGGCAAAGCAATCGGCAGCAGGTCATGGGGCGTAACCAACAGCCCCAGCACCAGGAACATGCCGATCTGGGCCAGCCAGGCCATGCCGTCGAGCATGTGCAGAATGCCGTGGCGACTGCGGACCGGACGGTTGCCGATCACCAGGCCACACAAGTACACCGCCAAAAAGCCACTGCCGTGCAGGGCGTTGGTCAGGGCAAACACGACCAGACCGCCAGCGATCACCAGAATCGGATAAAGGCCGTTGGCCAGGTTGATCCGGTTGACCAGTTGCAGCATGAGCCAACCACCGCCGAGGCCGATCACACCGCCGATGCCGAACTCGCGCATCAAATGCAGGAGCAGATTCCAGTGCAGACCGGTTTCGCCGCTGGCGAGCATGTCGATCAAGGTCACGGTGAGGAACACCGCCATCGGATCGTTGCTGCCGGATTCGATTTCCAGGCTCGCGCTCACCCGTTCGTTCAGGCCCTTGCCGCCCAGCAGCGAGAACACGGCCGCAGCGTCGGTGGAGCCGACGATGGCGCCGATCAGCAAGCCCTGAATCATGTTCAGGTCGAACAGCCACGCCGCCGCCATCCCGGTCAGCCCGGTGGTGATCAAGACCCCGACTGTGGCCAGCGACAATGCCGGCCATAACGCCACGCGAAAACTCGCCACCCGGGTGCGCAAGCCGCCGTCGAGCAGGATCACTGCCAAGGCGAGGTTGCCGACCAGATAAGCCGTTGGGTAGTTATCGAAAATAATGCCGGCACCGTCGACACCGGCCGACATGCCCACCGCGAGGATAATCACCAGAATCGGGATACCGAGGCGCGATGAAAGAGAGCTCACCAGAATGCTCGCACCTACCAGCAACGCGCCGATCAAGAACAGGCTGTTGATGGTCGTCGCATTCAAAGGCAGTACTCCAGAAAGCTAAAGGCGGGCACAAACTGACCATGCAGTCTGCGTGCCAGCGATTCTAACCTGTTGAAATGTGATGCTGTCAAAAAGCTTTTAACGATGTTCGCCTGCTTGAGTTGGGTGAGACGACTGTGGCGAGGGAGCTTGCTGTGGCGAGGGGGCTTGCCCCCGTTGGGTCGCGTAGCGGCCCCAGGTTTTACGACTGCTGCGCAGCCGAACGGGGGCAAGCCCCCTCGCCACAGTGGTGGTGTAGCTGTTACAGGCTAAACCGCCCAACCATGTTGTTCAGGTCCAGCGCCAGGCGCGACAGTTCGTTGCTGGCCGCGCTCGTCTGGTTGGCGCCGGTGGCCGATTGCACCGACAGGTCACGAATGTTCACCAGATTGCGGTCCACTTCACGGGCCACTTGCGCCTGTTCTTCGGCGGCACTGGCGATCACCAGATTGCGCTCGTTGATTTCGACGATGGCGCTGTTGATGGTGTCCAGCGACATGCCTGCACCGCGAGCGATATTCAAGGTCGATTCAGCGCGCTCGGTGCTGTTGCGCATCGAATCCACGGCGTGTTCGGTACCGCTCTGGATACTGCCGATCATGCGTTCGATTTCGCTGGTCGACTGTTGAGTGCGATGGGCCAGGGCACGCACTTCGTCGGCGACCACCGCAAAACCACGACCGGCTTCACCGGCACGGGCCGCTTCGATGGCGGCGTTCAGCGCCAACAGATTGGTCTGATCAGCCAGGCCGCGAATCACGTCCAGCACTTTGCCGATGTCCCGCGACTCGTTGGCCAGATCACCAATCAGGGTGGCGGTGCTCTGTACGTCGGCGCTCATGCGCTCGATGGCACTCACGGTTTCCTGAACCAGGTCACGACCGTCGCCCGCCGAGGTGGTGGCGTTTTTCGAGGCTTCGGAGGTGCTCACGGCGTTGCGGGCGACTTCTTCCACGGCGCTGGTCATTTCATTGACAGCGGTGGCGGCCTGTTCGATTTCGTTATTTTGCTGGGTCAGGCCACGAGCGCTTTCGTCGGTGACGCTGTTGAGTTCTTCCGCGGCAGACGCCAATTGCGTGGCCGAACCGGAAATCCGTTGCAGGGTATCGCGCAGTTTTTCCTGCATCTTCGCCATCGCGGCGAGCAGACGACCGGCTTCATCTTCGCCATCGACGGTGATCGGCCGCGTAAGGTTGCCTTCGGCGATTTCTTCAGCCGCGCTCAAGGCATTGGCGATCGGCTTGGTGATGCTGTTGGTCAGCAGCCAGGCGAACAGCAGGGTCAGGCCGGTGGCGATGACCAGCAGGGTCACCACCAGGTTGAAGGCTGACGAGTACTGGTCGGTCGCTTGCTGGTTGGCGTTGTCGGCCTGCTGGGTGTTGATCTCCAGCAAGCGGTTGAGCACGGTGTTGACGGCTTCAGAGTTGTTCAGCAAATCGGTGTTGACCAGTGTGCGCAGTTCGTCGACCTGATTGTTGCGCGACAGGCTCTTCATCCGGTCTTCGATCTGGCGGTACTGACCGAGTAACTGCACATACTGATCATAGGCTGCACGTTCCTGCGGGCTGGCGATCAGTTTTTCATAGGATGTCTGAGCCGCTCGAATCTGCTGGTTACGGGTTTCCAGCAAGTCTATGGTTTTCTGCTGGACGTCCGACTCGCGATTCACCAACAGGCGATAAGCCAGGACACGCAGGCGCAGGGTCAGTTGAGTGAACTCGTCGAGGCTTTTGATGCTCGGTACGCTGTTCGAGGTGATCTCCTCGGCGGCGCCGCGAATCTTGCTCATCTGGTTCAGGGCGAACACACCCAGGATCAGCAGCATGGCGCCAATCAGGGTGAAGCCGAGGAACGCCCGCGGTGCGATATTCATATTACGTAGGGACATGGTGTTCACCGAAAAAAGCGCATCCGCGCGAGGCTGAGACTGTTGTATGCATGACTTATCGGTCATACGACTAAAGTCTTGAGGCGCCGCGCGTTTTTGTCGCAGAAGGGCCGCGGCGACGAAGTGCAGGAACCAGATTCGCCAAACACAGTCTTTAAAGCTCGCGAGGAAGGTCGCCCGCCAGCAAAATCAAGGCCTTGCGCCCGAATAACCCTGGCGCCAGTGGTGACTTTTCTTTATCGTACGCGCCCTTTGAAAATGCCCGGAAAATCAAAATGTTGGAAGCATCCCTAAGCCAATTGGAACAACTGGTCAGCGACCTGGTGCAGCAGAACCAGACCCTGCTCGGCACCCATCAATCCCTGAGTGCAGAACTGGCCCAGGTCAAGGAAGAAAACGAAAGCCTGCAACTGAGCCTGATGGAACAGGAAGAGAAACAAGGCGCCACCGCCGCACGCATTCAGGCCTTGGTTGAGCGCGTCAGCGCCGGCCCTGTCAGCGCATGAGTTACGGCGCCGCAGGGGTAAAAGTCGTCTCGATTCTGGGGGAGGACTATTCGATCAAGGCGCCGGCCGGGGAAGAGCAGACCCTGCTGGACGCCGCATTGATGTTGAAGGCCGCCCTGGCCGAGACCAAAAAGAAATACCCGACGCTGATCGGTGACCGCTTGCTGGTGCTGGCGGCGATGAATCTGTGCTCGCAGCAGATCGAAATGCAAAAGCGTCATCAGGAGGAACTCAACCGTTACCAAGAGCAAGTCAGCGCCACGGTTGAAGTGATCGCCAAGACAATCAATCAGGCCTGATCAGCTTTGCGCACAACCAAAGAATAAATTGTCGTTTGTGTTGTATACAATCGGCACGGCTGTTGCAGTGTTTCAGCCTCTTATTCTTTGGGGGTGCTCCATGCAGTTCTGGCGACGCAGTATTCAGTGGCAGTTGATCCTGAGCATGGGCACCGCCCTGCTGGTCAGTATTCTGATCGTGGTTGGCGTTTATACCCTCGTGGTCAACCGCCTCGCCCAGCGCTATCTGGTCGAACAAGCGCTGCCGTCGACCATCGAAGCGATGCGCAACGACATCGAACGAATCCTCGTTCAACCGCTTACCGCCGCCAAGGATATCGCCAGTAACAGCATGGTTCGCGACTGGTTGGCCGGGGGCGAGAACAGCGCCCAGACCGACACCTTCGTGAAGTATCTGGAAGGCATCCGCGCCGAGCACAAAGCCTTTACCGCGATTATTGTCGGCACCGCGTCCAACCATTACTTCACTGAAAAAGGCCTGGACCGGACCCTCAGTCGCTCCAATCCAAAGGACGCCTGGTTCTATGCTTTCCTCGACAGCAACCAGCCGCGCACCCTCAATATCGACAATGACACCGCCACCGGTGAATTGGCCCTGTTCATCGATTTCAAGGTCGAGCAGGCCGGCAAAGTCGTGGGCGTCGCTGGCCTCGGGCTGAGCATGAAAGAGCTGTCGGAGTTGATCCAGAATTTCAACTTCGGTGAGCGCGGCAAGGTCTATCTCGTGCGTTCCGATGGTTTGATCCAGGTCCATCCCGAGACGCAGTTCAGCGGCAAACGCACGCTGGTCGAACAGATCGGCGCCCCGGCGGCGCAAGCGGTCATGGGGCAGCTCTCTACCTCCACCGCGTTCGCCACCAGCAGTTTTGTCCGCGATGACGAAGATTTTCTGGCTTTGAGCCTGCCGCTGCGGGATCTGGGCTGGACCCTGGTGGCCGAAGTGCCGCAGTCGCAGATCTACGCCGAAGCCCGGCGTGCGATGTGGATGAGCAGCGGCATCGGTCTGGCGGTGGCACTGGTTTGCTTATTATTGGTGGTGTTGCTGGCCCGTGGGTTGGTGCGACCGATTCGTCAAGTAACAGCGGCGCTGGTAGCCATCGGTAGCGGTGGTGGAGATTTGACCCACAGGTTAGATTCCAGTCGCACGGATGAACTGGGTGACCTCGCTCGCGGTTTCAATCGATTTCTGGAAAGTCAGCGCAACATGATTGGCGAAGTCCTGGCCACCAGTGAGCGTTTGCGCACGGCGGTTGGCCAAGTGGCACGGGTGGTGGACAACACGGCCGAACGCTCGGGTCGTCAGCAGGAAATGACCGACATGGTCGCCACTGCCGTTCACGAGATGGGCCTGACCGTGCAGGAAATCGCTCAGAACGCTGGCAACGCGGCCGTCGCTTCGCAAACCGCGCGGGATGAAGCACTGCAGGCGCGGGAAGTGGTGGGCGGATCGATCCAGCATATAGAAAGCATGTCCGACGAGATTGGCATAGCCGCCGGTGCGGTGGGTGAGTTGGCCCATCAAGTGGCGTCCATCGATCAGGTGTTGGCGGTGATTCGCGGGATTTCCGAGCAAACCAATTTGTTGGCGCTCAACGCCGCCATCGAAGCGGCGCGGGCCGGGGACATGGGGCGCGGATTTGCCGTGGTGGCCGATGAAGTGCGGACCCTGGCGCGGCGGACTCAATCGTCCACCGACGAGATTCAGCAGATGATCGGCAGCCTCAAGCAGGGCGCGGAGAATGCGGTGTCTTCCATGCACGCCGGGCAAGCGGCGACCGGCACCGGCGTTGAGTCGAGTCAGCGTACCGGGGCGTCGTTGACGGCGATCACCGGGCAGGTCGAGCGCATCAGCGACATGAACCATCAGGTAGCCACGGCAACGGAAGAGCAGTCGGCGGTGACGGAAGAGATCAACCGGAATGTGCAGGGGATTTCTGATTTGGCGCGGGCTACGGCGGGGGAAGTCAGGGCTTGTCGGGCAGACTGTCAGACGTTGCAGCAGTTGGCCGATGATCTGGCGCGGCAGATGAGCAGTTTCAAACTCAGCTAAAAATTGTGTTGGCTGTGCCGACGCCATCGCGGGCAAGCCCGCTCCCACAGGATTCAGGTGTTGAACACATTATCTGTGAACAACAGAGATCCCTGTGGGAGCGGGCTTGCCCGCGATTGGATGTCAGCTTCGCCACAGAGTCCCGATCAGAACCACTCATCCCGCATCGTCAGGCACACATCATCCCGCGCCTCAAGAATCGCCAGCTCATGGTGACAACCCGGCACTTCCCACGTCAGGAAATATCGCGCCGCCTGCAGCTTGCCTTTATAGAAGCTCACATCCGCCGCGTTCCCTTTGGCCATCCCTTCCTCAGCGCGAATCGCCTGTTCCAGCCAACGCCAACCAATCACCGTGTGCCCGAACACTTTCAGATACAGCGCCGAGTTCGCCAGGCTGCTATTGACCTTGCCTTGAGCCAGGTCGGTCAGCAGGCCGATGGTCACGGCTTGCAGGCGCGCCACCAGTTTCTCCAGCGGTTCACGCAGTGGCGTCAGCGATTCATGGGCCTGCGCGCGCTCGGCGGTGGCGGCGATCAGGCGGATCAATTGCTTGAGTCCTGCGCCCCCGTTCTGCGCCAGTTTGCGTCCCAGCAAGTCCAGCGACTGAATGCCGTGAGTCCCTTCGTGGATCGGATTCAGGCGGTTGTCGCGGTAGTACTGCTCTACCGGGTATTCGCGGGTGTAGCCGTGGCCGCCGAGTATCTGGATCGCCAGTTCGTTGGCCTTCAGGCAAAACTCCGAGGGCCAGGATTTGACGATCGGCGTGAGCAAATCCAGCAGTTCGTGGGCCTGTTTGCGCTCGGCTTCAGTCTCAAGGGTCGTGGTGTCGTCAAACAGCCGGGCCGCGTACAACCCAAGGTCGAACGCGCCTTCTACATAAGCCTTCTGAGTCAGCAGCATACGTTTGACGTCGGCATGCTGAATGATCGCCACGGGTGCGGTGCTCGGATCCTTGCTGTCCGGCACCCGACCTTGCGGACGTTCGCGGGCGTATTCCAGTGAGTACAGATAACCGGCGTAACCCAGCATTACCGCGCCCATGCCGACGCCAATCCGCGCCTCGTTCATCATCTGGAACATGTAGCTCAAACCGTGGTGCGGCTTACCCACCAGATAACCGACGCACTCGCCGTTATCACCGAAGTTCAGCGCGGTGGACGTAGTACCGCGCCAGCCCATCTTGTGGAACAACCCGGCCAGCAATACGTCGTTGCGCTGGCCGAGGCTGCCGTCATCGTTGATCAGAAACTTGGGCACGATGAACAGTGAAATGCCCTTCACACCGGCCGGTGCATCCGGCAGCTTGGCCAACACCATATGCACGATGTTTTCCGACAGCGGGTGATCGCCGCCGGAGATGAAAATCTTGTTGCCCTTGAGTCGATAGGTGCCGTCGGACGCAGGCTCCGCGCGTGTACGAATATCCGACAACGACGAGCCGGCATGCGGCTCGGTGAGGGCCATGGTGCCGAAGAAGCGGCCATCGATCATCGGTTGCAGGAAGCGCTGCTTTTGCTCATCGGTGCCGAAGCTTTCAATCAGGTTCGCCGCGCCCATGGTCAGGAACGGGTAAGAGGTCGACGCCGCGTTGGCCGACTGAAAGTGCGCAAAGCAGGCCTGGGACAACAGCGTAGGAAGTTGCATCCCGCCCGCGTCGAAACTGCGTGCGGCGTTGAGGAAACCGGCTTCGAGGAAGGCATCCACCGCCGGTTTCACTTCCGGAATCAGAATCGCCTGACCGTCCTCATAGCGCGGTTCGTTCTCGTCGCCCTTGCGATTGTGCGGAGCGAAGTACTTCTCGGCGATGGTACGGGCAGTGCCGATGGCCGCATCGAAGGTCTCGCGGTTGTGCTCGGCGAACCGCTCACGCTGGGTCAGGCCCTCGGCATCAAGGACTTCATACAGCTCGAAAGCCAGATTACGGGAACTGAGCAACGTCTCGGACATGGCGGCCTACCTTTATTTGGGATGGACCGAGTCTAGGCGTGGGAATAGAGGCTGAACAGGATGATTGATGGCGGTGATAGAAGGGCAGAACAAGCAAGAAGCCTGACGCACAAACCTGTGGGAGCGGGCTTGCCCGCGATGGCGTCAGACCAGTCAACATCTTCAGTGACTGATACATCGCTATCGCGGGCAAGCCCGCTCCCACAGGGTTTGGTGAACCAGGCACCTATTGCGGGTGCCTGGTTTATTGGGTTTAGCCGATCGTCATCAAACTGGCATTACCACCCGCCGCAGCGGTGTTCACGCTCAACGCACGCTCGATCACCAGACGCTCCAACGCAATGTTGGTTTCGCCCTGCGACAAACCATGAACCCCAACAATCGCACCGGCACGCTTGGCCACTTGCTGGCAGACCGCGCGCAACTGGTCGGAATGGCCATGATGCAGAACCGCATCAACCACCACTTCGTCCTTGGTCCAGTCGGCAACCCGCTTGATCCGCGCCTGGATTTCTTTCGGCAGGCGTGCGAACAGGGCCTTGCCCGGTTCAGCCTCCGGCCATACCGCCGAGCCGCCCACGGCCAATACCGCAGCCAGTTGGGTCAGCAGATCGCCTTCGACGTCCGCCAGGCACAGTACGTGTTCGCGCGGCAGGATGGCGTAGCTGTTGCGCTCACCGGTCGGGCCCGCCAGTACACGGGTGATCCCGCTCTGCGATTGCGCCGCGAACTGTGTGCACAGGGCGCTCAAATCAGCGAGCTTGTTACTGTCGGCCCAGGCTTTCAGCGCGGTCAGCGGTTTGCTCATGGCATCACGCAGACGAACGTCCGGCGCTGCGATAGCGTCGCCGCGAGCGAAGGATTGTTCGATCGCATCGGTAGGACGCGTCGACAGCAGACGGTACAGGTACAGCGGACCACCGGCTTTCGGGCCAGTGCCCGACAGACCTTCACCGCCGAACGGTTGCACGCCAACCACGGCACCGACAATGTTGCGGTTGACGTAGACGTTACCGGCGTTGACGTTGTCGATCACCTTGGCGATGGTCTCGTCGATGCGAGTGTGTACGCCCAGGGTCAAGCCATAGCCGGAAGCGTTGATCTGGCCGATCAGTTGATCGATCTCTTTGCGCTTGTAGCGAACCACGTGCAGCACCGGGCCGAAGATCTCCCGTTGCAGTTCGTCGAAGCTTTCCAGTTCGATCAGGGTCGGCATCACGAAGGTGCCGCGTTTGACTTCTTCGCTGTTGGCGATGGCCACCTGGTACACATTGCGACCTTTGTCGCGCATGGCCTGGATGTGCTTCTCGATGCCCGCCTTGGCTTCGGCGTCGATCACCGGGCCGATGTCCACGGACAGGCGCTCAGGGTTGCCGAGACGGCATTCAGCCATGGCACCTTTAAGCATTTCGATGACACGGTCAGCGGAATCTTCCTGCAGGCACAGCACACGCAGCGCCGAGCAGCGTTGACCGGCGCTGTCGAAAGCCGAGGATACGACGTCGATCACAACTTGTTCGGTCAGTGCCGAAGAGTCGACGATCATCGCGTTCTGGCCACCGGTTTCGGCGATCAGTGGAATCGGGCGACCTTGAGCATCCAGACGACCCGCGACGTTGCGTTGCAGCAGACGAGCGACTTCGGTGGAACCGGTGAACATCACGCCTTTGACGCGATCGTCGCCGACCAGACGGGCGCCGACAGTTTCGCCGCGGCCCGGCAGCAGTTGCAGCACGCCTTCCGGAATCCCGGCGTCGAGCAGCAAGCGCACAGCTTGAGCGGCCACCAGCGGGGTTTGTTCCGCAGGTTTGGCCAGTACCGGGTTACCGGCGGCCAGCGCAGCAGCGACCTGACCACTGAAGATCGCCAGCGGGAAGTTCCACGGACTGATGCAGACCACCGGACCCAATGGGCGGTGGGCATCGTTGGTGAAATCGTTGCGCGCCTGCACCGCGTAATAACGCAGGAAATCCACGGCTTCACGCACTTCGGCGATGGCGTTGGCAAAGGTCTTGCCGGCTTCGCGAGCCAACAGGCCCATCAGCGGCTGGATCTCGCCTTCCATCAAATCGGCGGCGCGTTCCAGAATCGCGGCGCGCTCGGCGGGCGGGGTGGCCTGCCAGATCGGCGCGGCATTAAGGGCGCACTGAATGGCGTTGTCGACATCTTCAACGGTCGCTTCCTGTACATGGCCGACCACATCACGCAGATCGGACGGGTTCAGGACGGGCGCAGGGGTTTCAGTGCTGGACGCGCAACCGAGCATCGGCGCGGCTTTCCAGTTGTTATGAGCAGTGGCCAGCAGGGCGCACGACAGGGAAGCCAGACGATGTTCGTTGGCCATGTCGATGCCGCTGGAGTTGGCGCGCTCGGCACCATAAAGATCACGCGGCAGCGGGATACGCGGGTGCGGCAGGCCGAAGCTGCCTTCCAGCGTCGCCATCTGCTCGATGCTGGCCACTGGATCGGCCACCAGCTCCTGAATCGAAATGGACTGGTCGGCGATGCGGTTGACGAACGAAGTGTTCGCGCCGTTTTCCAGCAGGCGACGCACCAGGTACGCCAGCAATGTTTCGTGCGTGCCAACCGGTGCGTACACGCGGCACGGACGGTTCAGCTTGCCTTCGGAAACTTTACCTACAACCTGTTCGTACAGCGGTTCGCCCATGCCGTGCAGGCACTGGAACTCGTACTGACCGGGGTAATAGTTCTGACCGGCGATGTGGTAGATGGCCGACAAGGTGTGGGCATTGTGCGTGGCGAACTGCGGATAAATGACTTCCGGCACCGACAGCAGTTTGCGTGCGCAGGCGATGTAGGAAACGTCGGTGTACACCTTGCGGGTATAGACCGGATAGCCTTCCAGGCCTTCGACCTGGGCGCGCTTGATCTCGCTGTCCCAGTACGCGCCTTTTACCAGACGAATCATCAGGCGATGACGGCTGCGACGAGCCAGGTCGATTACGTAGTCGATCACATATGGGCAACGTTTCTGGTAAGCCTGGATCACGAAACCGATGCCGTTCCAGCCGGTCAGTTGCGGCTCAAAGCACAGGCGCTCCAGCAGATCCAGCGACAGCTCGAGGCGGTCGGCTTCTTCGGCGTCGATGTTCAGGCCGATGTCGTATTGCTTGGCCAACAGAGTCAGCGACAGCAGGCGCGGGTACAACTCTTCCATCACGCGCTCGTACTGGGCGCGGCTGTAACGCGGGTGCAAGGCGGACAGCTTGATCGAAATGCCTGGGCCTTCATAAATCCCACGACCGTGAGAGGCTTTGCCGATCGAGTGGATCGCTTGTTCGTACGAGGCCAGGTACTTCTGGGCGTCGTGCTCGGTGAGTGCGGCTTCACCCAGCATGTCGTAGGAATAGCGGAAACCTTTGGCTTCGAACTTGCTGGCGTTGGCCAGCGCTTCGGCGATGGTTTCGCCGGTGACGAACTGCTCGCCCATCAGGCGCATGGCCATGTCGACGCCCTTGCGGATCATCGGCTCGCCGCTCTTGCCAATGATGCGGCTCAGGGACGACGTCAAGCCTGCTTCGTTGTGGGTGGCGACCAGTTTGCCGGTCAGCAGCAAGCCCCACGTGGCGGCGTTGACGAACAGCGACGGGCTGTTGCCCAAGTGCGGCTGCCAGTTGCCGGTGCTGATTTTGTCGCGGATCAGGGCGTCGCGAGTGCCTTTGTCCGGGATGCGCAGCAGCGCTTCGGCCAGGCACATCAGCGCCACGCCTTCCTGGGAGGACAGGGAGAATTCCTGCAACAGGCCCTGAACAATCCCGGCACGGCCGCCGGCGCTTTTCTGATTGCGCAGTTTCTCGGCAATCGAGGCGGCGAGCTTGTTGGTGGCGTCGGCCATCGCAGCCGGCAGGCGCGCCTGCTCGATCAGCATCGGCACCACTTCAGGTTCCGGGCGACGGTAGGCGGCAGTGATAGAGGCGCGCAGCACCGATTGCGGCAGGATGCTTTCAGCGAACTCCAGGAAGCACTGATGCGCGTGATCGACATGGATCTCGCCCGCTTCGTCAACTTCCTTGCCGTTCAAACCGTTCAGCTCGGACAGGGTTGCACCACCCTCGAGTTTTTCCAGGTAATTGAAAATTGCCTGCTTGATCAGCCAGTGTGGCGTGCGATCAATCGAGGTCGCGGCGGCCTTGAGGCGTTCGCGGGTCGGGTCGTCAAGTTTGACCCCAAGAGTGGTGGTAGCCATATTTTTATCCTCATGTTTGCCACGACCGCGTGGCATCAGCTGGCGGCAAGATTAGCTGTGCGTCGGTCGAGGTGCAACCGGGTGCAACCCTTTTTTTGTCGGAATAATAAGCAGCTCGTCAGGAAATCAATTCTGGTACATCCCTCCCGCGCCTGCTTGGTGCTTTTGCTTCTAGCGCAACCCGGAAAACGCCCTAAAAAGGAGCAAAAACCGACCCTTTTCAGGAAAATCCGACTAGGTGCAACTTATTCGCACGAAACTGGTTGCACCTTATTTGCTTTGTTGAATAGCATTCGCGGCCAAGGTGCAACCGGTCAAAAAGATCGGTGTGCCGGCTGATGGCTTTCCTGGGGAAACATCAGTCATAAATGCGCGGGATCCGGAATCGTCTGTCAAACATCATCGTTTGAAAGCGGTTCACTAGCCGCCGTTACATAAAAACAATGCCAGGGCGTAACTCAATGAGCGTAAGCAATCCAACCCTGATCACGTTCGTGATCTACATCGCAGCAATGGTGCTGATCGGCTTCATGGCCTATCGCTCCACCAACAACCTTTCTGACTACATTCTGGGCGGTCGTAGCCTGGGCAGCGTCGTGACCGCACTCTCCGCGGGCGCTTCCGACATGAGCGGCTGGTTGTTGATGGGCCTGCCAGGCGCTATCTACATGTCCGGTCTTTCCGAAAGCTGGATCGCCATCGGCCTGATCATTGGTGCTTACCTGAACTGGCTGTTCGTCGCCGGCCGTCTGCGCGTGCAGACTGAGCACAACGGCGATGCACTGACCCTGCCGGATTACTTCTCCAGCCGTTTTGAAGATAAAAGCGGCCTGCTGCGGATCATCTCCGCGGTCGTGATCCTGGTGTTCTTCACCATCTACTGCGCTTCCGGCATTGTGGCCGGTGCCCGTCTGTTCGAAAGCACCTTCGGCATGTCCTACGAGACAGCGCTGTGGGCCGGTGCTGCGGCGACGATTGCCTACACCTTCGTCGGTGGTTTCCTGGCAGTGAGCTGGACTGACACCGTACAAGCCACGCTGATGATCTTCGCCTTGCTGCTGACGCCGATCATCGTGCTGCTGGCGACTGGCGGCATCGACACCACGTTCCTGGCGATCGAAGCACAAGACCCAAGCAACTTCGACATGCTGAAAAACACCACTTTCATCGGCATCATCTCGCTGATGGGCTGGGGCCTGGGCTACTTCGGCCAACCGCACATCCTGGCGCGTTTCATGGCGGCGGATTCGGTCAAGTCGATCGCCAACGCTCGTCGCATCTCCATGACCTGGATGATCCTGTGCCTGGGCGGCACCGTCGCTGTAGGCTTCTTCGGTATCGCGTACTTCTCGGCAAACCCTGCCGTGGCCATGCCCGTGAGCGAAAACCACGAGCGTGTGTTTATAGAACTGGCGAAAATCCTGTTTAACCCGTGGGTTGCCGGTGTGTTGCTGTCGGCCATTCTGGCTGCAGTGATGAGTACCCTGAGCTGCCAACTGCTGGTGTGCTCGAGCGCCCTGACCGAAGACTTCTACAAAACCTTCCTGCGTAAAACTGCTTCCCAGGTTGAATTGGTCTGGGTCGGCCGTGCCATGGTGCTGCTGGTTGCCCTGATCGCCATCGCTCTGGCGGCTAACCCGGAAAACCGTGTACTGGGTCTGGTCAGCTACGCCTGGGCTGGTTTCGGTGCTGCGTTCGGTCCAGTCGTCCTGATCTCCGTGATCTGGAAAAACATGACCCGCAACGGCGCACTGGCCGGCATCCTGGTCGGCGCGATCACCGTGATCGTCTGGAAACACTTCGAACTGCTGGGCCTGTACGAAATCATCCCTGGTTTCATCTTCGCCAGCCTGGCGATCTACTTCGTCAGCAAAATGGGCGCACCGACCACCGGCATGCTTCAGCGCTTTGCCGCGGCCGAGAAGGATTTCCGCCTGAACCAGTGATGGGGATGAGCTGATGCTCTGATCTTTCGCCGAACATGAAAACGGTCCGCTTCCTTTTGGAGGCGGGCCGTTTTTTTTGCCTACGCAAATCTCGAATTATTGCGTTCCCCCTGTGGGAGCGAGCTTGCTCGCGATAGCGGTAGATCATTCAACATCAATGTCGACTGACCTGACGCCATCGCGAGCAAGCTCGCTCCCACAGGGATTGGTGGTGGTTTTGAAGGAGTTGTCTGTAGCCAGATACACTGATTTTTGAAGGAAGAATCCCTAAAAAAGCAGGACAAATCTGATTTCCCTGTCCCTCCGTCAACACCCCTTGTCGCTCATGCAGAATCGCCCGCCTTCATTCTGCAGAGACACATCGGATGTTCGCGCCTGCCAATCAACCGCGTTTCACGTTGACCCTCGACGGCGTCCAGAATGAGCTCAAGGTACTTGAGTTCACGGGCAAGGAAGCCATCAGCCAACCCTACCGCTTTGACCTGGAACTGGTCAGCGAACGGCCCGACATTGACCTCGAAAGCCTGCTGCACCGTCAGGCGTTTCTGAGTTTCGATGCACAAGGTTCCGGCATTCACGGTCAGATTTTTCGCGTCGGCCAGAGCGATTCCGGCCAACGTCTGACGGGCTACCAAATCAGTCTAGTACCGCGTCTGGCGTACCTCGCTCAGCGCATCAATCAGCGAATCTTCCAGCATAAAAGCGTGCCGGCGATCGTCACGCAAATCCTCAAAGACCACGGCATCCAGCGCGATGCCTTCGAGTTCCAGTTCGGCAGCGACTACCCCGATCGCGAGTATTGCGTGCAGTACGCCGAAAGCGATCTGGCGTTCATCCAGCGGTTGTGTGCCGAAGTCGGCATTCATTACCACTTCCAGCACAGCCCCGATGGGCATCTGTTGGTGTTCGGCGATGACCAGACGGTTTTCCCCCGGCTGCCCGAGTCGACGCTGTACCTGCCGGGCAGTGGGATGGCGGCGGATGCGCCGGCGATCAAACGTTTCAACGTGCGGCTGGAAACCCGGACTACAGCGGTCACTCGCAGGGACTACGACTTCCGTAAGCCGCGTTTGCAACTCGAAAGCCGCCTCGACAGCGAGCAGCGACCGGTGCTTGAGGACTACCACTTTCCCGGCCAATTCACCGATCGCGAACACGGCAAGCATCTGGCTCAACGGGTCTTGGAACGCCACGGTGCAGATTACCGCCAGGCCGAAGGTCGCGGCGACGAATCTGCTTTGGTCAGTGGGCATTTCCTACACCTTGCTGAACACCCGCGTCAGGCGTGGAATGACCTGTGGTTAATCATCGAAATCGAACACCGTGGCCGGCAGCCGCAGGTGCTGGAAGAGTCGGCCACCAGCGACAGCCCGGATGATTTCCAGGGCTATCGCAATACCTTTCTGGCGACACCGTGGGACGTTTCCTTTCGCCCGCCGCTGGGGCCAGAAAAGCCGCGCATGCTTGGCTATCAGCCCGCCGTGGTCACCGGCCCGACTGACAGCGAAATCCATTGCGACGAGTACGGTCGGGTCAAGGTTCAACTCGCCTGGGACCGTGACGGTCAGCTCAACGAGCATTCCAGTTGCTGGTTGCGTGTCGCCACTGGCTGGGCGCACGACCGCTACGGCAGCGTGATGATTCCGCGCGTCGGCATGGAAGTGCTGGTGGGATTCGTCGACGCCGATGCCGACAAACCGCTGGTCATGGGCTGCCTGCCTAACGCAGCGACCCCGGTGCCTCTTGATCTGCCGGCAGACAAGACCCGCAGTATTTTCCGCAGCCAAAGTAGTCCCGGTGGCGGCGGTTACAACGAATTGCGCATCGAGGATCGCAAGGGCGCCGAGGAAATCTACCTGCGTGCCCAGCGAAACTGGACTCAGCATGTATTGAACGATCAACAGGTGCAGGTCGATAACGCCCGCAGCATCGTCGTCACCGGCACCGCCCGTCATGAGCTGAAGGCTGACGAAAAACGCATCACCCACGGTCAGCGCCAGACCGAAGTGTGGCTGGACGACCACTTGGTAGTGGTCGGTGACCGACACATTCGCGTGACCAGTCAGGCCCTCAACGCCAGTCAGCAATTCCACGTCAGCGCCGGCCAGCAAGTGGTCATCGACGGCGGCGCCAGCGCGACCATTCAGGCGGGCGGGCAATGGATCAACATCGGCCCCGGCGGGATTTTCAGCAGCGTGCCGATCCAGGTCGGTGGCGCACCGATGGCGGCCATGGCTGCGGCGCCGAGCCTGCCGGATGTTCCATTGAAACTCGCAGCCGCCCCGGCGGCGCTGCTCAGTGCCGCACAAATACTCAGCCTGCAAAGCGACGCGCCATTCTGCGAAGAATGCGAGCGCTGCAAGGACGGTGTTTGTGCCGCCTGATGCCTTGTCACCTCACGCCTGGCTGGAGCGCCAACCGCTGCAACCGGCAGAGCAACTGTTCGCGATTTTCAGCAGTGCCAGTGCTGCTGAACCGTTCAAAGTCTGGCAACGCTCGATCATGGCTCAAGCGCCGAGCCCGATCTGGGCTGACACCGAGTACGCCGAGTGGGAAGCGGTGATGCCCTATGTCGGAATCGTCGCTGCTGGCGGTGAGTTTCTGGAGTGGGTTGCCACCACTGAGTCTCGCGATTGGGGGTGGTTGGCGGTTTCTTCTGCCTCTCATGAAGTGCTGGTCGAGCATTTTCGCAGCCTCACTCAAGTTCTTTTACCAAACGGCAGCGTGGTGTTTTTCCGTTTTTGGGATGGGCGTTATTTGTTGCCGATTCTTCAGTCTGTCGACGTTAACGCCACGCAGTTAATGCCTGTCATCGACCGTTGTTTGATCAATGGGCAACCGCTTGATATCGGCGGTAGTGCATTGAAAACCTCCAAGGTTTTTCCGTGGTTGGAGGTTTCTGAATCGCTGCTCAAACACCTTGCCACTGAGTCCGCCACAACCCGCATCAACAACTTGATGAAGTGGTTGAGCGAGGACCGCCCAGACCTTTACGAAGCGTTTTCCGAACGTGTGTTGCGGCACAAAGTCGCGAGCTTTCTTGAGATGCCAGACCTGCCTCAAGCCCCGACATCAGCTTTGGTGGATTACCTGATGACGGAGCTGAACTGATGGATCAGATCATACGGATCGAGCAGGAGCTCGACGGTTTCAAAGACACCTTGAGTTTGTATCGCCAGCAACTTGGCAGCTTCTTGAGCAGGAATGCGGACAGGGTCAGCCGGGCTACGGATATGCCGTCGCTGATGGGCATGGAGCGGAAGATCAAGCTGGGAAATACCAGCAAGTCTGTAAGTAGTCGCGATGACGATTTTTTTTCCAGCGTTGCGCAGTGTCCGGACAGCGGAATTCTGGAGATCGAGAGCAAGTTCGAATCGGTTTATGACATTCCGTTGGGGAATATTCAGGTCGATGTGATTGCCCAGGATGGCGGTAAGTCGACGCCTTTGACGCTCGATGAAAACGGTAAAGGACAGTTCGAAGGCTTACCCGGCAAGTTCTATCGCGTTTATGTTCAAAGTGAAGTTACCCCGACTCAAATCAATGATCTTTTCGACTCATACGACGGCCTGACCACAGAGCTAGAGGGCTGGCTACGCAAGGAGTGGGAGGGGTTCAAGCCGCAGTGGTCGCAGTCGACTTTTGTGGCCGCTGGTAACGGAATGCTGGCGGGAAGTTGGGCAGCAGTCATGGGTGTTTGGGATGGCCTGAGCCTTGTCTTTGACATCCTTAAGAATCCTGCCGCTCACCTTGAACAACTTGGCAGCAGTGCACAGCAACTCATCGATCTGGCGAAGCAATCACCAGCAACGATGGAAAAAGCCATGCTGCTGGCAAGCGATGAAGCGGCGCTTTGTCTGCTGTTTCGTGCCGCGAGTCTTTGGCTTTCGGCGTTACCACCCAGCGAGATCGCCGGCAACTCGGCAGAGGTGGCCAGCCAAGTCATTGTCTCGGTACTGATCGATATTCTGATTGCTTTGGCGCTGGCCTGGACGGGTGTCGGTATACCCGCCGCCAAGGCCTATCTCACACTTCGTGGAATTAAGTACGGGGCGTTGCTGGCTGGCCTTGCGATGCGTTTCGTCGAGGCCACTTTCAATATCCTCAACACCTTCATGAAGTACGTCGACCAGTACAAAGCCGTCGCCGCACGCGGTGTTGCAGCGGGTCTGAAAAAAGGTCGGATGCAACTGCGCTGGGATGCCAAACGCAACACCACGCTCAAGCAAAACGAACACCACGACGACGCGTCGAAACAGGCAACAAACCCCAATGGCGACAGCGCCACTTGCGTGCCGTCCACCTGCAAGAACGGTTGCCCGGTGTCGATGGTCACCGGCGAAGAACTGCTGACCCTCACCGACGGTTCGCTGGACGGAATCCTGCCGTTCAACTTCACCCGGCTCTATCGCACCAGTGCTGCCGAGATCGATTGCGGGCTGGGTTTTGGCTGGAGTCATTCGCTGGCCCATCGGTTGGAAATCGACGGCGATCAGGTCACCTGGGTCGATCACGAAAACCGTCGCACCCCGTTCCCATTACCGAACCGCGAACGCCCGGCGATCCACAACAGCCTGTCGCGGGCGGCGATTTATCTCGGCGCTGAACCCGAAGAACTGATCCTCGCCCAGACTGGCGACGACGCGCGTTTCTACCACTTCCACAACGGTCGGCTGACGGCGATCAGCGACGCCTACGACAACCGCCTGCGCATCACCCGCGACCGCCAGGAGCGCATTCAACGGCTCGACAACGGCGCCGGCCGCGCCCTGTTGTTGCGTTATGACCGCGCGCATTTGATCGCTGTCGACTACCAGTGTTTCCGCCCGGCCCAGGCCCTCGCCGAGGCCTGGCACACCGAACAGACGCTGGTCAGTTATCACTACGACGAACGCGATCAACTGATCGAGGCGAGCAACGCCGCCGGCGAGAGCGAACGCTACGACTACGACGACCAACACGTAATCCTGCAGCGGCAGTTGGCCGGTGGGGCGAGTTTCTTCTGGGAGTGGGAACGGTCCGGCAAAGCGGCACGCTGCATCCGGCACTGGACGTCGTTTTCGCAGATGGATACGCGCTACGTCTGGGATGACCAGGGCAGCGTCACCGTCCAGAACATCGATGGCAGCGAAGAGGTTTACGTCCACGACGACCGTGCACGGCTGGTGCGCAAGGTCGAGCTGGACGGTGGCGAACACCTCAAGGCCTATGACGATCAGGGCCGGTTGGTGGCCGAGCAGGATCCGCTCGGCGCCGTCACTGAATACCGTTACGACGAAGTCGGGCGGTTGGTGGCGCTGATTCCACCCGAAGACGAGCCAACGGCCTACGAGTACCGCAACGGTTTCCTGCATGCACGCTATCGCGGCAAAGCGGTGTGGAAATATCAGCGCAATGCTCAGGGCGATGTCACCGAAGCCACCGATCCTGATGGCCAGTTCACTCATTACCACTACGACGCTCAGGGGCGTTTGCTGTCGATCCGCTACCCGGACACCAGTCGCCATGTCTTCGTCTGGAACGCCTTGGGGCAGTTGCTCGAAGAGACCTTGCCGGACGGTGGTCAGCGAAAGTTTTCCTACGATGCGCTGGGGCGGCAGACGACCCGTCAGGACGAACACGGTGCCGTCACCCAGTACCAATGGGACGCCGTCGGCCGACTGATTCAGACGACGCTGCCGACTGGTGCCAGCCGCGCCTTCAGCTACAACGCCTACGGCAAGATCACTGCCGAACGTGATGAGCTGGGCCGCGTTACCCGCTACGAATATGCCGACGACCTGCACCTGGTCAGCCGCCGCATCAACCCCGATGGCACCCAGCTCAAGTACCGCTACGACAACGCGCAGTTGCTGCTCACGGAAATCGAAAACGAATCCGGCGAAAAGTATCGGCTGGACTACACGCCCAATGGCCTGATCCGACAGGAAACCGGTTTCGATGGCCGCCGCACTGCTTACGTCTATGACCTCAACGGTCATCTGCTGGAGAAAACCGAGTTCGGCAATGACGGCTCGCCGCTGATCACGGCCTATCAACGGGATTCGGCCGGACGCCTATTGGTCAAGACGCTGCCCGACGGCATCAGTGTCGAATACCGCTACGACTCGCTGGGCCGACTGACCAGCGTCGACGACGGCCACGACCATCCGCTGGAATTCGAGTACGACCAGCAGGATCGCCTGATCACCGAGCACCAAGGCTGGGGCACCTTGCGTTATGGTTACGACGCTTGCGGCGAGCTCAACCGCCTGCGCCTGCCGGACGGCAGCAAACTCGATTACCACCATGCCAAGGGCGGCGCGCTGACGGCCATCGACCTCAACGGCGCGCGGCTCACCACTCACCAATTTGCCTTCGGTCGCGAACAGCAGCGTCAACAAGGTCAGCTCACCAGTCAATACCACTACGACGAACAAGGCCGGTTGCAAGCCCACGCCATCAACCAGCAAACCCGGCCGCTGTACATGCGCCATTACGGGTACGCGGTCAACGGCAACCTGGCAACCATCGCCGACAGCCGTCACGGCCAGCGCAGCTATTACTACGACGCACTTAACCGCCTGACCCGCGTTCGCCACACCCGCGACGATCCACCGGAAACCTTCGCCCACGACCCGGCCGGCAACCTGCTGATGCAGAATCGGCCCGGTGTTGCGAAGGTGCTGGGTAATCGCCTGCTCATGCAAGGCGATCGTCATTACGACTACGACGCCTTCGGCAACCTGATCCGCGAACGCCGCGGCGCTGGGCAAAAACTCGTCACCGAATACCGCTACGACTGTCAGCACCGCTTGGTCGGCGTCACCACCCCGGACGGTCGCACCGCCAGCTACCGCTACGACGCCTTCGGCCGCCGCATCGCCAAAACCGTCGACGGTCGCACCACCGAATTCTTCTGGCAAGGCGACAACCTCATCGCCGAAAGCAGCCGCGAACACTACCGCAGCTACGTCTACGAACCCGGCAGCTTCCGCCCGCTGGCCATGCTCGATGGCAAAGGCCCGCGTAAAGCCTGCCCGTTCTATTACCAACTCGACCACCTCGGCACGCCGCAGGAGCTGACCGATTTTGGTGGTGAGATTGTCTGGTCGGCGAAGTACAACGCCCATGGCAAGGTCACGCATCTGGCGTTCGGCGGAGTAGAGCAGCTCGACCAGCCGCTGCGTTTCCAGGGGCAGTACTTCGACGCCGAGAGTGGTCTGCATTACAACCGCCATCGCTACTACAATCCGGATATTGGTCGGTACCTGACGCCGGATCCGGTCAAGTTGGCGGGTGGGCTGAACCCGTATCAATACACGCCGAATCCGACGGGGTGGGTTGATCCGTTGGGGTTGAGCGCCACAAACTGTCCGCCCAATACCCAACAATCATCGGGCTGTGCCTATCTCGGTGAGGCAGAATTACCCGATGTTTCAAGGCGGGGTGCATTCAGACAAGCGAAATCTGATGCAAAAATTCCAAAAAGTCAGCAACCGGACGTTCAGATTGATGAGTTAAGTGGTAGGCCACATCAGTTCAGTTATGTAAACATGACCGATATAAACGGGAAGAACATACTTGATGATAATGGGGCGCCAATTAAGACAAGGCAGTACATGTTCACGCGGGAGGACGGATTCAAGTTAGTAATTCAAGATCATGCTGCCGGACATAAATTCGGCGCTGAAAAAAATAGCGGTGATCAGGGGTCTCATTTTAATATCCGACCCGCGGATAGCCCAAGAAACGGGAAGGTCGAAAACACAAGAGATCACTATCTGTTCAGGAGGTGAGTATGAAGTACTGGAATGAGCTTGATGGAAGTACATTTTTTTCGTTAGTGTTTAGCGGCGGGATCGCAATCGATGAAATTAGATTGTTTTCTCTAAGGGTAGATAACAATCAATCAACAGTTGCGCTGTCATTCGATATCAAAGAGCTGCCGGATAAGCCTCCGAAAAAGTGGCAGATGATTCAATACAATGCCTGTCGCATTGGCATTAGTGGGAGCGAAATTGAAAATTTGATGGTCAAAAACCTACCGGGAAACAATCCAATGAAGTTGACGATTGAGAAAAATAGCCATCGCTATATTGTATCGGCTAGTTCGGAAGACTCGGTAATAGAGTTCACTGCGTCGTTTTTGACTCTTGGAGCCCCGTCGGTCTATTTGACTCAAACCCCTTTTTAACCAGAGGGTACGAATACGTTGATGTTTCACCCCGCTCGTAGCATGCCTAGGTACTCTAGTAGCGCCGCTCGTACGTGGCAGTGCGTTGCAACGTCGAAGGTTTTTCCGTGGTGGGAGGTTTACGAGTCCCTGCTGCAACACCTCGGTGGTGAAGATGCTTCGACACTTATCAACAATCTGATGAATTGGTTGAGTGAAGAACACCCGAGTCTGTTCGAGGCGTTTTAAGAAAGCGTTTTGCGCAGGAAGGTTGAGACGTTTCTTGCGATGCCGGGCCTGTCTGCTGAGCCGAAAGCGGAGTTGTTGGGGCACTTGATGGCAGAGGTGGCTTAATTTGGTGTAGGGCCAGACGAAATTTCCGGGCAAGGTCGTCGGACGTTTCCTTCAAGTTGTGTCGGTTTTCGTGAACTGGTGGGCAATGGGTTGCAGGGATAGTCTTTAGCTGTCACCGCGCAAGTGGTGGCAGGGTGTAGGAACCCTTGAAGGTCATTCGCGCATCAGTACTGTCGTTTGATTGCGGCACTTAAAACGTGCCCGTAACATCGTTCGCGGCGGCTGTGTGCGGGACACGTTTCGACGTGGCTGAGTTTGATGGCCCTCAGTTTCCTACTCCCGCGCACGGCTGCCACCCAAAGCCCGTAGGAAGGCCGTTGGTAGCTTTTTGAGTTAATAGCTAAAGGCCTATCAAATTATGACGACGTTGACACCTGATCCTCCCTACGAAAAGCCAATCCCACACCCCGAAAGCCGCTTCATGGCGCTCACCAGCAACTGCACCGACATGCCCACACTGTTCGTCGATACCCACGCGCCGCTCGATGTTTTGTATGACGCTGGCAACTACCGAATTCGCGCCGTCACTCAGGTACTGGAAAACATGTCCATGCGCGGTTCGGTCGAGTGTGAATCCTTCATTCTCAGTGACTTTGCTTTGCTCTGTGCCATTCCATTGCGGGATGGGTGTGATGTGCTGGATGTGATTGGGCGGCGGTTGCGGGCTCGGCCTTCGGACTAGCGCCGAGGGCTTTTGTGGCGAGGGGGCTTGCCCCCGTTGGGCAGCGCAGCGGCCCCAAAATCAGCAATCCGGTTTTGTCAGGCACGCTACGAGGGCTTGGCCTTGCGACTGCTTCGCAGTCGAACGGGGCGATGCGACGTTCCGACGAGCCCCCTCGCCACAGGGTTTGGGTTGGATGGGGACTGCTGCGCAACCCAGCGGGAGCAAGCTCCCTCGCCACAAGGGCAAGATCAAAAGATCGCAGCCTTCGGCAGCTCCTACAGGGGGATGCGATTGTTCCCATGCTCTGCGTAGGAATGATCACCGTGTGAAGTTGGCGACACAGGATTGCCCGCTCAGCCGCGAACCCCTGACGTTCTGCGTCGTACAGGGTAAACTTCCCGGCCTTCGCAGGAGCAATCATGAATTATCGTCACGCCTTCCATGCCGGCAATCACGCCGATGTGTTCAAACACCTGACTTTGACCCGCATCATCGCCTTGATGTCGCGCAAGGAGCAGCCGTTTGCCTATCTCGATACGCACGCCGGTATTGGTCTGTATGACCTGCAGGGCGATCAGGCGAGCCGTACCGGTGAGTACCTGGAAGGCATCGCGCGGTTGTGGGATCAGCCGGATTTGCCGGCGCTGACTGCCGATTACATGAAGGTGCTGCACGACATGAACCCGGATGGCCAGTTGCGCTATTACCCGGGGTCGCCGGAGTTGGCGCGGCGGCTGACGCGGCCGCAGGATCGGGTGATGCTCAACGAGAAGCACCCCGAAGATGGCTTGCTGCTCAAGGACAACATGGCCGGTGATCGTCGGGTGAAGGTGCATTTGGGCGAAGGCTGGCATGTGCCGCGTGCGATGTTGCCGGTGCAGGAGAAACGGGCGGTGATGTTGATTGATCCGCCGTTCGAGCAGCTTGATGAGATGCAGCGTTGTGCGGCGTCGTTGAAAGAAGCGATTGGCCGGATGCGTCAGACGGTGGCGGCGATCTGGTACCCGGTGAAGGACCAGCGCATGTTGCGTCGTTTTTATCAGGATCTGGCTGGCACGGGCGCGCCGAAGTTGTTGCGGGTGGAGTTGTTGGTGCATCCGTTGGATACGCCCAATAGCTTGAATGGTTCGGGGTTGGCGATTGCCAATCCGCCATGGGGGCTGGAAGAGGAATTGCGTGAGTTGCTGCCGTGGTTGTCCAAGAAGCTTGGGCAGACTCAGGGTGGGTGGCAGATGGATTGGTTGATTGCCGAGAGTTGATACATTGCATTAGTGGCGTCTGATCCGACGCCATCGCGGGCAAGCCCGCTCCCACAGGGATTTATGTCGATCACAACATAGTGGTCAGACACATCACCTTGTGGGAGCGGGCTTGCCCGCGATGCTTTTAGGGCCCGAAAATCAGATCGGGCAGGTCACGCCCGTACCGCCAATCCCGCAATACCCTTCAGGGTTTTTCGCCAGGTACTGCTGGTGATACGCCTCGGCGAAGTAAAACGTTGGGGCTTCTTCGATTTCAGTGGTGATGGTGCCTTTGCCAGCCTTGGTCAACTCGGCCTGGAACACTTGCTCGCTGTGCTTGGCCGCGGCCAGTTGAGTCGGGTTGGTGGCGTAGATCACCGAGCGGTACTGGGTACCGATATCGTTACCCTGGCGCATGCCTTGGGTCGGGTTGTGCAATTCCCAGAACATCTTCAGCAGCGCTTCATAGCTGACTTTTGCCGGCTCGTAGACCACCAGTACCACTTCGCTGTGGCCGGTCAGGCCCGAGCAGACTTCTTCATACGTCGGGTTCGGCGTAAAGCCGCCGGCGTAACCCACCGCCGTACTCACCACGCCTTCGCGCTGCCAGAACTTGCGCTCCGCGCCCCAGAAGCAGCCCAGGCCGAAGATCGCGAAATCCACGTCCATCGCGAACGGGCCCAGCAGCGGGGCGTCGTGGACGAAGTGTTTTTCCGGCACGGTCATTGGGGTTTCGCGGCCAGGCAGAGCTTGTTCTTTAGTCGGGAGCACGTTTTTGTTCACCAGGATTTCCGAGCGCAGAACCATGATCAGTCCTCTCAGTCAGGTTGAGATGTAAATACACAGACTGCCAGTGTGCCTAATGCCGGTCAGTTACGCACTACCCCTGTGGGAGTGGGCCTGTGGCGAGGGGGCTTGTCGGAACGCCGCATCGCCCCGTTTGAGTGCGTAGCACTCACAAGATTTTTGTACATCAGAGATTTTGGGGCTGCTTTGCAGCCCAACGGGGGCAAGCCCCCTCGCCACAAGCTCGCTCCCACAGGGGGGGCTCAGTCAGGCGATTGGGCCGCGCGGGTAGCGTTTGAGCTTTTCGATCAGCTCGGCACCCGGGATCGGTCGGTCGAACAGGTAGCCCTGGCCGACATCGCAGCGGTGGCGGCGCAGGAAGGCCAACTGCTCGGCGGTCTCGATGCCTTCAGCCACAACCTTGAGTTTCAGGTTGTGGGCCATGGCGATCACCGCGGAAGTGATTTCCATGTCGTCCTGGTTGTCCGGGATTTCGTGGATGAAGCTTCGATCGATCTTGATGATGTCGATCGGGAATTTTTTCAAGTAACTGAGTGACGAGTAACCGGTGCCGAAGTCATCCATCGCCAGGGTCAGGCCCAGACGCTTGAGCTGATCGAGCTGCAAGTGCGTGTCTTCGGTGGCTTCTAGCAGCAGGCCTTCGGTCAGTTCCAGCTCCAGCAGGTTCGCCGGCAGCTCTTCTTCCTTGAGGATGTTGGCGATGGATGCCACCAGGTCCGGGTCGGAGAACTGCTTGGGTGACAGGTTGATCGCCACTTGCAGATTACCCAGGCCGGCGGCGGTCAGTTCTTTGCTCATGCGGCAGGCCTGGCGGGCGATCCATTTGCCAATCGGGATGATCAGCCCGGTCTCTTCGGCGACGCTGATGAACTGGTCCGGGCGGATCATGCCCTTTTCCGGATGATTCCAGCGCAGCAGCGCTTCCATGCCCAGCAAGCGACCGCTGCGCAGGCACAGCTTGGGCTGGTAGAACACGTCCAGCTCGTTCTGGGTCAGGGCGCGGCGCAGGTTGTTCTCGACGAACAATTTGTAGCTGGCCTCGGCATTCAGCGCTTCGGTGAACACCTGCACTTGGTGTTTGCCATTGGCCTTGGCCTTGTGCAGCGCCAGGCCGGCGTTGCGCATCAGCGTCTGTGGATCACGACCGTGGAGCGGCGCGCAGGCCAGGCCCACGGAGCCGGTGACGCTGATCAACTGGTTATCGACGAACATCGGTTTGTCGAGGGTCGCCAGCAATTGGTTGGCGACTTGCTGGCCAGTCGAGAGGTCAGTGTTGTCCAGCAGCACCGCGAATTCGTTACTGGCGAAGCGCGCCAGACTGCCGCTCGGGCTCAGGCTGTTGCGCAAGCGTCGCGCCAGGCTGATCAGCAGTTTGTCGCCGGTCTGGTGGCCGAGGCTGTCGTTGATCCGTTTGAAGTTGTCGATGTCCACCAGCAGCAGGCTGATCGGCGTGTCGCTGTCTCGGGCGAAGCGTTCATCAAGGTTGCGGATGAACGCCGGGCGGTTGCCAAGGTTGGTCAGATTGTCGGTATAAGCCAGGCGCTCGATGCGTTGCTGGGCGAGCTTGGTCTGGGTGATGTCTTCGTAGATGCCGATGTAGTGCGTCAGCTCACGGTTGTCGCCATAGACCTTGGAAATCGACAACTGGCCCCAGTAGGGTTCGAGGTTTTTACGCCGGCTCTTGAACTCGCCTTGCCAGCTGTTGCTCTTGGCCAGCGCCGACGGCGCGTCGAACAACAGTTCGCTGAGGTTTTCCAGCGCCGGCAGTTCCGACAGCCGCTGGCCGTGGACTTCCTCGGTGGTGTACTGGGTGATCGCAGTGAAACTTGGATTGACGTATTCCACCACGCCATCGCAATTGACCAGCAGAAAGGCGTTGGCGCTTTGCTCCACCGCACGCTGGAACAAGTGCAGTGCGCTGGTGGCGGTGCGGCGGTTGTGGTTGTTGATGACTTGGGCGAATTGATCCGCCAGCTCGCCGGCAAAGGCGATTTCGTCCGACTGCCAGGCGCGGGTCACACCGGTCTGCTCCAGGCAGAGCACACCGACCACTTGACCATCGATGCGGATGCTGGCGTCGAGCATGGCGTTGACGTCGCGCGGGCGCAGGCTCTCGGCTATTTCCCGGGTGCGCGGGTCGCGCATGGCGTTGTGGGCATCGATAGCGCGCCCGGCGTGCAAGGCGTCCAGGTAATCGGGAAAAACACTGACGTCGATCGGCTCCGGCAGTCGGTGACCCCGGGTGACGCGGTGATAGGCGGAGATCGGCGTCAGTAGCGAGCCGTCGAGGTTCCACAGGCTGGCGCAGTCGACTTCATAGATGTCGCAGGCGCTGCGAGTGATCAGCTCGGCGGCTTCTTGCAGGGAATTGTTGGTGCTGTAGCGCTGGCGGGTCAGCAGCAGAATCAGGTCTTGCTGGGCGCGCACCCGGTCCAGGTGCTGCAGTTGTTCCTGTTGGGCGCGCTGATTGAGTTCCAGGGCGATTTGCAGGCGTGAGTTCTGGGTTTCCAGGTCCAGCGCCGGCAGCAGCGGTTCGCCGTCGAACAGACCGTCCACCACCATCAGGTAGCCGCGCAGCAGGTGTCGATTGTGTTGTTTGTAAGCTTCGCCCAGTTCCAGCAGGCTCAGTACACCTGCGGCGGTGTGCAAGGTGTAGCGGATCAGGTAATGCGGGCTATCGGCGAGTTGCTGCTGGATCGTGTCGTGCAGTTGATAGCGCGCCTCGGGCTCCATCAGGCTGGCGTAAGGCGAGCCGACCAGGGCACAGAGCTCCACCGCCGGCAGGCCAAACTGTCGTTCGCAATTGGGGTCGAGAAACAGCAGCGCCCAGCTCGGTTCATTCAGCCGTTCGAAACGCAGCATGCCGAGCCGCGAGGGCACAGGCAATTGCGTCACTACCTCGGCCACCATACGGCTGGCGGCATCGGGTTGGCTCTTCATATGGAGGGAAACTCGCTTCGAAAATGCTGATCGCGCCGGGCTCTCGCCCTCTTTTCTGTTGTCTGCGGCAAGGTTGCATCATTGCAACACCGACTGACAAGAGACATGAAGGCCAAGTGCTATAAGAATATGTCGGCAGGGGCGAAGATTTCTCCAGCGAGGGGCCAGAAGTAATGTATTTGGCCGAAAAGATCGCAGCCTTCGGCAGCTCCTGCAAGGCTGCGATCTGTTCCGGGATCAACGCAATTTTATGGCTGTCGACTGCAGTTGCTTGCCATCCCGATCGTGATAACTGACGCGAACCTGTTCGGCATCGACGACCAGATGCGCGAAATTATCCTGGCTGATCATCTCACTGGTCAGCTCATGCCGATAATCTCCCGCGGCTGTTCGGGCCAACGCCTGGTCGAGGATGAAGGTGGATGCTTTGGCATACGGCAGCAGTTTGCTGTTGCACAGCGGTGAAGACACGAGGGTATGAACTTCGAAATCCGGGTCCTCGCTGTGGGTCAGGCGACTGGTCAGCGAGCCGTGGACGTCGCCGGAAATGAAGAAGACGTTCTTGATGCCGTGCGTACGAATCGTCTCCAGCAGCCGTAGTCGTTGTTCCGGGAAGGCTTTCCAGGCGTCATCGCCGTTAAGTTTGCGGTCGGGGTAGAACATGACGCTGGTGACCACGAATTTGACCCGGGCCGGGCTGTTGATCAACCATTTGAGTAGCGCTTGTTCCTGCTCTTCATCAAGGATACGCCGGTCGTTGGCCGACAGATTGCGTCGGGTGCGGCTGTCGGTGATGAACCATTCGATATCGCCATCGGAGAATTGATACCAATACTGTTGCAGTTCTTTGCTTACTTGTCCGTTGGCAAGCAACTCATAAACAGGGCTGTGGCTGGCTTGATATAACTCATACGCCGCCATGGCGTTTTTGTATAAGTAGGCATCCGCCTTGCTCTCATTAGCAGGCCAGTTGTCTTCAATTTCATGGTCGTCGAGGATCATGTAAGTCGGCACGCCGGACATTAACTTCGAGATATTCGGCTGAGAAAAAGCCGTGCGGTACTTTTTGAGGATGTCCTTGTATTCCCGGTCGGGGGCCACGAGATTCAGGTCATCGACGTAGATTTGGTCGCCAGTCATCAGCAGGGCGCTGATAGGCGGCTCGGCGCGTTCCGCCAGGCTTGTGATCGAGGCAAAGATCCGGTCGCCAAAATGCGGGGCCCAGGCAATGCCGGCGGTCATTCGCAGGTAACGGCATGAGCCTACGATATAGGCCCGTGGCGTGGTGTTTTTGCTGGATTGCGTGCGAAAGCGGTAGATCTCCCGCGGCCATTGCAGCGGCAGTTCCTGAACCGACTCGACGGTATGCACCGGGTTCATGGGGCTGAACCAGCCAGCCTGATATTCATAGTCGGTATCGGTGGCAAGATCGTTGAGTGCAATCACATCAGACATGTCGCGCACGTTTGTCAGTTTTGCAAATACGCCTTTGGACCAGTATTCCTCACCGGTGCGTCGATAACGGATGCCTGCAAATACCAAGGCGTCATTTTGTAATTCGCCGCGCAAGAAAATCCGGGCATGGTTAGTTGTGGTGTGGCCAATAATCGGGCCGACAGTCGGTTTTAACATGTTCGAATCCATTCGAAGTAATGCTAACTAAGCATATTAAGTTGTCGAGGTTTCCATTAGAAAATCCTCTAACTAAGCGTAGTTATTGGCTCACAAAAAATATCGGGCGGAAGTGGACTCGAGTTGTAGGCGACGTAAGCCATGAATGTAGGAATAAGGTGCAGAGGAGGGCTTTCTTCAGGGCAAAAAAAGCCCCGCCAAATTGGCGGGGTTGAGGTACGAGCGTGGCGCTCGGAAAGCATGGAACGCGACTGGCCCTCCGGTGAAGGAGGGCCGGCCGGTGTTACAGCAGGATGGTGCGGATGTCCGCCAGCAGGTCGCTCAGACGCTTGGTGAAGCGTGCAGCAGCGGCGCCGTTGATCACACGGTGATCGTAGGACAGCGACAGCGGCAGCATCAGTTTCGGCTGGAAGGCTTTGCCGTCCCAGACTGGCTGGATGGTTGCCTTGGATACACCGAGGATCGCCACTTCCGGCGCGTTGACGATCGGCGTGAAGCCGGTGCCGCCAATGTGGCCGAGGCTGGAAATGGTGAAGCAGGCGCCTTGCATGTCGTCAGCGGTGAGCTTTTTGTCGCGGGCTTTGGCGGCCAGCGCAGCGGCTTCGGCTGCCAGTTGCAACAGGCTCTTCTGGTCGACGTTCTTGATGACCGGTACCAGCAGGCCTTCAGGGGTGTCGACCGCGAAGCCGATGTTCACGTACTTCTTGCGAATGATCGCCTTGCCGCTTGGGGCCAGCGAACTGTTGAAGTCCGGCAGTTCCTTGAGCAGGTGCGCGCAGGATTTGAGCAGCAGCGGCAGGATGGTCAGCTTGACGCCAGCCTTCTCTGCAACGGCTTTCTGAGCATTACGGAACGCTTCCAGGTCGGTGATATCAGCCGAATCGAACTGAGTCACGTGAGGAATGTTCAGCCAGCTGCGATGCAGGCTCGACGCGCCGATTTGCATCAGGCGAGTCATCGGCACTTCTTCGGTTTCACCGAAGCGGCTGAAGTCCACGACCGGAATCGGCGGGATGCCCGCGCCGCCGGTTGCGCCGGCAGCAGCGGCCGGTGCTTCCTTGGCTTTCTGCATCATCGCTTTGACGTAAACCTGCACGTCTTCTTTGAGGATGCGACCGTGCGGGCCACTGGCGCCGACGGCGTTCAGCTCGACGCCGAACTCGCGTGCCAGTTGACGCACGGCCGGGCCGGCGTGAACTTTGGCGCCAGGCTTGGCTGGAGCAGCAACCGGGGCAGCAGCAGGTGCGGCTGCGGCAGGTGCAGCGGCTGGCGCTGGAGCACTCGGTGCAGCAGCGGCTGGAGCTGGAGCCGCAGCAGGTGCCGCGCCTTTGACTTTCAGCTTCAAGATCAGGTCGCCGGTACCGACTTCGTCATCCAGCTTGACGGAAATGCTTTCCACCACGCCAGCGGCAGGCGATGGAATTTCCATGCTCGCCTTGTCGGATTCCAGGGTGATCAGCGACTGGTCGGCTGCAACGGTGTCGCCGGCCTTGACCAGGACTTCGATGATCTTGGCCTTGCCGGCCGAACCGATGTCCGGAACGTGGATGTCCTGAACGCTGTCGGCCACCGGTGCAACTGGAGCGGCTGCCGGAGCAGGCGCAGCGGTCGCAGCCGGAGCAGCAGCCTGAGCCGGAGCGGCAGCAACAGGCGCTGCAGCACCCATCACTTCCAGATCCAGAATCAGGTCGCCGGTGCCGACTTCGTCATTGAGCTTGACGCTGATGGCCTTGACCACGCCAGCGGCAGGCGATGGAATCTCCATGCTCGCCTTGTCGGACTCCAGGGTGATCAGCGACTGATCAGCCGCGACGGTGTCGCCGACCTTGACCTGGATCTCGATGATCTGGGCCTTGCCCGACGAACCGATGTCCGGCACGTGCACTTGCTGAACGCTGGCAGCAGCAGGCGCTGCGGCTGCTGCTGCCGGCGCTTTCGCGGCAGCAGGTGCAGCCTTGGCAGCCGGCGCTGCGGCTGCCGCAGGGGCCGCAGCAGCGGCACCTTCGACTTCCAGCTCCAGCAGTTCGTCGCCTTCTTTCAGGCGATCGCCCAGCTTCACTTTCAGGCTCTTGATGATACCGGCCTTCGGCGCAGGCACTTCCATGCTCGCCTTGTCCGACTCAAGGGTCAGGATGCTCTGGTCGGCTTCGATACGGTCGCCGACCTTCACAAACAGTTCAATTACTTCACCTTCACCGCTGCCGATGTCAGGTACGCGAATGAGTTCGCTCACAGAGTGTCTCCTCAGCAGTCCAGTGGGTTGCGTTTTTCCGGGTTGATACCGAACTTGGCGATGGCTTCAGCCACAACCTTAGGTTCGATGTCACCACGGTCAGCCAAAGCTTCCAGGGCTGCCAACACCACGAAATGACGATCGACTTCGAAGAAGTGACGCAGCTTCTTGCGGCTGTCACTGCGGCCGAAACCATCGGTGCCCAGGACTTTGAATTCCTTGGACGGGACCCACTGACGAATTTGCTCAGCGAACAGCTTCATGTAGTCGGTAGACGCGATGACCGGACCTTTACGGCCGTTCAGGCACTCTTCGACGTAGCTCAGTTTAGGCTTCTGGCCCGGGTGCAGACGGTTGCTGCGCTCGACGGCCAGGCCATCGCGACGCAGTTCGTTGAAGCTGGTAACGCTCCACACGTCAGCGCCGACGTTGAACTCTTCACGCAGAATCTTCGCCGCTTCACGGACTTCACGCAGGATGGTGCCGGAGCCCATCAGCTGAACGTGGTGCGCCGCTTCGCGGGTGTCTTCCTCGAGCAGGTACATGCCCTTGATGATGCCTTCCTCGACACCGGCCGGCATGGCTGGCTGCTGGTAGGACTCGTTCATCACGGTGATGTAGTAGAAAACGTCCTGTTGCTCTTCGGTCATCTTCTTCATGCCGTCCTGAATGATCACCGCCAGCTCGTAGCCGTAGGTTGGATCAAAGGTGCGGCAGTTCGGGATGGTGGCAGCCAGGATGTGGCTGTGACCGTCTTCGTGTTGCAGGCCTTCGCCGTTCAGCGTGGTTCTGCCTGCGGTACCGCCGATCAGGAAGCCACGGGTGCGGCTGTCGCCAGCGGCCCAGGCCAGGTCGCCGATACGCTGGAAGCCGAACATCGAGTAGAAGATGTAGAACGGCAGCATTGGCTGGTTGTGGCTGGAGTACGAAGTACCGGCAGCGATGAAGGAGCTCATGGCGCCTGCTTCGTTGATGCCTTCTTCGAGGATCTGGCCCTTCTTGTCTTCTTTGTAGAACATCACCTGGTCTTTATCGACTGGCTCGTAGAGCTGGCCGACGGAGGAGTAGATGCCCAACTGACGGAACATGCCTTCCATACCGAAGGTACGGGCTTCGTCCGGGATGATCGGAACGATGCGTGGACCGATTTCCTTGTCCTTGACCAGTTGCGCGAGGATCCGCACGAACGCCATGGTGGTGGAAATTTCACGGTCGCCCGAGCCGTCCAGGATAGCCTTGAGGGTATCGAGTGACGGAGTCGGCACGCTGAAGCTCTGCGCGCGACGCTGTGGCACGAAACCGCCCAGTGCAGTGCGGCGCTCGCTCAGGTAGCGGGCTTCGGCGCTGTTTGGCTCTGGTTTGAAGAACGGCAGGTTTTCCAGCTCTTCGTCTTTGACCGGAATGTCGAAGCGATCACGGAACAACTTCAGGCTGTCGACATCGACTTTCTTGGTGTTGTGCGCAGTGTTCTTCGCTTCGCCGGCACCGGTGCCATAACCTTTGATGGTCTTGGCCAGGATGACGGTCGGTTGTTCTTTGTGGTTGACCGCTTCGTGGTACGCCGCGTAGACCTTGTACGGGTCGTGGCCGCCACGGTTGAGTTTCCAGATCTCGTCGTCGGACAGATCAGCAACCATCGCCTTGAGTTCTGGCGAGTTGAAGAAGTGTTCACGCACGAACGCGCCGTCTTTGGCTTTGTAGTTCTGGTACTCGCCGTCGATGACTTCGTCCATGCGACGTTGCAGGATACCGTCGACGTCTTTGGCCAGCAGTGGGTCCCAGAAACGGCCCCAGATGACTTTGGTCACGTTCCACTGAGCACCGCGGAACACGCCTTCGAGTTCCTGGATGATCTTGCCGTTGCCGCGAACCGGGCCATCAAGGCGCTGCAGGTTGCAGTTGATAACGAAGATCAGGTTGTCGAGCTTCTCGCGGCCAGCCAGCGAGATCGCGCCCAGGGATTCTGGTTCGTCGCACTCGCCGTCGCCCAGGAAACACCAGACTTTTTGCTTGCCTTCCGGGATGAAGCCACGGGCTTCCAGGTACTTCATGAAACGTGCCTGGTAGATCGCCTGGATCGGGCCCAGACCCATGGATACAGTCGGGAACTGCCAGAAGTCAGGCATCAGCCATGGGTGCGGGTAGGACGACAGGCCCTGACCGTCCACTTCCTGGCGGAAGTTGTTCATCTGGTCTTCGGTGATGCGGCCTTCCATGAACGCGCGGGCGTAAACGCCTGGCGAGGTGTGGCCCTGGAAGTAGATCAGGTCGCCGCCGTGCTCGTCGGTCGGGGCCTGGAAGAAGTAGTTGAAGCCGATGTCATACAGGGTCGCACTGGAGGCGAAGCTGGAGATGTGACCACCCAGGTCAGAATCTTTCAGGTTCGTACGCATTACCATGGCCATCGCGTTCCAGCGTACCAACGAGCGAATGCGGCGTTCCATGAACAGGTCGCCAGGCATGCGTGCTTCGTGGGTAACGGGGATCGTGTTGCGGTACGGCGTGGTGATGGCGTAAGGGAGCTGCGAGCCGCTACGGGTCGCGAGTTCGCCCATACGGGTCATCAGATAGTGAGCACGGTCTTCGCCTTCTTTGTCGAGAACCGATTCCAGGGCGTCCAGCCATTCCTGGGTTTCGACGGGATCGAGGTCTTGCATGGCTTGCTCCAGGGCGGAAAGGCTTCCAGAATCGGTTGCCTGAGTTTGCGACTGGCCTTGTGGGCAGACGATATAAATTCTTGGATTGCCGAGAGGTATGTTCCGGCGGCGTGTAGTTTTACTACAAATCATCGGGCATTTCAGCCTTTCGAATGTATAGACGAGTAGTAAAACTACAGAAGATTGGCTTGTGGCCTCCGGCTGCGTTGTGAGAATAATCGTTAAGGTTGGTCTTTTGCCAACCAAAAAAGGTGAAGGCTTGATGATCGCTGCCAAAAATAAACAAATTTCAGCTATTTCTAACCTTTGTTCGACAGTCGGTCAGGTAGCGCATTATCACAAATCACTACATGCAGCCCTTCGCACGCCGATCAAGGATAGACCATGAGCCTCCCTTCGCTTGCCGAACTGCCCAACGTACTGTTGCCATTTGTCACCCGTGCCGAGCAGTCGTTTCGTACTGCCGTCTCGGTTTTTCCCGATGATCATGGCCTGGACGCCTGGACGCCTGAGCGCTGGGCGCAATTTGCCCGTGTCACTGCTGCCAGCGACTTTGTGATTGAACAGAGTCTGCGTGACCCTTTGATGTTGCTTGCGCTGGTGCAGTCCGGCGAACTGGACCGCGCGTTGGCGCCGGGCGAGTTGTGCGCGCAGATTGCGACGGCAGTGAGCGCAGCCGAAACCGAGGACCAGCTTGGCCGTGCCCTGCGCCGCCAGCGCGCCCGTCAGCAAGTGCGGATCATCTGGCGCGACCTGACCCGCCAGGCCGATCTGATCCAGAGTTGTCGCGACCTCTCGGACATGGCCGATGCCAGCATCGATCAGGCCTATCAGTGGTTGTATCAGCGCCATTGCCAACAGTTCGGCACGCCCACCGGGCGGCGTAGCGGCGAGCCGCAACAGATGGTCATCCTCGGTATGGGCAAGCTTGGCGCCGTGGAGCTGAATCTGTCATCGGACATCGACCTGATTTTCGCCTACCCCGAGGGGGGCGAAACTGTCGGTGTGAAGCGGTCGCTGGATAACCAGGAATTTTTCATTCGCCTCGGTCAGCGCCTGATCAAGGCGCTGGACCCGATGACCGTCGACGGTTTCGTGTTCCGCGTCGACATGCGCTTGCGCCCGTATGGTTCGTCCGGCGCTTTGGTGCTGAGCTTCAATGCACTGGAACAGTATTACCAGGATCAGGGGCGCGACTGGGAACGCTACGCGATGATCAAGTCGCGCGTGGTGGCCGGCGATCAAGTGGCGGGCGCGCAACTGCAAGAGATGCTGCGCCCGTTCGTTTACCGGCGCTACCTGGACTTCTCGGCCATCGAAGCGCTGCGCACCATGAAGCAGCTGATCCAGCAGGAAGTCCGGCGTAAGGGCATGGCCGACAACATCAAGCTGGGTTCCGGCGGCATTCGTGAAGTCGAATTTATCGCTCAGGCCTTTCAGTTGATTCACGGTGGCCGCGACCTGAGCCTGCAGCAGCGTCCTCTATTAAAAGTACTGAGCACCCTCGAAGGCCAAGGTTACCTGCCGGCGGCGGTGGTCAGTGAGTTGCGCGAAGCCTACGAATTTCTGCGTTACACCGAACACGCGATCCAGGCGATTGCCGACCGCCAGACCCAGATGCTGCCGGATGGCGAACAGGATCAGGCGCGCATTGCCTTTATGCTCGGCTTTGCCAACTGGACGGCGTTCCACGAACAACTGATGTACTGGCGTGGCCGGGTGGCCTGGCACTTTGCTCAGGTGATCGCCGATCCTGATGAAGAGGCCGGCGCCGAGAGCGAAGTGGTGGTCGGCGGGGAATGGCTGCCGCTGTGGGAAGAGGCGCAAGACGAGGAGGCCGCGTGCCGTCAACTGGAAGAGGGTGGTTTCGCCGATGCTTCCAAGGCGCTGAAAGCCCTGGCCAGCCTGCGTAGTAGTCCGCAATTGCGCGCCATGCAGCGCCTGGGGCGTGAACGCCTCGATGCCTTTATTCCGCGCTTGCTGGCTCAGGCTGTGGAGCACGCCAATCCCGATCTGGTGTTGGAGCGGGTGCTGCCGCTGGTGGAAGCCGTGGCGCGTCGTTCCGCTTATCTCGTTTTATTGACCGAGAACCCCGGGGCTCTGCGCCGCTTGCTGACGCTGTGCGCCGCGAGCCCGTGGATTGCCGAACAGATCACGCGCTTCCCGTTGCTGCTCGATGAATTGCTCAACGAAGGTCGGCTGTTCAAGCCACCGCTGGCGCCGGAACTGGCGGCCGAATTGCGCGAGCGTTTGACGCGGATTCCCGAAGACGACCTCGAACAGCAAATGGAAGCCCTGCGGCATTTCAAACTGGCGCACCGCTTGCGCGTCGCCGCCTCGGAAATCGCCGGCAGCCTGCCCTTGATGAAGGTCAGTGATTACCTGACCTGGCTCGCCGAAGCGATCCTCGAACAAGTGCTGACCCTGGCCTGGCGCCAGACCGTGGCCAAGTACGGTACGCCGCTGCGCACCGACGGCAGCTTGTGCGACCCTGGTTTCATCATTGTCGGTTACGGGAAAGTCGGTGGTCTGGAATTGGGGCACAGTTCGGACCTGGATCTGGTGTTCATCCACGACGGCGATCCGCAGGCCGAAACCGACGGGCCGAAGCCTATCGACGGCGCACAGTTTTTTACCCGGCTCGGGCAGCGCATCATTCATTTGCTGACGGCGCAGACCAACTCCGGCCAGTTGTATGAAGTGGACATGCGCCTGCGGCCGTCCGGTGCGTCTGGTTTGCTGGTGAGTTCCCTGAGGGCGTTTGCCCGGTATCAGGAAAACGAAGCCTGGACCTGGGAGCATCAGGCGTTGGTGCGGGCGCGGGTGCTGGTCGGCAGTCAGGATGTTGGCCAGGCGTTCGAGAAAGTTCGCGCGGCGGTATTGGCCAAGTCACGGGACCTGGTGACCTTGCGCCAGGAGGTCAGCGAGATGCGCGCCAAGATGCGCGATAATCTGGGCAGCAAGAGCACTGCGGCGGGCACGGCGGCAAATGCCTTCGAGGCCACGGCGCCGTTCGATCTCAAGCAGGACGCCGGAGGTATCGTCGATATTGAATTTATGGTGCAATACGCGGCTCTTGCGTGGTCTGAAGCGCATCCGTCATTGCTGCGCTATACCGACAATATCCGCATTCTGGAAGGGTTGGAGGAGGTCGGGCTGATGCCCGCCGAAGATGCCAGCCTGTTGCGTGAAGCCTATAAGGCTTACCGCTCCGCCGCTCACCGGGAGGCCTTGCAGAAGGACGCCGGCGTGATACCGGGCGACCAGTTCGCGGATGAACGACGGCAGGTCATGCGAATCTGGCGTGAGCTGGGGTTAAGCTGAAGCTGACATCAGTGTGGCGGGCTTTTGTGGCGAGGGAGCTTGCTCCCGCTGGAGTGCGAAGCGCTCCCAAATCAGATTGTGCGGTCTGTCAGATGAAAACGCAGTGGCAGTTTTGGGGCTGCTTCGCAGCCCAGCGGGAGCAAGCTCCCTCGCCACAGAGATTTATGCTAACTGACATGGATGTGTATTAAATTGATCCGACGAGCCCCAATCGGCTCGTCCAAATGACCTGACGGTTCACCCCGAAGGTGCTGGATTCTCGAGGCGGGGAGGCGTATGCCTCCCCGGCTCGTTTATGGAAACCACATGAAAATTCTGATCGTTGGGCCCAGTTGGGTCGGTGACATGGTGATGGCGCAGACACTTTTTCAGTGTCTCAAACAGCGCCACCCGCAGTGCGAAATCGACGTGCTGGCCCCCGAGTGGAGCCGGCCGATTCTCGAGCGCATGCCTGAAGTGCGCCAGGCCTTGAGCTTCCCGCTCGGCCACGGCGTGCTGGAGCTGGCGACGCGTCGGCGCATCGGTAAATCCCTGGCCGGTCAATATGATCAGGCCATCCTGCTGCCCAATTCCCTGAAGTCGGCACTGGTACCGTTTTTTGCCGGTATCCCGAAACGCACCGGCTGGCGTGGCGAATTCCGCTATGGCCTGCTCAATGATGTGCGCACGCTCGACAAAGAACGTTACCCGCTGATGATCGAGCGCTTCATGGCCCTGGCCTTTGAGCCCGATGCCGAGTTGCCGAAACCGTATCCACGGCCGAGCCTGCAGATCGACCCGGTGACCCGCGACGGCGCACTGGCCAAGTTCGGTCTGGCCCTCGACCGTCCGGTGTTGGCGCTGTGCCCCGGCGCCGAGTTCGGCGAGTCCAAGCGCTGGCCGTCCGAGCACTACGCCAAGGTTGCCGAAGCGAAGATCCGTGAAGGCTGGCAGGTGTGGCTGTTCGGCTCGAAAAACGATCACGCGGTGGGCGAAGACATTCGCGCGCGGCTGATTCCGGGTCTGCGTGAAGAGTCGGTGAACCTCAGTGGCGACACATCCCTGGCCGAGGCCATCGATCTGCTGTCCTGCGCTGACGCGGTGGTCTCCAACGACTCCGGCCTGATGCACGTGGCTGCCGCGCTGAACCGCCCATTGGTGGCGGTGTACGGCTCGACTTCGCCGGGTTTCACACCACCGCTGGCCGAGCACGTCGAAATCGTGCGCCTGGGCATCGAATGCAGTCCGTGCTTCGATCGCACCTGCCGTTTCGGTCATTACAATTGCTTGCGCCAGCTCATGCCGAAAGCGGTGAACGAAGCCTTGCAGCGGTTGCTGGGCACTGTGGTCGAGGTCAAATAGTTTGCGGGTACTGTTGATCAAGACTTCTTCGCTGGGCGACGTGATTCACGCGTTGCCAGCGTTGACCGACGCGGCGCGGGCGATCCCCGGCATCACGTTCGACTGGGTGGTGGAAGAAGGCTTCGCCGAAATTCCGACCTGGCACCCGGCCGTGGGCAAGGTGATTCCGGTGGCGATCCGTCGCTGGCGCAAGAACATCTGGCAGACCATCAAGAGTGGCGAGTGGAAGCGCTTCAAACAAAGCATTCGTGCGACCAAATATGACTTGGTGATCGATGCCCAGGGCCTGCTGAAAAGCGCGCTGCTGACTCGCTACGCCAAAGCCCCGGTGGCCGGCCTGGACAAGAACTCGGCCCGCGAACCGATCGCCGCGCGTTTCTACTCCCGACGTCTGGCCGTGGCCCGTGGGCAGCACGCGGTAGAGCGAGTGCGTCAGCTGTTCGCGGTCGCATTGGGTTACGACCTGCCAAAAGGGTTGGGCGACTACGGCCTGAACGTCGAGCGGCTAGTGGAGTTGCCACGCAAGAATCCGTACGTGGTGTTTCTCCATGGCACCACCTGGGACACCAAGCACTGGCCCGAAGCCTATTGGCGCGAGCTGGCCGAGCGGGTGGGTTACCTCGGTGTGGCGGTAAAACTGCCGTGGGGCAATCCAATCGAAAAGGCCCGCGCCGAGCGCATCGCCAAAGACATGAAACACGTCGAAGTGTTGCCCAAGCTGAACCTGGCGGGTGTCGGTAAAGTTCTGGCCGGAGCGCAAGCCTGCGTAGCGGTGGACACCGGTCTCGGTCACCTCGCTGCGGCGCTGGACGTGCCGACCCTGTCGCTGTTTGGCCCGACCAACCCGGGCCTGACCGGCGCGTACGGCAAGTCGCAGATTCACATGGCCAGCGACTTTCCCTGCGCCCCGTGCCTGCAAAAGAAATGCACCTATCAACCGACGGCCGACGATGCCCGTCGGTTCGACCTGAAACGCGAGTGGCCCCTGTGCTTCACGCGTCTGAATCCCGAGCGTGTCGCGAGCCGACTGAGCACGTTGTTACTGGCTGAGGAGCTGCGCTGATGCAATTGGCATTTGTCCTGTACAAATATTTTCCGTTTGGTGGCTTGCAGCGCGACTTCATGCGCATCGCCCTGGAGTGTCAGCAGCGCGGCCATCAGATTCGCGTCTACACACTGATCTGGGAAGGCGATATTCCACCGGGTTTCGAAGTGCTGGTGGCGCCGGTCAAGGCGTTCTTCAATCATCGACGCAACGAGAAACTCACCGAGTGGATGGAGGCCGATCTGGCCAAGCGTCCGGTGGATCGCCTGATCGGTTTCAACAAAATGCCGGGCCTGGACGTTTACTACGCCGCCGATGGCTGCTTCGAAGACAAGGCGCAGAATCTGCGCAACTCGCTGTACCGTCGCTGGGGCCGCTACCGGCACTTCGCCGAGTACGAGCGCGCGGTGTTCGCCAAGGACGCCAAGACCGAAGTGCTGATGATTTCCGAAGTCCAGCAGCCGCTGTTCATCAAGCATTACGACACGCCACTTGCGCGCTTCCATTTACTGCCACCGGGCATCGCTCAGGACCGTCGCGCGCCGGCCAATGCCGCCGAGATCCGTGCAGGGTTTCGTCGCGAATTCAATCTCAAGGACGATGAACTGCTGCTGGTGCAAATCGGCTCCGGGTTCAAGACCAAAGGCGTGGACCGCAGTCTCAAGGCGCTGGCTGCCTTGCCCGCCGAACTGAAAAAGCGCACCCGGCTGTTTGTAATTGGCCAGGATGACCCCAAAGTATTCCAGCTGCAGAGCGCCACATTGGGGCTGGGCGACAACGTGCAGTTCCTCAAGGGCCGCAGCGATATCCCGCGTTTCCTGCTCGGTGCCGATCTGTTGATCCACCCGGCGTACAACGAAAACACCGGAACGGTGCTGCTTGAAGCTGTGGTGGCTGGTTTGCCGGTGCTGGTGAGCGCGGTGTGCGGGTACGCTCATTACATCGCCGAGGCCGACGCGGGCCTGGTGCTGGACGAGCCCTTCGATCAGGCGCAACTGACGCAGTACCTGACCGGCATGTTGAACGACGCAAATGCACGGGCGGCCTGGAGCCGCAACGGTCTGGCCTTCGCCGCGACGGCCGACCTCTACAGCATGCCGCAGCACGCGGCCGATGTGATTCTGGCGGAGCACGCTTAATGAAGTTGATGCTGGCTGAACCGTTCAAGAGCCTCTGGGCCGGACGCGATCCGTTCGCCGAAGTCGAGGGCCTCAAGGGCGAGGTGTACCGCGAGCTTGAAGCGCGCCGGACACTGCGTACTGAAGTGGACGGTCACGGGTTCTTCGTGAAAATCCACCGTGGCATCGGCTGGGGTGAGATCTTCAAAAACTTGCTGACCGCCAAGTTGCCAGTGCTTGGCGCGGGCCAGGAGTGGAAGGCCATCCAGCGCCTGCAAGAAGTCGGTGTGCCGACCATGACCGCTGTGGCTTACGGCGAAAAAGGCAGCAACCCGGCGGATCAGCATTCGTTCATTGTCACTGAAGAGTTGGCGCCCACCGTCAGCCTCGAAGATTTCAGCATCGACTGGGTCAAGCAGCCGCCCGAGCCAAAACTCAAGCGCGCCTTGATCGCCGAAGTCGCACGCATGACCGGCATGATGCACCGCGCCGGGGTCAACCACCGCGACTGCTACATCTGCCACTTCCTGCTGCACACCGACAAACCGGTGACAGCCGACGACTTCAAGCTTTCGGTGATCGATCTGCACCGTGCTCAGAGCCGCCCGACGATTAGCCAACGCTGGCGCAACAAGGACTTGGCGGCGCTGTATTTTTCGGCGCTGGACATCGGCCTGACTCGTCGCGACAAACTGCGCTTCCTCAAGGGTTATTTCCAGCAGCCCTTGCGCCAGATACTGGCTGAAGAAGCGGGACTGCTGGCATGGCTCGAAGGCAAGGCCAACAAGCTCTACGAGCGTAAGCAGCGATACGGGGACGCGCTCTGATGTCGGGTTGGACACTGGAACCTGCTTACAGCGATCTGGCAGAAGACTTCGGCAGTCTTGACGCGGTGTTCGCGCTCAAGGGCGAACGACTGACCCGCGATCCACTGTCCGAGGTCATTCGCGTCCAGCGCAACGGCGTCAACTATTACGTCAAGCGCTACGTCGGCGCCGGCAAAGGTCTTCGCCGTTACCTGGGCAAGCCGCGGGTGAAGGCCGAGTGGCAGAATCTCAAGCGTTTCGTCAAATGGGGCATTCCTACCGCCGAAGTTGTGGCCTGGGGGCTGGAACGGCGCGGCGTGGCATATGACCGTGGGGCAATGATCACGCGCGAACTGCCTCATACCGAAGATTTATCGGCCCTGGCTGACCGGCATGATCCGAAACTGGCGGACCGCGCCTGGGTCGACAACATCAGTCGGCAGCTGGCGGGCTATACCCGGACCATGCACGACCACCGTTTTACCCATAACGATTTGAAGTGGCGCAACTTGCTGATTGACGACGAGCCTCGGCTGTTTCTGATCGACTGCCCCAACGGTGATTTCTGGCGCGGCTTCTGGCTCAAGTACCGGATCACCAAAGACCTGGCTTGCCTGGACAAAGTTGCCAAATATCACCTGTCGGCCACCCAGCGTCTGCGCTTCTACCTGCAATACCGCCAATGCACCCGGCTCAATGCCGCCGACAAGAAGCGGATTCGGCACGTGGTGAGATTTTTTGAGGGACGGGAATGACTGATTTTCTGGCTGCTGAAGATCGTGCGCTGCTTGAGCGTCATGGCCTCGGCACCTTCGACGCGCTCTGGGCCAAACAGCTCGAAGCCGTGGACGAACCCAACACTGGTCGGGGTGGCTGGAGCAGTGTGTTTCGGCTGGAACTGGAAGGTCACAGCTATTACCTCAAACGCCAGAGCAACTACCTGACACGCACATTGCATTCGCCCTTTGGCGAGCCGAGTTTTGCCCGTGAGTTTCGCAACATCAGTCGTTATCAGAAACTGGGTATACCGGCGCTGCAGGCGGCGTTTTTCGGTGAGCGCAAAGTCGACGGCGAAGTCCGGGCGATTCTGCTGACCCGCGCGCTGGACGGTTGGGATGATCTGGATTCGCTGTTGCAGCGCTGGTCCGACCTTGGCGCGGCGCAGCATTCGGCGATTCTGAAAGCCTGTGGGCAACTGGCGCGACGCCTGCACGAAGTGCATCAACTCCACGGTTGCTTCTATCCCAAGCACATTTTTCTCCAGGCCACCGGTGATGGTTATCAGGCTCGATTGATCGATCTGGAAAAAACTCGCCCGCTGTTTTTTGGTCAGCGTGATCGGGTCAAGGACCTTGATCCATTGCTGCGTCGGGCGCCGGAATGGAGCGAAAGTCAGCTGCGAGAGCTGTTGGCAGTTTATCTGGATCAGCCATTGAACAGTTCGCTGGTGGACAGTTGGGTATCGCGCCTGAGTGCGCGGCGCAGTCACAAGGAGGCGCGTTGATGCGTTTGTCCGAACTGAAAAACGCTGGCCGCAGCCCAAGCCTGCCGTTGAACATTCCACTGGCGGATGCCGCGGGGCCGGCAGAGTTGCAATTGCTGAGCCTGCTGCGGGTATTGCCGGGGCAGCGTTATGTGGGGGCCGGGGTCTGGCGCGGTCGGCCGGTGTTGGCCAAGTTGCTGGTCGGCGGTAAAGCGGCGCGGCACTTCAAGCGTGAACTGGACGGCGTGCGTTTGCTCGCCGCTCAGGGGCTGACCACGCCGTTGCTATTGGCTGATGGTCTGAAGGACGGCGAGGGCGGCTGGTTATTGTTCGATTTCCTTGAAGGCGCCGAGAGCCTGGGAGACGCCTGGAAACAGGTTGAACATTTGCCGGTACTGGCGGATGAACAATCAGCAGTGCTGGCCGAGGCCTTGGGCGCGATAGGTCATCTGCATGGCAAGGGGCTGTGGCAGGAAGACCTGCACCTGGACAACCTGCTGCGCCATGGCGGTCAGTTATATTTGATCGATGGCGCCGGGATCTGTGCCGAGACGGCTGGCAAGCCACTGTCACAGGACAAAGTTCTGGAAAACCTCGGGGTGTTTTTTGCCCAGTTGCCCAAAGCGCTGGAACCCTTCGCCGAGGAGTTGCTGGTGTATTACCTGCTGAGTAACGGCGAACACGCGTTGCCGATGGAGGCGTTGCAAAAACAGATCGACAAGGTCCGTCGCTGGCGTTTGAAGGACTTCCTGATCAAGGTCGGCCGTGAATGTACGTTGTTCAGTGTCCAGCGCGGCGCGTTCGGCTTGCGGGCGATTCGCCGTGAGGAAGAGGCCGCGATGTTGCCGGTGCTGGAGCAGGCTGATGCCTTGCTCGATCAGGGCCATCTGTACAAGACCGGCGGCGCGGCAAGCGTCGGCAAGGTCGACGTGGCCGGGCGCACATTGTTGGTCAAGCGTTACAACATCAAAGGCTTTGCCCACTGGCTCAAACGCTTCTGGCGCCCGAGCCGTGCCTGGCACTCATGGCGTGAAGGCAACCGCCTGGCGTTCCTGGGCATCGCCACGCCCAAGCCATTGGCGTTACTGGAGAAACGTTTTTTTTGGCTGCGCAGCCGGGCGTACCTGGTGACCGAGTATTTGCCGGGGCCGGACATCATCGAGCGGTTTGCGCCGTACGTGGAAAGCGGCGAAGCGCCGCAAGCCGAGTTGCAGGCTTTGGATCACCTGTTCGCCGAGCTGATTCGCGAGCGGATCAGCCATGGCGATTTCAAGGGGCATAACCTGTTCTGGCAGCAGGATCGCTGGGCGCTGATTGATCTGGATTCGATGTGTCAGCACGGTTCGCTCAGTAGCTTTGCCCCGGCGTACGCGCGGGATCGGGCTAGGTTTATGCGTAATTGGCCCGAGAGCAGTGCGCTGCATCAGGTGATTGATCAGCGTTTGCCCAAGGATATTTCTGGCGCTGCCTGAATCGGGTCTTCGACCCTTTCGCGGGCAAGCCCGCTCCCACAGGTTCAGTGGTGTGCATAAGTTTTGTGTGCGGCGCCATCACTGTGGGAGCGGGCTTGCCCGCGATGGCGCCAGATCAGTCCCCCGAGATCTAGAGGACAAGTTCTTATGAACCGTCCTACATGATCTACAGACCCCATGAACTGTGCCCTGAATAGCCACGATGCTAGTTTGCCTGACGTTCTCGGAGGGCAGATTTTGACGATAAAAATGGCTGTGTTGCTGAGCACTTTCTCACTGGCGCTATCCGGCTGCGGAACCGCTGTCACGGTGCTGCAGAATGACGAACAGGCCGCCCGTAGCCTCAGAAAACAAAAAACCTACTGCCAGTCCATTCCTCGCATCTATAGCGGTCTGGCCCACGACTTTTGCCTCCTGCATGCGCCGCCTGATCCCACCGGTATTCTGGTGCCGTTCGTGTTACTGGATCTGACCTTGTCTGGTGCACTGGACACCGTTGCCTTGCCGTACACGATTTACCGGCAGGCAACCGACGGCAACATCAGGATTTACTGGCGGCCGGGCCGCGGATGAGCAAAGGCGAACGCTTGGCTCGACCCCATCTTCGCAGCGCTGATAAGGGCAGGCTCATTCCCGGCATGTTTACGCTATAATCCCGCCCTTTAGCTGTCTCTCGCCCCTTGCGAGGGCACATTAATTTTTGAGGCGCCTTGCGCCTGCATGCAGACTAAAGAGGCTAGACCCCTGTGGCATTGACGATTCTTGGCCTGTCCGGCGCCCTTAGCCATGATCCTTCCGCAGCCCTGTATATCGACGGCAAGCTGGTCGCGGCGGCCGAGGAAGAGCGCTTCGTGCGCGATAAACATGCAAAGAACCGCATGCCTTACGAGTCGGCGAAGTTCTGCCTCGAGCAGGCGGGCATCAAGCCGTCCGACGTTGACGTGGTGGCGATTCCGTTCGCGCCGATCAGCCTGTTCGGCAAGGCTCGCTGGCACTACGCCAAGCGTTACTGGTACGCCCCGGACCGTGCGCTCGATGCGATCCTGATGGGCAACCGTCGCTACAAGCGCTATCGCAACAAGATTGTCTGGTGCCTCGAGCAACTGGGCTTCGATCCGAAGAAAATCAAGATCGAGCCGGTCGAGCACCATTTGGCCCACGCCTCCAGTGCCTACCACTGTTCCGGTTTCAAAGAAAAAACCGCGATCCTCGGGATTGACGGCAAGGGCGAGTACGCCACGACCTTCTTCGGTTACGGCGAAAACGGCAAGATTCACAAGATCAAGGAATTCTTCGATCCGGATTCCCTCGGCGGCCTGTACGGCGCGATCACCGAGTTCCTCGGTTTCGAGATGCTTGACGGTGAGTTCAAGGTCATGGGCATGGCGCCGTACGGCGATGCCAGCAAATACGATTTCTCGCGTCTGGCCTCGTTCGAGAACGGCGAGCTGGTGATCAACACCGACTACGCCAACGTCATCGGCCTGCGTCGTTATAAAGAGAAGGGCAAAGGTTTCTACTTTTCGCCGAAGCTGATCGAGTGGCTGGGGCCCAAGCGCGAAGGTGACATCGCCGACGAGCCGTACATCCACTACGCCGCGAGCATGCAAGCGCTGTTCGAGAAACTGGCGTTGCAGATGATCGATCATTACCTGGGCGATGTGCTCAAGGAAACCGGCAAACTGGCCTTCGCCGGTGGCTGTGCGTTGAACGTCAAGCTCAATCAGAAAATCATTGCCCGCGACGACATCAAAGAGCTGTTCGTTCAGCCTGCGTCCGGCGATGCCGGTACCGCGGTCGGCGCTGCGGCTTACGTGTCCCACGCCCGTGGTGTGCCGGTCGAGAAGATGGAACACGTCTACCTCGGCCCGTCCTACAGCAACGAAGACGTGATCGCGGCCTGCGCCCGTCACCCGAGCGCGCCTGCATGGCGCAAGCTCGACAACATGCCGGAAAAAATCGCCAAAATCATGGTCGACGGCAACCCGGTGGCCTGGTTCCAGGGTCGCATGGAATTCGGTCCGCGCGCCCTGGGCGGTCGTTCGATCATCGGTTGCCCGAGCGCGACCGGCGTGGCTGACCGCATCAACCACCAGATCAAGTTCCGCGAGCGCTGGAGGCCTTTCTGCCCATCGATGCTCGACACCGTTGCACCGCAGATGATCAAGATCGATCACCCGGCGCCGTTCATGACCTTCACCTTTGAAGTGGCTGAAGAGTGGAAGACCCGCGTGCCGGAAGTCGTCCACGAAGATGGTACGTCCCGGGCCCAGGTGTTGAAGCGCGAATACAACCCGCGCTACTACGACATGATGAAGGCGCTGGAAGTGCTGACCGGTAACGGCGTGTCGCTGAATACCTCGCTCAACCGTCGTGGTGAGCCGATGATCTGCTCGCCGACCGACGCCTTGAACATGTTCTTCGGTTCCGACCTGCAGTACCTGATCATGGAAGACATTCTGGTGGTCAAAGAAGGTGCGGACGGGTATGCGGTTGACTGACGTGCTGATCAGTGTCGTTATTCCTGCTTATAACTACGCCAAAACCCTGCCGCGTGCGGTGAAATCGGTGCTGGCGCAGTTGGGTGATGCCCAGGCTGAGTTGCTGGTGATCGATGACGGTTCCACTGACGCGACGCCGCACGTTCTGGAGCAGCTCCTGGCTGAACATGCAGGATGCTTTAGAGCTCTGCGCAAACCCAATGGCGGTTTGTCTTCGGTGCGTAATCGCGGGATCGAGGAGGCTCGGGGGCAATACCTGATCTTCCTCGATGCCGATGATGAGATGGCGCCTGGTGCGCTGGCTGCGTTGACCCGGCATATCTCCAGCAACCCTGACAGCCGTTTGATCATTGGCGGTCACTGGTCGGTGTTCGATGACGGTCGTCGCGTCCAGCACGCCGTAAAACCCTTGCCAGCCACCCCGCGCCAGCGTGTGCGTGGCTACTTGCTGGACAAGACGGTATCGCTGTCTAACGGCGCCTGCGCGATGCATCGCGAAGTATTTGCGCCGGGCAACTATCCTGAGCACTTGCGCAACGTTGAGGATATTCCGGTGTTTGCTCAGGTACTGGCGCGTTTCCCGTGCAGTGTGCTCGATCAGCCCCTGGCGTTGATCTACAAGCATGGCGACAGCATGCGGCATGACCTCAAGCAAAGCCTGGCGGCAGGCGTGGGGATGGTTGACGAGGTATTTTCCTCGGTACGCATGCCTCAAGAACTGCAGGACCTGCGTCAGGCTTTCCTGGCTCAGCGCTGCCTGTCGTTGTTCCGCGATTGCTACAGTGCCGGCGATTATGTCAACGCCAAGGCTTTTTACGCCCGCGCGGTGCGCGCCGATCTGCGCTCGCTCGCGCGCTGGTCCTATACCCGCAAGGCCATCCGGTTGTTGTTCAAGTGAGCACGCCGCCGTCTGATGCAAGTGTGTTTCAGGCTGAGGGATGCTGGGCACAAAAAGCGCGTGAGCTGGACCGTTATCGCTGGAAGCTGCTGCGCGAGCGGCATGGTCGCTGCGGTAGCTTTTTGCGCCTGGTTCGTGACGTGCTGGTGGATCTGGCGGTCGGGATACGCGCCAAGGCGTGCCTGAGTAGTTCGGTCGTCGCTGCGCCCTGTGAGGTGCTATTGCTGCATTCGGCACCCAAGTCCATGGCGTTGCAGCGCAAGAATATTCTGATCGAGGGCCTGCGCAAGCGCGGGCAGCACGTGACAGAGGCAGCGTTACGTTCTCCCTCGGACACCTGCGCCCAGCGCATGCTGCTGGCGCCGCCGCAGTCCGTACCGTTGCGTTATCTGGTGTACGCCGCCCATGCCCAATGGCTGGTGATGACGTATTCGCCCAAGGTGCTGATCAATGAACGCAACGGTAGTCTTCATGCGCCGTTCCTGCGCTTGGCATTGGCTGCGCGTGGTGCTCGACTGCTGCAACTGGCCCATGCCACGACGCTGGAGTCTTCGCGGCGACTGGGGATGAACGATTACGACTACTACGGCGTTTTTGGCCATAGTTCGCTGGTTGCCTTGCAAGAAAGAACATTGCGGTTCGGTGAGTCGACAGTGGTGCTGATCGGTTCTTACCTCGCCGATGAAACCTATGATCTGCCAGTTGCCGATCCTGCTCTTCAGACGTTGTTGATTCTGGGGGTTGGTCCTGATCGGGAAAAAGAATCGGGTTACCAGCGCACCTATCAGTTACTGCGCGACTGGGCCGAACGGCACCCACATTATCGCGTGCTGTTCAAGCGTCATCCGCGCAGCAAGGCGCAATTCTGGAGCGATGCCGCTGCGCAGTTGGCCAGCGTCGCCTTGCTGGATAGCAAGTGTTCATTGGCGCACGCTTTGGCGCAGGCCAGCGTTGTGGTCAATATCATGTCCAATGCAGGTATCGAGGCAGGGCTGGCGGGTCGGCCGGTAATCCATGTCAATGCGGGCAACGATGTGGATATCTTCTCTCACTCGCTGTTTTTTGGGCCTCAAGTGCGCGATGAACATGAGTTTTCCCGCCAGTTGCAAGCGCTTGAGCAGGATTATCTCGGGCATGTGACCCAGGCACGGCGTTTTGCCGATTATCACCTGGTATACGGTTCTCAGGGTTTGGCAAAGACCATTCAACTGGTTGATGACTTGCTGCGAGGCGCAGACCCGGCGCGAGACTTCGAGACCTTCAGGCTGTCTGCCGCCGGCTGATGCTGAGGCTGGCGGCTTAGGGGTTAAGGAGTCAGCGCCAGGCTCAGTTCCCGTCCATTGCACACGCGTTGGTGGTTCAGGTAATGCTCAAGGAACTGGTTGTCCTTGAGCAGCCACTCGCGATCCTGGCGATAGCGCAACATATGCTTGAAATTGCGCAGACGCAGGCCTTTGCGCAGCGGCTTGCGATAGGTGCGCAGGTCGGCGATGTCGATCAGCCCCAGCGTGTTTTCAGGCGTCAATACCACATTGCCCAGGTGTGCAGAGCGAAAGTAGATGCCGTCCTCATGCAGGCGTGCAATGAACTCACCCAATTGTGCCCGAAGAGATTCGTTATTGTCGGTGCCCAGTAACTGACGCAGGGTGCGACCGGGCAGGGGGTCGTAATGCACGGCATCGCGCTTGATGCTGGGAATGCGATAAATCTGGCGAACCGTTGGGCATTCGATATTGCGTTCGCGCAGTGCCCGGCAGTTGTTGGCGAAGCGCCGGGCGTAAGGCGCCCAAAGCGCAGATGTCAGCAGGCGTTTGCGGCGAAACAGCTTGAGCATCGAGCCATCGGCCAGGCATAAAACTTTATCCCCTTTACCATCGGCTTCGAGAACGTCGGCGCCCTCGCGCATGTTGAGATAAGCGGTATGGTCGAGCGTTTGCATCAAGGCTCCAGGGCTTGGCCTCTGATGGGATGGGCAGCCGACTATGTTACCGCAGTGCGCATGCTGCAAAAAACCGCTGTGGTACAATCGCCGCACTTTTTAAGAGGCAGTTGCCCGTTCACGGGGTTGCCTGGCGCAATACCATAGAGTGCTTGCTTCTGATTCCTGGTTTTATACTTCTATACGCGGACGGGCGAATAACAGGGTGTTGATGTCTGCGGACTTGTCGCACGTGGTTATATTTGCGCTTTGGCGGGTGGATGCGGCCTATTTTTTGGACACCCTATGACGACAATGCTGTTCATTTCCCTGGCCAAACATCAAGGCCTCTACTTCAATCGGTTACTCAATGAGACCGAGCTGCAAGGTAAAGTCGTTACCCCACCACAGATGCCCTGGCCAAGGTTGTTGCAGACATCCAGAGTGCTTTCGCGAATCGACTGGCCGAGCCTGATCGAAGAAAAATGCGAGGAGCGGCGCGTCAAGAACAAAAACGATGGTCGCTTGTATCGTCTGTTGTTGCGTCTTGAGCTGATTTGGATGGCGCTACGTGCCCAGGCGTTGCTTGATCGCGAGCACCCCGATGCGCTGGTGTTCTGGAATGGTTCCCACCGCTACTGCCGATTGCTGACGGCCTTGGCGCCGTCGGGTTGTAAGACTTTTTTCTTCGAGAACGGTTTGTTGCCCGACACCACGACCGTTGATCCGCAGGGCGTGAACTACCTGAACGCCGTTCCGCGCGAGGCCGGTTTTTACCTCAACTATCCTTATCCCGTGCCTGAAAGTCAGGTAGTGCCTAATCTGATTCCACGCCAGCCTCGCACAAGCGGCCCGGCACCGATTGTGCTGCCGGAGCAGTTCGTCTTTATTCCGTTCCAGGATGATCGCGATAGCCAGGTTCGGCTGTTTTCTCCCTGGATCAGGAACATGCATGAGATGTTTGCCTTGGGCGAGCGCTTGGCCAAAGAGACTGGTTTGACAGTAGTGTTCAAGGAACATCCATCCAGTCGCGAGATGTATCCCGGATTGCATGAGCGTACTCACGAGCGCCTGTTGTTCGCCAACGGTAATGCTACTCAGCAGTTGATCGAGTCCAGCCAGTTTGTGATCACGCTGAACTCGACGGTTGGCCTGGAAAGCCTACTCTTGGGCAAGCCTGTGCTGACTCTGGGTCAGGCGTTTTTTAATATCGAGGGGCTGGTGATGCATGCCGATAACGCCGAGCAGGTGATGGAACTGGCGCGCGCATTCCCGCAATGGCCACTCGATGAGCGGTTGAGGCGTAACTTCCTCCACTACCTCTCCGAGCACTATTGCATCAAGGGTGGCTGGAAGAACGCTGACAAGGCCCAGTTGCAGCGGGTCGCCAATCGAATGCTGGGTAAAACCGAGTGCTGACAGGAATGAAGAAATTTTTCGCTAAGGATGTCCTGGAAGTGTGGGCGTCTATCGGTTTTCTTGTGCTGCTGTGTGGGGCGTGGGTACTGCCGAACAATAAACTTTATCACCAAATGATAATTTTCCTGCTCTGGTTGCCCGCCGTGTTGGCGCTGTTCCATCGGGATTTTCGGCTGATGCTCAAACAACCGGAGTGCATCCTCTTCGCCATTTTCGTGGCCTGGACATTATTGGTGCTGATGGTTGAGGGGGGCGATAACACCTTCGGCAAAAGCAAGGTGACGCTCTATGTGGCCCTTACCCTGTTAGGTGTGCTACTGGCTGCGCAGAATCGCAAGTGGCGGTTCGAGTCCATGTTGTTGTACGCATCGATCATGGGCGGTTTTTTTGCTGCGGCTTCCTGGGTCTACTTTTATGACGTGTCTGCTCAGCCTTTCAGCGGCAGGCTGATTGCCATTGGCTTGTGGGACACTGCAATCATGGCCGCGCATGCGGTGGGGGCCTTGCTGATTCTTGGCATCTTCACGTTGCAGACCAAACGCTTCAATCCCTGGATGATGGCGTTGCTGCTGATTCCGGCGCTGGGGTATGCGCTGTTTCTGGGCTTCAGCCAAACCCGCGGTGTGTGGATCGGCTTGCTGGCCTGTCTCTTCGTGATGGGAGTGGCGCGACCGTCGCGCATGGCGGGCGGACTGATCATTCTGGTGATTCTGGGGTTGGCGTCCATTGCCGTATTCAAGCCGGAAATCCTATTGCAGCGCGGCGTTTCTTTCCGTCCGGAGCTATGGAACGGCGGCGTTCAATTGATGCTGGATCATTGGGGGATGGGGTTGGGATTCCATGAGTACCTGATTTCTGTCCCTGAAATCGGACAGGCCTTCAAACATCCCCATAACCTGTTCCTGGATATCGGTGTGCGTCTCGGAGTACCTGGTCTGCTGCTGTTCGGCTGGTTGTGGCTGGCGGTTGGCTGGCGTGGCTGGATTTCGCGCGCACAGCCACTGGGGCAGGTGTTGCTGGCACTCTGGGTGTTTTCCGGGGCGTCGTTGATGACCGATGGCATTGGTCTCTGGCTCAAGCCCAATGCGGACTGGTTGATCACTTGGTTGCCGATTGCCTTGAGTATCGTGTTGGCCACTCGTGGGAGCAATGAAACCAAAGATTCCGTCTGGAGTTTTTCAACCCCTGATGCTCCTGGACCGGAAGCGAAGTGCTGAAACAGCGTTTTCGGCACCTCGTCCTGGCGGGGCCGATGTTGTAATTCGTTCGCTGTTACAATCCACAGGTTGTCTGTCTTTTTCAAACGTACGAGGCGCGCTGAATGGCCAATTCCGACCAGCAATCAAGCATGAAGATTTACCTGCGGTTGCTGAAATACGTGCTCCCGTACTGGGGCGCTTTCGCCATCAGTATTGTCGGCTTCGTGCTATTCGCATCTAGCCAGCCGATGCTGGCGGACATGCTCAAGCATTTTCTCGACGCTTTGCAGAAACCCGATGACACCAAGTTCCTGGGTGTCTCGCTGGTGCTCGGCGTACCGTTGTTGATTGTGTTGATTGCCGTCTACCAGGGTATCGGCTCATTTCTGGGCAACTATTACCTGGCCAAGGTTGCCCGTGGCGTAGTCCACGACCTGCGTTGCGCCTTGTTCGACAACCTGCTGACCTTGCCTAACCGCTACTTCGACAACCATAACTCCGGTCATCTTATTTCCCGTATTACCTATAACGTGACCATGGTCACCGGCGCCGCCACCGATGCGATCAAGGTGGTGATCCGCGAAGGCCTGACGGTGGTGTTCCTGTTCGTTTACCTGCTGTACAGCAACTGGAAAATGACCCTGGTATTGCTGGCGATCCTGCCGGTCATCGCGATTCTGGTGAGTAGCGCCAGCAAAAAATTTCGCAAGCAAAGCAAGAAAATCCAGGTGGCGATGGGCGATGTGACCCATGTGGCTTCGGAGACGATCCAGGGCTATCGCGTGGTTCGCAGCTTTGGCGGTGAGACCTACGAAATCGAGCGGTTCCACAAGGCTAGCGCCGATAACATGAACCGCAGCCTGGGCATGACCCGTACCCAGTCGATCTACACGCCGATGCTGCAACTGGTGATTTACGTTGGCATGGCCGTGTTGATGTATCTGGTGCTTTACCTTCGCGGCGATGCCTCTGCTGGCGAACTGGTTGCCTACATCACCGCCGCCGGTTTGTTACCCAAGCCGATTCGTCAGTTGTCGGAAGTCAGCGCCACGATCCAGAAGGGATTGGCCGGTGCGGAGAGCATTTTCGAGCAGCTCGACGAAGTACCGGAAGTCGATACTGGCACCAAGGAGATGGTGCGCGTCAACGGTCGCCTGGAAGTGCGTAACCTGAGCTTCCAGTACCCGGGCACCGAGAAACTCGTGCTCAACGATATTTCCTTTACCGCCGAAGAAGGCCAGATGGTCGCTTTGGTGGGGCGTTCAGGCAGCGGCAAGTCGACCTTGGCCAACCTGATTCCGCGTTTCTATCACCACGACAAGGGCCAGATCCTGCTCGATGGTATGGATGTCGAAGAATACAAACTGACCAACTTGCGTCGTCACATTGCCCTTGTGACCCAACAGGTCACCCTGTTCAACGACAGTGTTTCGAACAACATCGCCTACGGCGACCTTGCTGGCGCACCACTCGAAGACGTGCGCAAGGCGGCCGAAGATGCCTACGCCGCCGAGTTCATCGAGCAAATGCCTCAAGGCTACGACACTCTGGTGGGCGAAAATGGCGTGCTGCTTTCCGGCGGTCAGCGCCAGCGTCTGGCGATTGCCCGGGCGCTGCTCAAGAATGCGCCATTGTTGATTCTCGATGAGGCCACCTCGGCTCTCGACACCGAATCCGAGCGGCATATTCAGGCGGCTCTGGAACAAGTAATGAAGGGCCGTACCACGCTGGTGATCGCTCACCGCTTGTCGACCATCGAGAAGGCTGACCTGATCCTGTTGATGGACCAGGGCCGCATCGTCGAGCGCGGCACCCACGCCGAGTTGTTAGCGTTGAACGGTCTCTATGCACGCCTGCATGAGAAGGATTTCGTCGAAAGCACCGACGAGGCGATGACGGAGTCCCACGTTTGATTTTGAGTTACTGGCGAGCCTGGAGAGAAAGCGGCTGGGCGCCCATCGATGCAACGGCTTATACCCAGGCCTGGCAACAGTTTGGCGGCAGCGTGGCGACTCATCCCGAAGTGGTTGAGCGTCTGGCAGGGCTGGTAGGCATCCCGGTGCGTTATCTGGGCTGGTTCGTCGACGGTGAATTGTGCGCCGCGATGCCGACCTGGGGCCGTCATGTGGCCTTGTCCAAGGAAGTGCTCAAGCGTGAAGGCAAACGTGGCCTGCTCGATCTCGGCAATGCCGAGATCATCCTGCCGGTTGATGAAGACGTCCAGATTCGTGTGCGGCATCGCGCACGTTATGTGTCCGAACTCAACGCCCAAAGCATCACTGGCCTCACTGAGCAGCCTGAAGGCCTGGCGCTGGCTCGTGAGCCCGAGGACTACAGCAAGAAGTTTCGCTACAACCAGCGTCGTGATCAGCGTTTGCTGGAAGAGGCGGGCGGCATTATCCGACCGATGCTGGAGCTGAGCGCCAGTGAACAGGCGACCATCTATGCCGACCTGTTCCAGCGCCGCTGGAACTTTGAAGCACCGGGCAAGACGCATCTGGCTGAAGTGTTCAGCCTGTTACGTGAGTTCATGACCGGGTCCTTGATCTATCTGAACGACGAGCCGGTGGCGATCCAGATTCTGTACCGGGTCGAGGCGCCGAAGTGGGTCAGCCTGGAATACATTAACGGCGGTGTCGATCCGCAGAATCGCGAGTTCAGCCCCGGCAGTGTACTCAGTTTCGTCAACACCCAAGCCGCTTGGGAGCAGGCCCGAGCCGTGGGCAAGCCGCTGCGTTACTCGTTCGGCCGCGCCGATCGCGAATACAAGGATCGCTGGTGTCACCGGGTTCCGGTCTATCAGGTTTGAGCGAGGACAGGCAGTCATGAGCGCACGCAAGCAACAATTGCTTAAACGCCATCGCCAACGCAAACGCGTGGTGCTGATCGGTGCATTGTTGGCTGCATTACTGTTTGGCATTTTTGTCGCATGGTGGCCATTGCCGCTGTTCCTGCTGCTGGGCTGGGTCGCTCATGAAGCCTGGTTCGCCGACCATTTGTTCTATGCCCCAAGCGATGATTATCGCTATGACTTCCCGGCGGGTACGCCGCAACTCCCCACCACCCTGGTCAAAGGTGTCTTACAGGTGACGGGTGACTTTGGCGTGGCGCAAACCCTGGTTTTGCAGGTGCGGGTCAAGAGCCATTGGCTGGGGCGCTTTCTTGACCCCCAGGTATGGATCGGTGACGACCGTCAGGATCTGGAGCGCGGTGTTGCGGGAGAGCGTTTTCTCAATCTGTCCGGGCAAGGCTCGGCGCTGGCTGCCGGGACCCTGACATTACGTGGACGCTTTTGCAGCCTGGCGCCACAGGCGACTTTGCACGCCCTGAGTCATCCGGATTTTGGCCAGCAGCGCCTGCTCATCATCGCCCCCCATGCCGATGATGCCGAATTGGCGGCTTTCGGTCTCTATAGCCGGGCGTCCGAGGTGGCTATCGTCACACTGACCCAAGGCGAGATTGAGGCCGAAAACTACCACGATATGGGCCTCGACAGCGCTCAGGCCGCCCGACTCAAGGGGCGCCTGCGCAGTTGGGACAGCCTGGCAGTGCCGCTGTGGGGCGGGGTGCCGCAACAACAGTGTGTGCAATTGGGCTACTACTGCTTACAACTGAATGCGATGGCGCAGCAGCCGGAGCAAAGCTTCGGTTCCCGGGAGTCGGGGGAGAGTGATATACGCGGCGTGCGTCGGCACAATGCCCTGAGCCTGCCGGGTGACGTCGATGGTCAGCCCCATTGGCGCAACCTGGTGGCTGATCTGGCGAGTCTGCTTGAGCATCACCAGCCCGACGCGGTACTGACGCCCCATCCCGAACTGGATCCCCACAGCGATCATGTCGCCAGCACTCGCGCCTTGATGGAGGCGATTGAACTCAGTGCCTGGCGCCCGCGAACTCTGCTGCTCTATGCCAATCACCTGCATGACAATGACCGCTGGCCGATGGGCCCGGCGGATTATGGCATTGCTCTGCCGCCGACCATCGAGCCGTTGCCGGCTGATGGGCTATGGAGCCCGTTGCTGGACGCGCCAACGCGCATGGACAAAGCCATGGCCTTGGGCATGCAGCACGACTTGCAGGGCCGTCCACCGCTTAAAAGACGTCTGCGCCGGTTGATTCAGCGGTTATTGGCCGGGCGTCGCTGGCCCCGCACCGGTGAAGACGAGTTCTTCCGTAAAGCAGTGCGCCGACACGAACTTTTCTGGGTGCGTCCGTTGGATGCACCTCCACAGGATGACCGCTGCTGAGCCTCTTTGCTCGCGTGCAGCCGCATTCTTTCGCTATGTTATTATCCGCGACGCTTTTATTGCCCCTGGAGTTTCCATGAAGTTATCCATGCCACGATTCGATCAGGCCCCTGTCCTGGTGGTCGGTGATGTCATGCTCGACCGTTACTGGCATGGTGGTACCTCACGGATTTCCCCTGAGGCGCCGGTACCGGTAGTCAAAGTCGAGCAAATCGAGGACCGCCCGGGCGGTGCCGCCAACGTTGCCCTGAACATTGCCGCGCTGGGTGCCCCGGCCTCGCTGGTTGGCGTGACTGGCGACGACGAAGCGGCTGATAGTTTGGTCAATAGCCTCAAGGGTGCCGGCGTGCGGGCGTTGTTCCAGCGCATCGCGCACCAGCCGACCATCGTCAAGCTGCGGGTGATGAGCCGCCACCAGCAATTGTTGCGAATCGACTTCGAAGAACCTTTCTCTACCGACGCCCTGGCGCTGGGCGAGCAAGTCGACGAATTGCTCGAAGGCATCAAGGTGCTGGTGCTGTCCGACTACGGCAAAGGCGCGCTGAAAAACCATCAGGTGCTGATCCAGGCTGCCCGTGCACGTGGGATTCCGGTACTGGCCGATCCCAAGGGCAAGGATTTCTCGATCTACCGCGGCGCGAGCCTGATCACGCCGAACCTCAGCGAGTTCGAAACCATCGTCGGTGGTTGCGCCGACGAACACGAACTGGTGAGCAAGGGCGCACAGCTGATGCACGACCTCGACCTCGGCGCCTTGCTGGTGACCCGTGGCGAACATGGCATGACCTTGCTGCGCCCGGATCATCCGGCACTGCACCTGCCGGCCCGTGCCCGTGAAGTGTTCGACGTGACCGGCGCCGGTGACACGGTGATTTCTACCCTGGCGGCAGCAATCGCCGCTGGCGAAGAACTGCCGCACGCGGTGGCTCTGGCCAACCTGGCGGCGGGCATCGTGGTCGGCAAGCTCGGTACCGCGGCTATCAGCGCGCCGGAACTGCGTCGCGCGATTCAGCGTGAAGAAGGTTCCGAGCGTGGTGTGTTGGGGCTGGAGCAACTGTTGCTGGCCGTCGACGACGCACGTGCACACAATGAGAAGATCGTCTTCACCAACGGCTGCTTCGACATCCTGCACGCCGGCCACGTGACCTACCTCGAACAGGCGCGTGCCCAAGGTGATCGCCTGATCGTAGCGGTCAACGACGATGCGTCGGTGAGCCGCTTGAAAGGGCCGGGTCGGCCGATCAACAGCGTCGACCGTCGCATGGCTGTACTGGCAGGTTTAGGCGCCGTGGACTGGGTAATCAGCTTCGCTGAGGGCACCCCGGAAAACCTGCTGCGCGAGGTCAAGCCGGATGTGTTGGTCAAGGGCGGGGATTACGGGATCGACCAGGTGGTCGGTGCGGACATCGTCACTGCTTACGGCGGGACCGTGAAAGTGCTGGGGCTAGTGGAAAACAGCTCGACCACGGCGATTGTCGAGAAGATCCGCAATCACTGAAACGGTGCGGTCACTGTGGCGAGGGAGCTTGCTCCCGCTGGGTCGCAAAGCGGCCCTAAAGCCATAGACCGCGGTTTTTCAGATTGATCGCGTCGCGAGTTTTACGACTGCTGCGCAGCCGAACGGGAGCAAGCTCCCTCGCCACAGGTTTCTTTATCGTGCAGCCTTGCGCGGCACGATTCTTTTCAGCAGTTGCTTTGCTTTTCCATGCAAGCGGGCTAAACCGGAATCTTTCCCCGGCGGGCTCAAACCCTGTTGGCGCACCCAGTCTTTCCAGCGAATTCGCTCATCCTTCACCAGCCACCCTTCCTGCCGGGCAAAACTCTCCGCCAGATACAACCCCCGGGTACTCGCCGGGTATAGCTGATCCTTTTTCAGGGTATAGAGCTCGGCCATCGGTTGGCCGTCCTGAAGGGGCATCAAATACAAATCGGGACGTTTGCGATCGAGCCGGGCCACCAATTGATCGCCTTCCAGACGTTCGTCCACATGGAACAGGCTCAGGGATTTGGCTTCCTTGGGCACATCCAGGCGCAAGTCGTAGATCAATTGCAACGACGCGGTCGGTAAATGCACGTAGGCCCGCGGGCGCTCGATCAGCGGCATGTTGGCACAGCGCACCGGCCGCGCCGAACCGGACAGCGGCGTCAGGCGAAACGGCAGGGCTTCGCGGTAATGCAGGGCGGACGAGTAGGGTGCTGGCAGCCAGGTGTCGTTGAAACGCCCGCTGAGCCAGCCTTCCGGGGTTTCCAGCAGGCACTCTTCGGCAATTTCCTGGGTCGCCGTGTGCAGCGGCAGGTTCAGTTCATGGGCCGGTACGTAACCCGAGATCAGCTTGAGCACCACATCGCCGCGGTCCTGCCGGCGCTGACGCACCAACACCCAGTAATCGCGATTCTGCCAATGCAGGGTCAGGCGCACCGAAACCCCAAGGTTCGCCAGTTCCAGGGCGAATCGCTCGTTGTCGGGTACCGTCACCGGGCGGCGACGTTGCAGGGTCTGGGAGAAATTCAGAGGCATCCCGACGCTCTGGTAACTCAGGCCTTCGGGAGTCGCTTCGACGAATAACGGCAGGGTCTTGAAGTTGCTCGGATTCTTTCTTATCAGCGTACGCGGCATGTCGGCTCCTGCTTAAGGCCGCGTGGGCGGCATCAATGGCTAGGGTCTGTTGACGTTTGGCGCGCAACCCAAATGGGCCAGCGTCGCGGTCGTCACCAAACGTCAACAGACCCTATGAAGGACCTGGGCAACGGTCGCGACGTTGTGGGCGAGGTGCAGCGGATTGATGGTCCCGACAATAGCACTGGCCACACCCGGGTGTTCAAACAACAACTCGAAGCTGGCGCGCACCGGGTCCACGCCCGGGCTCAGGCACACATGGCCGCTGGCCAGGGCTTTTTTGACCAGGATCGCTTTGCCGTGAGCAGCAGCATAGTCAATGACCGGCTTCTCGTTCTGTTCGTTCAGATTGTAGGTGACCATCGCGCAATCACCTTGTTCCAGAGCCTTCAAGCCGCCTTCGACGGTTTTGCCGGAAAAACCGAAGCCACGAATCTTGCCTTCGCGCTTGAGCTCGGCAAGGGTCGCATAGACTTCAGTGTCATTGAGGATTGCCAGGTCGTTGCCGTCGGAGTGCACCAGCACCAGGTCGATAACATCCGTTCCCAGGCGTTGCAGGCTGCGTTCCACCGACAGGCGAGTGTGGGCGGCGCTGAAGTCGTGGTGCGATTGGCCGTCGGCAAACTCTTCGCCAACCTTGCTGACGATCACCCAATCCTGACGTTGACCACGTAGCAACGGGCCGAGACGTTCTTCGCTGCGGCCATAGGCCGGTGCGGTGTCGATCAGGTTGATGCCCAGGTCGCGCGCGAGTTTGAGTAGCATACGTGCTTCGTCATCGCCGGGGATCTGGAAACCGTTGGGGTATTTCACCCCTTGATCGCGGCCGAGTTTCACTGTGCCCAGACCCAGGGGCGAAACCAGCAGGCCGGTGCTCCCCAAAGGGCGATGCAGATCGTGCAGGGTCAGTTGGCTCATGGCAGCAGTTGCTCCCAGGCAGGGACGCCCATCGGCGGTTTCGGCAGTTCCGGCAGCGGCGCCGGGTGGCTCGGCTGGATGCCGTCGCGCTGCAGCGAAGCGATGACACGGTCAGCGAAGTCCGGCGCCAGGGCCAATTTGGTCGGCCAACCCACCAGCAGACGATTCTGCTCGGCGAGGAAGGCATTGTCCGGGCGAGTCAGGCCCGATTGCAGCGGCTCCGCGCGTTCGACCCGCAAGGTCGCCCACTGTGCGGTACTCAAGTCGATCCACGGCAGCAGGTTGCCGAGTTCTTTTTGCGCGCTGGCGATCTGCGCCGCAGGCTCGCGGGTCACGCCTTCGGCTTCGGCGATGTCGCCTCCCACGTACCAGACCCACTGGCCATCGGCGGCCGGGTGAGTGGTCACGGTGACGCGCGGCTTCGGCCCGCCGCCCAGGCAATGGGCGTACAGCGGTTTGAGGCCCGGGCCTTTGACGATGATCATGTGCAGGGGACGACGCTGCATGGCCGGTTGGCTCAGGCCCAGCGCCGTGAGCAGGTCGGCGGTGCCGGCACCGGCGCTGAGAATGATGCGCTGGGCGCGGATCTCACGTTCGTCGACTTTCAAGCCGACCAGTTCGCCGTTTTCCAGCAGCGGTTCGATGTGCTGACCGGCCAGCAGACCGTCGCCAGCCAGATCGGCCAGGCGCTGGATCAGGCTCGGCACGTCGACCACCAGTTCCGTCAGGCGATAGACCTTGCCCTTGAAGCGCTTGTCTTGCAGCGCCGGCGGCAATTGATCGCCTTTGACCTGATCGACCCGCCCGCGCACGGCTTTGCTGGCGAAAAAACTGGTGAGGTTGCCGGCGAGGGTGCCGGGGGACCAGAGGTAATGAGCGTCGGACAACACGCGCACGCCGGACAGGTCCAGTTCGCCGTCGCCGGCCAGCGCTTCACGCCAGCGGCGCGGCATGTCGGCGATGGCTTCCGAGGCGCCGGTCAGGGCACCGTGCAACGCGTACTTGGCGCCGCCGTGGATGATGCCTTGGGACTTCAGGCTCTGCCCGCCACCGAGGCTGGCGCTTTCCACCAGCACAGTCGAAAAACCCTGGCGGCGCAGGCGCGCATTCAGCCAGAGGCCGGCGACACCAGCGCCGACAATCAGAACGTCGGTGGAAATAACGGATGGCATGCAACGACCTCAGTGTTCAAGACGAGGGCGCAGTATACAGACTCGATGCGGAGGGGATTTGTTGGTGATCAATAGGGAGGATGCAAAACCTGTGGGAGCGAGCCTGCTCGCGATGGGGCCGGCACATGCAGCATAAGGGTTGAATGCAAGACCGCTATCGCGAGCAGGCTCGCTCCCACAATGGAAAGTGCTTAGGGCCTTAGTGTCCGGCAGTCTTGGAGAACAACTGAATAACCACAACGCCCAGCACAATCAGCGCCATCCCCAGCATCGCCGGCACATCCAGCTTCTGCCCGTAGATAAACAGCGCCGCGACGCTGACCATCACGATCCCCATGCCGGCCCACACTGCGTAGGCCACGCCCACCGGAACGCTGCGCACCACCAGGGTCAGCATCCCGAAAGCAATACCGTAACCGACGATGACCAGCAGCAGCGGGAGTGGCGTGCTGAAACCTTTGACCGCTTTCATCGAAACAGTAGCGATCACTTCGGCGCAGATGGCGATGGCCAGGTAGTAGTAAGCGGTCATGGGTCAATCCTCGTATGAAGCGTTGCTCTCTGAGGTCGGCATTCTAGAGATTCGCCAGATGCGGTAAAGTCATTACCTATCTGATCTGGAGATGGGTTAAGCCATGAATATGCAATGGAATCTGGAACAGCTGCGCTTGTTTGTCAGCGTCGCGGAACAGCGTTCGTTTTCCGCAGTGGCGCGGGATCAGCGCAAGGCGCAGTCGGCGGTCAGCAGTTCGATTGCGCTGCTGGAAGAGGACTTGGGTATCAGCCTGTTCGATCGCAGCAGTGGTCGTCAGCCGAAACTCACCGAAGCCGGCACCGCCCTGCTTGAGGAGGCGCGGGAAGTGCTGCGCCAATGCGAGCGCCTCAATGGCCGGGCACTGGCGATGATGCGCGGCCAGGAAGCGAGTCTGCGTGTGGCTCAGGACGAAGCAATGCCCTATCAAGCAGTGGTTGAAAGCTTCGAGGCTCTGGCAGAAAAATTTCCCAGCCTCGAAGTGCAGCTGACCAGTGCCGCCCAAGGTGATGTCGCGCGCAAACTGGTGGAGCGCCGGGCTGACCTGGGCTTGTTGTTTTATCACGAGCAGATTCCCGAAGCCCTCGAGCGGCGGGTGCTGGGCAGCGTCGAGATGGTCACGGTGTGCGGCGTGGGGCATCCCTTGGCGAAGCAGACCCAAGTCGATTGTCAGCAACTGGCGCAGCATCGACAGTTGCTGATGTCCACGCAGTCCAGCGTCTACCCCGGCAGCGAGCCGGCCAGCCCGCAGGTTTGGCGCGCTGACAGTTTCTACGTGATGGCCGAGTGGGTGATGCGTGGCCTCGGCTGGGCCTGGTTGCCGCGACATGTGGTGCAGTATCCGGCGTATCAGAATCTGATGGTCGAACTGGCCAGCGAATGGACTCCGCCGGCATTGATTGTCGAACTGGTCTGGCGCCGTGACGAGCCCCTCGGCCCGGCGGCCCGTTGGCTGGCGGAACGTTTTGCCGTGCACTTGCAGGCGATCAGCTAAAAAACCGATAAACTCCGCCGCCATGAATAGAACTCTCTACACCGCGCTGTTTTACCTGGGGCTGCCATTGGTAGCGATTCGGCTTTGGCTGCGGGCGCGCAAGGCGCCGGCGTACGCCAAACGCATTGGCGAACGTTTCTCCCTGGCGCTACCGGCGATGAAGCCGGACGGCCTCTGGGTGCACGCGGTGTCGGTGGGCGAAAGCATCGCTGCGGCGCCGATGATCCGTGCCTTGCTGCAACGGTATCCGACGCTGCCGATCACCGTCACCTGCATGACCCCGACCGGGTCCGAGCGCATCCAGGCATTGTTCGCCAACGAGCCGCGCATCCAGCACTGCTATTTGCCTTATGACTTGCCCTGCGCAGCAAAGCGATTCCTTGATCGGGCCCGACCGAAACTGGCGGTAATCATGGAAACCGAGCTCTGGCCCAACCATATCCACCAATGCGCCAAACGCGGGATTCCCGTGGCCTTGGCCAATGCGCGACTGTCTGAACGCTCAGCCAGGGGCTATGGCCGATTCAGAAAGCTGACCCGGCCGATGCTTGCCGAGATGAGCCTGTTCGCGGTGCAGACCGAAGCCGAGGCGCAGCGCTTCCGCGATTTGGGCGCGCGCCCGGAAACCGTCGAAGTGACCGGTTCGATCAAGTTCGACCTGACCATCGACCCGCAACTGCTGCAGCGCGCCGGCGAATTGCGTGCGCAGTGGCAGGCGCAGGATCGCCCGGTATGGATCGCCGCGAGTACCCATGAAGGCGAAGACGACGTGGTGCTGGCTGCCCATCGTCGACTGCTGGCCAATCATCCTGATGCCTTGCTGATTCTGGTGCCGCGTCATCCGGAGCGCTTCAACCCGGTGTTCGAGTTGTGCCGGCAGCAGGGTTTCGCCACGGTGCGGCGTTCGACGGGCGAGCCGGTTACCGCCAGCACTTCGGTGCTGTTGGGCGACACCATGGGCGAGTTGCTGTTTCTCTATGCCTTGGCCGACAGCGCATTCGTCGGTGGCAGCCTGGTGCCCAATGGCGGCCATAATCTGCTAGAGCCGGCGGCCTTGGCCAAACCGGTGCTCAGTGGGCCGCACCTGTTCAACTTCCTCGAAATCGCCGCGCAGTTGCGCAGTGCCGGGGCGTTGGCCGAGGTCGATGATGCCGAAGGTCTGGCGCTGGCGGTGCAGCGGCTGTTCGAATTACCGAGCGATGCGCAGCGGATGGCGGAGGCGGGGTTGAAGGTGATGCGCACCAATCAGGGCGCGTTGCAGCGGTTGCTGGAAGGGTTGGGCAGGTTGATCGACAAGTCCTGAGTTTGTCACTGATCAATTGTGGCGAGGGAGCTTGCTCCCGTTCGGCTGCGAAGCAGTCGTGGGTTTTGGGCCGCTTCGCAGCCCAGCGGGAGCAAGCTCCCTCGCCACAGAAAGCCTCCTCAATACAGGGTTTACCTTTTATTGAGCCGGATTAGCCCTTAATTGCTCCGCCGCAGCCTTGGCCAGATCCGGCGGCAGGAAGTCCTTGTCCGGGTTGTAGTCGGCTTTGAGGTAACGCGTCAGATCCTGCAAATCCCCCGGGTTCAAAGTGCCGGCGGCCTGCTTCAGGCGCAGGTTGTCGAGGATGTAGTCGTAGCGGGTGTTGTTGTAGTTGCGCACCGAGGTGTACAGCTGACGCTGGGCATCGAGCACGTCGACGATGTTGCGCGTCCCCACCTGATAACCGATTTCGGTCGCTTCCACCGCGCTCTGGTTGGAGATGATCGACTGTCGGCGGGCCTGCACCTGCTCGACGTCGGTGTTGACGGCGCGGTGCAGGTTGCGGGTGTTTTCCACGACCTGACGACGCAGCGCTTCGCGTTGCTGCTCGGACTGAGTCAGCCGTGAATAGGACTCACGCACCTGCGAGCTGGTCAGGCCGCCACTGTAGAGCGGGATGCTCAATTGCAGGCCAACCGTGCGCTGCTCGACATCACCGCCGTAACGCACGCCGTTCGGGTTCGGGTTGGTAAAGCCGAGGGCGTCGTTGTCACCTTTCTGGTATTGCGCGACCGCATCCAGGGTGGGCGCATGTCCGGCCTTGCGCTGCTTGAGAGTCTCCTCGGCGGCGCTCACCGCGTAGTTGTTGGCCAGCAAATTCAGGTTCTGTTTGGCGGCGGTGTCGACCCAGGCTTTGGCATCGTTCGGTGCCGGCGGCAGGATCGGCAAGGTATGGACAATGCCCTGGATCGAGTTGTACTGACGGTTGGTCAGGGTGATCAGCGCTTCGAACGCGTCGTCCACCTGACGTTGAGCGAGAATCCGGTTGGCCCGCGCCGTGTCGTAACTGGCTTGGGATTGCAACACGTCGGTCTTGTCCGACAGGCCGACATCAAAGCGTTCGTTGGACTGGTCGAGCTGACGCTTGAATGCCGCTTCTTCGGCCTTGGTCGAGGCCAGGGTGTCCTGGCTGCGCAGCACGTTGAAGTAGCTTTCGGCGCTTTGCAGAATCAGGTTCTGTTCTGTGGCCGAGAGTTGCAAGGCTGCCTGTTCGTTGACGTCCTTGGCAGCCTGCAACTGGAACCAGCGATCGGCGCGGAAAATCGGTTGCGCGAGAGTCGCCTGATACACCGTGCCACTGCGGGTCGAGGTCAGCGATGGCTGGTCGAGCGAGGTGCGGGTGTTGTTCAGGTCGGCACCGGCGGACAGGTTGGGCAGCAACCCGGCGCGGGCCTGGGGCACGACTTCCTTCTGGGCGCCGTATTGGGCGCGGGCGGCGGCGAGGTCGGCGTTGTTGTCCACCGCTTCCTGATAGACGCTGACCAGGTCAGTCTTGGTCGATAATGGCGCTTCTGCTGCCCAGGCCATTCCATTGGACGCACAAGACACGGCAAGGGCCAGTGAGAGTTTGCGCAGCATGAGGCCATCCCTAAATTACGCTGATAATTTGAGCGCCAAGGCTACGGCGCGGCGCCCTGCAGCGTCAAGGCGCGGCACGGCGTAGCGAGTGTAGTTGCACGCAGGCACGGCAACAATCCGGTAATTGCGCCATTCATCATGGTGTTTGCTGCGGAGTTGGCGTTCTTTGCCGGTTGTGTCTAGACTGGCCGGGTTCTTGTCGGGGTGCCTTGCTATGAGGCTGAGATCGAATAATTTCGGATCCCGTTGAACCTGATCAGGTTAGCGCCTGCGTAGGGAACAAGATTTCTCGTCACCCGGCGAGTCCTCTTGTGCTTCGTCCGGGATGTTGTTCGACAATCGAACACCCCTCGAGCACCGAGCACAGCACCAGCTGGTTTTTCCAGCGCCCGTGCGTCCATTCGTTTACAGGTTCGCTCCGACAAAAATCCACTGCCTGGATGTGTGTCTGGAGAGCCCGTGATGACTACAAAATCAAAAATCGAAACCAATCTGAGCGACTCGGCCAAGGTCGATCAGCAATCGGTTCAGCCGTTTACCCGCTCGCAAAAAATCTATGTCCAGGGCACTCGCCCGGACATCCTCGTGCCGATGCGCGAAATCAGCCTGGACGTAACCCCGACCGACTTCGGCGGCGAAATCAACGCGCCGGTAGTGGTGTATGACACCTCGGGCCCGTACACCGACCCCAACGTCATCATCGACGTGCGCAAAGGCCTGGCCGATGTGCGTTCGCCGTGGATCGAGTCACGTGGCGACACCGAGCGCCTGCCGGGTCTGAGCTCCAACTTTGGCCAGGAACGTCTCGCCGATGCGGAATTGACCAAGCTGCGTTTCGCCCACGTGAACAATCCGCGCCGCGCCAAGCCGGGTGCCAACGTCAGCCAGATGCACTATGCGCGCAAAGGCATCATCACCGCCGAGATGGAATACGTCGCCATCCGCGAAAACATGAAGCTCGAAGTGGCCCGTGCCGCGGGCTTGCTGGACCAGCAGCACGCCGGCTACAGCTTCGGCGCCAGCGTGCCGAAGATCATTACACCGGAATTTGTCCGTGAAGAGATCGCCCGCGGTCGCGCGATCATTCCGGCCAACATCAACCACACCGAACTGGAACCGATGATCATCGGCCGTAACTTCCTGGTGAAGATCAACGGCAACATTGGCAACAGCGCCTTGGGTTCGTCCATCGAAGAAGAAGTGGCGAAACTGACCTGGGGCATTCGCTGGGGTTCGGACACGGTCATGGACTTGTCCACCGGCAAGCACATTCACGAAACCCGCGAATGGATCATCCGTAACTCGCCGGTGCCGATCGGTACCGTGCCGATCTATCAGGCTTTGGAAAAAGTCGGCGGCGCCGCTGAAGACCTGACTTGGGAGCTGTTCCGCGACACGCTGATCGAGCAGGCAGAGCAGGGCGTCGACTACTTCACCATCCACGCTGGCGTGTTGCTGCGTTACGTGCCGCTGACCGCCAAACGCGTGACCGGTATTGTTTCCCGTGGCGGTTCGATCATGGCCAAGTGGTGCCTGGCGCATCACAAGGAAAACTTCCTCTACACCCATTTCGAAGACATCTGCGAAATCATGAAGGCCTACGACGTCAGCTTCTCGCTGGGCGATGGCCTGCGTCCGGGCTCGATTGCCGACGCCAACGACGCCGCACAATTCGGTGAGCTGGAAACCCTCGGCGAGCTGACCAAAATCGCCTGGAAGCACGACGTGCAGTGCATGATCGAAGGCCCGGGTCACGTGCCGATGCAGTTGATCAAAGAGAACATGGACAAGCAGCTCGAGTGCTGCGACGAGGCGCCGTTCTACACCCTCGGCCCACTGACCACCGACATCGCCCCAGGCTACGACCACATCACCTCCGGTATCGGTGCGGCGATGATCGGTTGGTTCGGTTGCGCGATGCTTTGCTACGTGACGCCGAAGGAACACTTGGGTCTGCCGAACAAGGATGACGTGAAGACCGGGATCATCACCTACAAGATCGCCGCTCACGCTGCCGACCTTGCGAAGGGGCATCCGGGCGCGCAAATTCGTGACAATGCCTTGAGCAAGGCGCGTTTCGAATTCCGTTGGGAAGACCAGTTCAACCTGGGCCTGGATCCGGACACCGCGCGTTCGTACCACGATGAAACCCTGCCGAAGGATTCGGCCAAGGTCGCGCACTTCTGCTCCATGTGCGGACCGAAATTCTGCTCGATGAAAATCACCCAGGAAGTCCGTGAATACGCGGCCAACCAGCGGATCGAAACCGTCGACGCGGAAGTTGCGCAAGGTCTGGCGGAACAGGCTGAGCGGTTCAAGCAGGAAGGCAGTCAGTTGTACAAGAAGGTTTGATCTGATCCGAAAGGTCGGGGCCTGAGAGGGCCCCATCGCGGGCAAGCCCGCTCCCACAGGGGATGTGTGTACGACACAAACCATGTGGGAGCGGGCTTGCCCGCGATAGCGATCAAAAAAACAACATATGTCCCTCTGAGATAACACCCTTGAGCATCCAACCCAGTACTTATTCCCCGGATTGCGCGGTGCCGATCGACAAACGTGTCTTCGGCGGCCGTGATCTGTTTTCCCTGTGGTTTTCCCTCGGCATCGGCCTGATGGTGTTGCAGACCGGCGCTTTGCTCGCACCGGGTCTGGGTCTGTCTGGCTCATTGCTGGCGATTTTTCTTGGCACGCTGGTCGGCGTTCTATTGCTGGCCGCCGTCGGCGTGATCGGCAGCGACACCGGCCTGTCGTCGATGACGGCACTCAAGCTCAGCTTGGGCCGTCATGGCGCGAGCCTTCCGGCGGTGTTGAACCTGCTGCAACTGATCGGTTGGGGTTCCTTCGAAATCATCGTGATGCGCGACGCCGCCAGCCTGCTTGGCGCCCGTGCATTCAGCGAAGGCAGCCTGCTGTCGAATCCGCTGCTTTGGACAGTTTTCTTCGGTGGTTTGGCGACTTTGCTGGCCGTCAGCGGGCCACTGACCTTCGTGCGCAAGATCCTGCGCAAGTGGGGCATCTGGCTGCTGCTGGCCGCGTGCATTTGGCTGACCTGGAACCTGTTCGCCAAAGCCGATCTGGCGGCGTTGTGGGCGCAGGCCGGTGATGGTTCGATGCCGTTTGCCGTGGGCTTCGACATTGCGATTGCCATGCCGTTGTCCTGGCTGCCGCTGATTGCCGACTACTCGCGGTTCGGCAAACGCGCGAAGAATGTCTTCGGCGGCACGGCGCTGGGCTTCTTTATCGGTAACTTCTGGCTGATGAGTCTGGGCGTGGCCTACACCCTGGCGTTCGCGCCGAGCGGTGAAGTGAATGCCTTGCTGCTGGCGTTGGCCGGTGCAGGTTTGGGGATTCCGTTGCTGCTGATTCTGCTGGATGAGTCGGAAAATGCCTTTGCCGATATTCACTCGGCGGCGGTGTCCAGCGGGATTCTGTTACGCTTGAAAGTCGAGCATCTGGCCTTGGTCATCGGCGTGATCTGCACACTGATCGCCTGTCTGGCGCCATTGGCTCAGTATCAGAACTTCCTGCTGCTGATAGGCTCGGTGTTTGCGCCGCTGTTCGGCGTGGTGCTGGTGGATCACTTCATCCTGCGCAAGCGCAGTGCTCATGTAGCGTCAGCCGCATTGCGCTGGCCGGCGTTGCTCGCCTGGTTGGGCGGGGTGAGCACCTATCATTTGCTGGCCAATCTCTATCCGGACATCGGCGCAACCCTGCCGTCACTGGTGCTGGCAGGGCTGCTGCAACTGCTGCTCGGTCGAGCCTTCAGCTACGGCCGGGAAACAGCTCGGGTTTGAAAATACCGTTCAGGCGCGGGTAGGGGATCTTCAGTTCGACGTGGCCCAATGCGTAAGGCGCAATGGTGCTTACTTCGTACTTGAGGATCACCCCGCCGTAGGTCAGCGCCACGTTCTGGGTTTTCACGAAGGGCCAGCTCTTCACGAACTCCGGTTCCTGATCGAGCTTAGTGCTGATCAGCCAGCTGTTGTGCGCCACTTGGGCCGCTTTCCAGAACGCCTCTTCCTGCCCCGGAATCAACATGTCCGAGAGGGTCAGTACTTTATGCTGCTGACGTGAATAGTTGATGAAACCGCGGCCCGGCGTGCCGTGGGCACCGCCGGTGTCCAGGTAGCTGGACAATTCAACGATCACCAAGCCGTCATGCTGCTCACGTACCTTGGCTTGCAGGTAGCTGCTGTAGCGCGGGCCGGCACTGCTCAAAAACTGCTCGCGATACGCCGCCAGCGTCGGCGCTACAGGGGCTTCGGGTGAGGTGCGGGTCATTTGCAGCAGGCGTTTTTCGATGATGCCGTCAAGCGCAGGCTCATCCGGGAAACGCAGCGTATCGATGTTCACCAGTGGGCAGTCAGGGGTCGTGCAGCCTGGTTTCAACTGTTCCGATGCGTCGCGGGTAGTTTCCAGCGGCGCCCGATAGTTGGGCTGAAACAAACTCTGGCAGGCGCCCAGGGTCAGGGCGATTGCGGCCACAGAGGCGATTTTAAAAAGCGACATGGGCGTCCTTCATAAAACAGGGAAAGGCGAAAAGTTACCCGCTTCGACTCTTAACGAAGCAGTCAGTTCGCCACTAAGCTAATTAGAGTTGGTTTCGCCCTCACCGTCTATCCCGCTGACTGGAAAGGGGCTGCATCAAACATCGCGGGCGCGTTAGGATGGCGCGAAGTCGAGGTTGCAAGTAACAATGCAAGTAACAAAAAGGAGCCTCGAATCGGATTTGCAGTAAACGAGGATTGTCATGACTGATTTTGCCAACGCCATTCCGACCGCCGTTGATATCGTTCGGCGCGAAAAGTGCTACGAGGGTTTCTATAAGCTCGACCGCGTGCACTTGCGCCACGAATTGTTCGCTGGTGGCATGAGTCGCGAGATCAATCGTGAACTGTTCGTGCGCCATGATGCGGTGTGCGTGCTGCCTTACGATCCGCAGCGCGACGAAGTGGTGCTGATCGAGCAGTTTCGCGTTGGCGCCATGGGCAAGACCGACAACCCGTGGCTGATCGAACTGGTCGCCGGTCTGATCGACAAGGATGAAGTACCGGAAGAAGTTGCTCACCGCGAAGCGCAGGAGGAAGCTGGGCTTGTATTCGGGGCGCTCTGGCCGATGACCAAATATTTTCCATCGCCGGGCGGCAGTAATGAATTCGTGCACTTGTACCTGGGGCGTTGCGAGACAACCGGGGTCGGCGGCCTGCATGGGCTGGAGGAAGAGGCAGAAGATATTCGCGTCACGGTCTGGGCCTTCGAAGATGCCCTGCAAGCCGTACGCGACGGACGTATTGCCAACGCGGCAAGCATCATCGCCTTGCAATGGCTGGCTTTGAACCGCGTTGAAGTGAGGGGGTTATGGTCGTAAACAAGCTGCGCGATCGCTACCGGATCGACCTCGTGGGGCTGCAAGCCTCCTGCGAGGCCAACTACGCGCGCCTGATGCGATTGTTACCGGATATGCGTAGCGAGCCGCAGGCGCGGCGCATTGCCGTGACCCACGGCGACCAGATGCTTGGCGTGCTGGCCCTGGAAGTGTTGCAAGTCTGTCCGTACACCACGACGCTGCAAGTACGCCAGGAACACAGCCTGCCGTGGCTGCCGGTTCCTCAACTTGAAGTTCAGGTCTATCACGACGCCTGCATGGCCGAAGTGGTCAGCGCCGAACATGCAAGACGCTTCCGGGGCATCTATCCTTACCCGAACGCCGCGATGCATCAGCCGGATGAAAAAGCTCAGCTCAATCTGTTCCTGGGGGAATGGCTGAGTCATTGCCTGGCTTGTGGGCACGAGTACGCCGTTGTGCGCTAAGAGCCCTGTGTAGTTGTGAACTGCGTCCGGTTCGCAGGTTTCCTCTTTTGATCGTCCCCCAGCATAATTGCGGCACTTAACCATTCCGTGATCACGCCCTGGGAGAACGCCTTGCCGAGCGTATCCACATTGACCACCGCCGATCCGGCGTTGCTGGTGCAACTTTCCGACAGTCATCTGTTTGCCGAGGCGGACGGGACGTTGCTGGGCATGAATACCCGCGACAGCCTGCAAAAAGTCATTGAACTGGTAAAGCTTCAGCAACCGCAGGTCGACTTGATCATTGCCAGTGGCGATCTTTCACAGGATGGGACGCTGGAGTCGTATCAGCTGTTTCGTGACCTGACCCGGCAGATCGATGCGCCGGCACGCTGGATTCCCGGTAATCATGACGAGCCGCAGATAATGGCCGAGGCGGCTGTGCAGAGTGCGCTGCTGGAACCGGTGGTGGACATCGGCAACTGGCGGGTTACGTTGCTCGATTCTGCTGTGCCGGGTTCGGTGCCGGGGTATTTGCAGGATGAACAGTTGCAGTTGCTGGCCCGCTCATTGAGTGAGGCGCCGCAACGGCATCATTTGGTGTGTTTCCATCATCATCCGGTGTCGATCGGGTGTGCGTGGATGGAGCCCATTGGATTGCGCAATCCAGAAGCGTTGTTCGCGGTGCTGGATCGGTTTCCACAGGTGCGTGCGGTGTTGTGGGGGCATGTGCATCAGGAAATTGACCAGATGCGCAACGGTGTTCGCCTGATTGCATCGCCCTCGACCTGTATTCAGTTCGAGCCGTGCAGTGATGATTTCAAGGTGAGCGAGCAGGCGCCGGGGTATCGGTGGTTGCGGCTTTTGCCGGATGGTCGGCTCGAAACAGGCGTTGAGCGCGTCACCGGTTTCGATTTCCAGATTGATTACGGCTCCAACGGCTACTGATTTATTTGTCATTTTCCAAGACCGAGGCGCGGCCATCGCGGGCAAGTCGGATCGCCGCACCGCCGCTCCCACAGGGGATTTGTGAGCGCCTAAGATCCTTGTGGGAGCGGGCTTGCCCGCGATGGTGTTCGCTCAGGCGACATGATTTCCACGCATATCCCCGATTCCCCCGACACCCTGTAAACTGCGCCTCTTTACCCGACGCACAGGGAGCTCAAATGTCTGGCTCGATCCTTTATATCCACGGTTTCAATAGCGCGCCGGCGTCAAAAAAGGCCTGTCAGTTGATCAGCGTGATGGAGCGGCTGGGCTTGAGCGATCAGTTGCGTGTGCCGGCCTTGCATCACCATCCCCGCGAGGCCATCGGTCAGCTGGAGCAGGCGATTGCCGAGCTGGGGCGGCCACTGCTGGTCGGCAGCTCACTCGGCGGCTACTATGCGACTCACTTGGCCGAGCGCCATGGCTTGAAAGCCCTGTTGATCAACCCTGCCGTCAGCCCTCACCAGATGTTCGACGGGTTCCTGGGTACGCAGAAAAACCTGTACACCGATGAGACCTGGGAATTGACCCACGACCACGTAAAGGCCCTGGCCGAGCTGGAAGTGCCGGCGCCCCAGGATCCGCAGCGGTTTCAAGTGTGGTTGCAGACCGGCGATGAAACGCTGGATTATCGCCTCGCCCAGCAGTATTACCGGGCCTGTGCCTTGCGCATCCAGGCGGGCGGCGACCATAGTTTCCAGGGTTTTGCCGAGCGATTGCCGGCAATGCTGAGTTTCGCCGGCATCGGCGCAGATTTGTATCAGGCGATTGATTTCACTGCACTGTGATTTGTCGCCTCTTTTTCAGAACACTTTTTTCAGAACACTCTTTTTCACAGAACACTTTTTACAGGCGGACGACGAGACCCCATGGCCACTCCCAGCGCTAGCTCTTATAACGCAGACGCCATCGAAGTCCTCTCGGGCCTCGACCCGGTGCGCAAACGCCCCGGCATGTACACCGACACCAGTCGGCCGAACCACCTCGCCCAGGAAGTCATCGACAACAGCGTCGACGAAGCCTTGGCCGGGCACGCGACCTCGGTGCAGGTCATCCTGCACGCCGATCACTCCCTGGAAGTCAGCGATGACGGCCGTGGCATGCCGGTGGACATTCACCCGGAAGAGGGTGTGTCGGGCGTTGAGCTGATCCTCACCAAGCTCCATGCGGGCGGCAAGTTTTCCAACAAGAACTACCAGTTCTCCGGCGGTCTGCACGGGGTGGGTATTTCCGTGGTCAACGCCTTGTCGACCGAAGTCCGGGTGCGTGTGAAGCGCGACGGCAACGAATACCAGATGACTTTCGCTGACGGTTACAAGAAAACCGAGCTGGAAGTGATCGGCACTGTCGGCAAGCGCAACACCGGCACCAGCGTGTTCTTCGCGCCGGACCCGAAGTACTTCGATTCACCGAAGTTTTCCATCAGCCGTCTCAAGCACGTGCTCAAGGCCAAAGCCGTTCTGTGCCCGGGGCTGCTGGTCAGTTTTGAAGACAAGGCCACTGGCGAGAAAGTCGAATGGCATTACGAAGACGGCCTGCGCTCCTACCTGGTGGACGCGGTCAGCGAATTCGAACGCCTGCCGGCCGAACCATTCTGCGGCAGCCTGGCCGGTAATAAAGAAGCGGTCGATTGGGCGTTGCTGTGGTTGCCCGAGGGCGGCGACAGCGTTCAGGAAAGCTACGTCAACCTGATCCCGACGGCCCAGGGCGGTACTCACGTCAATGGTCTGCGTCAGGGCTTGCTCGATGCGATGCGCGAGTTCTGTGAGTTCCGCAGCCTGTTGCCGCGAGGCGTGAAGCTGGCGCCGGAAGACGTCTGGGAACGCATTGCGTTCGTCCTGTCGATGAAGATGCAGGAACCGCAATTCTCCGGTCAGACCAAGGAGCGCCTGTCATCCCGTGAAGCGGCCGCTTTCGTTTCCGGTGTGGTCAAGGACGCTTTCAGCCTGTGGCTCAACGCTCACCCGGAAACCGGCATGCTGCTGGCGGAACTGGCGATCAACAACGCCGGCCGTCGTCTGAAGGCCAGCAAGAAGGTCGAGCGTAAACGCATTACCCAAGGGCCGGCGTTGCCGGGCAAACTAGCCGACTGCGCCGGGCAGGATCCGATGCGTTCCGAGCTGTTCCTGGTGGAAGGTGATTCCGCCGGCGGTTCGGCCAAGCAGGCGCGGGACAAAGAATTTCAGGCGATCCTGCCGTTGCGCGGCAAGATTCTGAACACCTGGGAAGTCGACGGCAGCGAAGTGCTGGCCAGCCAGGAAGTGCACAACATCGCCGTGGCCATCGGTGTCGATCCGGGCTCGGCGGACATCGCTCAGCTGCGTTACGGCAAGATCTGCATCCTCGCCGACGCCGACTCCGACGGTCTGCACATCGCCACATTGCTGTGTGCCTTGTTCGTCCAGCATTTCCGCCCGCTGGTAGATGCCGGTCACGTCTACGTCGCCATGCCGCCGCTGTACCGTATCGACCTGGGCAAAGAAATTTACTATGCCCTCGACGAGGCCGAGCGCGATGGCATTCTCGATCGTCTGGTAGCCGAGAAGAAACGCGGCAAACCACAGGTCACCCGATTCAAAGGTCTGGGTGAAATGAACCCACCGCAGCTGCGCGAAACCACCATGGACCCGAACACACGGCGTCTGGTGCAGTTGACGCTGGAAGATTTCGACGCGACCTCGGAAATGATGGACATGCTGCTGGCGAAAAAACGCGCCGGCGATCGCAAGTCCTGGCTGGAGTCCAAGGGCAACCTGGCCGAGGTTCTGGGCTGATGCGATTTGGCTGGGCCCTGGCGTGTGCGTTGCTGCTGACCTCGATAACGGTTTCGGCGCAGCCTCCCGAGCTGCACCTGTTATCCGAGCATGCCGTCGATGGCATGCGCGGCGGCAATCTGTCGGGGCTGGCCCAGTGCGGCAAGGATCTATGGACCGTTTCGGATCGTGACGATGATCAAATTTATCGCCTCGACACCCGCAACAACACCTGGCAAGCCGAAACCGTGCGCATCGACGTACCCCTGGTGCCCGACAGCGGTTTGCCCTGGGGCTTGCGTTCCCGGACCTGGGCGGCGTCGTTCGTGCGGGGCGGGGACCTGGATTTCGAAGGCATTACCTGCGACAGCGCCGGTAATCGTTACATCGTCAGCGAAGCGCACGCCGCGGTGCTGCAAGTGCCGCCAATCGGACCTGCGTCCTGGCTGAAAATCTCGCCGATGCTGGTACGCGAAGCGCGGGCCAGCGGCATGCTATTGCACTTCAATGCGTTGTTTGAAGGGCTGGCGATCAATCCGGCCGGTGACACGCTGTGGCTAGCCGCCGAACGTGAGCGCCGCGGTTTACTGCTGATCAAGCGCCAGCAAACGGTCTGGGACTGCAAGGGTGGTTGTGTGCTACTGAGTGAAGCAGGGGTGGAGATGCAGCCAGCGCAGTTTCCCAAGGCCCGTGCACGCTCCCGGGATTTTGCCGATCTGTCATTGTTCGACGGCAAGCTGTTTACCCTTGAGCGCAATGTCTTTCAGGTTTGCCGTCGCGATGTGGTGACGGCCAAGGTCGAGCGCTGCTGGTCGTTTGCCGCCGAGGCCTTGCAGGAAAACCGTCGTTATTCACAGCCCTTTGGGCTGGCGGAAGCGTTGATCGTGGACGCCGACGGTGCCTGGATCGGTATCGACAACAATAATGGTGCGCGCGCCGACGGAGAGAAACGCCCGATTGTCTGGCGCTTTGCCGCGCCTGAAGGTGGCTGGAGTGCCAAACCATGAGTCAGCAACCGCCGGGCAAACGCGCCGGCCGGGTGTTGATGGTGTTGGCCTGGTGCGCCGCTCTGTTTCTGGCAACGCGGTTTTTCGGCCAGTGGGAGGCGCGTCAGCAAAATCCCAACGCCGTCGTCAGCTCCGAGCAGGGCGAAGGTTTTATCGAAGTGAAGCTGATCAGCAACAGCCAGGGGCATTTTATCGCCACTGGCCAGATCAACGGCCAGCCCGTGGATTTCATGCTCGATACCGGCGCGACCGATGTGGCGATCCCGGCCGAAGTGGCCGAGCGGCTGAAACTGGAAAAAGGCTTTGGGGTGACCCTGAGCACGGCCAATGGCTTGAGCGAGGGCTATCGAACCCGCCTCGACCGGCTGCAATTGGGCGACATCGTGCTGCGAGACGTTCGCGCGCTGGTGGCGCCCGGTTTGCACGGCAATCAGGTGCTGCTCGGTATGAGCGCACTGAACAAACTTGAATTTACCCAGCGCGGTGGCACCATGCTGCTGCGCCAGACAACGAACTGATGAGGCCCGCATGAGCGACTCCCTTGATCTCAGCCTGGACGGTGTAGAACGCCGGTCACTGGCTGACTTCACCGAAAATGCCTACCTCAACTACTCCATGTACGTGATCATGGACCGTGCCTTGCCGCATATCGGCGACGGCCTGAAACCGGTACAGCGGCGCATCATCTATGCGATGAGCGAGTTGGGGCTGGACGCCGATTCCAAGCACAAGAAATCGGCGCGTACCGTCGGTGACGTGCTCGGTAAGTTCCACCCACACGGCGATTCGGCGTGCTACGAAGCCATGGTCCTGATGGCCCAGCCGTTCAGCTACCGCTACACGCTGGTTGACGGCCAGGGTAACTGGGGTGCGCCGGACGATCCGAAGTCCTTCGCCGCCATGCGTTACACCGAAGCGCGGCTGTCGCGTTATTCCGAAGTGCTGCTCAGCGAACTGGGCCAGGGCACCGCGGACTGGGGGCCGAACTTCGACGGCACGCTGGAAGAGCCTTTGGTGTTGCCGGCCCGTTTGCCGAACATCCTGCTCAACGGCACCACCGGTATCGCCGTGGGCATGGCCACCGACGTACCGCCGCATAACCTGCGCGAAGTCGCGACCGCTTGCGTGCGCTTGCTGGATGAGCCGAAAGCCACGGTCGAGCAGCTCTGCGAGCACATTCAAGGCCCGGATTACCCGACAGAAGCGGAAATCATCACGCCGCGCGCCGACCTGCTGAAAATCTACGAAACCGGCAAGGGCTCGGTGCGCATGCGCGCCGTGTACCACATCGAAGACGGTGACATCATCGTCACCGCGCTGCCGCATCAGGTTTCGGGCGCCAAGGTGCTCGAACAGATAGCGGCCATGATGCAGGCCAAACCGTCGAAAGCCCCGCAGATCGCTGACCTGCGAGACGAGTCCGACCACGAAAACCCGTGCCGGATCGTGATCATTCCGGGCGCCCGCAAAAACTTTGACCACGATGCCCTGATGCAGCACCTGTTCGCCAGCACCGAGCTGGAGTCGAGTTATCGGGTCAACATCAACATCATCGGCCTGGACGGCAAACCGCAGTTGAAAAACCTGCGGGCGCTGCTGGTCGAGTGGCTGGAATTCCGGGTGCAGACCGTGCGTCGTCGTCTGCAATTCCGCCTGGACAAGGTTGAGCGTCGCCTGCACCTGTTGGACGGTTTGTTGATCGCTTACCTCAATCTGGATGAAGTAATTCACATCATCCGCACCGAGGAACACCCGAAAGCCGCACTGATCGAGCGTTTCGCCCTGAGCGAAATCCAGGCCGATTACATCCTCGACACCCGTTTGCGTCAGTTGGCGCGACTGGAAGAAATGAAGCTGCGTGCCGAGCAGGATGAACTGCTCAAGGAACAAGCCAAGCTGCAAGCCCTGCTGGGCAGCGAAGCCAAGCTGAAAAAGCTGGTACGCACCGAACTGATCAAGGACGCAGAAACTTACGGTGACGACCGTCGCTCGCCAATCGTCGAGCGTGCAGAGGCCAAGGCCTTGACCGAGCACGATCTGCTGCCGAACGAGAAAGTGACTGTAGTTCTGTCGGAAAAAGGCTGGGTTCGCTCTGCCAAGGGGCACGAGATTGACGCCACCGGGCTTTCCTACAAGGCCGGGGACGGTTTCAAGGCCTTGGCGGCCGGTCGCTCCAACCAGTTTGCAGTATTTATCGACTCCACTGGTCGCAGCTATTCGGTGGCTGCACACACGCTGCCCTCGGCCCGTGGCCAGGGCGAACCGCTGACCGGCCGCCTGACGCCGCCGCCAGGGGCGAGTTTCGAATGCGTGCTGATGCCTGAAGACGATTCGCTGTACGTGATCGCGTCTGACGCCGGTTACGGTTTCGTGGTCAAGGGTGAAGACCTGCAAGCCAAGAACAAGGCGGGCAAGGCTCTGTTGAGTCTGCCGAACAACGCCAAAGTGATTCTGCCGCGCCCGGTAGCCGATCGTGAGCAGAACTGGTTGGCCTCGGTGACCACCGAAGGTCGCCTGCTGATTTTCAAAATCAGCGATCTGCCACAATTAGGTAAAGGTAAAGGGAATAAGATCATCGGGATTTCCGGTGAGCGTGTTGCCAGTCGCGAAGAATATGTCACGGACATTGCCGTTTTGCCGGAGGGTGCCACCTTGGTGCTACAGGCCGGAAAACGTACGTTGTCGCTGAAGGCGGACGACCTCGAACACTACAAAGGTGAGCGTGGGCGTCGCGGTAACAAACTGCCACGGGGCTTTCAGAGGGTGGATGCGCTGTTCGTCGAAAACCTCAATTAGGCGTCCTAGAGCGCTCGATCTACGATTTAACGCGTAGATCGACGCTTTGCCGCTGGAGTCGGAACGCATATTCACGGATGATATGGCCTTTCAAGCGCCGGCGTAGCCGAGCGTTCTTCATATTTTTTGAGTATTTTCACTGTGGTCAGCCTTATGGCAGCCACCTGGATGGGACGATGACTGCTCTGCGCCTTCCTTTTATTTTGATGCTCGCCGGCGTTCTTGGCCTGGCGGGTTGCAGCGTTCACCAACCGGTGTCGCTGTATCAGCTGGACAGCGGAAGTCCGGCTCAGCCTGTGCAAAGCGCTGGCATGGCGGTATTGCTGGGCCCGGTAACGGTGGCCGACTACCTGCAACGCGAAACCTTGTTGCAGCGCCAGCCGGATGGCAGCCTGCAAGCTTCGGTTGACGGTCGTTGGGCGGGTAGCCTGTCGTCGGACATCGATCAGCTGTTGCTGCGTCAGGTCGCCGGCCATCTGGACAGCCAGCGTGTTGTCCTGGCACCGGCGACAGTGGGTTTCGCACCGGATGTTCAGGTTCTGCTGACGATCACGCGTCTGGACTCGGGTGCATCGCAACCGGCAGTCCTTGATGCGCAATGGCGCCTGATCGACCGTCGTGGTCAGGTGCGCGATAACCGCATCATTCATCTGCAGGAGCAGCACACTGGCGGGACTGCAGCTCAGGTTCAGGCTCAGGGGGTGTTGCTGCAACGTCTGGCCGAGCAGCTGTCGACAGCGCTCAAGCCGCTGGCCAACCAGCCGCCAATCGCCGAAGCGCCACGCAAGCCGGCTGCCAAGCCTGTGGCACCGGCAGCAGAGCCAGAGAAACAACCGAAAATCCCGATGGCTTCGCCGATTCGCACGGATATGGAAGTGTTCAGGTTCTAAGCCTGGATGGATTCGAAACGAGGCCCGCGTAGATGCGGGCCTTGTTGTTTCTGGCGCGCGCCGATCGTTCCCGCGCTCTGCGTGGGAATGCCTCCAGGGACGCTCCGCGTTCCAGCCTCACCTCATTCGTCGCCTGTACCGGCCTCTTCGCGGGCAAGTTGGATCGCCGCATCGCCGCTCCCACAGGGATTTCTGTCGTACACAGGTTTTGTATTCGCAGAGGAGCAGGCAACAAAAAGCCCGCAGACGATCACTCATCTGCGGGCTTCTTTACAGCAGGGCTAAGGCTTATGCCCGGCGTTCGTGCATCCGCGCCAGTTGCCGTTCCAGCATTGACGGATAGGGCTCCATCAAGCGCTCTACGCAGCACGCACCTTCAGGGCTTGCGATCGGGCGGATCCGCGCACGCTGGCGAATCAGTGCGTCGTCGCTGATCTTGCGCTCCACCAGCAGCAGGTTGCGGCTGTGTTGCGACAGGGCCAGTGCATCCTGAGCGGTTTCAGTCAGTAGCAGATCAATCTGGCTCAAGCCAAACAACTCGTCACCCAGCGTCAGGCCCAACTGCAATTGCAGGGTGATGCCGCTGTCGGCGACTTCGATCTGCAACTGATGGCCCAAGGCTCGCAGCAACTCACCGCAGCAGATGGCGTTGGTCAGGTAGTCGTCGCCGCTGTCTTCGGTGTGGAACAGCATCAGCGTGCTGCCATCGTTCAGGGTGTGCAGTTCGCTCTGGTAAAGCGATGCGGCCTGATCGAGGCAATCGCGGTAGCGTTTCAGCAGTTCTTCCAGGCGTGCGCGGGGCAGGCGGCGCAGCTGATCTTGCGCGCCCAGTTGCACGGCCAGTACTGCGCTGTGCTGCGGCAGGTTCGATGCCTGCGGCTTTACGACGGGTTTCGGCGCGCTATCTGCCGAATCATCACGCAGATCGGCAAACGGATCTTCGTCGTCCTCATCGTCTTCGATGGTGCTGACAGTGCGACGCGGCGCAGGCTTGAGGCCGGCGACAGGCTTGGTTTCATCGAAACCTGGATCGCGCAGGTTGCGTACTTCGAAGGTCGGCTCGTTGTCGTCAGCGTCTTCGTAATCGCTGTCGTCATATTCCGGTTCCGGCACGGGCTCGGCCGGTTCCGGTGCGAAATTGGCGTGCAACTGACGAGCGAGGTCGCCGATCTCATCCTGGCGCTCGGTGGCCGGGGTGTATTCGTCGATATTGCGTAACCACACTCGCAATTGCAGCAGTGGCGTAGAAATATGCCGGCCCAGACGCAGGCTCAAGGCCAGGGACAGCGCCAGCAGAATGGCGCTCAGAATGCCCATGCTTTGCAGGCTGATGGTCATCGGCTGCTGGAACTGATCCATGTCCAGGCTGATGCGCAGTTGCCCGGCGGTCACGTCCTGGAAGGTAATCTTGCTTTGGTAAATACCCTCGGCTTCGCCCAGCAGGCTGTGCTTGGGCCGCTGGCCGGACTCGGCAAGGATGCGGTTGTCCATGCTGTAGATGGCAGCGTGGGCCACCAGCTTGTTTTTGGTCAGGTTATTGAGCAGCACGTTCAGGCTGAGGATGTCATTGGACACCAACAGTTCCGTGGCCGAGGTCGCGGTCTGGGTGGTCAGGCTTTCGCCCAGGGCATCCGCCTGCTCGTGCATGGCCTGCTTGAACTGCAAACCCATCACGCAGGCGTAGATCACCAAGGCCAGAGCGACCAGGATCACGTTATGGCTGGCAATGCGCAATGCGATCGGTACACGGCGATGACGCAGTGCCCGGAAGATCAGCAGAAAGAAGTTATCGGTTTTAACTGGCGTGGGCCGGTTCACTTGAGCTCGGCTCTTTGTCCGTGAAGTTGACGCGCAGTATAGCGACAGGCCATAGGTCGTCAAAGCGCTCGCGGTGCCCGATGGTCACTGAAAATGGGTAGAATGCGGTTTTTTTCCACCTGCGGGGGTGCGCCTTGCGCGAAATCGTCCTGATAAACATCACGGGAGTCGACCGTCCGGGTCTGACTGCGGCCATTACCGGCGTTCTGGCCCAGGGTGGTGTGAACATTCTCGACATCGGTCAGGCGGTGATCCACGACACCCTGTCGTTCGGCATCCTGGTTGAAATTCCCGATACCGAACAAGGTAACTCGGTGCTCAAAGACATCCTGTTCAAAGGCTATGAGCTTGAGCAGCAGGTGCGTTTCACGCCGGTGTCCGAAGAGGATTACCAGCTGTGGGTCGGCAATCAGGGCAAGAAACGTCACATCGTCACCCTGTTGACCCGTAAAGTGACCGCCGAGCAATTGCAGCGCGTGAGCTCGATCACCGCCAAGTATGGGCTGAACATCGATCATATCGATCGCCTGTCCGGGCGCATGCCACTGGACACTCCGGCCGACAAGGGCAAGGGCTGCATCGAGTTTTCCGTGCGCGGCGAGGCGGCGGATCCGCAAGCGCTGCGGGCCGAATTCCTCAGCGTCGCTCAAGAATTGAACGTCGACATCGCCTTTCAGGAAGATTCGCTGTTCCGCCGTAACCGCCGTTTGGCGGTATTCGACATGGACTCGACGCTGATCGAGGCCGAAGTCATCGACGAACTGGCCAAGGCCGCCGGTGTAGGCGATCAGGTGTCTGCGATTACCGAGCGGGCGATGGCCGGTGAGCTGGACTTCCGCGCCAGCTTCAAGGAGCGCCTGGCCTTGCTGCAAGGACTGGACGTCAGCGTATTGGATTCCATCGGCGCTTCGCTGCGCCTGACCGAAGGCGCCGAAACCCTGTTCGCCGAACTCAAGCGTCTGGGCTACAAGACGGCGATTCTGTCGGGCGGCTTCACCTACTTCGCCAAGCAACTGCAAGCCAAGCTGGGCATCGACTACGTGTTCGCCAACGAACTGGAAGTGGTCGACGGTAAGGTGACTGGCGTGGCAGTCGAGCCGATTGTCGATGCGCAACGCAAGGCGGATCTACTGCGTGAGCTGGCGCATAAGGAAGGTTTGCGTCTGGAGCAGACGATTGCCGTCGGTGACGGTGCCAATGACCTGCCGATGCTGGCGATTGCCGGTCTGGGTGTGGCATTCCGCGCCAAGCCGCTGGTCAAGCAATCGGCGAAGCAGGCGATTTCCACCCTTGGGCTGGATGGCGTGCTGTATCTGCTGGGCTTCCGGGATCGCGACGGGCAGCTCTGAGTTTTGTATTGACTGGCAGGGCCATTGTGGCGAGGGGGCTTGCCCCCGTTGGGTCGCGCAGCGGCCCTAAAACCTGTTATCGGGTTGCTTCCGGCATAACGCGCTCATAGGTTTTGCGTCTGCTGTGGAGCCGAACGGGGGCAAGCCCCCTCGCCACAGTTATCGGCGTCACGCTCAAAGCGACTTCCACAACGAATCAAACTCTTCCACTGCCCCGACCACGCTGCTCCTCGCGGCGTTTTCGATTCCGGCTGTCTCAAGCGAACGGTAGGCAAACTGATTAAAGCTGTTGGTGCTCGCCACCCGACGCTCCAGCCCGGCCGGGTGTTCCTCGCCGTTGATATTGATCAGCACCTTGTTGCCTTCCTGGAACGGCAGGCGCGGGGTGAGCAGGGTGGCCGGCAGGTCGATGGCGCTGATGGCGGGCAGCGACAGTCCGCGCAAGTACTGGCTGTGCTCGTCGCCGGAGCGTATCAGTTGCAGGCCGCAGGGTTCGGCACAAGGCGCGACCTGCTCGATACCCATCTGTGTGCCGCCGCCCCGCACCTGGCGGATCCAGCGCACCACTGCAATGCTCCAGCCTTGGCCGGCAGCATCCTCGATACCGACCATTTCGCCAGCCTGTAGCTCGGCGGGCACGGCGCCGGGCCAGGCCAGGCAATAGCCGCCAGGACTGTGATTGATCACCGGCAGCACATAGGTGGGGAAATGCTGCTGGCGGTCGGATGCCTCATGGCTGTCATCGTTCTGAAGGTGCGGGTATTCGATCTCTTCGTAGGGCAGCAGCGTATCCGCTGTGCCATGGGGAGCGGCGTCGAAGGCGTGGTTCCATTGGTCTTTGGCGCGATCTGTCGGGTCGGTGGCCGAGAACTGCGCGGGACGGGCGCCGGGTTTCTTCAGGATGTCGTTGAACGAGCGTTGCCCGCCGAGATAAAAATGCAATGCGCTCATGCCCACGCACAGGGTCAACGTGCCGTGGCCGACGGTGCGCTGGAAACTGCGCTCGGCAGCCTGGCCCCAGGCGGCATGCAGGTGTTGCAGCGTGTCCAGGTTCAGCCCCGCTGGAACGGGCAGCGGCGATACCTTGTCAGCCGGCTGTTGCAGATGGATTTCGATGGCCGCGACCAGAGGTTGCGGGTCGATCCCCAGCAAGCGCTCCTGTTGTTCGGCGAGGAATTTGGAGCGGTAACTCGGCCCGGTGTCGAGATCCGGGGCGATGGCAAACAGCCCGTTGTCCGGTTTGGCCGGTTGCAGCTTGATCCTCTGGCTCCAGGGTTCGAGCACCTCGGCGAGCCGGGCGATCTGGTTCTGGCGCAGTTGATTGCAGCGTGAAGCACCCAACAGGAGGGCGACGACGTAGGTTTGCTCGATGCTCAGGCTTTGTGTCTGGCTGGCCAGTTCATCGCGCACGCTCAGATTTTGCAGTTGGAACTGACAGCCAATCCGGTACAGCTGATGTAACTCGAGCCACAGATTTTCGGGCGCCGGACAATAGAGTTCAGTGGCGCGGATCAATGCGCCGTTCAGGCAATGGATTGCCCGTTGCAAAGCCTGGGTCAGCAGCGGCGCACGGTCCTTGCTGAAGCGCGGTGAGTTGCGGATGACGATTTGCTTGTAGCCGATCGCCAAGTGGCTCTGCAGCGCTTGGCAAAGGTTGGCGATCTTGCGCGAGCGCTCGTCGAGCACAATCGCCTGATGCAGGAAATGCCGCTCCAGGTGCTTGCAGACGTAATACACCTCGGGCCGCAGCAGTTCGAGTAATTGCAGGCGATTGTCGCTGGGCGTGAGCAGTTGGTTGAGTTCGCTCAAGCCTTGATACAACTGGCGAGCGGTTTCGCCGATGTTGGCTTTGGGCAGGTTGGCGATCCAGCGCTTGAGGTCGCGAGGCGTGGCTTCGCAGAAAGTCAGACGCGACTGCGTCGGGATCGGTGCGCGTAGCAGCAGGACAGGATTGGTCTCATTCATGCCGTAGACAAACTCCGACCGGGAAATGGGCAGTGAATGACTTGACTGTAGCAGCTATGAACGCTGGAGGGGATGTCGCGATATTTGCGTCACGCTTGTCTGTGTAGGAGCTGCCGAAGGCTGCGATCTTTTGATCTTGATTCGCGGCGCCTTTTGAAAAAAGATCGCAGCCTTCGGCAGCTCACGGGGATGGTGCGCAGCAGGAGGAAATGTCCGACCCCACGAAAGAGCTTCGTGGGGTCGGAACTGGGATCAGGCTGTCGGCAAACCGATGCCCTGGCCCATCTGCACCGGTGAAAGGGCGCCCAGCCCTTCTGCCCATTTCACTTGATCCGGCCCAAACAGCACGACAGCCGTAGAGCCGAGCTTGAAGCGACCCAATTCCGCGCCTTTCTCCAGATGGATCGGCGCACGGGCGGCTTCGTCGTAACGGAAGGTTTTCAGCTCGCGCTTGGGCGGTGTCACCAAGCCGGCCCAGACCGTTTCGATCGACGCCACAATCATCGCCCCCACCAGCACCACGGCCATCGGCCCGCGCTCGGTATCGAAAATGCACGCCACACGCTCGTTGCGAGCGAACAGTTCCGGTACGTTTTCAGCGGTGGTCTGGTTGACCGAGAAGATACGGCCAGGAATGTAGACCATTTCGCGCAGAGTGCCGGCCAGCGGCATGTGCACGCGGTGGTAATCCTTGGGCGACAGGTAAATGGTGGCGAAATCACCGCCCATGAATGGCGCTGCGTTGGCTGCGTCACCACCCAGCAGTTCCAGCACGCTGAAGCTGTGGCCCTTGGCCTGAAAAACGCGACCGTGTTCGATTGGGCCGAGCTGGCTGACGGCACCGTCGGCCGGGCTGAGGATCGCGCCTGGGGTTTGGTCCAGCGGGCGAGCGCCGTCTTTCAAGGCACGAGTGAAGAACGCGTTGAAGTGCTCGTAAGCCGTCAGGTCTTCGACCAGCGCCTGGGACATGTCCACTTGATAACGCTTGGCGAACCAGGCGGTAAAGGCGTTCTTGAACCAGCGCACGCGGCATTCGGCAATGCAGCCGGCCAGTCGCGAGAGCAAGTGGTGGGGCAGCAGGTATTGGCTGAGGATAAACAAACGCTTATTCATTAACTGTCCTTAAAAAACCTTAAATCTCTACGGGCGTGTCGGGATGGTTGCCCCATTCGCCCCAGGAGCCGGCGTAACCTTTGACTCGCGGATAACCGAGCGACTTGGCTACTAGATACGTGAAGCCAGAACGATGGTGAGTCTGGCAGTGGGTAATGACTTCTTTGTCTTTGGTGATACCGAGTTGTTCCAGGATTTTCGGCATGTCGGTGCGGATGCGCAGGTTGCGTGCCTGATCCATGCCGGCGGTCCATTCGAAGTTGACCGCGCCGGGAATGTGCCCGCCCTTGGCTGCCAGGACTTTTTCGCCGGAGTATTCCAGCGGCCCGCGTGCGTCCCAGATTGCCAGGTCGGTGGCACCGAGACGGCTTTGCAGGTATTCGCGGGTGGCGATGGGTTCGTCGTGCAGGGTCAGGGCGACCGGGCCGCCGACCGCTGGGGGGATCTGGATCGACATGGGCAAGCCTTCTGCCAGCCAGGCCGGGAGGCCGCCGTCGACATAGTGATAGTTGCTGTGGCCGATGACATCCAGCAGCCAGATAAAGCGCCCGGCCCAACCTCCGCCTTCGTCGTCATAGACGACGTAGACCGCATCGGGGTTGTGGCCCAGTTCACCGAATAATGCTTCAAGAGCGGCCTGGGTCGGCAGCAGGCCTGGTGCAGGCGCCTGACCCAGTTGAGTGCGTTTTGGATCGACAAAGCGTGCCCCGGGGATATGCCCTGCGGCATAGCGGGCGCTGCTGGTCAGGTCCACCAGAATCAGTTCGCGGGAGTCGAGACGCGGGAGCAGGTCGCTCGGCTCGATCACCAGCGCCAAGCCAGAGAAGTCAGACATGTGAGGTCTCCAGAGCACAAAGGGAGAGGATTGTAGCGCAGCGTCATGAGGGTCTGTTATCAGTTATTTCGGCACAGGAAACAACGGATGGCCAGGCACTGTGGCGAGGGGGCTTGCCCCCATACGGCTGCGAAGCAGTCGCAAATCCGCTGCATGCGGTGTGCCTGGCAGAACGAGGTTGCAGGTTTCAGGACTGCTTCGCAGTCCAACGGGGCGATGCGGCGTTCCGACAAGCCCCCTCACCACAGGTTTTGGCCTTCACTTAACTGACTGGCATCTGCCCCTAGCGGTGGCTAAAGCTGTGCAGGGCCTTTTCGATGCACTGCGCGGTTTTGCCGAATGCTTGCACGGTAATTTCCGAGAACTGTCCGCCGCCCTGATCCGCCACCACGATCATGATCACCCGACCGTTGTTGACCAGGGAACGCAACAGCAGGTGTTCACCGCTGAACTGTTTACGCAGGCTGGCCGGCAACAGGGCCGAAAATTGTGCGTTGTTGGCTGGCGTCAGGCGCACCTGGGCCTGTTGCGCGAGAAGGCGCTGCAGCACGGTGCTTTGGCTGACCACTAGGTTCAGGCCGGCTACTTCTTTTGGCAGCCCGGCAGTCTGGTGCACGCGCAGATTGGCGTGCGTGCGGTCGGCCATCAGGATCATCACCCGCCGCATGCCGCACGCCACCAGGGCGTCTCGGGCCGATGTGGTCAAGTGCATGGCATTGGTAAAAGGGCTCGGCTCCACCAGCAATTCGGCGCATTGTTTACGCCACTTCGCCAGGTCTTCGGCGGTGGGTGCCGGGGCCGGCAGCAAACCAGCGTGAACACGGTTCATGCCCGAAGGCCAGATCAGCGCTTCGGCCGGGTGCCACAAGTCCGGCATGGCATGTTGGCGGGCGCTGTTGGCGGCTTGCTGGTGCAGTTGTTGCTGCACCTCATCCATCGGCATTTGCAGGTAAAGGCTGGTGAGGTATTGCCAGCGTTCACAGTGGGGGTTGTCCCACGCTTGCTGTGCCGACAATGCCAGACCATTGGCCAGCAGCACGGTATTGGCGGGCTGATTGAGCCAGCGTCGCAACGTAGGGTCGTCATCGAGGCGGTTCTGTTGGCGCAATGGGTGATCGCTGTCGCGAGCGATGCGCAGGACTTTCACCAGCTCGCGTTGTTCGCTGCGCAGCAGCCGATAACCCTGCTGCACCCAGATCGGCAAACGCCAGACATCCACCAGCGCCTGACAGATTTCCAGCAGGCGCACACCGAACAATTGCTTTTCGACTTTGCGCGCCGACTCACCTTCATGGATGACCCGCAGCTCCCATTCTTCAAGCAATTGTGGATGGGTCAACGCCATGGGCCACAGCGGCGAAAGAAACAGCAGGCTGCCCCAGTGGATGTCCTGCCACAACCGCGCCAGGCGACCGGCAAAAAAACCATTGGCCTGTTGGGTGGCGTGCTGGCTGATCAGTTGAAGCTGGCGCAAGGCGACAGGGATTTGCGATTGGGATTGGGCGGGCAGGCGCTCGAGCAATTCTTCAGTGCGTTTCAAGCCGAGACGATTGATCGCCACTTCAAGGTTTTCAGCGGGCTCGGTCATGCTGCCATGGGTGTGGCGGTTGGCTTCGCGAATCACGCTCAAGGCCAGGGCCGGGCTGTCCTGCATCAGTTCGGCGATGTCTCGCAGTGAACTGCGGTTATCGCGGATGGCTTTGCTGACCCGATCGTGACTGGCTTGCGGAACCGGCAGGCGCACACCATCGAGAAGCTTGACCCAGCCTTCGAGCGTGGTTGGTTTTGGCGTTGGGACGTTCGTTTCGTTAGCCATGTCTGGACGCAATCATCGTCTGCATTACCTATCCCTGCGCGGGTCAAAATAGCTTTTCACCTGAACTGGCTATAGTCTGGCGCAGTTTTGCCGATAAGTAGAAGAAGAGATTTTTTAACTTCCGAATATGACCTTGAACCCGACTCAGTAAGTGCTCTCCTACCTATGGCTAAAATTATCGGCATCATCGTCGTATTCGCGAGCGTGCTCGGCGGATACGTGCTTTCCCACGGCAAGATTGCCGCTCTTATCCAGCCTTTCGAGGTGATGATTATCGGGGGGGCGGCCCTTGGCGCATTTCTGCAGGCCAACCCTGGTTACATGACGATGCATGTGCTCAAGAAGTCCTTGGGCATGTTCAATTCGCGTTTCAACCACACCTTCTACCTGGAAGTGCTGGGCCTGATTTACGAGATCCTCAACAAGAGCCGCCGCGAAGGCATGATGGCGATCGAAGGCGACATCGAAGATGCCGCCGCGAGCCCGATTTTCGCCAAGTACCCGGCGGTGCTCAAAGACGAACGCATGACCGCGTTCATCTGCGATTACCTGCGCATCATGTCCTCCGGCAACATGGCTCCCCATGAGCTGGAAGGCCTGTTCGACATGGAACTCTACAGCCTCAAGGAAGATCTCGAGCACCCGTCCCACGCGGTGAACGGCATCGCCGACGCCATGCCCGGTTTCGGTATTGTCGCGGCAGTATTGGGTATCGTGGTGACCATGGCTTCCCTCGGTGAAGGCGACCAGAAATCCATCGGTCTGCACGTGGGGGCGGCACTGGTCGGTACCTTCTTCGGTATTCTTGCGGCTTACGGTTTCTTCGGCCCGCTGGCCCACTCCCTGGCTCACGACGCCAAGGAAGAACTGAACGTCTACGAAGCCATCAAGGCCTCCTTGGTAGCTTCGGCTTCCGGCATGCCGCCATCGCTGGCGGTGGAGTTCGGTCGCAAGGTTCTGTACCCGGCGCACCGTCCTAGCTTCGCTGAGCTGGAACAAGCGGTTCGCGGTCGCTAAGTCATGGAAAATAACCAGCCGATAATCATCAAGCGCGTCAAGCGCATCGCCGGCGGGCATCACGGGGGGGCCTGGAAAATCGCCTTCGCGGACTTCGCGACGGCGATGATGGCGTTCTTCCTGGTGCTGTGGCTGTTGTCCACGGCAACGCCGGAACAGAAGATCGCCATTGCCGGTTACTTCAAGGACCCGGTCGGATTTTCCGAAAGCGGCACGCCGTACATCATCGATCTGGGCGGCTCGCCGACCCTGGCGCCGGAGAACACCCTCAACCCCGAGGTGAAATCCCAGCCTCAGCCAGACAAGGTGACGATCGACTCCGAACAGGTCGAAGGCATGGCCGAGCAGGTCGAGAAAGAGCGCCTGGAATTGCTGCTGCAAGAGTTGCAGAACAAGGTCGAAGAAAACCCGCAGTTGCAGAAGTTCAAGGACCAGATCCTCTTCGAGATCACTCAGGACGGTTTGCGCATCCAGATCGTGGACGCCGAAAACCGCCCGATGTTCGACTCCGGCAGTGCGCGTCTGAAGCCGTATTTCGAAGACATCCTGCTGGCCATGGCCGACACCATCAAAGCGGTGCCGAACAAGATCAGCATCAGCGGCCACACCGATGCCAAGCCGTACTCGGGCACCGGCGACTTCGGCAACTGGGAGCTCTCGGCCAACCGCGCCAACGCGGCTCGCCGTGCATTGATCGCCGGCAGCTATCCGGACTCTCAAGTAGCGCGAGTCGTGGGCTATGCCTCGTCGGCGCTGTTCGACCGGGAGAACCCGTTCAACCCGGTCAACCGCCGAATCGACATCGTCGTGCTGACCAAGAAAGCCCAGCGTGCCATCGAAGGTTCGCAAGGTGCCGAACCTGCGCCAGTGCCGACGCAAGGGCAGGGTGGCCCAGGCGAAGTGCCTGCGCCGCCAGCCGATCCGAATGCCTTGCCGGCGGATAAGGAACCGCTGCCGGCTCATGAGCTTCGGGAGCGGTTGAATCTGTTTGATGCTCCGAAGTCAGCAGAACCACCGAAGCAGTGACCTACAAAAAAGCCGACAGCGATGTCGGTTTTTTTGTCTCTGTCTTTTGTGAAGTGGGAGATTGCCTGTTGTTCAGTGAGTGCCGATCTCAATGGCTCCATCACGCGACTTGTCGATCTTGAATGCAGGCAAAAAAACGGTGTCTGAATACGGTGCGATGGTGACGGCTGTAGGAACGATCTGAAATTTCGCGCAGGGGTTGATAAAGACCATTCAAGAAGCCTTCAGTCTCAATTAATTCATTTTTTTCGCACGGTATCAAAGGTGCTGATAGCGTGTGTAAATCCTGTTATTTGGCCGTGAAGAGTGCACTGTAACGTAGAGACTCTTCAGTCATACCTACCTTTGTGGCGAGCGAGCTTGCTCGCGCCGGGCTGCGTAGCGGCCCCAAAAATCTGACAATCATTGCCGATTTTTGTGAGCGCTACGCACTCAAGCGGGAGCAAGCTCCCTCTCCACAGGTTTCTCACTGACTCAAGACTCTCTTAGGTGAACAGCATTGCGCGATCCGCGGCTTTTTTGCGTCTGTCAGAAACCGCGTCGGATGCGGTTCTTGAGTTGGTCGTGGAACAGGTCTGCATTTCCTTTGTAGATGCCGCGAACCGACTCACTGATCGATTCCAGTCCTATCGAGCGTTTGGTTATTACCTCCTCACGATAAGCATCAATGAAAAAATTGATGTCCGTATCGCCGCTCAGTTTCGGCCATTTGTCGAGGTACAACGGTAAAGCGCTGGGGCCTATCTGGTACGAGCAGATGCGGCGGTTGCTGATGGTCGCTTCTCCGATTTCGAACGGCACCCACCAGGACTGTGCGGTGTTCTCCGAAATCACGGCGAGCAAGTGCGTGCACGCGGTGATGTTGCGGGTGATGACCCCGGTGATGTCGTCAGTGGTCTGTGATTCCTGATCCAGCACGTCGAAGTAGGTCTTGATGTTGGCCTGAATAAGACGGGTGTTGATGGCGATGGCGTGGGGCCGATCGCTATGGCGGTAGCTGATAAACACAGGCATCAGAAATGTCCCTTGATCGCGAGTTCTCGGTAATAGGCGCCGAGGGCGGTGAGGCGGCAACCGGTGGAATGGATGGCGGCGTAGTACATGTGTTCGGCGTCCACCGGTTCGATCAGGCTGTGGCGATTGCACTTTTGCAGTTGGGCGAAGACTTCGCCGTGTTCTGCATCGAACGTGGCTTCGGTAGGTTCGTAGCTCGGATCGAGGGCAAACATTGACTCCGCCTCTTCGAACCAGTCAGGCAGTTTGCGCAGAATCTCTTTGGGGATCAGCGGCGAGACTTCTCGCAATGAAATGAACTGCGACACATTGGTCTTGAACACCGGGCGCTGTTCCCACGCGTCGAGAGCGTTGTCGACGAATGAGTAGAGGCTGCCGGGCGTGATTTTCCCCAGGATGTTCGCCGCACCGCCGTGCAGTGCCTGCAGTAACAGACCCGTGAAGATCCCGTGGTTGGCGCCTTCCATCGCCGGCTCTGCCTTTTTGCACGCGGTGAGGATGGTCATGCCTTCGCACACCATGCTGCTTTCGCTGCGCAGCGCCCGTACTTCGCCCGCCGAGCCCGCCTGGCAGCAGTCGAGAATAATCACTCTGTTTTTGATTTTTACGGCTTTGGCCGCCCAATTCAGGATGTCACTGATGCGAATTCCATCCTTGGCGGATTTGTAGTCCTGGGGGATCAGCATGCCTTCGTCCGTATCGACGTCGAAGTTGCCATGACCGGCGAAGTACAGCAGTGCAACGCTGCAATCGCCTGAAAACAATTCCTGGATATGCCCTTCGAGCTTTTCACGGCTCAGATAATCTTCGGCGGAGGTCAGGACCAGGTTCTTGAAATTCGGATCGCCATTGGCGTCGGTTTTCAGCACCGAAGCCATGGCCATCGCGTCGTTGTTGCAGCCATTCAGTTGTGAAACATGGCTGTAGTTATTAATGCCGATGAACAGTCCCTTGCGCATGGTTCAGCCCGCCGCGTGAGTGCGAATGGCACTGATGATGCTATTGGTGTTCCACGCACACTCCGCGTGCGCCGCCCGGCGTACTACCGTGGAAATCCGCTCCGCACCAAACGGCTTGATCGCGATGATCACCTTGTTCATGCGCCTGGCGATCTCGATTTCCTTGTTGATCCACTTGCTGTAGGTCGAATACATCCCCGCCATGATCAGCACTGCCGAGCACAGCCGCATCTTGTTTTCGATGGCTTCTTCAAGTTGTTTGTCTGTTTTTGCGCCGATGATCGGGTTGTCCGGTGGCACCGAAAAATTCTTGAACGTGAAGTCGGGTTTCGCATTGAGCAGGCGAACCAGATTGTCGTGGGTGTCTGAGTAGTTCCACGAGTGGCTGATGAACAAATGATAGGTTTGCATGGCTGTCCCTCGGTATCGCCAGAAATGCGATGAGGGCTCGAATGTATGCACTTGAGTGGTCGCAACAAGGCCTTGGCAGTTAAAGAGACGCGTCCTTCAGGCAGGCGCGAAGAGGCCTTACAGAGAGGTCTGACGTTTAATTGAGGGTTTTTTGTAGGACGCCACGAACGGCCTACCGCCCCGAAATAGTCAGGGGCGGCCGGCACGTCTGTTTAATAGCTGCTTTCAGGCAAACTGGCGATGATCGAGCGGTAGCTGTTCATCCGTTGCTGCTGCACGCGGCCCTCTTCCAGAGCCTTGAGCAGGGCGCAACCCGGCTCGCGGTCGTGCTTGCAGTCGCGGAAGCGGCAGGTGCCGATCAGGTCGTTGAACTCGATGAAGCCGGCTTCGACGTCGGCACGGCTGACGTGGCCCAGGCCGAATTCCCGAATACCCGGGGAGTCGATCAACTCACCGCCACCTGGGAAGTGGAACAGCCGCGCGGTGGTGGTGGTGTGGGTGCCTTGGCCCGACAGCTCGGACAGCGGGCCGACACGGGTGTCGACTTCCGGCAGCAGGCTGTTGACCAGCGACGACTTGCCGACACCGGACTGGCCGACGAATACGCTGATGTGCCCGTCCAGCTGCTTCTGCAACTGCTCCATGCCATTGCCATGGTGGGCCGACACTTCCAGCACCGGATAACCCAGCGTGCGGTAAACCGCCAGCAAGGCATTCAGCGCCGGGGCGTTCTGCTCGTCGATCAGGTCGAATTTGTTCAGCAGCAGCAACGGCCGAATACCCGCGTGTTCCGCAGCGACCAAATAACGGTCGATCAGGTTGGCGTGAGGCTCGGGCAGCGGCGCGAAGACGATAACGATCAGGTCGACGTTGGCCGCCACCGGCTTGAGCTGGCCACGGCTGTCCGGACGGCAGAGCTCGGTTTTACGCGGCAGTTGCGCCACGATCACGCCGATACCCTGGTTGCCGGCACGCCACACAACCTGATCGCCGGTCACCAGCGCTGGCAGGTTGGCGCGCAAATGGCAGCGGAACACCTGGCCGGCCAATTCACCATCGAGGGCCTCGACTTCGACCTGCACACCGAAGTGCGCGATCACCAGCCCCGTCTGTTCCGGACCCAGGTCGCCGCCTTCGAGTGCCTCGACAGCCGAGGATTCGCGTTTGGCGGCGCGGGCAGCGCGCTCGCCCTGAATCTTTTCGATGCGCCAGTTTTGACGACGATTGAGTTGGCGTTTGGCCATGGGTGTTCCGTATCGAGAATGCAGCGATTAGGTAAAACGGCCGCGAGTTTAGCACGCCCGATGGCCTCCCTAGGCTAAACTGCGCACCTACGCCGAGGAGCCGACTCATGCAAAACCCGCTGAACCTGATCTGGATCGACCTGGAAATGACCGGTCTGAACCCTGATACCGACGTCATCATCGAGATGGCCACCATCGTCACCGACAGTAATTTGAACACCTTGGCCGAAGGTCCGGTGATCGCCATCCATCACAGCGACGAGATTCTCGCCGGCATGGACGAGTGGAATACCCGTCAGCACGGCGGCTCCGGGCTGACCCAACGGGTTCGCGACAGCCGTATCAGCATGGCCGAAGCCGAAGCCGAGACTATCGCCTTCCTGGAAAAATGGGTGCCGAAGGGCAAGTCGCCGATCTGTGGCAACAGCATCTGCCAGGACCGTCGCTTCCTTTATACCCACATGAAGTCGCTGGAAAGCTACTTCCATTACCGCAACCTCGACGTGTCGACCCTTAAAGAGTTGGCCGCGCGCTGGGCGCCGGACGTGCGCGACAGCTTCAAAAAGGGCAGCACCCACCTGGCCCTGGACGACATCCGCGAATCGATCGCCGAGCTGCAGCACTACCGCAAGAATTTCATCAAGTTCTGATTGGGCATAAGGTGGGCTTTTGTGGCGAGGGAGCTCGCTCCCGCTCGGCTGCGCAGCAGTCGTAAAGTCAGCCGGCGCGGTCTATCTGAAGAATCGCTCTGTCAGCAAAGGGGCCGCTCCGCGGCCCAGCGGGAGCAAGCTCCCTCGCCACAGGTTCTCTGTGCTTTCTCTTGCCCTCTTTTGGTGCCGTTCCTAAATGGCTAGACTGCGCGCCTTCTTGTAAGGACCGCCACCATGTTGCTGATGCTCTACCTGATCGCCATTACTGCTGAAGCCATGACTGGCGCCCTGTCTGCGGGCCGTCGCGGCATGGACTGGTTTGGTGTGGTGCTGATTGCGTGCGTCACGGCGCTGGGCGGCGGTTCGGTGCGCGACGTGCTGCTCGGCCACTACCCGCTGACCTGGGTCAAACACCCGGAATACCTGGTGCTGACCTCCGTCGCGGCAATGCTGACAATCTTCATCGCCCGCTGGATGCGCCATCTGCGCTCACTGTTTCTGGTGCTCGACGCGGTGGGCCTGGTGGCGTTCACCCTGATCGGCTGCATGACTGCTCTGGAAATGGGCCACGGCATGCTGGTGGCGTCGGTCAGCGGTGTGATCACCGGGGTGTTTGGCGGCATCCTGCGGGACATCTTCTGCAACGATATTCCGCTGATCTTCCGCCGCGAGCTCTATGCCAGTGTCTCGTTTGCGGCGGCATGGTGCTATCTGCTCTGCATCTATCTGCAATTACCGGGTGAGCAGGCGATCCTGATCACCCTCTTCGGTGGCTTCCTGCTGCGTTTGCTGGCGATCCGTTTCCACTGGGAAATGCCCAAGTTTGTTTATAACGACGAGGCTTGACCCTCACGAAATACCCCTCATTTCCCAGGCTGTACTCATACCGGTAGGAGCTGCCGCAGGCTGCGATCTTTTGACGTTGATTTTTTAAGATCAAAAGATCGCAGCCTGCGGCAGCTCCTACGCCAGACCGTGTTGTTTCAAGGCCCATTCGACGTGTTCTCGCACCAGTTCCGACGGATAGTCCCGCCGTGCCTTCAGCGCCTCCAGCACCGGAATGCTCGACGGCGCATTACCCAGGCCCACCGCCAGATTGCGCAACCAACGCTCGTAACCCGCGCGTCTGAGCGGCGAACCTTCGGTGCTGCTGAGAAACTTGTCCTCGTCCCACATGAACAGCTCAGCCAGTTCGGCGTTGTCCAGATTGTGCCGAGGTTTGAAATCGCTTTCGCCGGAAGGTCGGGCGAAGCGGTTCCACGGGCAGACGATCTGGCAGTCATCGCAACCGAATACCCGATTGCCGATCAATGGCCGCAAATCTTCGGGGATCGCACTCTTCAGTTCGATGGTCAGGTACGAAATGCAGCGCCGGGCGTCCAGCACATACGGACCGACGAAGGCGTTGGTCGGGCAGATGTCCAGACAGGCGGTGCAGCGCCCGCAGTGTTCGGTGGCGTGGGGCGGGTCGACTGGCAGCGGCAGGTCGACGAACAGTTCGCTGAGGAAGAAGTAGCTGCCGGCCTTGCGATTCAAGACCAGCGTGTTTTTGCCGATCCAGCCAAGGCCAGCCTGTTCGGCGATGGCTTTTTCCAGCACCGGGGCGCTGTCGACAAAGGCGCGGTAGCCGAACGGGCCGATCACTGCCTGAATTTTTTCCGCCAGTTGTTGCACGCGTTTACGGATCAATTTGTGGTAATCGCGGCCCAAGGCATAACGCGAGACGTAGGCTTTTTCCGGTTCGGCCAGGCGTTTGGCCATTTCGGTGTCGCCCGGCAGGTAGTCCATGCGCAGGGAAACGACGCGAAGCGTGCCGGGCACCAGCTCTTCCGGGTGCGAGCGTTTGCTGCCATGGGCGCCCATATACTCCATTTCGCCGTGGTAGCCGGCTTCGAGCCAGCGCTCCAGGTGCTGCTCATGCTCGGCCAGGTCGAGGCCACTGATGCCGACTTGCTGAAAGCCCAGCTCGCGGCCCCAGTCCTTGATGGATTGGGCGAGGGTGGACAGGTCTGTGGTAATAGCGGGCATGAGACGAGAGAAACCGGAGCTGAGGTGCGTATAATTCTGCCAGACATCGGAGCCTGTAGACGCATGCCGCACACTAAAGATGAATTACCCGACGCGCTGTATAGCGCCGCGCAAGTCCGAGGGCTCGATGCGAGCCTGATCGCGGCCGGCACGCCGGGCTTCGAATTGATGCAGCGTGCGGCGCGGGCGACCTGGCGCGCGCTGGTCCGTCATTGGCCAACGGCGCACGAATTGAGCGTGGTCGCCGGCCACGGCAATAATGCGGGCGACGGTTACCTGGTGGCCGTGCTGGCCCGACGTGCCGGCTGGCACGTGCGGGTGCTGGCTGCCGGTGATCCCGGGCGTTTGCAGGGCGATGCCGCGTCGGCCCATGCCGAGGCGGTAGCCGAAGGCGTTGCCATTCAAGACTGGAACGCACATTCAGAATTACGCGGCATTGTGCTGGATGCCTTGCTCGGCACCGGTCTGACCGGTGAAGTGCGCGAGCCGTATGCCAGCGCCATTGCCGCGATCAACGCCAGTGGGCTACCGGTTGCGGCGGTGGATATCCCCTCGGGGCTGTGCGCCGATACGGGGCGCCAGCTCGGCACTGCGGTTCGTGCGGACCTGACGGTGACGTTTATCGGTTTGAAGCTGGGCCTGTTCACCGGTGACGCTGCGGATGTGGTTGGCGATTTGGCATTCAATGATCTGCAAGCCGCGCCTGAGACGTTTATCGGGGCCACGGTCAGCGCTCGTCGCCTGACTGCCGGTAATGTGCCGCGTCTGAGCGGTCGCGCTCCAACGTCCCACAAAGGCAAATTTGGCCACGTATTGCTGATCGGGGGCGATCGCGGTTTTGGCGGCGCCATTCTGCTCAGTGTACAAAGCGCCCTGCGCAGCGGTGCCGGGATGGTGTCCGTGGTCACTCGCAACGAGCATGTTCCAGCCGCCTTGGCACGTTTGCCAGAAGCTATGGTGCTCGGCACTTCGTCGGCCAATCAATTGATGGGACTGCTTGAGAAGGTCACGGTGCTGGTCGTCGGCCCAGGGCTGGGGCAGGCCGCCTGGGGGCGCAGTCTGTTGTCGGCCGCGGCCAATGCGCCGCTGCCGCAAGTCTGGGACGCTGATGCGTTGAACCTGTTGGCCGAAGGTGGCGTGAGTTTGCCCGCACGTTGTGTTATCACGCCGCACCCTGGCGAGGCGGCGCGATTACTGGGGGTATCAACGGCCGAAGTTCAGGCCGATCGTCCTGCCGCTGCCCATGCATTGAGCAAAAAATATACAGCGGTGGTGATCCTCAAGGGCGCCGGCAGTTTGATCGCCAGCCCCGACGGGCGTCTGGCGTTGTGTCATCAGGGCCATCCGGCCATGGCATCTGCCGGTTTGGGCGATGTGCTGGCCGGGCTGGTCGGCGCCTTGCTCGCTCAGGGCATGGACGCGTACGACGCGGCATGCCTGGCGGTCTGGCTGCACGCCAATGCCGGCGCGCAACAAGGTGAATTTGGCCGTGGGCTGGCGGCCAGTGATCTGATTCCAGCCATTCGTCAGTTGTTGGAGGAGCAAGCACCGTGTCTGAAGTAACCCTGTACCTGGCTGATGAAGAGGCGATGACCGCGTTTGGTGCGCGCATCGCACAAACCACTGAAGGGCACGGTCTGATTTTTCTCGAGGGAGATCTGGGCGCGGGGAAAACCACGCTGTCCAGAGGCATTATTCGTGGCCTGGGGCATACAGGCGCGGTAAAAAGTCCGACCTTCACCCTGGTCGAGCCTTACGAGATTGGGGAGGTCCGTGCCTTCCATTTCGACCTGTATCGACTGGTCGATCCGGAGGAGCTGGAATACCTCGGTATCCGCGACTACTTCGAAGATGACGCGTTGTGCCTGATCGAATGGCCCCGGAACGGTGCAGGCTTTTTGCCAAAGCCCGACCTGACCATTACCATTAGCCCGCAAGACAGCGGGCGTTCGCTGAAAATTTTGCCCCAGGGCTCGCGTGGCGAGTCGTGGTGTGCCGCTTTGGCATTGGAATTCAATTAAATGATGGGGTTAGGTATGCGCTTTCGCGCGTTGGTTGCTGCCGTAGGATTGTTGTTTCTGGCGGTGACCGTCGACGCTGTGGCCGAGACGAAGGTCAACAGCGTTCGCCTGTGGCGGGCGCCGGACAACACGCGACTGGTGTTTGACCTGACAGGGCCTGTCCAGCACAGCGTTTTTACCCTGACCTCCCCGGATCGGTTGGTGATCGACATCAATGGCGCAACTCTGGGGTCGCCGCTGAACGTCAATACCTCGAATACTCCGATCACCGCAATGCGCTCGGCTCAACGAACGCCGACCGACCTGCGAGTGGTCATCGACCTGAAAAAGGCCGTCACGCCGAAAAGCTTTACCTTGGCGCCCAACGCCCAATACGGTAATCGCTTGGTGGTCGACCTGTTCGATAACGCCGCCGATGCCGCGCCAATTCCGGTACCGACCAACGTCGTGACCGTGGCCCCGGTGCCGGTCACTCCGGTAGATCCGCCGGTCAAGTTGCCGCCAGCCCCTGCAGGCAAGCGCGACATCATTGTGGTGATCGATGCCGGCCACGGTGGCGAGGACCCGGGTGCCTCGGGCTCTCGTGGTCAGCGTGAAAAAGATGTGGTGCTGGCCATCGCCCGTGAACTGCAGCGTCAGGTCAATGGCATGAAAGGCTTCCGCGCCGAGCTGACGCGTACCGGCGACTACTTCATTCCGTTGCGTGGCCGCACCGAAATCGCCCGCAAGAAGGGCGCCGATCTATTCGTTTCGATCCACGCCGACGCTGCACCATCGGCCGCCGCGTTCGGTGCGTCGGTGTTCGCCCTGTCCGACCGTGGCGCTACGTCGGAGACCGCCCGTTGGCTGGCCGACAGCGAAAACCGTTCCGACTTGATCGGTGGTGCCGGCAACGTCAGCCTCGACGACAAGGACCGCATGCTGGCCGGTGTGTTGCTCGATTTGTCGATGACCGCTTCCCTGACATCCAGCCTGAACGTTGGCCAGAAAGTCTTGAGCAACATCGGTCGCGTCACGCCGCTGCACAAACAGCGCGTGGAGCAAGCCGGGTTCATGGTGCTGAAGTCGCCGGACATCCCGTCGATCCTGGTGGAAACCGGTTTTATCTCCAACGCCAACGAAGCTTCCAAGCTTGCCGCTGCGAACCACCAGCAGGCGCTGGCGCGTTCTATCAGCAGCGGCGTGCGGCAATTCTTCCAGCAGAATCCACCGCCGGGCACCTACATTGCCTGGCTGCGAGATTCCGGCAAAATCGCTCAAGGTCCACGTGACCATCGGGTGAGCCCGGGCGAAACGTTGGCAATGATCGCTGTGCGCTATCAGGTATCTCCGGCCACCTTGCGTAATGCCAACAACCTCAAAAGCGATGAGTTGAAGATTGGTCAGACGTTGACCATCCCCGGCACTGAACTGGCGGCCAAAGAATGAATCAGGTGCTGACCAATACTGCGCGCATCGAGCTGCTCAGCCCGCGGCTGGCGAACCAGATTGCCGCCGGTGAAGTGGTTGAGCGCCCGGCCTCGGTGATCAAGGAGTTGCTGGAAAACAGCCTCGACTCCGGCGCCAAACGCATTGATGTCGATGTGGAGCAGGGCGGCGTCAAGCTGCTGCGGGTTCGCGACGATGGCAGCGGCATTTCCGCCGATGACCTGCCTCTGGCCCTGGCCCGTCACGCCACGAGCAAGATTCGTAATCTGGAAGATCTTGAGCAGGTGATGAGCCTGGGCTTTCGCGGTGAGGCGCTGGCGTCCATCAGCTCCGTGGCGCGTCTGACCCTGACGTCCCGCACTCGCGATGCCGATCAGGCCTGGCAGGTGGAAACCGAAGGCCGGGACATGGCGCCGCGCGTGCAACCGGCGGCCCATCCGGTGGGGACTTCGGTGGAAGTGCGGGATTTGTTCTTCAACACCCCGGCGCGCCGCAAATTTCTCAAGACCGAAAAAACCGAATTCGATCACCTGCAAGAAGTAATCAAGCGTCTGGCGCTGGCGCGATTCGATGTGGCGTTCCATCTGCGCCACAACGGCAAAACCATCCTCAGTCTGCACGAAGCCCACGATGACGCGGCCCGCGCCCGGCGTGTGGCGGCGATCTGCGGGGCAGGTTTTCTGGAGCAGGCGCTGCCGATCGAAATCGAGCGCAATGGCCTGCACTTGTGGGGTTGGGTCGGGTTGCCGACCTTCAACCGCAGCCAGGCAGACTTGCAGTACTTCTTTGTGAATGGCCGCGCGGTGCGCGACAAACTGGTGGCCCACGCGGTGCGTCAGGCTTATCGCGACGTGCTGTTCAACGGTCGGCACCCGACGTTCGTGCTGTTTTTCGAAGTCGATCCGGCGGGCGTCGACGTCAACGTGCACCCGACCAAGCACGAAGTACGCTTCCGTGACGGGCGCATGGTGCACGATTTCCTCTATGGCACTTTGCACCGCGCCCTTGGCGATGTGCGGCCGGAAGATCACTTGGCCGCGCCTGTCGCGACGGCCATTGTCCGGCCCACCGGGCTCGATGCCGGTGAGTTCGGTCCGCAGGGCGAAATGCGTCTGGCGGCCAATGCGCTGCTGGAACAGCCTCAGGCACAACCGTCGTTCAACACGCCGGCTGGCTCGGGCGCTGGCGCCGGTTACCAATATCAATACACGCCACGGCCTCAGTCCGGCGTGCCCGTCGCTGAAGCCCAGGCGGCCTATCGCGAGTTCTTCGCGCCGCTGCCCGAAGCCAACGCTGTCGCGCTGCCGGCCGGGCAGGACGACATTCCGCCGCTGGGTTACGCGTTGGCGCAGCTCAAGGGCATCTATATTCTTTCGGAAAACGCCCAAGGCCTGGTGCTGGTGGACATGCACGCCGCCCACGAGCGGATCATGTACGAACGCCTGAAAATCGCCATGGCCAGCGAAGGCCTGAGCGGTCAGCCGCTGTTGGTGCCGGAGTCCCTGGCGGTCAGTCAGCGCGAAGCCGATTGTGCCGAAGAACATGTCGCGTGGTTCCAGCGGCTGGGCTTTGAGTTGCAGCGCCTTGGCCCGGAATCGCTGGCGATCCGGCAAATCCCCGCGTTGCTGAAACAGGCTGAAGCCAATCGACTGGTCAGCGACGTTCTGGCGGACTTGATGGAATACGGCACCAGCGACCGGATTCAGGCGCACCTGAACGAATTGCTCGGCACCATGGCCTGTCACGGCGCGATTCGCGCGAATCGGCGTCTGGCCCTGCCGGAAATGAACGGTCTGCTGCGGGACATGGAAAACACCGAACGCAGCGGTCAATGCAACCATGGCCGACCGACCTGGACCCAATTGGGCCTGGACGATCTGGACAAACTGTTTTTGCGCGGTCGTTGATGAGCCAGCTCCCTCCTGCGATTTTCCTGATGGGGCCGACGGCTGCCGGCAAGACCGACCTGGCCATCGAACTCACCAAAGTCCTGCCCTGCGAGCTGATCAGCGTCGATTCGGCGCTGGTTTACCGTGGCATGGACATTGGCACCGCCAAGCCGTCCAAAGCGTTATTGGCCGAATTTCCGCATCGCTTGATCGATATTCTCGACCCGGCCGAAAGTTATTCGGCTGCGGATTTTCGTCGCGATGCGCTTGAGGCCATGGCCGAGATCACCGCGCGGGGCAAAATTCCGCTGCTGGTAGGCGGCACAATGCTCTACTACAAGGCTTTGCTCGAGGGGCTGGCAGACATGCCGGCGGCCGATCCGGATGTGCGGGCGCAAATCGAAGAAGAGGCTGCGCGCCTTGGCTGGCAAGCCCTGCACGATCAATTGGCAGTCATCGATCCGCAATCTGCAGCGCGAATTCATCCGAACGATCCACAGCGTCTCAGTCGCGCGCTGGAAGTTTATCGCGTCAGTGGTCAGAGCATGACTGAGCTACGCTTGCGACAATCTGCGCAAAGTACTGAAGCAGCCGCTTCGGGACTGCAACAATTGCCCTATACTGTCGCGAACTTGGCCATCGCTCCGGCAAATCGCCAGGTACTGCACGAGCGCATTAAACAAAGATTCACAAATATGTTGGAACAGGGATTCATCGACGAGGTCGTAGCCCTGCGAGATAGAGGTGACCTGCATTCGGGGATGCCGTCTATACGTGCTGTAGGCTATCGACAAGTCTGGGATTACCTGGATGGCAAGCTGACGCAAGCCGAGATGCAGGAGCGTGGAATCATTGCCACGCGCCAATTGGCAAAGCGCCAGTTCACCTGGCTGCGCAGTTGGGCTGATTTACATTGGTTGGACAGCCTCGATTGCGACAATCTGCCGCGCGCCTTGAAATACCTCGGGACCATCTCCATATTGAGCTGAGTCCTTGCAATTGCCGTCTATCCTTGGGGGTGTGACGGCCCCAAGCCATCTGTTTACCTATTTTTTATATTGAATCCTTAAAGGAGTGCGGCACATGTCAAAAGGGCATTCGCTACAAGACCCTTACTTGAATACTTTACGTAAAGAGAAAGTGGGGGTTTCCATCTACCTGGTCAACGGGATCAAACTGCAAGGCACGATCGAGTCTTTCGACCAGTTCGTTATCCTGCTGAAAAACACCGTTAGCCAAATGGTTTACAAACACGCTATCTCTACAGTGGTGCCGGTTCGTCCAATTCGTCTGCCTAGCGCAACCGAATCCGAAGCAGGTGACGCTGAGCCAGGTAACGCCTGATAGGAGTCTCCTTTGTTCTTTGAGCGCCACGGTGGTGGTGAACGGGCAATTCTCGTTCACTTGGATGGTCAGGACCCTGAGGCGCGCGAAGATCCGCAGGAGTTTCAGGAGTTGGCAATTTCGGCTGGCGCCGAGACCGTCGCGTTTTTTAACGTGCCGCGTCATCGGCCAACCGCCAAAACCCTGATTAGCAGTGGCAAGGTCGAAGAGTTACGCGACCTGGTCAGCGCCGAACAGGTCGATCTGGTGATTTTCAATCACATCCTCACGCCCAGTCAGGAACGTAACCTCGAACGTATTTTCGAGTGTCGCGTGATTGACCGCACGGGTTTGATTCTCGATATCTTCGCCCAACGCGCCCGCACCCATGAAGGCAAGCTCCAGGTTGAACTGGCCCAGCTTGAACACATGAGTACGCGGCTGGTTCGTGGCTGGACTCACCTTGAACGGCAGAAGGGCGGTATCGGTCTGCGCGGCCCGGGTGAAACCCAGCTGGAAACCGACCGGCGCCTGTTGCGGGTTCGCCTGCGGCAGATCAAGGGGCGCCTGGAAAAGGTCCGCAGCCAACGCGAGCAATCTCGTCGCGGGCGCAAACGTGCTGACATTCCGACGGTTTCACTGGTGGGGTATACCAACGCCGGCAAATCGACGCTGTTCAACTCGGTCACCGATTCCGACGTCTTCGCCGCCGACCAGCTATTCGCTACCCTCGACCCGACCTTGCGCCGACTCGAACTCGATGACCTCGGGCCGATCGTGCTGGCCGACACCGTGGGCTTCATTCGCCACTTGCCGCACAAACTGGTCGAGGCATTTCGGGCTACGCTCGAAGAGTCGAGTAACTCCGACCTGCTGCTGCACGTGATCGATGCGCATGAGCCTGAGCGGATGGCCCAGATTGAACAGGTCATGGTGGTGCTCGGGGAGATCGGGGCGCAAGACTTGCCGATCCTTGAGGTATACAACAAACTCGATTTGCTCGAGGGTGTTGAGCCGCAGATCCAGCGCGATGCCGATGGCAAACCGCAGCGGGTCTGGTTGTCGGCCAAGGACGGTACCGGTCTGGACCTGCTCAAGCAGGCTGTGGCCGAACTGTTGGGCAGTGATTTGTTTGTTGGCACCTTGCGCTTGCCGCAGCGTTTTGCTCGACTGCGTGCGCAGTTTTTCGAACTCGGTGCGGTGCAAAAAGAAGAACACGACGAAGAAGGCATCAGCTTGCTGGCCGTTCGCTTGCCACGGATCGAATTGAATCGACTCGTGAGCCGCGAAGGTCTGCAACCGATGGAGTTCATCGAGCAACACACTTTGCAATAAAAGCCTGAGAAAGCGGTTGTGCCGTGGTGACAGGCATTCTGTAGCATTGGTCGGCGCGCCGTGGGTGCGTCTTTGCTTTATCAGATGGAGAGCGCTATGGCTTGGAATGAGCCGGGTGGCAACTCGAATAATCAGGATCCTTGGGGTGGCAAGCGCCGCAATAACGGCGACCGCAAGGGACCACCGGATCTCGACGAGGCCTTCCGAAAGCTGCAGGAAAGCCTGAACGGGTTGTTCGGTGGTGGTAAAAAACGCAGTGACGAGGGCGGCGGTTCGGGCAAGAGTGGCGGCTTCGGCGGCCTGCTCGGCATCGGCCTGGTCGTGCTGGCGGCCGTGTGGCTGTACAGCGCTGTCTACGTGGTCGACGAGCAGGAGCAAGCCGTGGTGCTGCGCTTCGGCAAATACTATGAAACCGTCGGCCCGGGCCTGAACATCTATTTCCCGCCGATCGATCGCAAGTACCTGGAGAACGTCACGCGTGAGCGTGCCTACACCAAGCAGGGTCAAATGCTGACTGAAGACGAAAACATCGTCGAAGTGCCGCTGACCGTGCAGTACAAGATCAGCAATCTGCAGGACTTCGTGCTGAACGTCGATCAGCCGGAAATCAGTCTGCAGCATGCGACCGACAGTGCCTTGCGTCACGTGGTGGGCTCTACCGCCATGGATCAGGTGCTGACCGAAGGTCGTGAATTGATGGCCAGCGAAATCAAGGAGCGTCTGCAACGTTTCCTCGATACCTATCGCACCGGTATCACCGTCACCCAGGTCAACGTACAGAGCGCAGCTGCACCGCGTGAAGTTCAGGAAGCCTTCGACGACGTGATCCGCGCCCGTGAAGACGAGCAGCGTTCGCGCAACCAGGCTGAAACCTACGCCAACGGCGTCGTGCCGGAAGCCCGTGGTCAGGCCCAGCGCATCCTCGAGGATGCCAACGGTTACCGCGACGAGACCGTCTCCCGCGCCAAGGGTGAGGCTGATCGCTTCACCAAGCTGGTGGCCGAGTATCGCAAGGCCCCTGAAGTCACCCGCCAGCGTCTGTACCTGGACACCATGCAGGAAATCTTCAGCAACACCAGCAAGGTTCTCGTGACCGGCAACAAGAATGGCCAGAACAATCTGCTGTACTTGCCGCTGGACAAAATGGTCGAAAGTGGTCGCAACACCAACACTTCGGTGACCGGTGCGGCAGCCAGCAGCAATGAAACAAATGCGCGTGCGGCAGCCGACCTGCAGCAGCAAGCACGTACCAGGGAGAGTCGCTGATGAGCAATAAATCGCTGATCGCCCTTATTATCGGCGTCGTCGTGGCGATCGTTGCCTGGAACTGCTTCTACATCGTGGCTCAGACCGAGCGCGCGGTGATGCTGCAGTTCGGTCGCGTGGTCCAGGCCGATGTTCAGCCGGGCCTGCACGTGAAAGTGCCTTACGTGAACAAGGTGCGCAAATTCGACGCGCGCCTGATGACACTGGATGCACCGACACAACGCTTCCTGACGCTGGAAAAGAAAGCTGTAATGGTCGATGCCTACGCCAAGTGGCGCGTGAAAGATGCCGAGCGCTTCTACACCGCGACTTCCGGCCTCAAGCAGATTGCCGATGAGCGTCTTTCCCGTCGTCTGGAATCGGGCCTGCGTGACCAGTTCGGTAAACGCACCCTGCACGAAGTGGTGTCCGGTGAGCGTGATGCGCTGATGGCAGACATCACCTCTTCGCTGAACAAGATGGCGGAAAAAGAGCTGGGCATCGAAGTTGTCGATGTCCGGGTCAAAACCATCGACCTGCCGAAGGAAGTGAACCGCAGCGTGTTCGAGCGTATGAGCACCGAGCGTGAGCGTGAAGCTCGCGAGCACCGCGCCAAGGGTAACGAGCTGTCCGAAGGCATCCGTGCCGACGCCGATCGTCAACGCCGCGTGCTGCTGGCTGAAGCCTATCGTGAATCCGAAGAGGTTCGCGGTGACGGTGACGCCCAGGCTGCTGCGATCTACTCCAAGGCATACGGTCAGGATCAGGAGTTCTACGCGTTTTACCGTAGCCTGCGTGCCTACCGTGAAAGCTTCGCGAACAAATCCGACGTCATGGTCCTGGACCCGGGCAGCGACTTCTTCCGTTACCTGGAAAAAGCCAAGCCTTGATACGGCGTTGACCTGAGTCATCCCCCGCCTGGCGGCTAAAACCTCGGGCGGGGTGATCCTTTGGGAAAACGTGTGTATGATGCGGCAGCCGGGAAATTCCCGGCTTTTTTGCGTCTGCACGTTTGATTGCTGTTTTTATGCAGGCGCCCGAGTTGAATGACTCGACAGGTTTTTCGAGGAAAGTGGTTGGTGAAGCCGATTTCAGGCTTTTCGCCCCGTTGTTCATGCGCGTGGTTTGCACATGAGCCGATCATTTTCTGCTTCACTCAAGGCTCGCCCAAAGGCTTGTCGCCCGGATCATAGGGGAATGGCGTAATGGCAACGGTAGACCGCTGGCTGCTGCCAGATGGCATCGAAGAAGTACTGCCACCGGAAGCTGCGCGCATCGAAGTAGCGCGTCGCCAGGTGTTGGATCTGTTCCAGAGCTGGGGTTACGAGTTTGTCGTGACTCCCCATATCGAGTACCTGGAGTCCCTGCTGACTGGCGCGGGTTCGGACCTCGATCTGCGTACCTTCAAGGTCATCGACCCGCAATCGGGCCGGCAGATGGGTTTCCGTGCCGACATCACGCCGCAAGTGGCGCGCATCGATGCGCACACCCTGCGTCGCGAAGGTCCGAGCCGTCTGTGTTATGCCGGTAGCGTGCTGCATGCTCAGCCGCGTGCCTTGTCGTCCTCGCGCAGCCCGATTCAACTGGGTGCAGAGTTGTACGGCGATGCCAGCCCGAGCAGCGACGTGGAAGTCATCAGCCTGATGCTGGCCATGCTGCAACTGGCCGATGTGCCGGATGTGCACATGGACCTCGGCCATGTCGGTATCTACCGCGGCCTGGCCCGCGCCGCCGGTTTGTCCGGCGAAGTCGAGCAACAGTTGTTCGATGCGTTGCAACGTAAAGCCATCGACGAGGTCATTACCTTGACCGAAGGCTTGCCTGCCGATCTGTCGGGCATGCTGCGAGCGCTGGTCGATCTGTGTGGTGGTCGTGAAGTGTTGAGTGCAGCGCGTGAGCGTCTGGCCAATGCGCCGGCACCCGTGCTGGCGGCCCTGGACGATTTGCTGGCAATTGCCGAGCGTCTGTCCACGCGTTTCCCGGAATTACCGCTGTATTTCGACCTGGGCGAGCTGCGCGGCTATCACTACCACACCGGTGTAGTGTTCGCCGTGTTCGTACCGGGTGTTGGCCAGTCCATTGCTCAGGGCGGTCGTTACGACGACATCGGCGCCGACTTCGGTCGTGCCCGTCCGGCGACTGGTTTCTCTACCGATTTGAAAACCCTGGTGACCCTGGGGCGTGCTGAAATCGAGCTACCGTCTGGCGGTATCTGGATGCCTGACAGTACGGATGCAGCACTCTGGCAGCAGGTTTGCCAGTTGCGCAGTGAGGGTCAGCGTGTCGTTCAGGCATTGCCTGGGCAACTTTTGGCCGCCGCCCGTGAAGCGGACTGCGACCGGCAATTGATTCAGCAGAACGGGCTTTGGCAAGTATTGCCGCTGGCTTCTTGAGTTTTCCTGCCGGCCGCCGCCGGCACCAAGTTTGCGCGAATGAGGACAAGTGTTATGGGTAAGAATGTCGTAGTCCTGGGCACCCAATGGGGTGATGAGGGCAAAGGCAAGATCGTTGATCTGCTGACCGAACATGCTGCCGCCGTAGTGCGCTACCAAGGTGGCCACAACGCTGGCCACACCCTGGTGATCGACGGCGAAAAAACCGTCTTGCACCTGATCCCGTCGGGCGTGCTGCGCGAAGGCGTGCAGTGCCTGATCGGTAACGGCGTGGTGGTTGCACCCGACGCATTGCTGCGGGAAATCATCAAGCTGGAAGAGAAAGGCGTGCCGGTGCGCGAGCGCCTGCGTATCAGCCCGTCCTGCCCGCTGATCCTGTCCTATCACGTAGCGCTGGACCAGGCCCGTGAAAAGGCCCGTGGCGAGCTGAAGATCGGTACTACCGGTCGCGGCATCGGCCCGGCTTACGAAGACAAGGTTGCCCGTCGCGGTCTGCGCGTAGGCGATCTGCTCAACATGCCGCGCTTTGAAGCCAAGCTGCGTGAACTGGTGGAATACCACAACTTCATGTTGGTCGGTTTCTACAAAGAGCCAGCCATTGACTTCGACAAGACCCTGGCCGAGTGCAAAGAATACGCTGAACTGCTCAAGCCGCTGATGCTGGACGTGACTGCCGAGCTGCACGACCTGCGTCGTGCTGGCAAAGACATCATGTTCGAAGGGGCCCAAGGTTCGTTGCTGGACATCGACCACGGCACCTACCCGTACGTGACTAGCTCTAACACCACCGCTGGCGGCGTTGCTACCGGTTCGGGCGTTGGTCCGATGTTCCTGGACTACATCCTGGGTATCACCAAGGCTTACACCACACGTGTAGGTTCGGGTCCATTCCCGACTGAGCTGTTCGACGAAGTCGGTGCGCACCTGGCTAAACAAGGTCACGAGTTCGGCGCGACTACCGGCCGTGCTCGTCGTTGTGGCTGGTTTGACGCTGTTATCCTGCGTCGCGCTATCGATGTGAACAGCATCTCGGGCATCTGCCTGACCAAGCTGGACGTACTCGACGGTCTGGAAACCATCAACATCTGCGTCGGCTACAAAGATGCAGAAGGTAAGGACGTTGCCCCGACTGACGCTGACAGCTACATGGGGCTGCAGCCGGTTTACGAAGAAGTGCCGGGCTGGACAGAGTCGACCGTGGGTGCCAAAACCCTGGAAGAGCTGCCAGCTAACGCCCGTGCTTACATCAAGCGCGTTGAAGAGCTGATCGGTGCGCCGATCGACATTATTTCGACGGGCCCTGACCGCAACGAAACCATCGTTCTGCGTCATCCGTTCGCTTAATAAGTCGTTGATGTAAAACACAAAGGCCCCTTAATTGGGGCCTTTGTCGTTTATGCCTGTCGAACGGCATGACCTTTGCTGCGAACATTGAAAAAGCATCGTTTCTGACGTGCTATCAATTTGATGGCGTCAAAGCAGAGGGATTTCCAGTGTCGGCCGTTCTCTCACTGTTACAAAGCCGTCTCTTGCGGCCCGTGTTCGTTACCCTTGGTATCGCCCTTTTGGTGCAGGTGCTGGTGGCTGTCGCTCTGACCCGGAGCACAGTGACTGCGCTGGAAGCTGATCTGGGTGTGCGGCTGGACGCCGATAGCCAAAAGCTCTCTGGTGAGCTTGAGCAGGCAGGACGTGAAGTCACGTCGAGCCTGGATAGCCTGTCCACCAGTACCCGTCAGCGCCTGACCGTCGGGCTGTCTTCGCGTCTGAAAGACGAGCAGGCACAACTGCGTACGACGCTGGAGAAGGACCTGAAGGAATCGGCCAACGACATGGCACAGCTTCTGGCCTCGGTTGCACCCCGCGCCATGTGGGACAGCGACATACCCACCCTGTCCGAATTCGCTCGCCGTGCCCAGCGTAATCCCAATGTGTTGTTCGTGGTCTACGACGACGCCACGGGCCAGCACCTGACGCGCTACCTCAACCGGGAGAACCCGATCAACAAGGCGCTTCTGGAAAAAGGCCAGGGCGAGCGGGCGCTGGACAAAGTGCTGGATGCGGCGAAGAACGATCCGTCGGTCTACTATCTTGAAGCCTCGATCAACCCCAATGGGGTGGAGATCGGCAAAGTTTTGATGGGCGTCTCGACCGCCTCCGTGGAAACCGATCTGGCGGCGCTGGACAAGCGCTTCTCGGCGCTGATCGCCAGCAGTGATCAATTGGTGGGCGACAGCCTCAAAGGCGCAGCAGCTGACAGCGCAACGGCGATGCGCGGGCGTCTGCAATCGGCGCAGTCCACCGCCACCGAAATGAAAGCCAATACCACCACTGCCGTGCAGGAAGCAGCGGGGACTTTGCGCTGGCGCATTGGCATGGGCTTGTCGCTAGTGGGTTTTGGTGTGCTGCTGTTGCTGGCCGTAGTGCTGGGTCGTCGCGTGGTCAATCGCTTGAAGCTGCTGATCGCCGCCATGGATGACCTGGCGGCAGGTGAGGGCGATTTGACCAAGCGTGTGCAGATCAACAGCCAGGATGAGATTGGCGACATGGCCTCGGCGGTCAATCGCTTTGTGGATAAGTTGCAGCCGATCGTGCGGGAGGCGGGCGATGTGGCCCAGCGTACCGGCGTGGAAATCGGCGCCATGACCCTGCGCAATGCTGGTGCCGATGCGGCGGCGGGCATGCAGCGCGATGAAGTGGCCGAAAGCTTGCGCGCGCTGTCGCAAATGGCTGACGAGGCTCAGTCTGAAAGCCACGCCATGCAGGCTGCTTTGCGGCAGGTGGTGGACATTCGTCAGGCTACGGATGAGAACACCCGGACTTCGGCGAAAGTCGGCAGTCTCATCGAGGCATTGGCCGGACAAGTCGACACCGGCGCGAAAGTCATTGAGCGCCTGGCCCAGCAGAGCGAGCAGATTGAGGTGGTGCTGACGGTGATTCACGGGATCGCCGAACAAACCAACTTGCTGGCATTGAACGCGGCCATTGAGGCGGCGCGTGCCGGCGAGACCGGTCGCGGGTTTGCCGTGGTGGCGGATGAGGTGCGGGCACTGGCGAGCAAGACTCAGAGCTCAACCGGCGACATTCAGGCCCACATCGTTGCGTTGCAGCAGGGGGCTCGGGAGGCTGTTGCAGCGATTGGCCAGGCCGGACGTCAGGCCAGCGAAGGTTTGCTGGTGTTGCGCGACAGTGCGCGGTTGCAGCAGTCGGTGCAGACGTCGGTCGAGCAAGTGCATGCGGCTATCGGTCTGGCGACCCAGGCCGCGGCGCATCAGGCGCAAGGTGCGCAGGCAGTGCGTGGGCGGGTTGAGACCATTCATGCACAGGCTGAAAAAGCAGCTCAGGCGGTGGTGGAGACCACGGCCAGCGGCAAGGTGCTGGATGGCTTGGCGGCGCAGTTGAAGGCGAGCCTGGGACAGTTCAGGGCTTAAGTTTTGTATTGTTTGTGCGGACGCCATCGCGGGCAAGCCCGCTCCCACAGGTACTTCTGTGAACTCACAATTTTGTGCGTAACAGAAGACACTGTGGGAGCGGGCTTGCCCGCGATGGCGGTCTCAGCGACTCAAATACATCCGCGTCGTAAGCAAGTAAACCGGCACCCCCGACACCAATATCAACAACGCCGCATAAGGCGCCGCCGCCGCAAACTCCACATTCGCGGTATGCGCCCAGACTTCCGTTGCCAACGTATTCAGTCCGGTGGGGCTCAGCAGCAGCGTCGCCGTCAGCTCCTTCATCGCATCCAGAAACACCAGTGCAAACGCTGCCCCCAAGGCAGGGAAGATTATCGGCAGCGTCACCCGACAAAACGCGCTGAAGGACGACGCCCCCAGCGTGCGTGCGGCCTCTTCCAGTTGCGGCGCTGCCTTGTTCAGCGCGGTGCGAATCGGCGCCTGTGCCAGCGGCAGAAACAACAGCGCGTAAGCAATCAGCAGCAGCGCCGAGGTCTGGTACAGCACCGGTACATAGTGCAGGGCGAAATACACCAGGGTCAGCGCAATCACCAATCCTGGCAGTGCATGCAGCAGATACGGCAGGCGCTCGGCCCAGATTGCCAGTCGGCCTTTATGGCGCACCACCAGCAACCCCACTGGCACCGCCAGCACCAGGCACAGTGCCGCGCCACCGAGGGACAGCGCCAGAGACGACAACAAGGCCTCGCTGATCGCGGCCACCGGGAACGCCGCTGACGAACCCACCATCAGCCAGTACGCCAGCATCCCCAGAGGAATGCCGCTGCCGATGATTGCCAGCAGCAGGCAGTAAAGCTGTCCGACAGTCGTCCACGGCCCCAGACGAACCTGCTGCGCATGTCGCGCCGCGCCTTGGCCGGTGCGTACATGTCGACCCTTGCCACGTACGCGTAGCTCCAGCCATAGCAGCACCAGACACAGCACCAGCAGCACCGCCGAAAGCATCGCTGCGTTAGCGTTGCTGAACTCCAGCTCGAACTGTTGGTAGATCGCTGTGGTGAAAGTCTGCAGACCGATGATCGACAGCGCGCCGAACTCCACCAGCATGTGCAGCGCAATCAGCAGCGAACCGGCCAGCAGTGACGGCCAGAGCAGGGGCAGGGTGATTCTGAAGAACACGCCCCGGCGATTCTGCCCCAGGGTCCGTGCCGACTCCTCCAGGGAAGGATCGAGATTGCGCAGGGTTGCTGCCACCGGCAGAAAAATCAGCGGGTATTTGGACAGGGTCATCACCAGGATTGCCCCGCCCAGCCCTTCGAAGTGAGCGCTCAGGGAAACCCAGGTGAAGCTGCTGACAAACGCTGGCACCGCGAACGGCAGACACAGGATCACGCCCCATAGCCGTCGCCCTGGCAGATTACTGCGTTCCAGCAACCAGGCGAGCGACAAGCCAATCACGCCGCAGGCCAGCGTGACGCCCGCCATCAGCGCCAGCGTATTACGCAGCAGGCCAAACACGTAGGGTCGCCACAGCAAATGCAGCGCCTCGGCCCAGCCGGCCTGCCAGGTCTTGAGGCCGACATAAGCCAGTGGCAATAGACTGAGCGCCACCAGTAGCAAAACCGGCAGCAACAACCAGATCGACGGACGCTTGCGCCGTGGCACGTAGCCCCCGCGCAAGGCGGGGGCAGATAACGATGCGCTCATCAGTTCAAGCCAACGTCACGTTCCAGGTCCAGGGCTTCTTCGGCGTTGCCGAGGTCCGCTGGCGTGACTTTCGGTGCTTGCAGCTCGCTGAACGGCTTGAGGCCACGATCCGATTCCATGCCTTTGTGCAGCGGGTACTCGGCGGTGGTCTGGGTGATCACGCGCTGACCTTCTTCGCTCGCCATGTAGGCGAGGAATTGCTGGGCTTCTTTTGGATGTTTGCTGGATTTCAGTACCGCAGCGCTGGAAACGGTGATCAGCCCGCCGACGTCGCCGCCGGTGAAGTAATGCAGTTTCGAGTCGAGCTGGCCTTTTTCGCGCTGCAAGGCGTACCAGTAGTAATTGTTCACCAGCACGGTCGCGACTTCGCCGTTTTCCACAGCTTTCAGCGCGACCATATTGTTGCTGTAAGTCTTTCCGAAAGCGCGCAGGCCGGTCAGCCATTCTTCAGCCGCATCCATGCCGTGCACTTTGATGATTGCTACGGCTTGTTCCTGAAACGCGCCGCTGGTGGGCACGAAGCCGACCTTGCCTTGCCATTTCGGGTCGGAGAATTCCATTACCGACTTAGGCAGGTCCTTCTCATCGATCAACTTGGGATTGAACGCAACCACGCGGACTCGCGCAGTGATACCGATCCAGGTGCCGTTGCCGGCAACGTAGTCTTTTGGCAGGACAGCGAGGGTAGCGGCGTCGGTTTTCGCCAGCAGGCCCTGTTCGCCGAGTTTGTTCAGCGGTGGGGATTCTTCGGTGTAGATCACGTCGGCGGGGGAACGATCGCCTTCTTCGACGATCTGGCTGGCGAGCTGGTTGCTGCTGCCCTTGCGCACATTGACGTGAATCCCGGTCTTGGCTTCGAAGGCTTTGGCGACGGCGTCGCCGACTTCCTTGTGTTGGCCGTTGTAGAGTGTCAGGGAAACCGGATCGGCGGCTTGGGTGAGGGGGGTGGCGAGTGTCAGGCCGAGCAGGGTGATGGTCAGGCCGCGGCGCAGGGTATTTCGAAACATCATTCGCAGGGTTCCTCACTGTCGCATTGCAAAATCTTGCAACAATGATAAACGATATTGTTTCTCATGTGCGTCTTGCGGGTCTGAGGAGTGTTTGCAGGGTGGGGCTGGGGCGGATCTTTGTGGCGAGAGAGCTTGCTCCCATTCGGCTGCGAAGCAGTCGTAAACCCTGAGAGTGTGGTGTAACTGTTGGAATGATGGGGAGCGCTTCGCACTCCAGCGGGAGCAAGCTCCCTCGCCACAGGAGAGCTAATGGCTTGGGGTTTTAGAAAGCCAGAAACGCAAAAACCCGCTTACGCGGGTTTCTGTGAAATTCAAGATCGTGACCTTGAATTTGAATTGGTGCCCAGAAGAAGACTCGAACTTCCACGACCTTGCGGTCACCAGCACCTGAAGCTGGCGTGTCTACCAATTTCACCATCTGGGCAGTATCGGCAGCGCGTGTGCGTCGTCGATGGCGCGCACTATACGGAGCGTCTTTTTAACTGTAAACCCCCGGGATCGAAAAAACCTGGAAAATTTCTCCAGTGGTATTCAAATCAGCTTTGCGATGTCGATAAAGGGCTTTAGATGGGCTGTCACAGCCTGAAATTTCCCGTTTCATTACGCCTATGCCAAACTAACCCGCATATAGACAAGGTGAAAACTCTCTAATGGCCGATTGGCAGTCCCTCGATCCCGAGGCCGCTCGTGAAGCGGAAAAATATGAAAACCCTATTCCTAGCCGCGAACTGATCCTTCAGCACCTTGCTGATCGAGGTTCGCCTGCTAACCGCGAGCAGCTGGTCGAAGAGTTTGGTCTGACCACAGAAGACCAGATCGAAGCCCTGCGTCGCCGCCTGCGCGCCATGGAGCGCGACGCTCAACTCATCTATACCCGTCGTGGCACTTATGCGCCGGTGGACAAGCTCGACCTGATCCTGGGCCGCATCAGCGGTCACCGTGACGGCTTTGGCTTCCTGGTCCCGGATGACGGCAGTGACGACCTGTTCATGAGCCCGGGGCAAATGCGCCTGGTGTTCGATGGCGACCGTGCCCTGGCCCGTGTTTCCGGCCTCGACCGTCGCGGTCGCCGCGAAGGCATGATCGTCGAAGTGGTGTCCCGTGCCCACGAGACTATCGTCGGTCGTTACTTCGAAGAGGGCGGTATCGGTTTTGTCGTCGCGGATAATCCGAAGATCCAGCAAGAAGTGCTGGTGACTCCGGGCCGCAACGCCAACGCCCAGATCGGTCAGTTCGTCGAAGTGAAGATCACCCACTGGCCGACGCCACGCTTCCAGCCGCAAGGCGACGTGGTCGAAGTCGTGGGTAACTACATGGCGCCGGGCATGGAAATCGATGTCGCCCTGCGCACCTACGATATTCCTCACGTCTGGCCTGAAGCGGTGCTCAAGGAAGCTGCCAAGCTCAAGCCTGAAGTCGAAGAGAAAGACAAAGAGAAACGCATCGACCTGCGCCATCTGCCGTTTGTGACCATCGACGGTGAAGATGCGCGCGACTTCGATGACGCGGTCTACTGCGAAGCCAAGCCGGGCAAGCTGCGCCTGTTCTCCGGTGGCTGGAAGTTGTACGTGGCGATTGCCGACGTTTCCAGTTACGTGAAAATCGGTTCGGCACTGGATAACGAATCCCAGGTGCGTGGCAACTCGGTGTACTTCCCCGAGCGCGTCGTGCCGATGCTGCCAGAGCAACTGTCCAACGGCCTGTGCTCGCTGAACCCGCACGTCGATCGCCTGGCCATGGTCTGCGAGATGACCATCTCCAAATCCGGCGAGATGACCGATTACTGCTTCTACGAAGCGGTGATTCACTCCCACGCTCGCCTGACCTATAACAAGGTCAGCGCCATGCTGGAAACGCCGAAAGCCACTGAAGCACGTCAGCTTCGTGGTGAATACACCGATGTTCTGCCGCACCTCAAGCAGCTGTACGCGCTGTACAAGGTTCTGCTGGCGGCCCGTCACGTGCGCGGCGCGATCGATTTCGAAACGCAGGAAACCCGGATCATCTTCGGTTCCGAGCGCAAGATTGCCGAAATCCGTCCAACCGTTCGTAACGATGCGCACAAGCTGATCGAGGAATGCATGCTGGCGGCCAACGTGGCCACTGCCGAATTCCTGAAAAAGCACGAAATCCCTGCGTTGTATCGCGTCCATGACGGCCCGCCACCGGAGCGTCTGGAAAAACTGCGCGCCTTCCTTGGCGAGCTCGGTCTGTCCCTGCACAAAGGCAAGGATGGTCCGTCGCCGAAGGATTACCAGGCTTTGCTGGCAAGCATCAAGGACCGTCCGGATTTCCACCTGATCCAGACCGTCATGCTGCGTTCGTTGAGCCAAGCGGTGTACAGCGCCGATAACCAGGGCCACTTCGGCCTGAATTACGAAGCCTATACCCACTTCACTTCGCCGATCCGCCGCTACCCGGACTTGCTCACGCATCGGGCGATTCGCAGCGTCATCCATTCGAAAATGGACACCCCGCACGTTCGCCGTGCTGGCGCGATGACCATTCCGAAGGCGCGCATCTATCCGTATGACGAAGCGATCCTGGAGCAGCTCGGCGAGCAGTGCTCGATGAGCGAGCGCCGTGCCGACGAAGCGACCCGCGACGTGGTGAACTGGCTCAAGTGCGAGTTCATGAAAGACCGCGTGGGCGAATCGTTCCCGGGTGTGATCACGGCCGTGACCGGTTTCGGGCTGTTCGTCGAACTGACCGACATTTACGTCGAAGGCCTGGTGCACGTCACCGCGCTGCCGGGTGATTACTACCACTTCGACCCTGTACACCACCGCCTCGCCGGTGAGCGTACCGGTCGCAGCTTCCGTCTTGGCGATACCGTTGAGGTGCGCGTCATGCGCGTCGACCTCGACGAGCGCAAGATCGACTTCGAGATGGCTGAAAAAACCATCAGCGCGCCGATCGGCCGCAAGAAGCGTGGGACTGAAACTGCTGCGCCTGCTGGCGCTACTACCAAATCGGCTACAGAGCCGGCACCGGCGAAAACCGGCCGTCGTCCTGCCAAGGAAAAGGCTGTTGAAGCCTATCGTCCGAGCGATGCCGCGGCAAAAAATGCCGAGTTGCGCAAAAGTCGTGAACTGAAACAGGCGTTGTTGTCTGAAGCGAAAAGCGGCGGTAAAGCGGCGTCTGGGGGAAAGACCGGGCGGTCGGCGCCTGACAAGGCCTCCGGCGGCAAGCCAGCAAAACCGAGCAAACACCGTAAAGGCCCGCCAAAAGCGGGTTCCGCTCCAGCCGCCAGAAGCGGCGGGGCGCGTAAACCTAAGGCCAAGTCATGAGTCAGTTGGAAAAGATCTATGGCGTGCACGCTGTAGAAGCGTTGTTGCGTCATCACCCAAAACGCGTCAAGCAGATCTGGCTGGCGGAAGGCCGCAGTGATCCGCGGGTGCAGACGCTGATCGCACTCGCTGCCGAAAATCGCGTGGCGGTCGGTCAGGCTGAGCGTCGTGAGCTGGATGCGTGGGTAGAAGGCGTGCACCAGGGCGTGGTCGCGGACGTCAGTCCGAGTCAGGTCTGGGGCGAGGCGATGCTCGACGAATTGCTCGATCGCACTGAAGGCGCACCGCTGTTGCTGGTGCTCGATGGCGTGACCGATCCGCACAACCTCGGCGCTTGCCTGCGTTCGGCCGATGCGGCCGGCGCGCTGGCGGTGATCGTGCCAAAGGACAAGTCAGCCACCCTGACCCCGACAGTGCGTAAAGTCGCCTGCGGCGCGGCGGAAGTGATTCCGTTGGTGGCGGTGACCAACCTGGCGCGCACCCTGGAAAAACTCAAGCAGCGTGGCTTGTGGGTCGTCGGTACGGCGGGTGAGGCTGAGCAGGAGCTGTATCAGCAAGACCTGACCGGCCCGACCATCCTGATCATGGGCGCGGAGGGCAGCGGTATGCGCCGCCTGACTCGCGATCTTTGCGACTACCTGGTGCGTCTGCCGATGGCGGGCAGTGTCAGCAGTCTCAACGTTTCCGTGGCTACTGGAGTGTGCCTGTTCGAGGCCCTGCGCCAGCGTGGCGTCAAAGCTGCAACCAAAAAGTCCTGATCCGGTTGTAATCCCTGTGGGAGCGAGCCTGCTCGCGATAGCGGAGTTACATTCAGCACAAATGTTGAATGTTGCACCCCATCGCGAGCAGGCTCGCTCCCACAGTGGTTTTGTGTCTGGGCGGAGATTGGGGTTGTTCAAATAATCACCAATTGCCTTGCGCCTCTCTTGTCCCTTCTCTACAATTGCGCCCCTTGCTGTGACGGCAGGCACGCATGTGTCTATCGCAAGCAAGTCCATTAGTGTCATTCACTCCTTGTCTGACCGCTTTTGAGCGGCAGGCTACAACCCGTAAGGAGCATTCATGCGTCATTACGAAATCATCTTTTTGGTCCACCCGGATCAAAGCGAGCAAGTCGGCGGCATGGTTGAGCGTTACACCAAGCTGATCGAAGAAGACGGCGGCAAAATCCACCGTCTGGAAGATTGGGGCCGTCGTCAACTGGCCTACGCAATCAACAATGTTCACAAGGCTCACTACGTGATGCTGAACGTTGAGTGCACTGGCAAGGCCCTGGCCGAGCTGGAAGACAACTTCCGCTACAACGATGCAGTGATCCGTAACCTGGTCATCCGTCGCGAAGAAGCCGTTACCGGCCAATCCGAGATGCTCAAGGCTGAAGAAAACCGCAGTGAGCGCCGTGAGCGTCGCGACCGTCCTGAGCACTCCGACGCCGAAGGCGTTGATGGTGATGACAGCGACGCCAGCGATAACGCTGACGAGTAATCCACGGACCTTTTAAGGAGCCTATCAAATGGCACGTTTCTTCCGTCGTCGTAAATTCTGCCGCTTCACCGCTGAAGACGTGAAAGAGATCGATTACAAAGATCTCAACACTCTGAAAGCTTACGTATCCGAGACCGGCAAAATCGTTCCAAGCCGCATCACCGGTACCAAAGCTCGTTATCAGCGTCAGCTGGCCACCGCTATCAAGCGCGCCCGCTTCCTGGCCCTGCTGGCCTACACCGACAGCCACGGCCGCTGAGACCGGGCAGTCGACACGTAGCAAAGGATTGAATGCATGCGCGCCTTAGCTGAGTTCATCATGCGCGGCCGTATGCAGGCCACTCTGGTAGTGGCCGGATGCGCAACATTGCCGTTGTTGTATTGGTTGGGTGCTGCCGCCGGATGCCTTGTGCTCCTGCGGCGCGGATTGAAGGACGCCTTGGGCGTTCTTGCTCTGGGACTGCTGCCGGCGTTGATCTGGTGGCTTTACTCCGACGACCCACGGGCACTTCTGGTGCTGCTGGGGTCTTCGAGCCTTGCGTTGGTTTTGCGCGCAAGTGAGTCCTGGAACCGCGTGCTGCTGGTCAGCATAGCGATGGGATTGGTGTTTTCAGTGGTGCTGGGGGCGGCTTTTGCGCCCCAGATCGAGATGCTGGCGCAGGCTTTGATAAAAGTCATGCCGTCGCTACTCGGTGATGTCTACCAGCAATTGTCGGTAGACGAGCAAGCGCGTTTCGCGTCCCTGATTGCACCGGTCCTGACCGGCCTGATTGCGGCCTTGTTGCAAATCGTCAGTGTGCTGAGCCTGATTGTCGGGCGCTACTGGCAGGCGATGTTGTACAACCCGGGTGGTTTTGGTCGCGAGTTTCGCGCCATCCGAATCCCGCTTTTACCGGCGATGTTGCTGCTGGTGTTGATGCTTCTGGGGCCTAACTTAGGCTCGCAGATGGCCATGTTGACACCGTTGTGCAGCGTACCGCTGGTGTTCGCCGGGCTGGCCCTGATTCACGGGCTGGTGGCGCAAAAGCGACTGGCCAAATTCTGGCTGGTGGGGTTGTACGTCACGCTGTTGCTGTTCATGCAGCTGATCTATCCGTTGCTGGTGGTCTTGGCCATCGTCGACAGCCTGATTGATTTTCGCGGTCGTTCGGCACCGAAAGATGCCGATAACGCGAACGGTGAAGGTTAAAAGTTAAGAGGATTTTCACATGCAACTGATCCTTCTGGAAAAAGTCACCAACCTGGGCAACCTGGGTGACAAAGTGAACGTTAAGGCTGGTTACGGTCGTAACTACCTGCTGCCTTACGGCAAAGCTACCGCTGCGACCGCTGCCAACCTGGCTGCGTTCGAAGAGCGTCGCGCTGAGCTGGAAAAAGCCGCAGCAGACCGTAAAACTTCGGCTGAAAGCCGTGCCGCCCAACTGGCTGAGCTGGAAGTGACTATCACTGCCACCGCTGGTGACGAAGGCAAGCTGTTCGGTTCGATCGGCACCCACGACATCGCTGATGCACTGACCGCCTCTGGCGTTGAAGTTGCAAAAAGCGAAGTTCGTCTGCCGAACGGCACCATCCGCAACGTAGGCGAATTCGACGTAGCCGTGCACCTGCACGCCGAAGTTGAAGCCACCGTACGCGTTGTCGTGGTAGCAGCTTAAGCAGCACTTGTCGGCTGGCACCCTCGGGTGCTTGTCGGTAACATCGGGCACGATCCTGTTTACAGGTCGTGCCCTTTGTCTTTCTGAACTCCCTGCTTTTCTTAAATAAACCAAGTGGCCATGAACGATATCTCCGCTCCCGAGCAATACGATCTGCAAACCGCTGCCCTGAAGGTGCCGCCGCATTCCATCGAGGCCGAGCAGGCCGTGCTCGGTGGTCTGATGCTGGACAACAACGCCTGGGAACGCGTGCTCGATCAGGTTTCGGACGGCGATTTCTATCGTCATGACCACCGTTTGATCTTCCGTGCGATCGCCAAACTGGCCGATCAGAACTCCCCGATCGACGTCGTGACCCTTGCCGAGCAATTGGACAAGGAAGGTCAGACGTCCCAGGTCGGTGGCCTTGGTTACCTGGGTGAACTGGCGAAAAACACGCCGTCCGTCGCCAACATCAAGGCCTATGCGCAAATCGTTCGTGCGCGGGCGACGTTGCGGCAGTTGATCGGCATCGCCACCGAAATTGCCGACAGCGCCTTCAATCCGGAAGGCCGCACAGCTGAAGAGATTCTTGACGAAGCTGAGCGGCAGATCTTCCAGATCGCCGAGGCCCGGCCAAAAACCGGCGGCCCGGTGAGTGTGAATGACCTGCTGACCAAGGCTATCGACCGCATCGACACCTTGTTCAACACCGACAACGCCATCACCGGCCTGTCCACCGGTTACACCGACCTCGACGAGAAGACCAGCGGCTTGCAGCCTTCCGACCTGATCATCGTCGCCGGCCGTCCGTCCATGGGTAAAACCACCTTTGCGATGAACCTGGTGGAAAACGCCGTGTTGCGCAGCGACAAGTGCGTACTGGTTTACTCGCTGGAGATGCCAGGCGAATCGCTGATCATGCGTATGCTTTCGTCCCTTGGGCGTATCGACCAGACCAAGGTCCGGGCCGGTCGCCTGGACGACGACGATTGGCCGCGCCTGACCTCGGCGGTCAACCTGCTGAACGATCGCAAGCTGTTCATCGACGACACGGCCGGTATCAGCCCCTCGGAGATGCGCGCGCGAACCCGGCGTCTGGTGCGTGAACACGGCGACATCGCCCTGATCATGATCGACTACTTGCAGTTGATGCAGATTCCAGGTTCCGGCGGCGACAACCGGACCAATGAGATTTCCGAGATCTCCCGTTCCTTGAAAGCCCTCGCCAAGGAATTCAACTGCCCGGTAGTGGCGCTGTCCCAGCTCAACCGCTCCCTGGAGCAACGACCGAACAAACGCCCGATCAACTCCGACTTGCGGGAATCCGGAGCGATCGAGCAGGATGCTGACGTGATCATGTTCGTGTACCGGGATGAGGTGTACCACCCGGAAACCGAGCATAAAGGCATCGCCGAGATCATCATCGGCAAGCAGCGGAACGGCCCGATTGGTACGTCACGACTGGCGTTCATCGGCAAATACACCCGCTTCGAAAACCTGGCGCCGGGCAGCTACAACTTCGACGACGAATAACCCAATAGAAACCTGTGGCAAAGAAGCTTTTGTGGCGAGGGAGCTTGCTCCCGCTTGAGTGCGCAGCGCTCACAAGATTTTGGGGCCGCTTCGCTGCCCAGCGGGAGCAAGCTCCCTCGCCACAGGGGTTGCGCCTGATCTCAGGATATTTACGCGATGGGGTCGCCGCAATTTCCGACCATAGCCGTCGGAATTGGTCAATTTTTGTGCTATATTCCGCGCCCGCGAAATTCAATGAAAGCCAACACCGGTTATCGACATGCAAGCAGCCAAGCCGTTATTTGACTATCCCAAGTACTGGGCCGAATGTTTCGGGCCAGCGCCATTCCTGCCGATGAGCAGGGAGGAGATGGATCAGCTTGGCTGGGATTCCTGCGACATCATCATCGTCACCGGTGATGCCTACGTCGACCACCCGTCGTTTGGCATGGCAATCATCGGCCGACTGCTGGAAGCCCAGGGCTTCCGCGTCGGGATCATTGCGCAGCCGAACTGGCAGTCCAAAGACGACTTCATGAAGCTCGGCGAGCCGAACCTGTTCTTCGGCGTCGCGGCCGGCAACATGGATTCGATGATCAATCGCTATACCGCCGACAAGAAAATCCGTTCCGACGACGCCTACACCCCCGGTGGCCTGGCGGGCAAACGTCCGGACCGCGCGAGCCTGGTTTACAGCCAGCGCTGCAAGGAAGCCTACAAGAACGTGCCGATCGTTCTCGGTGGCATTGAAGCTTCCCTGCGCCGCATCGCCCACTACGATTACTGGCAGGACCGGGTGCGCAACTCGATCCTGATCGACGCCTGTGCCGACATTCTGCTCTACGGCAACGCCGAGCGCGCGATCGTTGAAGTCGCCCAACGCCTGTCCTACGGTCACAAGATCGAAGACATCACCGACGTGCGCGGTACCGCGTTCATTCGTCGTGACACGCCCAAAGACTGGTACGAAGTCGATTCCACGCGCATCGACCGTCCGGGCAAAGTCGACAAGATCATCAACCCGTACGTGAATACCCAGGACACGCAAGCCTGCGCCATCGAGCAGGAAAAGGGTCCGGTTGAAGATCCGAGCGAAGCCAAAGTCGTGCAGATTCTGGCAAGTCCCAAGATGACACGCGACAAGACGGTGATTCGTCTGCCATCGGTTGAAAAAGTCCGTGGCGACGCGGTGCTTTACGCCCACGCCAACCGCGTGTTGCACCTGGAAACCAACCCGGGCAACGCCCGCGCGCTGGTGCAGAAGCATGGCGAAGTCGACGTCTGGTTCAACCCGCCTCCGATTCCGATGACCACTGAAGAAATGGACTACGTGTTCGGCATGCCTTACGCACGGGTTCCGCACCCGGCGTACGGCAAGGAAAAGATTCCTGCCTACGACATGATTCGCTTCTCGGTGAACATCATGCGCGGCTGTTTCGGCGGCTGTACGTTCTGTTCGATCACCGAGCACGAAGGCCGGATCATCCAGAACCGTTCCGAAGAGTCGATCATTCGTGAGATCGAAGAGATTCGCGACAAGGTCCCAGGCTTTACCGGGGTCATTTCCGATCTTGGCGGCCCGACCGCGAACATGTACCGCATCGCTTGCAAGACGCCGGAAATCGAATCCGCGTGCCGCAAGCCTTCGTGCGTGTTCCCCGGCATTTGCCCGAACCTGAACACCGATCACTCGTCGCTGATCCAGCTCTATCGCAGCGCCCGTGCCTTGCCGGGTGTGAAGAAGATCCTGATCGCTTCCGGTCTGCGCTACGACCTCGCGGTCGAGTCGCCGGAATACGTCAAAGAGCTGGTGACCCACCACGTCGGTGGTTACCTGAAGATCGCCCCGGAACATACCGAGGAAGGTCCGCTCAACCAGATGATGAAACCGGGCATCGGCAGCTATGACAAGTTCAAGCGCATGTTCGAGAAGTACACCAAGGAAGCCGGGAAAGAGCAGTACCTGATTCCGTACTTCATCGCCGCTCACCCGGGTACCACCGACGAAGACATGATGAACCTGGCCTTGTGGCTCAAGGGCAACGGCTTCCGTGCCGACCAGGTGCAAGCGTTCTACCCGTCACCGATGGCCACCGCCACCGCGATGTACCACTCGGGCAAAAACCCATTGCGCAAGGTCACTTACAAGAGTGACGGCGTGACCATCGTCAAGAGCGAAGAGCAGCGTCGCCTGCACAAGGCGTTCTTGCGTTATCACGACCCGAAAGGCTGGCCAATGCTGCGTGAAGCGCTGACCCGCATGGGCCGCGCCGACCTGATCGGGCCGGGCAAGAACCAGTTGATCCCGCTGCATCAGCCGGCGACCGACAGCTACCAGAGCGCCCGTCGCAAGAACTCGACACCGGCTGGCAGCCACAAAGTGGCAGGGGAAAAGACCACCAAGATCCTGACCCAGCACACCGGTCTGCCACCGCGCGCAAGCGACGGCGGCAACCCGTGGGACAAGCGTGAACAAGCCAAGGCTGCGGCGTTCGCCCGCAATCAGCAGGCGGCCAAGGAGCGCAAGGACGCGGCCAAAGGCAAGGGACCTAAACCGGCTCGCAAGCCAGTCGTGCCGCGTTAGTCTCCGTGCCAAATCGCAAAACGCCAGCCTTAGTGCTGGCGTTTTGTTTTCTAGCGAGTGTGCGGCCTGTTTGCTAAGGTGACGCGCACTCAATGGCTGCCCGGGAAAACCGATTTTCCTGTACAACGCCAAACCCTGTGGGCGCCGGGCTCGCCCGCGATGGCGATGGCGATGGCGACGGCACAGGCAATAAAGATCTCACCCCCGACTCTCAAGGACGATTCACATGAGCAACCCCTTACCGGGCATCGGCATGGATTACAGCCCCTCCCAGTTCATGGCGCGCCAACGCATCGAAAGCCAGATCAACCTGCCACGCCTGTTCGCCGCCATCGACGCCGACCCCGGAATCGTCGGCGCGGGCGTGGTGTACATCGACGCCGAATTCAACGTAGTGACCCTGCGCGAGTTCAAGCCGATTTGCAGTATCAGGCCCAAGCGAATCATTTTGCGTGAGGCTCAGAAGTACATTGCGCCTGCGCAATTCGCTGATCAGGTGCAGAACAATCCTCGGGAGTCGCGATTGGTAGCAGAGGCAGTGAATACCACACTGTCGTGCGCCGGGGCGGTCATCAGTTGGGCTGTCATTGCCAGCGGAACGATCCTGGTTCCGTTCAGCGCGGGTGCGAGTTCGGTAGTTGTAGCTATTGCTTATACCGCCGCAGGTGCAAGCAGTCTTCAGTGCCTCAATGGCATCGCGCGAACCACCCTTGAAGTGGCCAAGCCTGAAGTGAACGATTGGCTGGACAGTGAGGCGTGGTACCAGAATGCATCTATCGGGTTGGATGCCGCTTCACTGGTGGGTGTTGGGGCATCTGCTCTGACCACCATCAAACTGGTCAGGGTCGCCAAAGCCACCACCGGGAAAAGCCTGCGCGATGTGCTTCGTGGGCTGAACAGACAGGAACGGGCGAAGCTGACCAAGGAACTTCTGAGCATCAATGATCCAAGATTGACATCGAAGATGCTCAAATTGAAGCAATTGGCGGGAGAACTGCCCAAACGCTTTACGCCAACTCAACTCAAGCATGGCACGGTCACCCAGATCAAAGATTCGTTAGGGGCTGCGATCGGCCTTACTGGAAGTGCCTTGTCAGGCAATGTCAAAACTGTTGCGATCGGCCTGTACGAGGAGATCGACGAGTGAGCGAACAACTAACACTAAAGGCATTTTTCAGACGTTACTTTCTGGCATTTCTTGGCGGGATTTTTGCCGCCTACTTTTCACTCGCCTTTGCAGTTGCGCTGTCATTCGTCACCTATTTCCAGAATGCGCCGCTTGCTGACAGCGGGTTGTACATTTTTCTGGCAGGCGCAGCACTGACGCTTCTGGTTGTTCATAGCAACTTCATGATTATGCGTGGAAGGCCGCGGTGGGTGTGGATGGTGGTCGGGGTGTTGGTGGCATGCCTGCTGTTCGTGTTGCCGATGATCCACTACACCCCCCCCAGAGCCATTTATGTGTTGGCCTTGCTGTCCCCTTTACTGGGGCTGCTTTTTCTCAATAGCAACGGACAACGAGAAATGCGAAGCAAGCTGGTGGATATTCGCCATGAGCGAGAGCGCATCAAACAAAGCTTCAAGGCCTCTCGCAAGCCGCGTTGAATGCACCTCGCAGCCCTATAGGCATTGCTAAAGGGCTTGTCGGGAGCGATCCGGTAAATCCGTCGCCAGCGTGAGCTGATCAGGCAAGCCTCCAGGGCATCGCGCGCCTGTCGTTGATCCGACTCAACCACCGATCCGCTACATTTACGTGCGCCGTTGCGCGCACGAAAGTGAGCAATGCGCGCTTTTGGTGCTCTACTGCCTTGAGTAACGGAAGAAAGGGGCCGACCTGCCTGCATGGCATAAGTCTTGCGCCGCTTTCGATAACGTCCAGGCTCGCAGGAGGCACGCCGTGTCGATTCATGTCGCATTGCATCACGTCACGCATTACCGCTACGACCGCGCCGTCGAGCTCGGTCCGCAGATCGTTCGCCTGCGCCCGGCTGCCCACAGCCGCACGCGGATACTGTCCTATGCGCTGAAAGTCTCGCCCGAGCAGCATTTCATCAACTGGCAGCAGGATCCCCAGGGCAACTACCTGGCGCGGTTGGTGTTCCCGGAGAAAACCGATGAGCTGCGGATCGAGGTCGACTTGCTGGCGGAGATGGCGGTCTTCAATCCGTTCGACTTCTTCCTCGAGCCCTACGCCGAAAAGATCCCTTTCGCCTACGCCGCGGATGAGCGCAAAGAGCTGGCGCCGTACCTGGAAACCTTGCCCCTGACGCCGAAATTCAAGGCCTATCTGGAGGGCATCGATCGTACGCCGCTACCGAGCGTGGATTTCCTGGTCGCGCTCAACCAGCGCCTCAGCGAAGACATTGGCTACCTGATTCGCATGGAACCGGGCGTACAGACCCCGGAACACACTCTCGAGCATGCCTCCGGCTCCTGCCGCGATTCGGCATGGTTGCTGGTGCAATTGCTGCGCAACCTCGGCCTGGCAGCGCGTTTCGTGTCCGGTTACCTGATTCAGTTGACCGCCGATGTCAAAAGCCTCGACGGCCCCTCGGGCACCGAAGTGGATTTCACTGACCTGCACGCCTGGTGCGAGGTCTATTTGCCCGGTGCGGGCTGGATCGGCCTGGACGCGACCTCAGGGCTGTTTGCCGGTGAAGGACATATTCCGTTGGCCTGTAGTCCTGATCCGTCCTCTGCGGCGCCGATCAGTGGCTTGGTGGAACCGTGCGAGTGCGAATTCACCCACGAGATGTCGGTCGAGCGGATTTGGGAAGCGCCGCGGGTTACCAAGCCCTACACCGATGACCAGTGGCTGGCGATTCAGGCCCTCGGACGGCAGATCGATGCCGACCTGCTCGAAGGCGACGTGCGCCTGACCATGGGCGGCGAGCCGACGTTCGTTTCCATCGATGACCCGGACGGCGCCGAGTGGAATACCGCGGCACTCGGGCCGGACAAGCGTCGGCTGTCGGCCGAACTGTTCCAGCGCATGCGCAAGCATTACGCGCCCAAGGGGCTGGTGCATTTCGGTCAGGGCAAGTGGTATCCCGGCGAGCAACTGCCGCGCTGGTCGCTGAACTGCTACTGGCGCCGCGACGGCGTGCCGATCTGGCACAACAGCGCGCTGATCGCCGATGAGCAGGAAGATTACGGCGCCGATAGCGGGTTGGCCGGGCGTTTTCTGGCGAGTGTCGCCGAGCGCTTGAAAATTCCGACACGCTTTGTGTTCCCGGCCTACGAAGACAATTTCTATTACCTCTGGCGCGAAGGCACTTTGCCGCAGAACGTCAGCGCCGAAGACTCACGGCTGGAAGAGCCTTTGGAGCGGGCGCGCCTGCGCAAAGCCTTCAGTCAGGGCCTGGACAAGGTTATCGGTCAGGTCCTGCCGCTGGCGCGCACCGCCAAGGGCGATCAGTGGCAGAGCGGCCGCTGGTATCTGCGGGAAGAACATTGCCGATTGGTGCCGGGGGATTCGCCGCTGGGGTATCGCTTGCCACTCGGCTCACAGCCTTGGGTGAAGGCAGCGGAGTATCCGTTCATTCATCCTGTCGACCCGAATCAGGATTTCCCTGAGCTGCCGGGCACCGACCAGCTACAGAATCACGCTCAACCGCAAACCGCCGACGAGCGTGCGCCAAAGATCGACGAGTCCGCCGACTGGCTGACCCGCACCGCATTCTGCGCCGAAGCGCGAGAAGGCCGGTTGTACCTGTTCATGCCGCCACTGGAACGGGTAGAGGACTATCTGGAACTGGTCACCGCCATCGAAGCCTCCGCCGAGGAACTGCATTGCCCGGTGTTGCTGGAAGGCTATGAACCGCCGAGCGATCCGCGCTTGGGCAACTTCCGCATTACACCGGATCCGGGTGTGATCGAGGTCAACGTCCAGCCGTCCGCCACCTGGGATGAGTTGGTGGAGCGCACCGAGTTTCTTTACGAAGAGGCGCGCCAGACTCGACTCACCACCGAGAAATTCATGATCGACGGCCGGCACACAGGCACCGGCGGCGGCAACCATTTCGTATTGGGTGGCGCGACCCCGGCTGACTCACCGTTTCTGCGCCGTCCCGATCTGCTGCGCAGCCTGATCAGCTACTGGCATAACCATCCATCCTTGTCCTACCTGTTTTCCGGATTGTTCATCGGTCCGACGTCCCAGGCGCCGCGGGTAGATGAGGCGCGTAACGATTCGCTGTATGAGCTGGAAATCGCCTTCGCACAGATGCCGAAGCCGGGCGAAGAATGCCCACCTTGGCTGGTGGATCGTTTGCTGCGCAATTTGCTGATCGACGTGACCGGCAACACCCACCGCGCCGAGTTCTGCATCGACAAACTGTATTCGCCGGACGGCGCCACCGGGCGCCTCGGGTTACTGGAGCTGCGAGCCTTTGAAATGCCGCCCCACGCGCGAATGAGCCTGGCTCAGCAATTGTTGCTGCGGGCGTTGGTGGCGCGGTTCTGGCGCGAGCCTTATGCACCGCCGAAACTGGCGCGCTGGGGCACAGAGCTACACGACCGGTTCCTGTTGCCGCACTTTATCGAGCAGGATTTCGCTGATGTGATCGTTGACCTCAATGCCGCCGGTTACCCCGTGCGGGCCGAGTGGTTTGCGGCGCATCTGGAATTCCGTTTTCCCAAGGTCGGCGACTACGCGGTCAGTGGCATCCAACTGGAAGTGCGTCAGGCGCTGGAGCCTTGGCATGTACTCGGCGAGGAAGGCGCGGCAGGTGGCACGGTGCGTTATGTGGATTCGTCGCTGGAGCGTTTGCAGGTCAAGCTCAGCGGCCTGCCGCCCCAGCGTTATCTGCTGACGTGCAACGGCATTCCGGTGCCGTTGCAACCCACGGGGCGGGTCGGTGAGTTCGTCGCTGGCGTACGCTTTCGCGCCTGGCAACCGGCCAACTGCCTGCAACCGACCATCCCGGTCCACGCGCCGCTGGTGTTCGACTTGCTCGACACTTGGATGGGGCGGTCGCTGGGCGGTTGTCAGTACCACGTCGCCCATCCGGGCGGGCGCAACTACGACAGCTTGCCGGTGAACGCCAATGAGGCGGAGAGCCGGCGGATGGCGCGTTTCTTCCGCATCGGACACAGCCCTGGGAAACTTCCTATACCGAATGTGGAAGTGAACGACGAGTTACCGATGACTCTCGATTTGCGACGTTTCTAAACCCTACGCGACGCTCGGATTTTTCGTCTATCCGGGCGTCATGAGCCTGCGTTAGTCTGACCATTCTTTGCTGTCTGCCGAGCTTTCCATGCCTGATCTGCTTGACCGCTACCCGCTGACCGCGGGCACTTATCACGAACTGCTCGATAACAGCGGTGCCGTGCGCCCGCACTGGCGGCGGTTGTTCGATCAATTGCAACGCAGCACGCCAGCTCAACTGGTGCAGCGTCAGGCGCTGCTGACCCGGCAGATCCAGGAAAACGGCGTGACCTATAACGTCTACGCCGACCCCAAGGGCGCCGACCGGCCATGGGAGCTGGACCTGCTACCCCATGTGATTGCCGCCGATGAGTGGGAACAGTTATCGGCCGGGATCGCTCAACGGGCGCGGTTGCTCAATGCTGTGCTGGCGGACCTTTACGGGCCTCAGCGCTTGATCGCCGAAGGCCTGTTGCCGGCTGAGCTGGTGTTCGGTCACAACAACTTCCTCTGGCCCTGTCAGGGCATTGCGCCGCCCGACGGGGCGTTTCTGCATCTGTACGCCGTGGATCTGGCGCGCACGCCTGACGGTCGCTGGTGGGTAACGGCGGATCGGACTCAAGCGCCATCCGGTGCCGGTTACGCGCTGGAAAATCGCACCATCGTGTCCCGAGCCTTCCCCGAGTTGTACCGCGATTTGAAGGTGCAGCACCTGGCCGGGTTCTTCCGCACCCTCCAGGAAACACTCGCCCGTCAGGCACCGAGCGATGACGAAGCACCACTGGTGGTGCTGCTGACGCCGGGGCGTTTCAACGAAAGCTATTTCGAACACCTGTACCTGGCTCGTCAGCTCGGTTATCCGTTGGTGGAGGGCGGCGACCTGACTGTCCGGGATGCCACGGTCTACCTGAAAACCTTGAGCGGCCTGCGTCGGGTCCACGCGATCATGCGTCGGCTCGACGATGATTTCTGCGACCCGCTGGAGCTGCGCACCGACTCGGCCCTCGGCGTGCCGGGGCTGCTTGAAGCCGTGCGCCAGGGCCGGGTGTTGGTGGCCAACGCCCTCGGCAGCGGCGTGCTGGAATCACCGGGATTGCTGGGTTTCCTGCCGAAGATTAATCAGTATCTGTTCGGCGAAGAGCTGATTCTGCCGTCCATCGCGACCTGGTGGTGTGGTGAAGCGCCGGTGCTGGCCCAAGCCCTGGAAAAACTGCCGGAGCTGTTGATCAAACCGGCGTTTCCGTCGCAGAGCTTTGCCCCGGTGTTTGGTCGTGATTTGAGTGAAAAACAGCGCCAGGCCTTGGCCGAGCGCATGCAGGCACGGCCTTACGCCTATGTTGCGCAAGAATTGGCGCAACTGTCCCAAGCGCCGATCTGGCAGGCCGAAGGTGGCCAGTTGCAACCGCGAGCCATCGGCATGCGCGTGTATGCGGTGGCCAGTCGGGACGGCTATCGAGTGCTGCCAGGTGGCTTGACCCGGGTTGCCGCCGAAGCCGATGCCGAAGTGGTGTCGATGCAGCGCGGCGGTGCCAGCAAGGACACTTGGGTATTGGGCGATCGCCCGCCCAGCGGCGAACAATGGAAAGCCCAGCGCAATATTGGCGTTCACGATCTAGTACGACGCGATCCGTATCTGCCATCGCGGGTGGTCGAGAACCTGTTCTGGTTCGGCCGTTACTGTGAGCGCTGCGATGACAGCGCGCGGCTGCTGCGCATCATGCTCGCTCGCTATGTCGATGGCGATGACCCGCAAGCCCTGGAGGCGGCGGTCGATCTCGGTGAACGCTTGAATCTGTTGCCGGAGGAGGGCGAGTTGCCGGAGCGATTGCTGGCGGCACTGCTTGGCGATGATTGGCCGTTCAGCCTGCGCTCCAACCTGCAACGCTTGCAGTGGGCGGCGTCGCAAGTACGCGGCAAGCTCTCGCGAGAGAACTGGCAAGCGCTGGTGGAATTGCAGCGCGAAGCCATGGCGCTGGAAACCGACGAGCCGGATTTCGGCGAGTTGCTGGATTTTCTCAACCGGTTGGTGATGTCGCTGGCGGCGCTGTCCGGATTTGCCCTCGACGACATGACCCGAGACGAAGGCTGGCGTTTCCTGATGATCGGACGACGGATCGAGCGGCTGCAGTTTCTCAGCGGCAGCCTGGCGGCGTTTCTGCGTGGCGCCGGAACTTCCGATCAGGCCGGGCTGGAATGGCTGCTGGAGTTGGGCAACAGCAGCATCACCTACCGCTCGCGCTATCTGGCGGTGGCGCAATTGATCCCGGTGCTGGACCTGTTGTTGCTCGACGAGCAGAACCCTCACGCGGTGTTGTTCCAGTTGAAGCTGGTGACTCGCACGCTGAAGCGCTTGAACGACGACTTTGGTGCGCCGCGTGAAACAGGTCTGCCGCAGTTGGTGGAGCGGCTGGCGCGCTTCGATCTGGGTTGCCTGGAAAACTCACTGTTTGGCGAGGCCAGTGTCCGTGCCGCCATAGAAGGGTTGGCCGATCTGTTGCAGGAGATCGCCGATGCCAGCGGCCAAGTATCGGATCGCCTGGCCTTGCGCCATTTCGCCCATGTCGATGATGTCAGCCAACGCACGGTGTCCGTCTGATGAATGCCCATTACCAGATTTTCCACGACACCCATTATCACTATGACAGCCCGGTATCCCTGGCCCAGCAATTGGCGCATTTGTGGCCACGGGCCTGTGCCTGGCAGCGCTGCACCGATCAGCAATTGCAGATCAGTCCCGATCCGACCTCGCGTCGGGATGAGCTGGATGTGTTCGGCAACCCGCTGACCCGGTTGGCATTCGAGCGGCCGCACGATGAGTTGCTGGTCAATGCCAGCCTGACGGTCGAAGTGCTGGCCCGACCATCATTGGATTTCAATCAATCGCCAGCCTGGGAAGAAACCTGCAATGCGCTGACCTACAGCAGTCAGCCACTGTCTCCTGAATTGCTGGAAGCCTGCCGTTACCGGTTCGAATCGCCTTACGTGCACTTGAAGCGCAACTTCGTCGAGTTCTCGGAAAGTTGCTTTCCTCCTGGCCGGCCATTGCTGCTGGGGGTTCAGGCGTTGATGGAGAAGATCTTCAGCGAATTCACCTTCGACGCCGAAGCGACCCAAGTGGCGACACCGCTGGTGGAAGTGCTGGAGAGGCGGCGAGGCGTTTGCCAGGACTTTGCCCACTTGATGCTCGCTTGTGTCCGCTCCCGTGGATTAGCGGCGCGGTATATCAGCGGCTACTTGCTGACCCAGCCCCCGCCGGGCCAGCCACGGCTGATCGGTGCCGATGCGTCTCATGCCTGGGTGTCGGTGTTTTGTCCGGTGCTGGGCTGGGTGGATTTCGACCCGACCAACAATGTGCAACCGGCGCTGGAGCACATCACCCTGGCCTGGGGCCGGGACTTTTCCGATGTGTCGCCACTGCGCGGGGTGATTCTGGGCGGTGGCAGCCACGACCCGGAGGTACGGGTTACAGTAATGCCATTGGAGTAACTGAGATCAAATTGTGGGAGCGAGCCTGCTCGCGATAGCGGTGTATCAGTCAAATACTTGCTAAGTGTGCCGCCGTCATCGCGAGCAGGCTCGCTCCCACATGGGGATGTGTAAATCATTTCTGGAGGGGTATTTTCAGATTGGCCTGTGAGGGTCAGCAACATCGTTGCTGACCCTGGACACAGATCCGGTGGGCCTGATCAGATCATCGGGCCCTGAGGGTCTCAGGCGTCGGGCGCCTGATCTTTCGGTGCTTCAGTTTCGTCTGTAGCCACTTCGCCTTCGGTATCCGGGTTCAGTGCTGCTTCTTCTTCAGCTGTAGCTTTCTTGCGCTGAAGCTTTTCCTCTTTCTTCTGCTCCTTGGCCAAGTCTCTCTGACGTTTGGCGAAGGAATAATTAGGTTTAGCCATGGGCGATCCTCTGGGGTCGAAGGTGAGGTTGAGCGGCGCATATTCTGCCCTGTATCGATGCCGAGCCGTTAGCTGGGTTTTTGCTCGGTCCATTTTGGCGGTACCGAGGGTTGCCAGGCGTCCAGTGCGTCGAGCAGGGTTTGCGGCGATTCGCTCATTTGCAGCATGTCACGGTGCGCTTCGCGAACGAAGCCTTCGCCGACGATATGATCAAGAAAAGACGTCAATTTGCTGTAGAAACCGTTTACTTCCAGCAAACCCAGCGGTTTTCCGTGATAGCCGAGCTGGCCCCAGGTCCAGACTTCGAACAGCTCTTCCAGTGTGCCCAGGCCGCCGGGCAGAGCAATGAAGGCATCGCTGAGCTCGGCCATTCGCGCCTTGCGCGCATGCATGCCATCGACCACTTCCAGGCGAGTCAGGCCGCTGTGGCCGATTTCCTTGTCTTTGAGGCTCTGCGGAATGATCCCGATCACTTCACCGCCGGCCGCCAGCGCGGCATCGGCCACAATCCCCATCAGCCCGACGGCGCCGCCGCCATAGACCAGAGTCAGCTTGCGCTCGGCCAATGCTCGCCCCAGGGCGACAGCCGCTTCACGATAAGCCGGGTTAGTGCCAGCGCTGGCACCGCAAAATACACAAACGGACGCTAAAGACATGCCTTACTCCATGGTCATCAGGGCCACAGAGTAAAGGCAGGCTTGCCTCGTTCCAAGGGTTAAACCTCGTGTTCAGGTGTTTCACAGGTACCGCTGGCGCCACAGGCATAAGCGGCGAGCAAACTGCTCAATAAACCGTTGAAAGACATGACAGACGCTCCGGATGAGAGATGACGGCCCTGATGATAGGGCCGTGCCAGACGTCTGGCTGGTAGATTGTTTCGATGAGTGTCATAGCCCGAAAGTTGTATACAATTTTTGATTCAGGTCATAGGAACTTGCGAAGATTTCAGGCAGTCTTCTGTCCATAAGCACTTTTGTTAACCCTGCCTTGGAGATTCACCATGTTTGCCAAACTTGTTGCGGTATCCCTGCTGACGCTGGCCAGCAGCCAATTGATGGCTGCCGAGTGCAAGACGACCATCGACTCCACCGATCAGATGTCCTTCAACACCAAGGCCATTGAAATCGACAAAAGCTGCAAGACTTTCACTGTTGAGTTGACCCATTCGGGCAGCCTGCCAAAAAACGTCATGGGTCATAACTGGGTGCTGAGCAAAGAAGCCGACATGCAGCCGATCGCCACCGATGGCCTGGCGGCAGGTATCGACAAGAACTACCTGAAAGAAGGTGATGCCCGCATCATCGCTCACACCAAAGTCATCGGTGCGAAGGAAACCGACTCGGTGACTTTCGACGTGTCGAAGCTCAATGCTGCCGAGAAATACGGCTTCTTCTGCTCGTTCCCGGGCCACATCTCGATGATGAAAGGTACGGTTACTCTGAAGTAAGTCGAAGTACCGCGTCATCGTTCATCGCGGGCAAGCCCGCTCCCACAGGTTTTGTGAACGACACACATCACTGTGGGAGCGGGCTTGCCCGCGAAGAGCTCAGAAGCATCGACGAATGCCTTGACCAAAGAAAAGCCCGCTGAAGTTCAACACTCCAGCGGGCTTTTCCATTCATTCACCTATCAAGGTGCAAACGGCATCACGCGCTTGTGATGGGTCTTTTTGTACGTGTCGCAGATGATCTTGAACGCTTCCTCACGCACCGGTTCGCCGTGCAGGAAGGCGTCGATCTCGGCGTAGGTCACGCCGTGGGACGCTTCGTCCGGTTTGCCCGGCGACAGGTCTTCGAGGTCGGCGGTCGGGATTTTTTCCACCAGCGACTCCGGCGCGCCGAAGCTGCGGGCAATCGCCCGGACCTGATTTTTTACCAGGCCGCTCAGCGGTGCGAGGTCGCAGGCGCCGTCACCGAACTTGGTGAAGAAGCCCATCACCGCTTCTGCCGCATGGTCGGTGCCAATCACCAGGCCGTGAGCCGCGCCGGCGATGGTGTATTGCGCGACCATGCGCATCCGCGCCTTGGTGTTGCCCAACACGAAATCCACCGAAACCGCGTGCTTGCCTTCAAAAGCCGCCACTTCGCCGGCCAGGGATTTGACTGCAGGGCCGATGTTGACCGTATGGCGTTCGTCCGGAGCGATGAAGTCCACTGAAGCCTGGGCATCGTGTTCATCGAACTGCGTTTCGTACGGCAGGCGCACAGCGATGAACTTGTAGCTGCTGTCCCCGGTGCGCTCGCGCAGTTCACGCATGGCGCGCTGGGCCAGCAGGCCGGCGGTCAGGGAGTCGACGCCGCCGCTGATGCCCAGCACCAACGTCTTGAGCCCGGCATTGACCAGGCAGTCCTGAATGAAGGTAATCCGCCGGGCAACTTCAGCCTTGAGGGCGAGTTGATCCGCAAACGGCGGTTGGACCTTGAGCTGTTCAGCAATCTCACGCTGTACGGCTTGCATGAATTCACTCCTTGCTAGATGGGCTGGAAATGGCGGCAGGTACTTGGAAAACATGTCGTAAATAGGCGACGAAATTCGGGTCTTTGCAGTGAGTCTTGCCAGGCTCATCAGAAATCTTGGCCACTGGCTGGCCGTTGCAGGCCGTCATTTTAAGCACGATGCTCATCGGTTCGACACCCGGAATATCGCACGTCAGGTTGGTGCCGATGCCGAAGCTGACATTGATCCGGCCGCGCAATGCCCGAAAAATCTCCAGAGATTTGGGTAGCGTCAGACTGTCGGAAAACACCAGGGTCTTGCTCATCGGGTCGATGCCGAGCTTGTGATAGTGGGCGATGGCTTTTTCCGCCCACTGCACCGGGTCACCGGAATCGTGGCGCAAGCCGTCGAAGAGTTTGGCAAAGAACAGGTCGAAATCGTTGAGGAAGGCATCGGAGGTGATGCAGTCCGTCAGGGCGATTCCCAGCAATCCTCGGTATTCGCGGACCCAACAGTCGAGGGCGGCAATCTGGCTGTCGATCAACCGCGGACCGAGTTGCTGGTGGGCCATGATCCATTCGTGGGCCATGGTGCCCAGCGGCTTCATGTCCAGCTCCCGGGACAGGTGCACGTTGCTGGTACCAACGAAGCGGCCGGGGAAATCATGCTTGAGCACGTTAACCACTTCTTCCTGTACACGGTACGAGAAGCGACGGCGGGTGCCGAAATCGGCTACTTGCAACTCGGACAATTCGTCCGCGCTGGCGTTGGCGGTCAGCCAGTCGAACTTGCGATAGAGCTGTTCGCGGGCCTGTTCCAGAACGATTTCCCGGTAGCGATAACGGTTGCGCACTTCGCTGACGAGCGCCAGCAGCGGCACTTCGAACAGAATCACGTGCAGCCACGGCCCGCGCAGACGGATGAACAACTCGCCGTTTTCAATGCCAGTGTGGATATAGCGCAGGTTGAAGCGGAACAGCCCGAGAAAGCGCAGGAAATCCGGTTTCAGAAAGCTGATTCGCTCCAGAAAACTCAACTGATCGGCACTCAGGCTCAACTCGGCGAGGCGCTCGATCTGGAAACGGATCTCCGCCAGGTACGGGCGCAGGTCCTCACTGTTACGGCAACGAAACTCCCATTCGACTTCCACGTTCGGGTAGTTGTGCAGCACCGCCTGCATCATCGTCAGTTTGTAGAAGTCGGTGTCGAGCAGGTTCTGCACGATGCGATCGGCAAACACACTCTCGCTCATAACGGGGTCTCCAGGCTGGCCGCGGCCCGTGGCAGCGACGTTGCAGCTGTTTCAATGAATGGGGCTAGTGGCGCATATCAGTGGTGGGGATTGCCAGCGATTTTTTAATCGCCGGAGATCCCTGTGGGAGCAACCCTAATTTTGCGATCCATCCGGGCTATCAATCTGCTCCAGCATCCACTTCACAAAATCCCGCACCTTGGGTACTTCCGCCGAATGCTCCGGATACGCCAGGTAATAAGCATCGGTGCTGGGCATCGCATGCTTCCAGGGAATGACCAGTTTGCCGTCGGCCAATTCCTCTTCCACCAGAAACTTCGGCAGCAGCGCCACGCCGCAGCCGACCTGGGCGGCGCGGATGCACATGTAGAAGGTTTCGAAACGCGGGCCGTGGTAGCTGTGTTCGGTATGGTAGCCCTGGCTGTCGAACCAGTCGTGCCAGGCCTGAGGCCGGGAGGCATTTTGCAGCAGGACCAGGTCGGTGAGTTGCGTAGGGTCGGTGAACGGCGTGTCCGGCAGGCTGCCCGGTGCGCAGACAGGTACCAGCTCCTCGCCAAACAGCTTCAGGCATTCGGTGCCGGGCCGAGAGCCCTGGCCGAAGTAGAACGCCAGGTCACTGCGACCTTGTAGCAAGTCGTCGGCTTCCTGTTCGCTGCACAGGTCCAGATGGATCGACGGATGGCGCAGGCGCCAGCCTTTCAAGCGCGGCACCAGCCAGCGCGCACCGAAGGTCGGAGGCGTCGAGACTCGCAAAACTTCGGTATCACCGCCGTAGGAGCGCAGGTAATGGGTCGACATTTCGACTTGAGTGAGGATTTTTCGCACTTCCACCAAGTACAAATCGCCGGCGGGGGTCATCTGCAGGCGTCGACGCACCCGGCGAAACAACAGGTGTTGCAACAATTCTTCGAGTTGCGCGACCTGTTTGCTCACGGCGCTCTGCGTCAGGTTCAGCTCTTCGGCGGCACGAGTGAAGCTCAAATGCCGGGTCACCGCCTCGAAGCACTGCAGAGCGGTGATCGACGGCAAATAGCGTTTATTCAGCATGGGTGGTCCTTTTTCTTGTTTCTCTATGCTCTTTTTTACCGGCAGATTCGCAGCATGAATAAACGGAATGATATCTCTCTTAAAGGTCGTTTGTTGGGTAACCTCCGGGGAGCTAAAACTACGGTCTGATCAGCCGGGTTAATCCTGCTGAACGTTTTCTGTTTTTTGCTTGAGGAGTGACCCATGGTTGCCGCATTGCTTGATCGTCTTGGTGTGAACCCGGCCCTGTATCAGAACGGCAAAGTGCCGGTGCATTCGCCGATCGATGGCAGTCGTATCGCTGCCGTGAACTGGGAAGGCGCCGCTGAAGTCGAGCAGCACATCAGTCGCGCAGATCATGCGTTCGAACTGTGGCGCAAGGTTCCGGCGCCGCGCCGTGGCGAATTGGTGCGCCAATTGGGCGACATCTTGCGCGAGTACAAAACCGACCTCGGTGAGCTGGTTTCCTGGGAAGCTGGCAAGATCACTCAGGAAGGTTTGGGTGAAGTTCAGGAAATGATCGACATCTGCGACTTCGCGGTCGGTCTGTCCCGTCAGCTGTACGGTTTGACCATCGCCTCCGAGCGTCCTGGCCACCACATGCGCGAAACCTGGCACCCGCTGGGCGTCGTTGGCGTGATCAGTGCGTTCAACTTCCCGGTCGCCGTTTGGGCCTGGAACGCGACGCTGGCGCTGGTCTGCGGTAACCCGGTGATCTGGAAGCCGTCGGAGAAAACCCCGCTGACCGCGTTGGCCTGCCAGGCGTTGTTCGACCGCGTCCTGAAGAATTTCAGCGATGCCCCGCCGCACCTGAGCCAGGTGATCATCGGTGGCCGCGATGCTGGTGAAGCGCTGGTCGATGACCCGCGTGTCGCGCTGGTCAGCGCCACCGGCAGCACCCGCATGGGCCGCGAAGTGGCGCCGAAAATCGCTGCACGTTTTGCCCGCAGCATTCTGGAGCTGGGCGGCAACAACGCGATGATCCTCGGCCCAAGCGCCGATCTGGACATGGCCGTACGGGCGATTCTGTTCAGCGCCGTCGGCACCGCCGGTCAGCGTTGCACCACGTTGCGTCGCCTGATCGCCCATGAGTCGGTGAAGGAAGAAATCATCACCCGCCTCAAAGCCGCTTACTCCAAAGTGCGCATTGGCCATCCGCTGGAAGGCAATCTGGTCGGGCCGCTGATCGACAAACACAGCTTCGAAAACATGCAGGATGCGCTGGAACAGGCCTTGAGCGAAGGCGGCCGGGTGTTCGGCGGCAAGCGTCAGCTGGAAGACAAATTCCCCAACGCTTACTACGTTTCGCCAGCCATCGTCGAAATGCCGGAGCAGAGCGATGTGGTGCGCGACGAAACCTTCGCGCCGATTCTGTACGTGATCGGTTACAACGATTTCGAAGAGGCATTGCGCCTGAACAACGCCGTGCCACAAGGCCTGTCATCGTGCATTTTCACCACCGATGTGCGTGAAGCCGAGCGCTTCATGTCGGCGGTGGGCAGTGATTGCGGCATCGCCAACGTCAACATCGGTCCGAGCGGCGCGGAAATCGGCGGCGCATTTGGCGGCGAGAAAGAGACGGGCGGTGGTCGTGAATCCGGTTCGGATGCATGGCGCGGGTACATGCGCCGTCAGACCAATACCGTGAACTATTCGCTGGAGTTGCCGTTGGCTCAGGGGATTACGTTCGACTGACGGCCTCCTTTGAACCCATGAAGAACATTGTGGGAGCGGGCTTGCCCGCGATAGCAATCTGTCAGTCACTCAGATGTTGAATGTGCTGACGCTATCGCGGGCAAGCCCGCTCCCACAGGCGAATGGATGTGTTGGTTAGGTTTCGGATTGGAGTCTGGCAATGCCGTTACGCGAAGAGTGTCTGTGGGAAAAACTGACGCCGCAAAGGCCCGACAACGTGGCGCTCAAGGGCGAGGTGACGGTAGATGTCTGCGTCATCGGTGCCGGTTTCACCGGTCTGTCGGCGGCGGTGCATCTGCTGGAACAAGGTAAAAGTGTCTGTGTTCTGGAAGCGCATCGCGCCGGGCATGGTGGTTCGGGGCGTAACGTCGGTTTGGTCAACGCCGGGATGTGGATTCCACCGGATGAAATCGAAGCCGGTTTCGGCGAGGTGGTCGGCAGTCAGCTCAACCGCATGCTGGGTGCGGCGCCGTCGCTGGTGTTCAGCCTGGTCGACAAATACAACATCGATTGCCAGTTACGCCGCGAAGGCACGCTGCACATGGCGCACAACGCGCGTGGTGAAGCGGATTTGCGCAGTCGCGAAGAACAATGGAAGCGTCGCGGCGCACCGGTGGAACTGTTAACCGGTCAAGCCTGCGAACAAGCCACGGGCACAAAAAAGATCGCCGCCGCTTTGCTCGATCGGCGTGCCGGCACGATCAACCCGATGGCCTACACCGCGGGGCTGGCGAACGCGGCCATCAGCCTCGGCGGTCTGCTGTTCGATCATTCTCCGGTGACCCGACTTGAACGTCAGGGCCAGCGCTGGTCGGTGCAAACCGCCCAGGGTTCGGTGCTGGCCGAGCAGGTGGTCATCGCCTCCAACGCCTATACAGAAGGCGACTGGACAGAGCTGCGTCGCAACTTTTTCCCCGGTTATTACTATCAAGTGGCCTCGGTGCCGCTGACCGAAGACGCCGCGCAACAGATTCTGCCCGGCGGCCAGGGTTCCTGGGACACCCGGCAGGTGCTCAGTAGTATCCGTCGCGATGCCGAAGGGCGGTTGTTGCTCGGCAGTCTCGGCAATGGCAACCAAAAACCGACCTGGTTCCTGAAAGCCTGGGCCGACCGGGTTCAGCAGCATTACTTTCCGTACCTGAAACCGGTGGAGTGGGAGTGCACCTGGACCGGTTGCATCGCCTTCACCCCTGATCATTTGATGCGCCTGTTCGAACCGGCGCCGGGGCTGGTGGCCGTCACCGGTTACAACGGTCGCGGCGTAACCACCGGTACAGTGGTCGGCAAAGCCTTTGCCGATTATTTATGTAACGGAAATCCTCAGGCCCTGCCGATTCCCTTCGCACCCATGCAGCCATTGGCGGGGGTGGGGCTACGAAGCTGTCTATACGAGGCTGGATTTTCGTTGTATCACGCGGGCCAGTGCCTGCGGATCGTCATCTGATTGTTGAAATATGTTGCTTGAAGCGGCGCTTTTCAGCGAAGCGGCTAGCCTGTAATGGTGCGGGTTGTAGCAGTCCCCGCACCAGCAGTGTGCAGTTCGGTGACGCGGGCTGTTACAGGCTGGTTGCACATCGTTTGGCGCTGCGGTTGCAATGATGGCGCGCGCGGGTTGCGCCTTTAGAAATAAATGGTTTCACCTCCCGCGGTTTAGACGGTTGCACGCCCAATGAAAATGGGCCCGAAACAGTCGAAATAACAATAAGGCAGCGACTTTTCCCAGAATAAAAAACCGATGGCACGGCCCTTGCTCTGAGCATTCAGAGAAGTCGCAGTGCCAACTAAAAAAAACCTTGGAGCACCACCTCATGTCCCAGACGTTTTACAAGAAAGGCTTTCTGGCCCTCGCAGTGGCAACTGCGTTGGGTGTTTCTGCGTTTGCACAGGCTGATGTGAAAATTGGTGTGGCGGGGCCGATGACAGGCGCCAACGCCGCATTTGGCGAGCAGTACATGAAGGGTGCGCAGGCAGCCGCTGATGCAATCAACGCCGCTGGCGGTGTCAACGGGGAAAAAATCGTACTGGTCAAAGGCGATGACGCCTGCGAACCGAAACAGGCTGTGACGGTCGCCAAGGACCTGACCAACCAGAAAGTCGCTGGCGTAGTCGGTCACTTCTGCTCCTCGTCGACCATTCCGGCCTCCGAGATCTACGACGAAGCAGGCATCATCGCGATCACTCCAGGTTCCACCAACCCGGCTGTTACCGAGCGCGGCCTGAGTGCGATGTTCCGTATGTGTGGGCGTGACGACCAGCAAGGCATCGTGGCCGGCGACTACATCGTCGACGTGCTCAAGGGCAAGAAAGTGGTGGTCCTGCACGACAAGGACACCTACGGTCAAGGTCTGGCGGATGCTACCAAGGCCCAGCTGGAAAAACGCGGCGTGAAGCCGGTGCTGTATGAAGGCCTGACCCGTGGCGAAAAAGATTTCAGCACCATCGTCACCAAAATCCGCGGTGCTGGCGCCGACGTCGTTTACTTCGGTGGCCTGCACCCGGAAGCCGGTCCTCTGGTTCGTCAACTGCGTGAGCAAGGCCTCAAAGACGTCAAGTTCATGTCCGACGACGGCATCGTAACCGACGAACTGGTGACCACCGCTGGCGGTCCGCAATTCGTTGACGGCGTGCTGATGACCTTTGGTGCCGACCCACGCATGCTCCCAGAGAGCAAGACCGTCGTGGACGAGTTCCGCAAGAAAGGCACCGAGCCTGAAGGCTACACCCTGTACGCCTATGCTTCAGTCCAGACCCTGGCTGCAGCCTTCAATGGCTCCAAATCCAACAGTGGCGAGAAAGCCGCCGAGTGGCTGAAGAAAAATCCGGTCAAAACCGTGATGGGCGAGAAGACCTGGGACGCCAAGGGCGACCTGAAAGTCTCCGACTACGTGGTTTACCAGTGGGACAAGGATGGCAAATACCACCAGCTGGAAAAACAGAAGTAAGGGCTGACGCGATCACCTGATCCCTCAGTTCCTTGTGGGAGCTGACTTGCCCGCGATGACGGCCTGACAGACGACAACTTTGTTGAATGTTCAACCGCTATCGCTGACAAGCCAGCTCCCACAGGGGCGGTGGTGTCTGGGCTGATCGCGCCTGACATTGCTCCGACGTAAATCTGTATTTTCCCTAGAAGAACCGCACACCCACAGGCGTGCAGGTTCTCACTGCGTGAGATTGCGTTATGGATGGTATTTTCCTGCAGCAACTGGTCAACGGCCTGACCCTCGGGTCGGTCTATGGCCTGATCGCCATCGGCTACACAATGGTCTATGGCATCATCGGCATGATCAACTTCGCCCACGGCGAGGTTTACATGATTTCCGCTTACCTCGCGGCAATCAGTCTGGCTCTGCTGGCATACTTCGGTATTGAATCCTTCCCCCTGCTGATGCTTGGCACACTGGTCTTCACCATCATCGTCACGGCGGTGTATGGCTGGGTCATCGAGCGCGTCGCCTACAAACCGCTGCGCAACTCCACCCGATTGGCACCGCTGATCAGCGCCATCGGTATTTCGCTGATCCTGCAAAACTATGCACAGATTGCCCAAGGCGCCCGTCAACAAGGCGTACCGACACTGCTGACCGGTGCATGGCGCGTTGAGGTCGGGAGCGGCTTCGTCCAGCTTACCTACACCAAGATCTTCATTCTGGTCGCAGCGTTCGTCGGGATGGCCCTGCTGACCTACGTCATCAAGTACACCAAGCTCGGCCGCATGTGCCGCGCCACCCAGCAAGACCGCAAGATGGCCTCGATCCTGGGGATCAACACCGATCGGGTAATTTCCTACGTGTTCATCATCGGTGCCGCGATGGCGGCCCTGGCCGGTGTGCTGATCACCATGAACTACGGCACATTCGACTTCTACGCGGGCTTCATCATTGGCATCAAGGCGTTCACCGCCGCGGTGCTCGGTGGGATCGGCTCGCTGCCAGGGGCGATGCTCGGCGGGATCATTCTCGGGATCTCCGAGTCGCTGTTCTCTGGCTTGGTCAACTCGGACTACAAAGACGTTTTCAGCTTCTCGCTGCTCGTTCTCGTTCTGGTCTTTCGGCCCCAAGGCCTGCTCGGCCGTCCTCTTGTGTCGAAGGTGTAAGCGATGTCTTCAACCACTAAAAAAACCATTGATCTCAAAAGAAGCCTGGTTGACGCGATTCTTGCCGGCCTTGTGGCCCTGATTGTGTTCGGCCCGATTGTCGGCATCGTCCTCGACGGCTATGGCTTCAACCTGGAAGCGACCCGGGTGGCATGGATTGTCGCCATCGTCATGGCTGGCCGCTTTGCCTTGAGCCTGTTCCTGCAAACTCCCAAGGGCCTGAGAATTCTTGAAGGCTTTGAAAGCACCGGCTCCGGGGTTCATGTACTGCCGCCTGATTACAAATCCCGCTTGCGCTGGATCATCCCGGTGATGATCGTTATCGCCGTGGTGTTTCCGTTTTTCTCCAACTCCTACCTGCTGGGTGTGGTCATCCTCGGGCTGATCTACGTGCTGCTGGGCCTGGGGCTGAACATTGTGGTCGGCCTGGCCGGCCTGCTCGACCTGGGTTACGTGGCGTTCTACGCCATCGGAGCCTACGGGCTGGCACTTGGTTATCAATACCTGGGGCTGGGTTTCTGGACGGTGCTGCCGCTGGCGGCAATCACGGCCGGGTTAGCGGGTTGCATCCTGGGTTTTCCGGTGCTGCGCCTGCACGGTGACTACCTGGCGATCGTGACCCTGGGGTTTGGTGAAATCATCCGGTTGATCCTCAATAACTGGCTGTCCCTGACTGGCGGCCCGAACGGTATGGCGGCTCCGTTGCCGACGTTCTTCGGTCTCGAGTTCGGCAAAAGAGCGAAGGAGGGGGGCGTCCCGTTCCATGAGTTCTTCGGTATCGCCTATAACCCGGACGTGAAGTACTACTTCATATACGCGGTGTTGTTCCTGGTGGTTCTGGCCGTGCTGTACATCAAGCACCGCCTGACCCGCATGCCGGTCGGTCGCGCGTGGGAAGCCTTGCGTGAAGACGAAATCGCCTGCCGTTCCATGGGCCTGAATCACGTACTGGTCAAGCTGTCGGCGTTCACCATCGGCGCATCGACTGCCGGTCTGGCCGGTGTTTTCTTCGCCACCTATCAGGGTTTCGTCAACCCGACCTCGTTCACCTTCTTCGAATCGGCCCTGATCCTCGCCATCGTGGTGCTCGGCGGTATGGGCTCGACCATCGGCGTGGTGATTGCGGCGTTCGTGCTGACTGTAGCCCCGGAACTGCTGCGCGGCTTCGCTGAATATCGCGTGCTGCTGTTCGGCATTCTGATGGTGTTGATGATGATCTGGCGACCGCGCGGCCTGATCCGGATCAGCCGCACCGGTGTGACCCCACGTAAAGGAGTGGCGCCATGAGCGAAGAAATCGTTCTCTCAGTCGAAAATCTGATGATGCACTTCGGCGGCATCAAGGCCCTGAGTAACGTCAGCCTGCAAGTTAAACGCAACTCGATCTTCGCGTTGATCGGCCCCAACGGCGCGGGCAAGACCACTGTGTTCAACTGCCTGACCGGGTTCTATAAAGCGTCCGGCGGGCATATCGAACTCAATGCCCGTGGGGTGAAAACCGACGTTATCAAAATGCTCGGGGAACCGTTCAAGGCCATCGATTTCGTTTCGCCGAAAAGCTTCATCGGCCGGCTTCACTACAAGATGTTCGGTGGCACGCACCTGATCAACCGTGCCGGCCTGGCGCGGACTTTCCAGAACATTCGCCTGTTCAAGGAAATGTCGGTACTGGAAAACCTGCTGGTGGCCCAACACATGTGGGTCAACCGCAACATGCTGGCCGGCATCCTCAACACCAAGGGCTATCGCAAGGCTGAAAGCGATGCACTGGACCACGCGTTCTATTGGCTGGAAGTGGTGAACCTGGTGGACTGCGCCAACCGCCTGGCCGGTGAGCTGTCCTACGGTCAACAACGCCGTCTGGAGATCGCCCGGGCCATGTGCACCCGGCCGCAGATCATCTGCCTCGACGAACCGGCCGCCGGCCTCAACCCTCAGGAAACCGAAGCGCTGAGCGCGATGATCCGGCTGCTGCGCGACGAGCATGATCTGACCGTGGTGCTGATCGAACACGACATGGGCATGGTAATGAGTATTTCCGACCACATTGTTGTACTGGACCACGGCGTTGTCATCGCCGAGGGCGGGCCTGAAGCGATTCGACACGATCCGAAAGTGATTGCCGCCTACCTGGGCGCCGAAGAAGAGGAGGTGGTATGAGTGCACCCATCCTCGAACTCAAGGATCTGGACGTGTTCTACGGGCCGATTCAGGCCCTGAAGAAAGTCTCGTTGCACATCAATGAAGGTGAGACCGTCAGCCTGATCGGCTCCAACGGCGCCGGCAAATCGACCCTGCTGATGTCAATTTTCGGCCAGCCGCGGGCCGCTGACGGGCAAATCATCTATCAGGGTGTGGATATCACGCACAAGTCGTCCCACTACATTGCGTCCAACGGTATTGCTCAATCGCCGGAAGGCCGGCGGGTGTTCCCTGACATGACCGTCGAGGAAAACCTGTTGATGGGTACCATTCCAATCGGTGACAAGTACGCCAAGGAAGACATGCAGCGCATGTTCGAGTTGTTTCCACGGCTCGAAGAACGGCGTACCCAGCGCGCCATGACCATGTCCGGCGGCGAGCAACAAATGCTCGCCATCGCCCGGGCACTCATGAGCCGGCCGAAGCTGTTGCTGCTCGATGAGCCGAGCCTGGGGCTGGCGCCGATTGTGGTGAAACAGATCTTCGCGACCCTGCGGGAACTGGCCAGCACCGGCATGACCATCTTCCTGGTGGAGCAGAACGCCAACCACGCCCTAAAGCTGTCGGACCGGGCGTACGTAATGGTCAACGGCGAGATCCGCCTCAGCGGCACCGGCAAAGAGCTGCTGGTGAACGATGAGGTGCGCAACGCTTACCTTGGCGGCCACTGAGTTCGCCGTTGCAACAAACAAGCCCCGACGAGCAATCGCCGGGGCTTTTTTCTATCTATAAAACACCACCACCCCTGTGGGAGCGGGCTTGCTCGCGAAGGCGGTGTGCCAGGCAACATTGATGTCGAATGACACTCCCTCTTCGCGGGCAAGCCCGCTCCCACAGGGACCGCGGGGAAATTGTGGAAAACAATATTCACGACCTCTCAAAGCGCGACATAAAGCCGCTGCAAATTGCTGTTTTATCACGGTTTTGACTTGTCCCCGTTTGCTGTGGAGCTGGCTGTGAATAACGTGGGAGTAGCTGGCTGAAAGCCTTTGAATCCGTGGCTTACAGAGATGTGGTTGTTTTTTGATCAGGTGTTTTTACTGGACCTCGAGCCGCCTTTGTCAACCTTTTTGTTAGGGGCAAACCTGGTATGAATCGAGGTGGACAAGCCTGTGGATAAGTCTGTGGTTAAACTCTGGAAAGAGTCGGCTGAGGGCCGTAGTTACTGGCTTGGAGCCATCGTCGGTTTGACCGCCCGGTCGTGAAAATTGCCCGGGGTTACACAGCAGGCACCCGAGGGTCAAGCAAAAAACTTTCTAATCTGCCCGCAAAGCCTTGTGGGCAGCGGCTTGCAGCTTTTGCACTTGCCCCCGGAAACTGTGGACCGGCCTGTGGATAAGGTGCGCGTACATGGCTGCAAGCCACAGCGCATATGGCGTTGCCGGTGTTGATTGTTTTTTGTACGGTTTTTGCGATGGTTGCCGCTGTGGACAAGGCCGGGCATGCTGGCAACTGATTTTCTATTCCAAGGGCTGTCGATCAGCCGAAGCAAGGAGAACACGATGTCCAACACCCTGTTTATTACCGGCGCGACCTCCGGTTTTGGTGAAGCCTGTGCCCGTCGTTTTGCCGAAGCCGGCTGGAAACTGGTGCTGACAGGTCGTCGTGAAGAGCGCCTCAATGCCCTGTGCGCCGAGTTGTCGAAGCAGACCGAGGTTCATGGCCTGGTGCTCGACGTACGCGATCGCAAGGCCATGGAGGAGGCGATTGCCAACCTGCCGCCATCCTTCGCCAAGCTGCGCGGGCTGATCAACAACGCCGGCCTGGCCTTGGGCGTGGACCCGGCTCCCAAGTGCGATCTTGATGATTGGGACACCATGGTCGACACCAACATCAAAGGCCTGATGTACAGCACCCGCCTGTTGTTACCGCGTTTGATCGCTCACGGTCGTGGCGCCGGCATCGTCAACCTCGGTTCCATCGCCGGCAACTACCCGTACCCGGGCAGCCACGTGTATGGCGCGAGCAAGGCGTTCGTCAAACAGTTCTCCCTGAACCTGCGCTGCGACCTGCAAGGGACTGGCGTGCGGGTCAGCAACATCGAGCCGGGCCTGTGTGAGAGCGAGTTCTCGCTGGTGCGTTTCGCCGGTGACCAGGAGCGATACAACGCCACTTACGCCGGCGCCGAGCCGATCCAGCCGCAAGACATCGCCGAGACCATTTTCTGGGTGCTCAACGCACCGGCCCACATCAACATCAACAGCCTCGAGCTGATGCCGGTGAGCCAGACCTGGAGCGGGTTTGCCATTGAGCGCAATGCCAAGGCGTAAGACCGAGTAACGGCCATCGCGGGCAAGCCACGCTCCCACAGGGCTTGTGTTGAATCGCTATTTCGCGAACGACACAGAACCTGTGGGAGCGTGGCTTGCCCGCGATGGCTATCTCTCAGTCAGCGAAGATATTCGGCCAACCCGCGATAGCAGGTCGCCAAGTGATAAGGCGTGGTCGAAGGCATGTCCTTGCGGCTCACTTCGCCATGCTCATCGCGACACTCATACCAGCCACCCGCATGCAAAAAGCGCTGTTGCAGCGCCTGCAATTGGTGCTGCACAGAGGCTTCGCTGCCCGGGCGCAAGGTCAGGGCGCGCAGGTATTCGGCCTGGGCCCAGATGCGTTGGGTTGCATCACGAGGAGTGTCATCCAGCTCCAGCATCGCGCGCACAGCCCCGGTCTGCTGATCCAAGCCCTGTTGCTCGGTAAACGTAAAGGCGCGGTCCAGCGACGCATGCAATCTGGAGCCGCGCAGCAACGGTGAGGATTCCAGCAGGAAATACCATTCGAACTGATGGCCTGGCTCGAACCAGTTATCCACAGTGCCCAGCGGTTTTTCCATCAACACCGCGTGTTGCGGGTCGATGAAGCGCTTCTGCATGGCTGTGCATAACTCGACAAGCGCGCTCTGCACAGCAGCGTCCTCGCGCACCGAAAGGATGGCGAGGAAGGCTTCGGCCAAATGCATCAATGGATTCTGCAGCGGCCCGGAGTTGAGCGAGGACCAATCACGCTCCAGGCTGGCTTCGTACAGGCCGTCGCCTGTGGCGAAGCGCTGCGCCAACACTTCCAGTGTGGCGTTGAGCACCGACTCCACCAGCGGTTCGCGAACCTTGTCCCAATAATGGGCGCAGGCGAACAGGATGAAGGCGTGGGTGTAGAGGTCTTTGCGTTGATCCAGCGGCGCACCTTGCGGGTCGATGCTGTAGAACCAGCCGCCATGCTCGGCATCGTGGAAATGCCGTTGCAAGGAACGGAACAGTGCCGCCGCACGTTCTTCGGCCTCAGGTACTTGGCCGATCAGGCTGGAAAACAGGTACAGCTGCCGCGCACAAGCCATGGCCCGGTAGCGCTGAGGGGGCAGCGGTTGATGCTCGGCGTCCAGTGCTTCATACGGCAATGCCATGCCGGCGTTCCAGCCGGGGCCTTGCCAGAGCGGCACGATCACGTCCTGGAAGTGCTGTTGCACCGAGGCGAACAGGGCGGTCAATTCAGGCTGGGAAGCAGAGCGGGAAACAGGCGGCATTGGCTGGCGTCGTCACGGCAGGGGCGATTGCGCGACATGGTAGCAGAGAGGCAGGCTTGAGAGAGGCGGTGTCTGATCGGACGCTATCGCGGGCAAGCCCGCTCCCACAGGGATCATCGGTATTCACACGATCTGTGCTGGCGACGAATATCCTGTGGGAGCGGCGGTGCGGCGATCCGACTTGCCCGCGATGAGGCCGGTTCAGACGCCAGAGAATCAACCCGCCAGCAACCACACCCCAGTCGCCGCCGAAGCCGCACCCGCCAGCCGAACCAACGGTGCCGCCGCTTGAGGCAGCACTCGAACCACCGCATAACCCGCTGCATGCAAAGCTGCCGTCGCCACCACAAACCCAACCGCATACGCCCATGGGCTCGACATCTCCGGCAGCTCCAGACCATGCGCCACACCATGAAACAGCGCAAACAACGCCGCCGCAGCCATCGCCAGGCTCAACGGCGGACGCACCGCCAAAGCCACCGCCAGGCCCAACGCCAATACCGATGCGGCAACCCCGCTTTCCAGCGCCGGCAGGTTCAGCCCTTCAAAACCCAGCAGGCCGCCGATCAGCATAGTGCCCACGAATGTGCAGGGCAGCGCCCAACGCGCGGCGCCTTTCTGCTGTGCGGCCCACAACCCCACGGCAACCATTGCCAACAAATGATCGAGGCCGCCAATCGGGTGGCTGATGCCGGCCATCAAGCCATTGTCGCCGTGGCCCGGGTGAGCGAACGCGATGGCCGGGGTCAGCAGCAGGGCCATGGCGCCCAGAATGCGTTTCAGTGTCATGGATAAGCTTCCTTGTTGATAAGTGTGATCAGGCCGCAGTCAGCAAACCTTGGCGTTCGATGAAGGCGATGATTGCTTCCAGGCCCTGGCCGGTTTTCTGGTTGCTGAAGACGAATGGCTTGCCGTTGCGCATGCGTTGAGTGTCGCTGTCCATCATCTCTAGCGAGGCACCCACCAGCGGCGCGAGGTCGATCTTGTTGATCACCAGCAAATCGGATTTGCAGATCCCCGGCCCACCTTTGCGCGGCAGTTTGTCGCCGGCTGAAACGTCGATCACATAGATGGTCAGGTCCGACAGTTCCGGGCTGAAGGTCGCCGAGAGGTTGTCGCCACCGGACTCCACCAGAATCAGGTCCAGCCCCGGGAAGCGCCGGTTCAGTTGATCCACGGCTTCGAGGTTGATCGAAGCGTCTTCGCGGATCGCGGTGTGCGGGCAGCCGCCGGTTTCCACGCCGATGATCCGCTCGGGCGCCAGGGCTTCGTTACGGACCAGAAAGTCGGCGTCTTCGCGGGTGTAGATATCGTTGGTCACCACGGCCAGGTTGTAGCGGTGGCGCAGGGCCAGGCACAGGGCCAAAGTCAGGGCGGTTTTGCCGGAACCGACCGGGCCGCCGATGCCGACGCGCAGAGGTTGTGCGTTCATGTGATTCTCCAAAGTAAAAGGCCCTAGGAACGGAACAGTCGGCTGTACTGGCGCTCATGGGCCATGCACGCCAAGGACAGGCCGAAAGCGGCGCTGCCAGTGTGTTCGGGGTTGATTCGGGTGGCGTCTTGCTGGGCCTGTTGCAGCAGCGGCAACAGTTCGCTGGTCAGGCGTTGGGCGGCTTGCTGGCCCAGGGGCAGGGTTTTCATCAACACCGCCAATTGGTTTTCCAGCCAGCTCCAGAGCCAGGCGGCCAGCGCATCTTGTGGGCTGATCTGCCAGGCGCGGGCCGCCAGCGCCCAGCCAAGGGCCAGATGGGGCTCAGGGCATTGGTCGAGAAAGGCCCGGGCGGGTGCATCCAGTTCCGGTAAACCGTTGAGCAGTTGCTTCAACGAATAACCCATCTGCCGACTTTCCTGATGCAGCTCGCGGGTTTCCCGGCTGGCACGATGTTCTTCGCAACGTTGCAGCAGTTCAGCCCAGTTTTCTTCGGCCGCAGCGATGCAATGGGCGAGCAGTAGCGGCGCTTCGAAACGCGCGAGATTGAGCAGCAACTGATCGCTGATCCAGCGCCGCGCGCTGTCGGGATCGTTCACGCGGCCGTTATCCACAGCCATCTCCAAACCCTGGGAATAGCTGTAGCCGCCAATCGGCAGCTGCGGGCTGGCCAGACGCAGCAGCGCCCAGGCTGGGTTCATAAGCGCACGCCGAACTGGTGCAGTTTCGGCGGGTAGTTGAAATCCTCATCGCCATGGCGCGAGTGGTGATGACCGCCGCCGTAAGCACCGTGTTCCGGCTGGAACGGCGCTTCGATGTTCTCGGCGTTGGCGCCCAGTTGTTCGAGCATGGCCTTGAGCACGTAATCGTCGAGCAGGCGCAGCCAGCCATCACCGACTTGCAAGGCCACATGGCGGTTGCCCAGGTGATAGGCGGCGCGGGTCAGTTCGAAGGCGTTGGCGCAGGTGACGTGCAGCAGTTGTTCGGGGCGAGCGCAGACGCGAACGACGCGCCCGTCTTCGGCTTGCAGGCATTCGCCGTCATGCAGCGGCGGCTGACCGCGCTCCAAAAACAACCCGACGTCTTCACCTTCGGCACTGAAACAGCGCAAGCGGCTTTTGCTCCGGGCTTCGAAGGTCAGGTGCAACTCGGCGGCCCAGACGGGTTGAGGGTCGATTCTGCGATGAATCACCAGCATCGGAAGGCTTCCAGCAATGGGCAATGCTCAGGGATAGAGCAAGGGGCTTGCCAATCGGGTGAGAAGTAGGAAATGCCTGTCGGAGCGTAGGGGATGGTTCAGAATTTTGGATCATGTTGGTGCGCGTGGTGTTTTCGCGCACCAATGTGGGAGCGAGCCTGCTCGCGATGGCGGAGTATCAGTCACATCAAGTGGTGACTGTGGCGACGCTATCGCGAGCAGGCTCGCTCCCGCAGGGATGTGTATTTACTCGGTGCTGCCGAGGCCTTGCCAGTGTTTTAGGCCTATGAAGATGAAGCGCAACTGCTGCGTGATTTTTGCCTGAGGCGTCAGATGCTCCGGCAGCGCCTGTACCGGCGGATCGATAATGTCGGGCAAGGTGGCGAACACGCTTTTGACGATCAGATCAGCCATGACACCCAACCCTGCGATGTCCAGGTGTTGCAGTTTCGGCATCAGCGACAAGTCCGCCGCCAGGTCCGAGCTGATGTCTTCGCGCAAGCGGCCAATGGCCTGGCGCACCGGCAGCGAGCCGCCGTACTGTTCGCGGGCAAGAAACAGAAACTGCGAGCGATTGGCGGTGACCACGTCGAGAAAGATCCGCACCGAGGCGTCGATGATGCCGCCCATGACGAACTCGTTATGGCGCACCAAGCGGATGGTTTCACGGAAGGTCTGACCGACTTCGCTCACGAGCACCAGGCCCAATTCATCCATGTCGGCGAAATGTCGGTAGAAACCGGTGGGGACGATGCCGGCGGTTCGGCTCACTTCGCGCAGGCTCAGGCTGCCGAATCCTCGGCCGCTTTCCATCAGGTGGCGGGCAGCGTCCATCAGGGCGTTGCGGGTCTGTTGTTTCTGTTCGGCGCGGGGCAGCATCGCAAGGGTGTTTTCTGGACAGGGACAGCGGCGCACTCTAGCAAATCGGCTTCGCTGGCGTCGAACGACTATCAGGAGATCACGCGGGGAAATGCAGCTTCTATAAAGTCAAAAGCCCAATCCGGGGATTGGGCTTTTTTTCCAGGCCGCCACGGGCTTAGCTCACAGCGCTGTTGCGTTCGATTACACGGTCACCACCACCTTCAGCAAGGGTTTGGCCTTGTGGAGTGCGGTCGGTGCCGTCAGCAGCCAGGGTTTGACCTTGTGGGGTGCGATCGGTGCCGTCGGCAGCCAGGGTCTGGCCTTGAGGAGTGCGATCGGTGCCGTCAGCAGCCAGGGTTTGGCCTTGTGGAGTGCGGTCGGTGCCGTCGGCAGCCAGGGTCTGGCCTTGTGGGGTGCGATCCGAGCCATCTTGGGTGATCAGGCCTTTTTCTTTCAGGCGATCATTACCACCTTCGGCCAGGGTCTGACCTTGTGGTGTGCGGTTGGAACCATCAGCGGCAACGGTCTGGCTGAATACCGAGTGGCTGTCTTTGACTTGTGGAGTGGCTTGATCAGCAGCCGGCAAAGCAAAAGCGGTGCTGGCTAACATCGAGAGGGTCAGGCTAAGCAGTAATTGGCGTTTCATGATGGGTTGCTCCTTGGGAGGGCGATAAAGTGGGTACGAGGGCAATGCTACTCTCGATAAGTCGATATAAAAGTTCATAAACGCAATGGTAATAATCAACGGAATTGATTGTTTAGCCGAAGGGCTCTAAACCGGGCGTTTCCCGTGAGCGTTTTTGCCCTGAAGTGGGTATTTTCAACTCACTTTTGCCTCGCAAAAGTGCGGGGCGGGTAACGTCAAATGACTGGGGTGGGGGCGGACATTTGCGTCCAAATGGTCTTTCGGTTAAACCTGCGGCGCATTTGTCAGTCGTAGATTTCATGGCAGGCCGGTTCTGGCCTAACGTTTCATACGTGCGTCGCAGTCAGGGCGCTCAGTCGTATTCAGGAGCCCTGTGCAATGACGCGCACTCGTAAAATTCTCGCCTGGACCTTCGCCAGCCTGATTGTCTTGCTGGCGATATTGGTTCTGATCATCGCGTTCTTCGATTGGAACCGGATCAAACCGCCCCTGAACGCCAAAGTGTCCGAAGAACTGCATCGTCCGTTCGCCATCAATGGCAACCTTGCGGTCGTCTGGCAGCGTGAGCCAGATGAGGGCGGCTGGCGGGCCTGGGTGCCGTGGCCGCATGTGGTGGCTGAGGATCTCAGCCTGGGCAACCCGGATTGGTCGAAGCAACCACAGATGGCCACCCTCAAGCGCGTCGAGCTGCGCATTTCGCCGCTGGCCTTGCTGGCGCAGCGGGTGGTGATCCCGCGTATCGACCTGAGCGAACCCAATGCCGACCTGCAGCGTCTGGCCGACGGCCGCGCCAACTGGACGTTCAAGTTCGACCCCAAAGACCCGAACGCCGAGCCTTCGAACTGGGTGCTGGACATCGGGGCCATCGGCTTCGACAAGGGCCACGTCACGCTCGACGACCAGAAGCTGAAGACTCAGCTTGATCTGCTCATCGATCCGTTGGGCAAACCGATTCCGTTCAGCGACATTGTCGGAGACAAAGCGGCAAAAAAAGCGGTTGAAAAGGGTGGTTCGCCGCAGGATTACGCCTTTGCGTTGAAGGTCAAAGGCCAATACCACGGTCAGAATCTGGCGGGCCAGGGCAAAACTGGCGGCTTGCTGGCGTTGCAGGACGCCTCCAAGCCGTTCCCGCTTCAGGCGCAAATGAAGATCGCCGACACCAGCGTCGAGCTGGCCGGTATGCTCACCGATCCATTGAACCTCGGCGCTCTGGATTTGCGCTTGAAACTGGCCGGTGCCAGCCTGGGCAATCTCTATCCACTGATCGGCGTAACCCTGCCAGATACTCCGCCTTATGCCACCGACGGGCATTTGATCGCCAAGCTGCATGAGTCGGGCGGGGCGGTATATCGCTATGAGGACTTCAACGGCAAGATCGGCGAGAGTGACATCCATGGCAACCTGACCTACGTTGCGAGCCAGCCGAGGCCCAAACTCAGCGGGGCGCTGGAGTCCGATCAACTGCTGTTTACCGACCTGGCCCCGCTGATCGGCGCCGACTCCAACGCCAAGCAAAAGGGCCGCGGCGGTGAAAGCAAGCAGCCGGCGGATAAGGTGCTGCCGGTCGAGGAATTCAAGACTGAGCGCTGGCGCGCGATGGACGCCGATGTTGAATTCACCGGCAAACGCATCGTCCACAACGAAAAACTGCCGTTCAACGATCTCTACACTCATTTGGTGCTGACCGATGGTGTGCTCAGCCTCGAACCCCTGCGTTTCGGCGTGGCCGGCGGTAATCTCGATGCGCAGATTCGTCTGGACGGGCGCGCCGAGCCTTTGGAGGGCCGGGCCAAACTGACCGCGCGCAAGTTCAAGCTCAAGCAGTTGTTCCCCACCTTTGAAATCATGAAAACCAGTTTCGGTGAGCTCAATGGCGACGCCGACCTTACTGGCCGGGGCAACTCTGTGGCCAAACTGCTGGGCACTGCCGACGGCAATTTGAAGATGCTGATGAATGACGGCGCTATCAGTCGCGAGTTGATGGAGCTGGCGGGGCTCAACGTCGGCAACTATGTGGTCGGCAAGATCTTTGGCGACAAGGAAGTGAAGATCAATTGCGCGGCAGCCGACTTCGAGATCAAGGCAGGTCTGGCAACCACGCGGCTGTTCGTCTTCGATACCGAGAACGCGATCGTCTACATCGATGGCTCGGCGAACATGGCCACCGAGCAACTGGACCTGACCATCTCCCCGGAATCCAAGGGCTGGCGTTTGATTTCGCTGCGTTCGCCGCTGTATGTGCGGGGCAAGTTCATCAAGCCGGATGCGGGCGTGAAAGCGGTGCCGTTGATGTTGCGTGGGGCGGGGATGGTTGCGCTGGGTGTGATTGCCGCGCCAGCGGCGGGCTTGCTGGCGCTGATAGCGCCGAGCGCTGGTGAGCCGAATCAGTGTGCGCCGCTGCTGGAGCAGATGAAGGCTGGGAAGGCGCCGGTGACGGTTAAACCCACCAAGTAACTTTCGGCGTCTGTGAAGACGCCATCGCGGGCAAGCCACGCTCCCACAGGTTTTGTGTCGCATGCCGACAATGGGCAAGACGCAAAACCTGTGGGAGCGTGGCTTGCCCGCGATGGCGGTTCGATAGTCGCTATAGATCGTTCAGAATATCGGCCATGTCATCGGCAGGCTCTACGTCCCAGACCAGGATGTCTTCGATGCTCCTTGGAGTGCGTTCCCTGTAGGAACTACCGCAGGCTGCGATCTTGGCAATAGACCAGATAACCGGGCCTCCTCTTGCAACCACGCAAAAAACGCCCGCACCGGCGGATGCCGTTCACGGCCCGGTACGTACAGCGCGCTGTATCCGGCCCCGTCGACCTGAATGTCCCCCCGATAAGGCAGTAGCAAGCCGCTGGCCACACTCTCCGACACCAGAATATTGCTCGCCAGCACCAGGCCTTGCCCGGCGATGGCGGCTTGCAGGGCGTAATGCTCTTCGTCGTATTCACGCACCGCTGGTTGTTCGGTCAGCCAGGTTTCGCCGGATTGTGCACACCAGGCCTCCCAGCCGTGGGCGTACAGCTTGGAATTGTGCCAGCGCACGCTGATCAGGGTCGGTACCCGACTGGACGCCAGGGCCACTTGTTCAGGCGAGCCGTAGACCCCGAAGGACTCGTCGAACAGGCACAGGCCATACAGGTTCGGGTAATCGTCGAGGCTGTAACGCACCACCAGATCGACGCTGGCGTCCTGATGTAAATCGATGACTTCGCAGTGAGTGTCCAGGCGCAGGCTGATGTTCGGGTGGCGGGCATAAAACCGGCCGAGCCTTGGCACCAGCCAGAGGGCAGCGAAGGCGGCCGTGGTGGAAATCGTCAGGTTGGTGCCGCTGCGTTGTGGGCGCAAGGTATCGACGCTTTGCGCCACTTCCAGCAGGGCGCCGTGCAGGCTGCGGAACAGCCGTTCGCCGCACTCGGTGAGGCGCACCTGCCGTGGCAGTCGTTCGAACAACGGCACGCCGAGCCAGTTTTCCAGGGAGCGGATCTGGTGCGAGACCGCCGTCGGTGTCACGGAGAGTTCTTCGGCGGCAGCCTTGAAACTCAACAGGCGCGAGGCGGATTCGAAGGCGCGCAGGGCGGTCAGCGGCAACGAGGCAAACATTTGAAACTCCATGGATGAAATGAATTCATCCAGACTGATTTTTGTTCATTTGAAGATAGACGGTTACGCGCTTCAAGCTGCAAGCACAAGCCGTTTTAGTTTAGTCCTTAAGGAGATTCAGATGAGCAGAATTCTTGCCATTCACGCCAGCCCCCGTGGCGACCGTTCACATTCGCGGCGTTTGGCCGAGGTGTTTCTTTCCGCCTGGCAGGGCCGCAACCCGCAGTCGCAACTGACTCGCCGTGAAGTCGGTCGGGCGTTGATTCCGGCCGTCAATGAAGCGTTTGTCGCGGCTGCTTTTCATCCGGAACCTGAAGCGCGACCGCTGTCGATGCAGGCCGACCTGGCACTCAGCGATGAGTTGGTGGGGGAGTTGCTCGGCCATGATCTGTTGGTGATTTCCACACCGATGTACAACTTCAGCGTGCCCAGCGGCCTCAAGGCCTGGATCGACCAGATTGTGCGGCTCGGGCTGACGTTCAATCACACCCTGGACAACGGCGTCGCTCAGTACGAGCCGCTGGTGCAGGGCAAGAAGGCGTTGATCGTCACCAGTCGCGGCGGGTTCGGCTTCGGGCCCGGCGGTGAGCTTGAAGCGATGAACCATGCCGATCCGTTGCTGCGTACTGCTTTGGGTTTTATCGGCATCACCGACGTCACCGTTGTCGCCGCCGAGGGCGAAGAGTCCGCCGAGCGCACTTTCCAGGTGTCCGTGGCCGAGGCCGAGCAGCGTTTGCTGGCGCTGGCCAGGGCGTTCTAGATGGCCTGGTTGTTCTTGCTGATCGCCGCCGGGTTTGAGGTCACTTTCGCCATGGGCATGAAGTACGCCGAAGGTTTCACTCGGCTCTGGCCGTCAGTGATTACGGTGGTGGCCGCGGTGGGCGGGATTTACTTCCTGACGCTGGCTCTGCGCGAATTGCCGGTGAGCATCGCCTACCCGATCTGGACCGCCATCGGTTCACTGGGTACGGTGTTTCTCGGCTTTGCGCTGCTGGGCGAAAGCCTGACCGCGCTCAAGCTGGTGTCGGTCGGGCTGATTGTGGCGGGCGTGGTGGGGTTGAAGTAAGCGATGTCATAGACTGGTCGTTGAGTTGTCATCTTGGGTGGCGATGCTTGGCTGATGCCTTGCATCCGGCCTTGCTTCATCTCACCGATCACAAGGATGTTCACCCATGTCGCAAGGTTCCGCCACGCGTTACCCCTTGGTGCTGGTCCCGGGGATGCTCGGGTTTATACGTCTGTTGCTCTATCCCTATTGGTACGGAATCATTTCGGCGCTGCGCCGGGATGGGGCGACCGTGATTGCGGTGCAGGTCTCGCCGCTCAACTCCACCGAGGTACGCGGCGAGCAATTGCTGGCGCGGATCGAGGAGATTCTGCGCGAAACCGGGGCCGAGAAGGTCAACCTGATCGGCCACAGCCAGGGCTCGCTGACCGCCCGTTACGCGGCGGCAAAACGCCCGGACCAGGTGGCTTCAGTGACCTCGGTGGCCGGGCCGAATCACGGCTCGGAGCTGGCGGACTACCTGCACACGCATTATCCGGCTGACAGCGCCAAGGGCCGGCTGCTGAGCTTTTTACTGTGGCTGATCAGCGCGTTGATGTGCCTGCTGGAAACCGGCTATCGCGGGCCGAGACTGCCGGTGGATATCCCGGCTTCGCACCATTCCCTGACCACGGCGGGCGTGGCGCTGTTCAATCAGCGTTATCCACAGGGCCTGCCTGACACCTGGGGCGGGAACGGCCCGGAAGTGGTCAATGGCGTGCGGTATTACTCCTGGTCCGGGACTTTACAACCGGGCAAGACCGATCGCGGGTGCAACCTGTTCGACGGGACCAATCGCAGTTGCCGGTTGTTTGCCAGAACCTTCGTGCGTGAAGCGGGGCATTGCGACGGGATGGTCGGGCGTTACAGCTCGCATCTCGGGACAGTGATTGGCGATGAATACCCGATGGATCACTTCGATAGCGTCAACCAATCACTGGGGCTGGTGGGCAAGGGTGCAGAACCGGTGCGGTTGTTTGTCGAGCATGCGGCGCGGTTGAAAGCGGCCGGGGTTTAGGCCCCTGTGGCGAGGGAGCTTGCTCCCGTTGGGCTGCGAAGCAGCCCCCAATATATTGCGACCGCTTCGCGCTCGAGCGGGAGCAAGCTCCCTCGCCACAAATGGTTATGTACGCCCCAGCACGGTAGTCCAGCGCTCCGACAAAATCACCCCACCCAACGTCAACACCCCACCCACCAGGTGATACAGCGCCAATTGCTCACGCAGCACCACCGCAGCAATCAGCGCCGTAATCAACGGCAGCAAGTTGAAAAACAGCGTGGTCCGGCTCGGCCCCAGGCGCACCACGGCCTGCATCCACGCCAGCGGCGCAAGCATCGAGGCCAGCAGGCAGGCATAGAGCACCAGCGGAATGTTCTGCAGAGTCGGGCCGATTTTCGGTGAGGCGAGGAACAGCGGAAACAGCACCACCACCGCAACCAACACCTGCAAATACAACAACACCAGCGGCGGCAAACGCAGCTGCCATTTTTTCAGCAATGTGCTGTAAATCGCATACGCCAGCGTGGCGATCAACATCATCGCGTCACCCAGGTTCACCCCGTGTTCCAGCAACGCGCCAAGGCTGCCGGACGACACCACCACCAAGACTCCCGCAAACGACAACACCGCGCCGGCCAGTGCGCCGGCGGTCAGGCGTTGGCCGAGGCTGACAATCGCCATGGCCAGCGACATCAACGGCATCAGCGACAAAATGATCCCCATGTTGGTGGCCGAAGTCAGCGTCGCAGCGAAGTAAGCCAGGCTCTGATAAACCGCCATGCCAAGCACGCCGAGGATGAAAATCCTGCCCAGGTTCGGGCGGATCAACGGCCAGTGGGCGATCACCGGTTTAAGCATGAAAGGCGTGAACAGGATTGCGGCCAGCAGCCAGCGGTAGAAGCCGATTTCGGCGGGAAAGATCGCGCCGACCGCCAGTTTGTTGATCACGGTGTTGCCGGCCCAAATGAAAATGGCCAGCAGGGGGTAAGCGTATTGCATCGAGAAAAACCAGAACGTTAATGAAGGGTGATTATCCGCTGTCTGAATCAATGCCTATACTGCAATCCAGACAACTTGCCTCTGATTCCGGACAGCATGAACAGCAAACACATCGACCTGCTGGATTTCAGCGAACTGCCGGCCCCGGTCTATTTCCGTTATGCCGACTTCAACACCCATGAATACGCCTCGGCCCACCATCACCCTTGGGGCACCCTCGAGTATTCGGCCAATGGCGTTTTGCACATGGAAATCGGCAGCCGCCGCTTCATGTCGCCGCCGCAATACGCGGTGTGGGTGCCGCCCGGCACCGAGCACAGTTTCTATAGCAATCAGCCGATCAACTATCGCGCGGTCTGCCTCGCGCCGGCGCTGTGCCGCGATCTGCCGCAGCAGGCCTGCACCCTGGCGATCAGCGACATTCTCAAGGCGATCCTGAAAGACTTCGCCGCCCGTGATGTGAAAATTCCCGAGCACGATGCAGACAAGCGTCTGGCTCAAGTGCTGGTGGACCAACTGCAACAGGCGCCGATGCATGAGTGTTACTTGCCCTACGCCAGCAGCTCCGGGCTGCTCGCAATCCTTGAAGCCTTGCAGGCCGAGCCTGGGGACAACCGGCCATTGGCGCACTGGGCCGCACAAATTCACGTCAGCGAACGCACGTTGGCCCGACAGTTTGTTCGCGAGTTGGGCATGAGTTTCGGTGAGTGGCGGCAACGGTTGCGGTTTCTGGCGGCGATCGAAGCGCTCGATAGCCAGCGCAGCATTCAGGAAATCGCCTTCGACATGGGCTACAGCACCGGCTCGGCATTTATCGCGATGTTTCAGCGTCAGGCCGGGTGCACGCCTGAGCAATATCGACGCAGCCACCTCGATAGCAGGTGAACGTGTAACAGGCTTTGTCTACACTCCGAAATGAGGCCGCACCCATCGGTGCGGTAACAAGGAGAACACTCCATGAAGATGTTGCGTGCCCCGTTGTTGATGGTCGGTTTGCTGCTCTGTTCCCAGGGTTTCGCCGCCACTGCCCAACAGAACAAAATGACCACCTGCAATGCCGACGCTACCGCCAAAAGCCTCAAGGGCGACGAGCGCAAAGCCTTCATGAGCACCTGCCTCAAAGCCGCGCCGGCCGCCGATGCCGCCAAACCCCTGACCCCTCAACAAGAAAAGATGAAAACCTGCAACGCTACCGCCGCCACCCAGGCCCTCACGGGTGACGCGCGCAAAACCTTCATGAGCGATTGCCTGAAGAAAAAATAAGCATTGTGGGAGCGAGCCTGTGTGGCGAGGGGGCTTGTCGGAACGCCGCATCGCCCCGTTGGGGAGCGAAGCACCCCTGAAACCAGCCACCGCGATCTTGAATTAGAAAGCAGTGACCGGTTTTACGACTGCTTCGCAGTCGAACGGGGGCAAGCCCCCTCGCCACACAAGCTCGCTCCCACAGTTTCGTGTGTGCTCGCTTCGGCGCCGGAACGCTGGCAGACTGCCAATCCTTTTACGTCGTTCGTTTTGAGGCTGTATGTCAGCGTTTTCTCAGCGTCAGGTCTTGTTGCTTATCAGCTGGGTCATCATTTTTGGTGGTTTACTGCTGGTGATCCCTCTGCGATTGCTGCCCAGCCTGCTGGCCGGGTTGTTGGTGTTCGAACTGGTCAACATGCTCACGCCGCAATTGCAGCGGCTGATCGAAGGCCGCCGTGCGCGCTGGCTGTCGGTGGCGTTGCTGGGAACACTAGTGGTCAGCGTGCTGGCGCTGATCTTTGCCGGTGCGATCAGTTTTCTGCTGCACGAGGCGGAAAACCCTGGCGCTTCTCTCGACAAATTCATGGTCGTGGTCGACCGCGCACGCGGGCAATTGCCGCCGTTCATCGACGCTTATCTGCCGGCCAGTGCCGCCGAGTTTCGCGTGGCCATCGGCCAGTGGATGAGCAAGCACCTCAGTGATTTGCAACTGGTGGGCAAGGACGCGGCGCACATGTTCGTGACGCTGCTGATCGGCATGGTGCTGGGGGCGATCATCGCCTTGCAGCGAGCGCCGGATGTGACCAAGCGCAAGCCCTTGGCCGCGGCGCTGTTCGACCGCTTGCACCTGTTGGTCCAGGCGTTTCGCAACATCGTTTTCGCCCAGATCAAGATTTCCCTGCTCAACACCTTCTTCACCGGGATTTTCCTCGCGGTGGTCCTGCCGATGTTCGGGATCAAGCTGCCGCTGACCAAAACCCTGATCGTGCTGACCTTCCTGCTCGGCTTGTTGCCGGTGATCGGCAACCTGATGTCGAACACCTTGATCACCATCGTCGGTTTGTCGTTGTCGATCTGGGTGGCGGTGGCGGCGCTGGGTTACCTGATTGTTATCCACAAGCTCGAATACTTCCTCAACGCGCGCATCGTCGGCGGGCAGATCAGTGCCAAGTCGTGGGAGTTGCTGCTGGCAATGCTGGTGTTCGAAGCCGCGTTCGGCCTGCCGGGGGTGGTGGCGGGGCCGATTTATTACGCGTATCTGAAGAGTGAGTTGAAGCAGGTGGGGATGGTTTGATCTGGCGTTGATCTAATTGTGGCGAGGGAGCTTGCTCCCGTTCGGGTGCGCAGCAGCCGCAAAACCAGCGTATGAGGTGCACCTGACGAAATGGTTTGAATGGTTTCAGGGCTGCTGCGCAGCCCAACGGGGGCAAGCCCCCTCGCCACAGGGTTTCAGGTCAATCCATCGGGCCGTAACGCTTGGCCGCCTCGATCGCCAACCCACTGCCGATGCTGCCGAAGATGTTGCCTTCCACGTGCCGCGCATTCGGCAGCATGGCCGAGACGCTGTTGCGCAGTGCCGGAATCCCGCTCGAACCGCCGGTGAAGAACACCGTGTCCACCTGATCGACTCGCACATTGGCGTCGTTCAACAATTGGGTCACGCTGTTGCGCACCCGTTCCAGCAGGTTGTCGATGGCCGATTCGAACAGTGCCCGGCTCAGTTCCACGCTCAAACCCGGTTCGATACGATCCAGTGGCACATGGCGGCTGTCGGCGTGGGTCAGCTGGATCTTGGTTTCTTCCACTTCCATGGCCAGCCAATGCCCGGCGCGCTGGTCGATCAGCTTGAACAGGCGATCGATGCCGCCAGTGTCCTCGATGTCGTAACGCATGCTGCCCAAGGCCAGGGTCGATTTCTGCGAGTACACCGAGTTGATGGTGTGCCAGGTCGCCAGGTTCATGTGGTGGCTGGTCGGCATATAGGCGCCGCTCTTCATCCGGCTGCCGTAGCCAAACAGCGGCATCAGGCCTTGCAGGCTTAGCTGCTTGTCGAAATCGGTCCCGCCGATGTGCACGCCACCGGTGGCGAGAATGTCGTCGTGACGGTTGTCATGGTTGCGGCGCTCAGGGGACAGGCGCACCAGCGAGAAGTCCGACGTACCACCGCCGATGTCCACAATCAGGACCAGCTCTTCTTTTTCGATGGTCGACTCATAGTCGAACGCCGCCGCAATCGGCTCGTACTGGAACGAGACATCCTTGAAACCAATGGCGCGGGCCACGTCCACCAGGGTGTTTTCTGCTTCCTGGTCGGCCATTTCATCGTCATCGACGAAAAATACCGGACGGCCCAGCACCACTTCCTCGAATTCCCGACCGGCAGCGGCTTCGGCACGCTTTTTCAACTGGCCGATGAACAGGCCGAGCAGGTCCTTGAACGGCATCGCCGTACCGAGGACGCTGGTGTCGTGCTTGATCAGTTTGGAACCCAGCAGGCTCTTGAGCGAGCGCATCAGCCGGCCTTCGTAACCTTCCAGGTACTCGTGCAGCGCCAGTCGGCCGTATACCGGGCGGCGTTCTTCCATATTGAAGAAGACCACCGAGGGCAGGGTGATCTTGTCGTCCTCCAGCGCGATCAGCGTTTCCATGCCGGGGCGCAGCCAGCCGACGGTGGAGTTGGACGTGCCGAAGTCGATACCACAGGCACGGGCTGGAGATGCGTTTTTCATGTCTTTCAAGTTCCGGTTAAAAAACGGCCGCGCAGTGTATGTCAGTGCGGCGAAGATTCGAAGGCCGACTATCCGTTAAATCGCAGCGATCAGCGCTTGAAAGATGCTCCAACACCCCCAAACTTCCCTGCATAGACTTGGCAACCCCTGGGGCGACTGCAAGAACCGCGCCCTGCTGCCGATAAACTTCTGATGCGCTGCCCGGTCACAACCTTGAGATCGGTCAATCCAAACGCTGCAAACAAGAGCATGCTGTGCCTGGCTGCGCGATTTCGATAATGGATGGTGATTCCCTCGATGGACTTCAAAGACTATTACAAGATTCTCGGTGTGGAGCCGACCGCGGACGATAAGGCGATCAAGGCCGCCTATCGAAAGCTGGCGCGCAAATACCACCCCGACGTCAGCAAGGAAAAGGACGCCGAGGCCAAATTCAAGGACGCTTCGGAAGCCTATGAAGCGCTGAAAAGCGCCGACAAGCGCGCCGAATACGACGACCTGCGCAAATACGGCCACCACGGTCAGCCCTTTCAGGGCCCGCCGGGTTGGCAGAGCCGCGGTGGTTTCGGTGGTGGTGGTCAGGACACGGGCGATTTCTCGGACTTCTTCAGTTCGATTTTCGGCAACCGTGGTCCGGGTTTCGATGGTGGTGGGCGGTCAGGCCGAAGTGCCGGGCGTCGAGGGCAAGACGTGGAAATGGAATTACCGGTTTTTCTGGAAGAAACCCTCTCGACCGAATCGAAGAAGGTCAGCTTCCAGGTACCGCATTACAACGCTGCGGGCCAGCATGTCAGCAACACCAGTAAAAGCCTGAACGTGAAGATCCCCGCCGGCGTGACCGACGGCGAGCGCATCCGCCTCAAGGGCCAGGGCGCTCCGGGTATCGGTGGCGGGGCCAATGGCGACCTGTACCTGACCATCCGTTTTGCGCCGCACCCCAAATTCGACGTCGAAGGCGAGAACCTGATCATCACCTTGCCGCTGGCACCCTGGGAGCTGGCGCTGGGGACCGAAGTCGCGGTGCCGACCCTGACCGGCAAGATCAACCTCAAGGTTCCGGCCGGCAGCCAGAACGGCCAGCGCATGCGCGCCAAGGGTCATGGCCTGCTGCACAAGGCCGGTCACCGTGGCTATCTGTTCGTGCAGCTCAAGGCAGTGATGCCGAAAAAACTCGACCATGACGTCAAAGAGTTGTGGGAGGAGCTGGCGAAAAAAGCCGCTTTCGATCCGCGAGAGAATTTCTGATTTCGAGATAAGGAGTAGCCAATCATGAGCGACCCCGTGATCGTTCTACTGGACCTGGCAGAATTCTGCGAGGCGACCGAACTGTCGGACGTGCACGTGATCGAGATCGTCGAACACGGCATCCTCGAACCGCAGGGGTCAAATCCCAAGGATTGGCGTTTCACCGACTATGAACTGGTGCTGGCCAAGCGCGCTGCCAAGCTGCGGCGCGATCTGGAACTGGAATGGGAAGGCGTCGCCCTGGCGCTGGACCTGCTCGAAGAGGTCCAGCAACTGCGGGCCGAGAACCGCATGCTCAAGCAGCGGTTGGGGCGGCTTGTGGTCGAATAATCGCGCTGATGTTTCTGCATTGCCTGTCAGGTCGCTTCGCGAGCAGGTGATCTGCTGCGAACACAGAATTTGTGAACACCAACGATCCACTGTGGGAGCGAGCCTGCTCGCGATGAACGACAACGCGGTCCCCCTGCCTCACCTTCCTGGGGAGCACTACCGCCGATAACGCCGGGCACATTCGCGGTTGTGTGGTGCGGTAAATAGATATTTTTGGCACCTGAATTTTCGAATGCGCAGGGCTGTTTTTGTACATTCAACCAACGATTATTTGCGCTTTTGTTCACGGGACAAACGCATAAACATAGGGCCCCAATCAATGGTTTGAAGGTGTTCAAGACATGCCTGAATTGCAAGGAAGCAATCCAACAGGGCCGTCAAGTCCGACAACAAAGGAAGACAACGGGGTTCACCACCAACGGATAAAACCGCTGGTCCCCAAGGCGATTACCGAAGCACCACGGGCCAGGCTCCTGACGGCGGTGGATGTACAGCCGACGTTCCCCTCCTGGTATCTGAAAGCCCGACCGGTGGATCGCGACTATCTCAAGCAACTCATCGACGAGCGCTGGCGCCTGCAAGGGCGGCTGGACGAATTGCTCGGTGATTTGCAGCACGACATCAAGGCCTTTGCCGAGCCGTTGCTCAAAACCCTGTTGCTCTCGAACTTCAACGAGCATGGCAATCCGAATGACCTGCAATTACGCCTGTATGTGCCGAACAAAATCGCCGGTGTAATCGATACCAAGGCCAGTACTATCCGTCGCTCCACGCTGCTCGAAGCGGCGCTGCACAACTTCGAAGAGGATGAAACCCGTGATGATGCGTTTCGCAGCGGCTCCGCGGTGTTACGCAAGGACTTTCGTGGCGACCTGCACGAGATCAAGGTCATCACCCCGCAAAAAATTGCGGCGCTGTGCCGGCGCCTCGACATAGGCGGGCAATACCAGACCCACATCAAGTCATTGCTCACCCCCGCAGATCCCGATGCCGCTCGCCTGCTCAAGGAACGTTCGATCGCCAGTGACAAAGCGGCCCTCAAACTGGCGTCGATGACGGCGTATCTCAAGGGCGATATCGGCCTGCACGGTTACGCAACGGTCGGCGGAGTGATCGACGGCAAGTCTGACATCCAGTGGTATGGCCGTCCGCTGCAAAGTCATCGTTTGTCGCTGATGGGCTGCCGGATGACCGGCGTTGTGCTGTTCAGCGCGGTGGCCGAACCTACGGCGGTCAAAAAGGCCATTGATGGCCTGATGCCCGATGCCCGCAAGCAATGGCTTGATTTCTCCCAACGGACAACGTCCTCGCTACCCGATGCCTTTGATACCTTTCACCTGCTCAAGGCTTTTTTCGCCAACGGCCCGAAAGGCGTGGTGGAAGAGATGCTGCGCAAGGACGAAATCTACCGCCAGAATCGGCTGAGCGGGCATCTGATCGCCTGGGTGCCGGATGACCCGGACCATCCGCTGAAGGAATATGCCTCGCTCACCGACTTCATGAAAACGCTGATCGGCCAACTGCGTGAAAGTGATTACCAGGTTTTTTTCAGTCGTTTTGTCGCGCAGAAAGACAAGGCGGTTTTTTTCAGCCGGGTCAATGAACGCCTCAAGACCATCACCTGGCAACAGCGCGAACCGCTGGACATGGGGCCGTGGTGGCGGGAAACGCCGGTCGAAAACCCTGATGCGGAACCTGTCACTCATCTGATCAGCGACGAGCTGTGGGACCGTCTGTTTCGTGAGCGTCGCGACAAAGCCATCGCCGATGCCCGATTGATCGCGGTGCCGACCGATGACGAAGACGCCAATGCTCGCTGGAAACGCCTGAGTGGCTATCTGGACATCGCCTGGAACGTGTTCAACTTTGGCGCAATGCTGGTGCCAGTGCTGGGGCCGGCCATGCTGGGCCTGATGGCCGCGCAATTGCTGGCGGAGCTGGTCGAGGGCATCGAAGACTGGAGCAAGGGTGACGTCGAGGAGGGCGCGGCGCACATCAACAGTGTCTTGATCAACGGTGCGCAATTGGCCCTGATGTTCATGGGGCACGTGCTGCCCAAAGGCCCCGCGCCGATCAGACCATCACCCCTGATAGACAGCCTTGAACCGGTGGAACTGCCCAACGGAAAAACGCGTCTGATCAAACCCGATCATGCACCTTATGAGCACCGCCTGACGCTGCCCGAAACCGCAACGCCCAATGACCTTGGCATCATCGAGCATGACGGGCGCAACGTGCTGCCGCTCGAGGGCAAACAATTCGTGCTCCAGGAGGATCCGCTCACCGGACAGCCTCGGCTGCAACATTCCAGGCGGCCGGATGCCTATCAGCTGAACATCGAACACAACGGTGCTGGCGCCTGGCACACGGAATTCGAGAAACCGATGGAATGGGACAAGGGCAAGCTGTTGCGGCGCCTCGGTCCATCAGTGGATGGGGTCAGTGACGAAGTGCTGGATCAGGTGCGGCATGTCAGCGGTGTCGACGAAGGCGTACTACGTCGCATGCATGTCGAAAATGATCCACCGGCGCCCTTGCTCATGGACACACTGAAGCGCTTCAAGGCTTACGCGGACGCCGACAAGCTGAGTGCGCAGATCCTCAACGGCCAGGTGCCGCAGGAGCTGGCGGAACAAGTGGCAGGGTTTGTTACCGAATTGAATGGCTGGCCGCAATCCAGGGTTCTGGTGCTGGAAGCCGATACGGCTTCGGGCCGACCGTCACGGAGTTTCGGTGCGGCCGAGGCGACGCCTGAAAACACCCTCAACATTACCCGGACTGATGTTTACGAAGGCCGCCTGCCGACACGAGTGGTTGACGCCCTCAGCGAGGCGCAATTGCAGGACTGGTTCGGCAGTGAAGTTGCGAAAGAACGCTCGGCGCGTATTGCCGAGCTGCAAAAACGCATTGCCTACCAGGCGCAAGACAGCAAAAAAATGCTGTTCGATACGTTGTACGAGGCCCGGGAAACCACCGGCGATGCGCGGATAAACCTGCTGAAGCGGGATTTTCCGGAGCTGTCGAACGCCGCCGCACAAGCCCTGCTGGACGATGCCGCTGAAGCCGAGTTGTTGAAATTGACCCAAGACAGACGGATCCCGTTGCGCTTGCGCGAAATGGCGCGAGCGTCTGTGTTCGGCTTGCGTTTGAGTCGCGCCTATGAAGGGCTTTATCTGGACGAATTGAGCGATGTCGACACCGGCCGGCTGGCGCTGCATACCCTGGAAAACTGGCCGAAATGGCCAAAGGACATGCGCATCGAAGTCCGCGATTTTTCCTTAACCGGTGCACTGCAAGACCGCGTTGGTCCGGTCGATGCCTCGGTGCGCAAGGTGTTGGTATTGCGCGAGGACGGACACTATGAAACTTACGACAATAAGGGTGGCCATCTGCATGGAGCGGACGATCTGTATGGGGCATTGCTGCATGCCTTGCCCGATGCCGAGCGCAAAGCGCTGGGGTATGAGATCAATCAGGGAGCCCAACTGCGTCAGGCCGTTAAACAAGCACCGCTGTCACACGACACGTTCTCGAAAACCCTGCTGGATCACCCCATACGCAAGCCCGCTTACGACCCGCAGATTATGCGTTTGCGTGGCGGAATGCGCGCTTACAGGGTGCGCTCACAAGATCCGGATCTTCTGCGAATTCGCACAGAATCACTCTATCCAGGCCTGGATGACAGTCAGGTACAGGCGCTGCTGAACGCTTTTGGTGAGTGGGCCGACCCGCGAGTGACTGCGCTGGAAACCGAGTTCGATCGCTTCAATGATTCAATGCGTCATTGGGTCAATCAACCTATCCAATCCTGGCGTCTTACAGCCGACGGAGCCTCGGAGTGGCATTCCAGAACCGATTTCTACGCGAAACTCCGCCGCTGCTGGCAGCGCACCGGGCCGCCGGGCGTTGAGGCACCCGGCATCGTGGCGCCGCAAGCATTGAATCTGGATGGTTTCCCTCTGGGCAGGCATTTGGCGACGATGCCTGAACTGACGGTCAATTTTGATCACGTAACCGAACTCAGCCTGAACAATGTACGACTGGGTGATGAACATGTCCGATTCCTGCGGCCATTCCGGCAATTGCGGCAGTTGAGCATGGGGCAAAACAGTTTGACCTCGTTTCCTCAAGAGATCGGCAACATGCGCTGGCTGACTCATCTGATGCTCAGCAATAACAACATCTCTCTGGACAGCGCGGGGATCGCCCACCTCAGAGGACTGACCCGCTTGCGTATGTTGCGTCTGAGTAACAACCCGTTGCGCTTGCCACCTGATGTCAGTCTTATGCCCAGATTACAGGCGATTACCCTTGACCATGGCCAGCTTGATACCTGGCCCACGGGCTATCTTGGCCGCAATCGCCCGCGCAACATTTATCTGAACCTTGAGTTCAACAGGCTCACGCAAATTCCCGAAGTGGCGCCCGGTTCCTTCCGTGCGGAGTTGCTGGCGCGCACATTCTTTACGCGCGAACAGGACTGGATTTCGCCCCAGAACCTTGAGCGGGTGCGCACGTACATCGAATCGATCGGTCTGGACCCTGATCGCGCCTATCCCCCACGCGGCATACTCGACAGTTCCGAATGGGGAGAAGGGCTGAGCAACGCAGAGTGGAATACGAAACAGGAAATCTGGGACAACGTCGAAGACGAGTATGGCTCGCTGCCGTTTTTCAATAGAATCCGGCGCTTGACCGAGTCCTATGATTTCAATGCTGAAGACAAAAGTTATCGTATCGGACTCACCGCCAAAGTGTGGCGCATGCTCGAGGCTATGGCCGAAAGAACCGAGTTACGGGAAAAGCTGTTTGCCGAGGCGACCAGCACCACCAACTGTGTCGATGGCGGTACTCAGTTGTTCAATGCCATGGGCGTCGAGGTATTAGTGCACGAGGCCCGTGCATTGGCCAATCCTGGGCTGGTGGAAGCCGAGCTGCTGCAACTGGCGAGGGGCAAGTCGCGTCTGGACGAACTGGGCAGGATTGCCCGCGAGCGTGTCGCTGAGCGCTTGCGGGCCGGAGAAACCTTTTATCGCCCTGGAGTTGAAGGTGGAACCATCGATGAAGTCGAGGTGCATTTGGCTTACATGACGGATCTGGCGGAACGCCTGGATCTGCCATGGCAAGCGCGAGGCATGCAATTTCGGGCTATTTCCAAGGTGAGCAAGGAGATGATCGAGGCGGCCTGTCAACGTGTGCTGGCCCTGGAAGAAGGGGGCTTGCTGACTGAGCGGATCCTTGAGCAACCGATCTGGCAAACCTTCATGGAAACGACCTATCGGCAGGAATTCGATGCCCTCAAGCTGAGGCTGGAAAACGCTGAGGATGAAGACATATTTCAGGCCATCAAGGCGCTTGAGAAAACATTGACCCGGCAGGCTCTGGACCGAGCCAAACTGGACAAGGTGAACATCAAAATCGGTAGTTGACCCGCAAGCCCCGAACGCCTGGCGTCCGGGGCTTCTTTCATTGATCAGAACAGGAAATAGCGCTGGGCCATTGGCAAGGTTTCCGCTGGCTCACACCACAGCAACACACCGTCAGCCTTGACCTGATAGGTTTGAGGATCGACGTCGATCTCTGGCAGGTAATCGTTGTGAATCAGATCGGTTTTCTGCACGTCGCGACAACCTTTGACCACGGCGATTTTCTTTTTCAGACCCAACGCTTCGGGCAAACCGGCCTCCTGCGCCGCCTGGCTGATAAAGGTCAGGCTGGTGGCATGCAACGAGCCGCCGTAACTGGCGAACATCGGGCGGTAGTGCACCGGTTGCGGCGTCGGGATCGAAGCGTTGGCGTCGCCCATCAGGCTCGCCGCAATGGCGCCACCCTTGAGGATCAGCGTCGGTTTGACACCGAAAAATGCCGGACGCCAGAGCACCAGATCGGCCCATTTACCCACTTCCACCGAGCCCACTTCGTGGCTGATGCCGTGGGTGATCGCCGGGTTGATGGTGTATTTGGCGATGTAGCGTTTGGCGCGGAAGTTGTCGTTGCCTTCGCCATCAGCGGGCAGCGGGCCACGCTGCTTTTTCATTTTGTCGGCGGTCTGCCAGGTGCGCGTGATGACTTCACCGACGCGGCCCATGGCCTGACTGTCGGAGCTGATCATCGAGAAGGCGCCGAGGTCGTGGAGGATGTCTTCGGCGGCAATCGTTTCGCGGCGAATGCGGCTTTCGGCGAAGGCCACGTCTTCGGCAATGCTCGGGTCCAGGTGATGGCAGACCATCAGCATGTCGAGGTGTTCATCGATGGTATTGCGGGTGAACGGCCGGGTCGGGTTGGTAGAGCTCGGCAGCACGTTGGCGAAACCGCAGGCCTTGATGATGTCCGGGGCATGACCGCCGCCAGCGCCCTCGGTGTGGTAGGTGTGGATGGTGCGACCCTTGAAGGCGGCGAGGGTGGTTTCGACGAAACCCGACTCGTTGAGGGTGTCGGTATGGATCGCCACCTGCACGTCGTACTGATCGGCCACGTTCAGGCAGTTGTCGATACTCGCCGGGGTGGTGCCCCAGTCTTCGTGCAACTTCAGGCCAATGGCGCCGGCCTTGACCTGTTCGATCAACGGCTCCGGCAGGCTGGCGTTGCCCTTGCCGGTGAAGCCGATGTTCATCGGGAAGGCATCGGCGGCCTGAAGCATGCGTGCCAGGTGCCATGGCCCGGAGGTGCAAGTGGTGGCGTTGGTACCGGTGGCCGGCCCGGTGCCGCCGCCGATCATGGTGGTGACGCCGCTCATCAGCGCTTCTTCGATCTGCTGCGGGCAGATGAAGTGGATGTGGGTGTCGATGCCGCCGGCGGTGAGGATCATGCCTTCACCGGCGATTACTTCGGTGCTGGCGCCGACGGCGATGGTGACGTTGGGCTGGATGTCCGGGTTGCCGGCCTTGCCGATGGCCGCGATGCGCCCGTCCTTGAGACCGACGTCCGCCTTGACGATGCCCCAGTGATCGATGATCAGTGCGTTGGTGATCAGGGTGTCGACCACTTCCGCGGCTAGCAATTGGCTTTGGCCCTGGCCGTCGCGAATGACTTTGCCGCCGCCGAATTTCACTTCTTCGCCGTAGGTGGTGAAGTCCTGTTCCACTTCGATCCACAGCTCGGTGTCGGCCAGACGGACCTTGTCGCCGACGGTGGGGCCGAACATGTCGGCGTAGGCCTGACGGGAAATCTTCATTCGTTCGCCTTGAGATTCAATTGAATTTGAAATCGCTCGCTGCGCTCGCCATCGCGGGCAAGCCCGCTCCCACAGGGGAACGCAATCAACTGTGGGAGCGGGCTTGCCCGCGATGGGGCCAGTGCAGACACCGCATTAGTCAGAGATCACCCATGATCCGCCCGGCAAACCCGAACACCCGGCGATGCCCGGCCAGGTCTACCAGCTCGACCTCGCGGCTCTGCCCCGGTTCGAAGCGCACAGCGGTGCCGGCGGGGATGTTCAGGCGCATGCCGCGGCTGGCGGCACGGTCGAAGGTCAGGGCGTCATTGGTTTCGAAGAAGTGATAATGCGAGCCGACCTGAATCGGCCGGTCGCCGCTGTTGGCCACCTTCAGGCTGAGGGTGCGACGGCCAGCGTTGAGTTCGATGTCGCCGGGCCGGATCTGGTATTCACCGGGAATCATCAATGAGCTCCTTGGAGAATCTTGTAGTAAAGGGCGGTCGGTTTGTACTGGCCGTTGGGGTCGCAGGCGTAGTCGGGGATTTCGCCAGCGCGGGTGTAACCCATCGCCTTGTAGAAGTCTTCGGCGGGGGAGCCGGCCTCGGTGTCGAGGTAGAGCATGCCGCGCTTGTGTTGGCGGGCTGCAAGCTCAAGGGCATGCATCATCTGCTGGCCCAGACCGCGACGACGGGCATGTTCACGCACCAGCAGTTTCTGCACTTCGGCGCGGTTCAACCCATTGGCTTTCTGGCACAACGTCAGTTGCACGCTGGCCTGCACCTGTTCGTCCTTGACCACCACCCAGAGCAGCACGTTGCCTTTGTTCAGGTTCTCCTGGACTTCATCGAAATAGGCGCGAGCCTGTGTCGCGTCCAGATCCGCCATGAACCCGACGCTGGCGCCATAGCCGACGGCGTCGAGCAGCAAATCAATCAAACCCTGACGATAGTGCGCAAAGCTTTCAACATTGACGCGGCGCAGTTGGGCGGCGTTCATGGGTATCACTCCTTGTGGGGACCAGGTGGCATTGCGCCCGGGTCGAGGATCAGTTGCATGAAGGTCAGGTCCAGCCAGCGGCCGAACTTGGTACCCACCTGTGGCATTTGGCCGGTGACGACGAAACCGACCCGGTCATGCAGCCGAATCGAGGCGCCGTTACCGCTTTCGATGGCGGCGACCATCACGTGTTTGTTGCAGCCTTTGGCGCGTTCGATCAGCGCTTCCATCAGTTGCGGCCCGAGGCCATTGCCCCGCTGGTCGTTGCGCACATACACCGAGTGCTCGACCGTGTGGCGGAACCCGTCGAATGGGCGCCAGTCACCGAATGAAGCGTAGCCGAGTACGCTGTTGTCGCCGTCGACGATCACCAGGATCGGATAACCCTGGTCTTGTCGGGCGCTGAACCAGGCTTGGCGGTTGCCCAGGTCCACGGCCTGTTCGTTCCAGATCGCCGTGGTGCTCCGCACGGCGTCGTTGTAAATGTCACGGATCGCTGGCAGGTCGGCGAGCAGCGCATCGCGGATGTGGTAAGTCATGGCGCGGCCTCAGGCGATCGGTTGGTGAACGGTGACCAGTTTGGTGCCGTCGGGAAACGTCGCTTCGACCTGGATCTCCGGGATCATTTCCGGGATGCCTTCCATCACTTGTTCGCGGCTGAGCAGGGTGGTGCCGTAATGCATCAGCTCGGCCACGGTCTGGCCGTCACGCGCGCCTTCGAGCAGCGCCGCGGAAATATAGGCCATGGCCTCCGGGTAATTGAGCTTCACGCCGCGAGCCAAACGCCGCTCGGCCACGAGGCCGGCGGTGAAGATCAGCAGCTTGTCTTTTTCGCGTGGGGTCAGGTCCATTGTTTGGAATCCATCTGGGCAGATAAAAAGGTATTCGGATCTGTGAACGCGTTACCTGTGGGAGCGAGCCTGCTCGCGATGAGGTCATCACATCCGGCGAAGATGTTGACTGTACGATTGCTATCGCGAGCAGGCTCGCTCCCACAGAAAAGCATTCAGGTGCTCCATATTCTGGGCGGGACGGCTTCTCGGCCAAGTAATGCAGGCCTGAGCAATCGCCACAAATCAATCAACCAACCACGTGCCAACAGCGCTTCACTGGCCAGGCATCGGGCGACTAAAAGCCCCGGCAGCTGCGTCAGATCTCCGCGTACGTCATTGGGCAGCGAGCGGCACTTCTCCAGCAATTCGCTATCAATTTCACCCGTCACCAGCAACGTCGCAAACACCGGTTGGCCATCCAGCCCTATTGGCGAGTCCAGCAAACCATCGTTCCCGACAATGCGCTGGCGTTCGTGCCAGAGCAACTGGCCGTCGCGGCGGATATCCAGGTGCGCCTGAAAGTGCCCGAGGTCGAAGCGCTCGCCACTGGCCGGGCGTCCCAGGGCCACCACGTCCCAGTAGAACAACCGCGCATCGCCCTCAAGGTCGATACTGGTACTGAGTTCCGCCTGAGCGTCGCTGAAGATAATCGTCTCTTGCGGCAGCCACTCCAACGTAGCACCGGCGGCCACGCGCAGGTCGAGTTTCTGATAAGCCGGCCCAGCCGCGCGATACCACTTGGCGGCGCCGGGGCTGGTGATTTGCGCCCAGGCGTGCGTACCGACGCAGGCCGAGATGTCCAGCCGATCACCACCGGCAATCCCGCCCGGCGGGTGGACGATGATGTGCTGACACACCTCGGGACCTTCGGCGTACAAATGCTTCTGCACTCGCAGCGGGCCTTTGTGGCGACGCTGCACCGGGCGTGTGCTGTCGCCGAAACGGGCGTAGCCGAGTTCCAGTTCGGCATGCCAGCTGGGGGTGAACAGCGTGATGGGGGCAGGTAAATTCATGATTTCTAATTATCGTCAGGAGGCTGCAGGTTAGATCGTAACCAGTCCACGGACACCTTCGGCTTCCATATTTTCGCCGCGACCCTGCTGCACGATCTCACCCCGGGACATCACCAAGTACTGATCGGCCAGTTCGGCGGCAAAATCGTAGAACTGCTCCACCAGCAAAATCGCCATGTCGCCGCGCGCTGCAAGCTGCTTGATCACCGCGCCGATTTCCTTGATCACCGACGGCTGAATGCCTTCGGTGGGTTCGTCGAGAATCAATAGCCGTGGACGACTGGCCAGCGCCCGGCCGATCGCCAGTTGTTGCTGCTGACCACCGGACAAGTCACCGCCACGCCGTTGTTTCATTTGCAGCAGCACCGGGAACAGCTCGTAAATGAACGCGGGTACTTCTTTGGCTTCGGAGCCCGGAAACCGCGACAGGCCCATCAGCAGGTTTTCTTCCACGGTCAGTCGGCCAAAGATTTCCCGGCCCTGAGGCACGTAAGCGATACCGGCATGCACCCGTTGGTGCGGCTTGAACGTGGTGATCGGTTTGCCTTCCCAGTTCACCGCGCCTTCCTTGGCCGGCAGCAAACCCATCAGGCATTTGAGCAGGGTGGTCTTGCCCACGCCGTTGCGCCCGAGCAGGCAGGTGACTTCGCCGACCTTCACCTCAAACGTCAGGCCCCGCAGGATGTGACTACCGCCGTAGTACTGGTGCAGCTTGTCGACTTGCAGCATGTTCAAAATTCCTTCTGTTCCACACAGAACCCTGTGGGAGCTGGCTTGCCTGCGATGGCGGTGTGTCACTCAACAAAGATGTTGGATGTGCAGGCCTCATCGCGGGCAAGCCCGCTCCCACAGGTTTTGTATTTGCAGGTCTAACGACCGAGGTACACCTCGATCACCCGCTCATTGTCCTGCACCTGTTCCAGCGACCCTTCGGCCAGCACGCTGCCCTGGTGCAACACGGTGACGTGGTCGGCGATCGAGCCGACGAAGCCCATGTCGTGTTCCACCACCATCAGTGAGTGCTTGCCCGCCAGGCTCTTGAACAGTTCGGCAGTGAATTCGGTTTCGGCGTCGGTCATGCCCGCCACGGGTTCGTCGAGCAGCAACAATTGCGGGTCCTGCATCAGCAGCATGCCGATTTCCAGAAACTGTTTCTGACCGTGGGACAACAGACCGGCCGGGCGATTGACCGAGGCGGTCAGGCGAATGGTTTCCAGAACTTCAGCGATGCGATCTTTCTGCTCGCCACTGAGACGAGCCCGCAGGCTGGCCCATACCGACTTGTCGGTTTTCTGCGCCAACTCCAGGTTTTCGAACACGCTCAAGGCTTCGAATACCGTCGGCTTCTGGAACTTGCGGCCGATACCGGCCTGAGCAATCTGCACTTCACTCATCTGCGTCAGATCAAGGGTTTCACCGAACCAGGCTTTGCCATGGCTCGGGCGAGTCTTGCCGGTAATCACGTCCATCAACGTGGTCTTGCCCGCGCCGTTGGGGCCGATGATGCAGCGCAATTCGCCGACGCCGATGTACAGGTTCAGATCGTTCAACGCCTTGAAACCATCGAAGCTGACGCTGATGTCTTCCAGGGTCAGGATGGTGCCGTGTCGTGTATTCAGACCTTTGCCGGCGCTCTGACCGAGGCCGATGGCATCGCGGCTGCTGCCGGCGTCCCTGTTGGGCTCCAGCGGCGGAAAAAAGGCCGGTTCGAGCATGAATTCAGCCGTCGCAGTCACTCTCATTGCTCACCCCTTTTCTTCAGCAAGCCAATCACGCCTTTGGGCAGGTACAACGTCACGACAATGAACAGCGCGCCGAGGAAGAACAGCCAGTATTCCGGAAACGCCACGGTGAACCAGCTCTTCATGCCGTTGACCACGCCGGCGCCGAGCAGCGGACCGATCAGCGTGCCGCGACCACCCAGCGCCACCCACACGGCGGCTTCGATGGAGTTGGTCGGCGACATTTCACTTGGGTTGATGATCCCGACTTGCGGCACATACAGCGCGCCGGCCAAGCCACACAACACCGCGCTCAACACCCAGACAAACAGCTTGAAACCGCGTGGGTCGTAGCCGCAAAACATCAGACGGTTTTCCGCATCCCGCAACGCAGTCAGCACCCGGCCGAACTTGCTTTGCGCCAGCCGCCAGCCAATAAACAGGCTCGCCACCAGCAACAGCACCGTGGCGAAAAACAGCACCGCGCGAGTACCCGGCTCAGTGATGCCAAATCCGAGAATGGTGCGGAAGTTGGTGAAGCCGTTGTTGCCGCCAAACCCGGTTTCGTTGCGAAAAAACAGCAGCATTCCGGCGAAGGTCAGGGCTTGGGTCATGATCGAGAAATACACGCCCTTGATCCGCGAACGGAAGGCGAAGAAACCGAACACCAACGCCAGCAGGCCCGGCGCCAACACCACCAGGCACAGGGTCCAGAGGAAGCTGCTGGTGCCGGTCCAGAACCACGGCATTTCGGTCCACGACAGGAACGTCATGAACGCTGGCAAGCCGTCCCCCGAAGCCTGACGCATCAGGTACATGCCCATGGCATAACCGCCGAGGGCGAAGAACAGACCGTGACCCAGCGACAACAGGCCGGCGTAACCCCAGACCAGATCGAGGGCCAGGGCGACGATGGCGTAACAAAGGATTTTGCCCACCAGCGTCAGGGTGTAGGCCGAGACGTGAAAAACACTGATGGGCGATAACAGCGACAGCAGCGGCAACGCCAGCAGCAAAACAAGGATTACCGCGCCAACAGCGAGGGTTACTTTTGGGCCGGCCTTTTGTGTGGCCGTGAGCATCAGAGGCTGGTTCATCAGTCGATCACCCGTCCTTTCAGTGCGAAGAGGCCTTGCGGACGTTTCTGGATGAACAGAATGATCAGCGCGAGGATCAGGATCTTGCCCAGCACCGCACCGATCTGCGGTTCCAGAATTTTGTTGGCGATGCCCAGGCCGAACGCGGCGAGCACGCTACCGGCCAACTGACCGACGCCGCCGAGTACCACCACCAGGAACGAATCAATGATGTAGCTCTGGCCAAGGTCCGGGCCGACGTTGCCGATCTGGCTGAGCGCCACGCCGCCGAGGCCAGCGATGCCGGAGCCGAGGCCGAAGGCGAGCATGTCGACGCGCCCGGTCGGCACGCCGCAGCAGGCGGCCATGTTGCGGTTCTGGGTGACGGCGCGCACGTTCAAACCGAGGCGAGTCTTGTTCAGCAGCAGCCAGGTCAGCACCACCACAAACAAGGCGAACGCGATGATCACGATGCGGTTGTACGGCAGCACCAGATTCGGCAGCACCTGAATCCCGCCCGACAACCACGCCGGGTTGGCCACTTCAACGTTCTGCGCGCCGAACACCAGGCGCACCAATTGAATCAGCATCAGGCTGATGCCCCAGGTGGCGAGCAGGGTTTCCAATGGGCGACCGTAGAGATGACGAATCACCGTGCGTTCCAGCGCCATGCCGATCCCGGCGGTTACAAAAAACGCTACCGGCAGGGCAATCAGCGGGTAGAACTCGATGGCCTGCGGGGCGAAGCGCTGGAACATCAGCTGCACCACGTACGTCGAGTAAGCGCCGAGCATCAACATCTCGCCGTGGGCCATGTTGATTACGCCGAGCAGGCCGAATGTAATTGCAAGACCCAACGCCGCCAGCAGCAGAATCGAACCAAGGGACATGCCGCTGAAGGCTTGGCCGAGCATCTCGCCGATCAGCAGTTTGCGTTTGACCTGGGCCAGGCTGGTTTCGGTGGCGGTGCGCACATTGGCATCGGCTTCGACGCCGGGTTCCAGCAACCCTTCGAGGCGGGTGCGGGCCAGCGGGTCGCCGGTTTCACCGAGCAGACGCACCGCGGCGAGGCGTACGGCCGGGTCGGTATCGACCAGTTGCAGGTTGGCCAGCGCCAGGCTCAGGGCGGCGTGAACGGTTTGGTCTTTTTCGCCAGCCAGTTGCTGGTCGAGGAATTTAAGCTGCGCGGGTTTTGCGCTTTTCTGTAATTGCTGTGCGGCGGCCAAGCGAACTTTGGCGTCGGCGGCGAGCAACTGGTGGCTGGCCAAAGCGGTGTCGATCAGACCGCGCAGGCGGTTGTTCAGGCGCAGGGTTTTTGGCTGACCCTCGATGGTCAACTCACCTTGTTGCAGGGCGTTGATCAGTTCGATACGAGCCGGATCGGGCTGCGCGGCCCAGGCTTCCAGCAGTTTTGCTTGTTGCACGGGATTGGCTGCGACGAAGTCTTCGGCGTCGCCGGCGTGGGTGGCCATTGGCAACAAAAGTGCGATGGCGAGAATGAGGCGGTAAAGGGCGGTGGGCATAGAAAGTCGCCTTGCGCGGACATTGTGGGAGCTGGCTTGCCTGCGATGGCATCACCTCGGTACATCAGATACACCGAGTTGTCTGCATCGCAGGCAAGCCAGCTCCCACAGGAGTTGTGTCGGGCTCGAGCTCCATGCTCAAGCCCCAATGGCTTAGTTGCTCTTCACCGCATAATCCGGCTTCTTGTCGTTACCCGAGATGAACGGGCTCCACGGCTGGGCGCGGATCGGCCCTTCGGTCTGCCACACCACGTTGAACTGACCGTCGGCCTGAATCTCGCCGATCATCACTGGCTTGTGCAGGTGGTGGTTGGTTTTGTCCATGGTCAGGGTGTAGCCGGACGGCGCGGCGAAGGTCTGGCCGGCCAGGGCTTCGCGGACTTTGTTGACGTCGGTGGACTTGGCTTTCTCGGCCGCTTGCGCCCACATATGGATACCGACATAGGTGGCTTCCATCGGGTCGTTGGTCACTGCTTTGTCAGCGCCCGGCAGGTTGTGTTTCTTGGCGTAGGCTTTCCAGTCGGCGACGAACTTCTGGTTCTGCGGGTTCTCGACCGACTCGAAGTAGTTCCACGCCGCGAGGTTGCCCACCAGCGGTTTGGTGTCGATGCCGCGCAGTTCTTCTTCGCCCACGGAGAACGCGACGACCGGAACGTCGGTGGCTTTCAGGCCCTGGTTGGCCAGCTCTTTATAGAACGGCACGTTGGAGTCGCCGTTGACGGTGGAGATGACCGCAGTTTTGCCACCGGCGGAGAATTTTTTGATGTTGGCCACGATGGTCTGGTAATCGCTGTGGCCGAACGGGGTGTAGACCTCTTCGATGTCCTTGTCGGCCACACCTTTGGAGTGCAGGAACGAACGCAGAATCTTGTTGGTGGTGCGCGGGTAAACGTAGTCGGTGCCGAGCAGGAAGTAACGCTTGGCGCTGCCGCCTTCTTCGCTCATCAGGTATTCCACCGCTGGAATCGCCTGCTGGTTGGGCGCCGCGCCGGTGTAGAACACGTTCGGCGACATCTCTTCGCCTTCGTACTGCACCGGGTAGAACAGCAAGCCGTTGAGCTCTTCGAACACCGGCAGCACCGATTTACGCGACACTGACGTCCAGCAACCGAACACCACCGCCACCTTGTCCTGAGTCAGCAACTGCCGGCCCTTTTCGGCGAACAGCGGCCAGTTCGATGCAGGGTCGACGACCACGGGTTCAAGCATCTTGCCGTTCACGCCACCCTTGGCGTTGATTTCGTCGATGGTCATCAACGCCATGTCTTTGAGCGAGGTTTCGGAGATCGCCATGGTGCCGGACAACGAATGCAGAATACCGACCTTGATGGTCTCGGCGGCCTGGACCGTCCAGGCCATGCCCATCGCGGCAATGCTTGCCGATAGTGTGAAAGCCTTGATCAAACTGCGACGCTTCATTGTGCGATCTCCATGAACGTTAAAGTTTTTTATGGTTGGCAGATGCGGACGACTGAAGGGTCTTTAGCAAGGGCTGTGCCCGGTCGGGGAAGGGCAAGAAAATGTCGTATTAGAGCGGTTGCGCGGGTTTGGCGGCGCACCATGAAGGATCGCGTTTGGCGCACTGGTGCGAAGAGGTGCGCCACATTGGGGCGCAGGCAGTGCAGACAATACAAATCCTGTGGGAGCGGGCTTGCCCGCGATAGCGGTGGGTCAGTCACTGTGATGGTGGATGTGCCGCCGTCATCGCGAGCAGGCTCGCTCCCACAGTTGATTGGTGGCATACACCAAGTCTGTGAACGACGATGGCCCCTGTGGGAGCGAGCCTGCTCGCGATGAACGATAACGCGGTCTACGCCGGATCGACGTTATCCAGCGCCCGGTTCACCGCCAGCTCCGCCAGCATGATGCTCTGTTGAATCGCCAGCGCCGTGTAGCGCTGCGGGCCGATCAGATCGTTGGCGAAATCGCTGGCCAGGACACTTGCCGTCGCCAACGATTCGTAGGCGTGGGCCAGCAGGCTTTCGGTATCCATATTCGGGGCGACCATGAACATCGTGCTGGGACGGCGGGGTTTTTCTGTGTATTGCGCCGGGGGATCGAGGTAGTAGTCGAGGGCGCGTTTTATGGCTTCGCGGTCTTTGAGTAATTCTTCAGTGCGCGAGGTTTCGGCGTTGGGGGTGGTGGTATTGAAGGGTGGATCGGGAACTATCTTCTTGCTCATCGGGTGTTGTCTCTCAATTGGAGCCATCCTTTGTCGTTTCTCACGCGACGAAGGGGTGGCAGCTATGTGCGGAGTGAGAAACCGGTCAACACCCAAACCCGGCCGGACCGAAGTCCGCCCGCACACAGCCGCCATAGTGCATTGCGGGCAGCGGATAAGCCGGCGGCAATTATGGTGGTACTGATGTTGGATTAATAGTGTTAACCGGGTTCTCACACCCGATCGCTGAGTATTCAGCGACAGCCCAAGACTAGAGGGCCCACGTCCGACGAACAACCTGAAAAACCCGTGGGAAAGTTCCGTGTTTTGACACATCCGTTAAACATTCAAAAGCGGAACGCGCAGCGTCCCTGGCGGCATTCCCACGCGGGAACGTGGGAACGATCAATTCCCAAATTTGTGTACAACACAAATCCTGTGGGAGCGGGCTTGCCCGCGATGGCGGTGGGGCAGTCACGATTATGTTGAATGTGCCGCCGTCATCGCAGGCAAGCCAGCTCCCACAGGTGCAGTGGTTCTTTTGGAGATTAGCGGCGGCGCATCAGGCCGATGAAGAACAACCCGCCAATCGCGGCAGTGGCGACGCCGATGGGCAAGTCTTCCGGGGCGATCAGGGTGCGTGCGGCCACGTCGACCCAGACGAGGAACAGACTGCCCAACAACACGCACACCGGCAGCAATCGCCGGTGTTCAGCCCCGACCAGTCGACGCGCAATGTGCGGCACCATCAGTCCGACAAACCCGATGGACCCACTGATCGACACCAACACCCCAGTCATCAACGAAGCAATCAAAAACACCCGCAGCCGCACGGTGCGGGCATTTAGCCCGAGTGTCACCGCCGTCTGTTCACCCGCCATCAACGCATTCAACGGTCGGGCCATCCCCAGCAACAGCACCAACCCAAGCAACACACTCGCCGCCGGCACAGCGAGCAATTCCCAACGCGCCAACCCGAGCCCGCCAAGCATCCAGAACATCACCGCAGAACTGGCGCGGTGATCACCAAGAAACAACAGCAAATTGGCGATCGCCATCATCACGAATGACACCGCCACGCCGCACAACAGCAGCCGATCACTGTCCAGCCGTCCATTGCGGTTGGCGATCATCAGCACGATCAACATGCTCAACAACGCACCGATAAACGCGGCAATCGGCAAGGTCAGCAACCCGACAATCTCACCGACATGCAGCACCACGATCACCGCGCCGAGGGTCGCGCCGGAGGTCACGCCCAACAAATGCGGATCGGCCAGCGGATTGCGCGTCACCGCTTGCAACACCGCGCCAATCAACGCCAGACCGGCGCCCACCAGCGCGCCGAGTAACATGCGCGGCACGCGAATCAGCCAGACGATGTGTTCCTGGCCGGCAGCCCAGTCCGCAACACCGAAACCAAAAATCTTGTGCAGCAATATTCGCCACACCACCTCCACCGGCACCCGCGCCGGGCCGAAGCCCAACGACACCACGCACGACACCAGCAACAACGCGCCGAGGGCAATCAGCAACAAGGTATAGCGACGATCGATCATTCGCCGTGGAAACCCTTGGCCAGGGTTTCGACCGCCAGCACGTTGTCGATCCCGGGCGTGGCCTGCACGTACGGAATGACGATGAAGCGCTGGTTCTTGATCGCGTCCACCGATTGCAGAGCCTGGTTGTTCAGCAGGAATTGTTCCTTCTGCTCGGCGGTGACTTCGCCGTAATCAACGATCACGATCACCTGCGGATTGCGCTCGACCACGTTCTCCCAGTTCACCCGAGTCCAGCTCGCCTCGACGTCGTCGAGAATGTTGCGCCCACCGGCAGCATCGATCAGCGCTTGAGGCATGCCGAGACGACCGGAAGTCATGGCCCGGTCCTCACCGCTGTCGTAGAGAAATACACGTGGCTTGTCCGTCGGCAGATCCTTGCGCACCTCGGCGACTTGCGCCTGCATCTCGGCGATCACGGTGTTGGCGCGGTCCTGCACGTCGAAGATTTTCCCGAGGTTGCGCAGGTCGTTGTAAGTGTCTTCCAGACTGGCGGGCGGGCGCTTCATGACGAAGGCGCAAGACTCGGTAAGTTCGTAGACGTTGATGCCCAGCGGTTGCAGAGTTTTTGGCGTGAGATCACCGCCGACGCGCATACCGTAATCCCAACCGGCGAAGAAGAAATCGACGTTGGCGTTGAGCAGGGTTTCCACCGACGGGTACTTGGCCGCCAGCTCCGGCAAACCATCGAGGATGGTCTGCATCTCGGGCGTCACCGACTTCCAGCCCGTCACGCCGCTATACCCCGCCATCCTTGGTTTGAGGCCGAGGGCGAGCATCATCTGGGTCATGTTGATGTCATGGCTGACCGCGTGTTTCGGCGCTGCCTTGAAGGTGACTTCGCGGTTGCAGCTCTGGACGGTCAGCGGGTAATGGGTGGCCTCGGCCAATGCTTGGGCACTGCCCAGCAACAGAGCGACGCAAAGCAGGGAACGCAAAGTCATGGTTGGGTTATCCAGGTGATTCGTGGGTAGCCGTGCAAGGGATGGTCATCGATCAGGGCGTCGACGCCGAACACGTTGTGCAAAAGTTGTGCGGTCAGGACTTCTTTGGGTGGGCCGCTGGCAACGATGCGACCGTGATTGATCACGTACAGTCGATCACAGAAGGCCGCCGCCAGATTGAGGTCGTGAATGCTCGCCAGCGTGCCGATCTGCAGGCGTTTGACCAGTTGCAACAGCTCCAGCTGATAGCGCGGGTCGAGGTGATTGGTCGGCTCGTCGAGGATCAGCAATTGCGGTTGTTGAGCCAGGGCGCGGGCGAGGATCACGCGCTGTTTTTCACCGCCGGAAAGGGTGGCGAAGGCGTGGTCTTCGAAGCCTTTGAGGCCGACCGATTCGAGGGCGTGGGTCGCGAGTTTTCGGTCTTCAAGGGTGTCGCCATCAAACAGGCCTTTGTGTGGTGTGCGGCCCATGGCGACCACTTCCTCGACGGTCAGGCCAAAGGCGTCGGGGAATTCCTGCAACACCACCGCGATGCGTTGCGCGCACCAGCGGGAGGATTGCTTCCAGACGTTGTGATGGTCGAGCTTTACCTCACCGCTTTCCGGTTTGCTGAAACGCCAGGCACAACGCAACAGGCTGGTTTTACCGCTGCCGTTGGGGCCGATCAACCCGACGAACTCACCGGCGGCCACGTGCAAGGATGCGTCACGCAGCTGGAACTGGTGATGGCAATGGCCGTGGCCCAGGGGTGTCCAGGCGAGGTTTGTGAGGTTCAGCGAGGTCATGCATTTGCTCTGAGATATTGGGTGATGCTGATGACGCCATCGCGGGCAAGCCCGCTCCCACAGGGATCGCACAAATCCTGTGGGAGCGGGCTTGCCCGCGATGGGGCATTTGGATCAGAATGGCATGTTTAGGTTATACAGTAACGCTAAAAATGACCATGAGATAAGCGCCAGAAGTCTACAGCCCCCTCTAATCCGCGCATCTCGCCTGTCTCATGATGAAGGTGAGGTCGATTCAGCTTGCCGATTGAAGCGCGATAGCAGCACCCGATCCAGTACCCACACGACCACCAGCGAAGCCCCCACCAACGGAAACATCACTGCCAGCCCGAGCATGATGACCATCGCGGTTTTCCATTTCGGCAGGTCATGCCGCAACGGCGGCACACCGAATTTGCCCTGTGGCCGGCGCTTCCACCAGATCACCACGCCGCTGACGGCGCTGAGCAAAATCATCAGGCAGATCAGCAGCACGATGATCTGATTGAACGGGCCGAACATCTTGCCTTCGTGCAGCATCACGCCGACTTCGGTGGCCCTGGCGACGTTGCTGTAATGCTGCCAGCGCACGTCCGCGAGGACGTCGCCGGTGTACTGGTCGACATGCAGGGTGGCGTCGTTGCGCGGGTCGTCGGCGAACACCGAGAGGGTGAACACGCCGGTGGCCGTGGTGGGGAAAGTGATGCTGTAGCCAGGCTCGACCTTGCGTTGCACGGCGATGTTTTGCACGTCTTGCAGGCTGATGGTCGGCGCCGCCGGGCCGGTTTGCGTGCTGGCGTGGGCCATGTGTTCGGCGTGGTCGCCGGACATTGGCATCGGCGTGTTTTCCATGGCCCACGGCACGGTCTGGCGCGTGGCGCTGTTGAGGCTGCGGGCCTCGACGTCGGACTTCGGCACGTCATTCCACATGGCTACCGGGAAGCGGTTCCAGAGGTCGGCGTATTGCTTGCCCCAGAACCCGGTCCAGGTCATGCCGCTGAGCAGCATCACCAGCAGCAATGCCGCGCCCCAGAACCCGGTCACCGCGTGCAGGTCACGCCAGAGCACTCGGCCACGACTGTTCAAGCGTGGCCAGAGAATCCCGGCGGACTGGCCGCGCGGCCACCATAAAAATACTCCGGAAACCACCAGCACGACGCCCCAACCGGCGGCCAGTTCCACCAGTCGATCACCGACGGTGCCGATCATCAACTCGCCGTGAATCGAGCGCGCAATCGCTTGCAGATTTTTCTTGGCGTCTTGCTCGCCAAGGATGTCACCGTGGTACGGATCGATGAACACGTTCAGTTCATGACCTTCATCGATCACCACAAATTGCGCACTGCGTTCGGCATTGACCGGCGGCCAGTACTGTTTGATCCGGCCGTTTGGATACGCTTCTTTTACCCGCTTGAGCAGGTCATCGGCCGCGACTGTGTGATGAGCGGCCGGGACGTTCAGCAGGCTGCCGTACATCAACGGATCGAGTTGCGGTTTGAACAGGTAGATGATGCCGGTCAGGGCCAGCATCACCATGAATGGCGCGACGAACAGGCCGGCATAGAAATGCCAGCGCCAGGCCAGGTTGTAGAAATTCGGTTTGCTGTGTTTCATTTGTGTGCTCCGCCAGGCGTAGGTTTTTGTTGTTTGGTGCGGTTGCTGCGCAACCGATCGCGAGCAGGCTCGCTCCCACAGGTTCAACACTGTCCATGTGGGAGCGAGCCTGCTCGCGATGCTTTTAGAAGCTCATATCCACCTTGGTCCAGAGCGTGCGCCCCGGTTCGTTGATGGCTTGCGGATCATTGGCCGGGAAGCCGAAACCGGCGTTACCCGCCAGGTTCAAGTGTTCGGCGTAGGCCTTGCCGAACAAATTGTCGACGCCACTGCTGACCTTCCAGTTCTTGTTGATCCGGTACGCGCCGTTGAGCGAGAACACGCCAAAGCCCGAGCTCGTGTCGAAATCTTTGCCGACCACGTTGCCCTTGTTCTGGTCGATGCGGTTCTGCGCCGCAACCAAGCGCCACAAGGCGCCAGCGCTCCAGTTGTCTTCGCTGTAGGTCAGGCCGAAACGTGCATCCAGCGGTGGCATCTGCGGTAGCGCGCTGCCGTCGCTGCTGTTCTTGCCCCAGGCGTAGGCCAGGGTCGCGTCGGCTTTCCAGTTGGACGTCAGCTTGTAGGCCGCACCGAGTTCGCCGCCCATGATTCGCGCGTCGATGTTCTCGGCTTGCGAGGTCATGCCCATCATCCCCGGCGTGTAGTTGAACAGGATGTAATCGCGCACCTGCCCGACGTAACCCGAGGCCCAGACTTCTAGGTCTTCGGTCTTGTATTGCAGGCCGAAGTCGAGCTGGGTGGTTTTCTCCGGCTTGATCGAGTCGAAGGCATTCACGGAACCGGCGGGGCCGGACTTGGGCGAAAACAGCTCCCAGTAATCCGGGAAACGTTGGGAGTGACCAAGACCCGCATACAGCGTGGTCGGGCTGTCAGCCAGGTCATGTTCGTAACGGACGAAGCCGCTCGGCAGCGTATCGGCGCGAGTGTCGTCGGCCGTCGGGTTCGGGCGAGCCATCATCCCGGAGCCGATGGTCTGTCGGTAATCCTTGGCCGATGCGCGATCCAGTCGTGCCCCGGTGATCAGTCGATCACGGTCGGCGGCGTACCAGGTCAGTTCGCTGAACACGCCGTAGTTGTGGAAGTCGGCGTCCTTGTTGCGCGGCACATCCTTGTAGGCGTCGACGCCCATGGCGCTGCGTTGGCGGTGTTCGTTGGTCTGCGCATCCAGGCCACTGATCAGTTGCACATCGGCCCAGCGCCAAGTGGCTTTGATCCGCGCGCCGAGGGTTCGGCGGTCGACGTTGGAGGCCATGGGGCCGGCCATCATTCCGGTGCCGGACGGCGTGCGCAGGGTGTAGTTGTCCATCACGTGGTCGGCGTAGTTGTAGTAGACCTGCGCCTCGACCTTATCCAGCACCTCACCGATGTTCGACTGCTCGAAGCGCAGGCCCAGGCTTTCGCGCAAGAACTGCGAACCGTCCATGCCGCGCCCGGCGTAACGGGCTTCGCCATCGCCCTTGCCGGCGGTCAGTTCCAGCAGCGTGTCGGCGCTCGGGGTCCAGCCGACCGCGACGTCGCCGTTCCATTTGTCGTAACGCGAGGGCACGGTGTCGTTGTTGCCGTCCTTGTAATCGTCGGAATGCGCGGTGTTACCGATCACTCGCACGTAACCCAGCGGCCCACCGGCAGCGGCGTCCACTACTTTGTCGAAACGGCCGTTGGAACCGGCCAGCACGCTGGCGTTCACCCGGGTGCCGAGTTCGCCGAAGCTTTCCGGCTCACGGTCGAACAGGACGGTGCCGGCCGATGCGCCGGGGCCCCAGAGCACGGTTTGCGGGCCTTTGATGACGGTGAGTTTGTCGTAGGTTTCCGGTGAAATGTACGAAGTCGGCGCGTCCATGCGGCCGGGGCAGGCGCCGAGCATCATGCTGCCGTTGGTGAGGATATTCAGGCGCGAGCCGAACATGCCGCGCAGCACCGGATCGCCATTGGTGCCGCCGTTGCGCACCAGCGCGAAGCCGGGGATGGTCTTCAGATAATCGCCACCGTCGCTGGCCGGCACCGGTTGGCGCGGGTCCTTGGGGTTGGTGACGATGGTCAGCGGCGAACTCGGCGCGATGGCGGTGATCACCGTCGGGCTCAGTTCTTCGGTGTGCTCGGCGTGTTCATCGGCCAGCACCATCGGTGTCAGCAGCAAGCCGCAAAGAACGGCAGTGGCGTGCCTGAAACGAACGCGGGATTCATTCAGGGCAAAAGAAGCCTGGGCAGCGCCCAAACGTGTGTCAGCAGAAAACCTGGACATGACAATTTCCATCGAACAGTCGTAAACGACACGGCCGGCAGCGTTGCGCAATCCCTGTGGGATCGGGCTTGTGTGGTGAGGGGGCTTGCCCCCGTTCGGCTGCGTAGCAGTCGTAAAACGTTGCACGCGGTGTACTTGATACACGGCGATTGCAAGTTTTGGGGCCGCTTCGCGACCCAACGGGGGCAAGCCCCCTCGCCACACAAGGTCCGTTCCCACAGGTTGGTTTGGCTGTCTTCTAAACCGTGTGAGATCAAAGGGGGCGTGTTTACGAAGCGATAGGCGGGGCGCGGGTGCGGGCGCCGGGGAAGAAGGTTTGCCGGGCTTGACCCAGACGGGGGGAGGGTGTGGTAAAGGTGTTGACGGGCGGGATGTTGAAGGCGACGACGGTGCCGCCGCCAGTCAGCGCCGGGCAATTGAATAGCAGGCTGCAATAGCCGCATTTTTCCCAGAGTGCGTGATGGTCGGCTTTGGGCGGACAGTGCTCGGCGGCGGGTTGCGCGCCATGCTCCATGGCCGACATGTCCATGCTCATGTCCATCGACATGTTCATGGACATAGCCGCGCGCGAATCCATCGGCATCGACTGAGAAATCAGCGGACCGATAAAAATCATCAGCATGGCGAACAGGCTGATCCAGCTGCCGCGGGTCAGGCTCATTGACTGACGGCGGTGCACGGATGACTGGGTGCCAAGTGGGCGCATGGGCGTTTTCAACGTGGGCGATTACTGGGCGTGCATGTGCTCTTGCATGCCTTCAGGCGCTTTTTTCTGCACGGCGACATCGACTGTCACATCGCCGGATTTTTCGAAGTGCATCGTCAGCGGGAAGCGCTTGCCGTCGTTCAACAGGCTGCGGTCTTTCAGCTCAAGCAGCATCACGTGATACGCCATCGGGGCGAAAGTGGCTTCGCCGCCAGCCGGAATCTCGACGCTGGGCACTTGCTGCATTTTCATCAGATCGTTTTGCATCACGTGCTCGTGCAACTCGGCAACGCCTGCGATCGGCGAGTCGACGCTCAGCAGTCGGTCGGCGGTTTTGCCGTTGTTGTGAATCACGAAATACGCGGCGACTGTAGGCGCGTTGGGCGGCAACTCTTGCGACCACGGATGGGCGATCTCAAGCTCGCCAGCCTTGTATTCGTGAGCATTGGCAAAACAGGCAGGCAGCAGCAATACAGCCAGAACGATGAGTTTGTTCAACATGGCAGTTCTCCAGAACGATTCAAAACGCAGGTCAATTGCGAGAAGGAATCACACCAGAGGGGACGCGCGGGGGTTGAGACTCGGCCATTGCTGGCGTGGTGTAGGGGTGTCGAGCGTGGCAGGCGGCAGGCTTCGATTGGCCTCGAAACGTGCAAAATACAACTGCGGCGCATGCCCCGGTAACGCCACCAATGGCGCGGAGCCCGAGCAACACCAGCAATGCTGCATGTTGGAATGATCGTCGCTCTGCGGAGCTTTCTGCTCGATGTCGCCCAGGGAAATCGCCACCAGCTTGGTGCCGTTGGAAGAGCAGAAACTGCCCCACAACAACTGTTCTGCAGGCGATTTCGCCGTCTGCGCCATCGCTCCGGACATCGGCATGGCGAGCATGTTGAACAGCACTGCAAAGCAGGCGATCCAGGCAAATGCGAGCCGTGGTCGGGACATGAGGGCAGATCCGGTTGAGTGGGCAATCAGGCGCGGTTATTTAGCCTGATCAGGGGCGATAAGTAAAAAGGCCGCGTGCGGTGTGGTGTCGCAGCGTACTCAGAGAGCGACGGCATGCAAGCGCAGGCCTAAGGCTTTCATCACTTTCATGATAGTTGCGAATTCCGGATTGCCAGTGCTGCCTAACGCTTTGTACAGACTCTCGCGACCCAGGCCTGCATCGCGGGCGACTTGTGTCATGCCTTGTGCTCGGGCGATGTCGTTGAGCGCAGCGCGTATGAGGACACCATCGCCTGCATCTTCGTCAAAGCAAGCATCCAGGAAAGCAGCCATTTCTTCTGGTGTCTTGAGAAACTCGGCAGCGTCGAAGCGGGTGAATTGTTCGGTCATGACTTACTCCTCATTACCGATGTTTTGCGCCATTTGAATGGCACGTTTGATATCTCGTTTTTGAGTCGACTTGTCACCGCCCACCAGGAGCAAATAAACCACGTCACCTCTGCGGGTGAAGTACATCCTGTAGCCGGGGCCGTAATGCACGCGCATTTCATAAACCGCCGCCCCTACGGGCTCGCAATCACCAAAGTTTCCATATTCTGCCGATAGGATCCTGGCAATAATGCGGGCCTTTCCGATGGTGTCTTTCAATGAGTCGAGCCAATCGGCGAATGCACGGGATCGTTCAAAGTCGATCATGTCGGATCGTATTCCTTGGGATACAAGTTGGCAAGCAGCACTTTTCTGGGGATGAAGCGGTCCGTCCCCCATGAGTGGCGGGCCTGTGTACTTGATCGGATTAGAGGACCCTGAATATAGGGTGAAGCTATTAAGAGGAATAGCCGGCTCCTTCCTGGAAAGTTGCCAGTAAATTCGTAGGTTTCAGCAGGTCTTAGGAATGGTCTTACAAGTACAAGGCTTCCAGTATTTGTTCGACAGACCCAAACTCCCGCTCAACCCCCGGCAACACCGGCCGCTTCAACACCAGCACCGGCACTCCACGCTCCCGCGCCACTTCCAGTTTCGGTTCGGTGGCGGTGCTGCCGCTGTTCTTGCTGATCAGCACATCGATCTGCCGACGCTCGAACAGCTCGCGTTCATCCCCGATCAGAAACGGCCCACGCGCGCCAATCACTTCGCAGCGCTCGTTGCCCGGATAAACGTCCAGCGCACGCAACGTCCAGAATTGTTCCGGTGGAATTTCGTGCAGATGCTGCAGCGGTTCGCGGCCGAGGGTGAACAGCGGTCGGCGAAAGGGTTTCAGTGCTTCGATCAGTTCGGCCCAGTCGCTGACTTCGCGCCAGTCATCCCCGGCTTGTGGTTGCCAGGCCGGGCGTCGCAGGGCCCAGCATGCGATACCGCACAATTGTGCGGCGGTGGCGGCGTTCTGGCTGATTTGCGCTGCGTAGGGATGGGTCGCATCCAGCAGTAAATCAATGCCTTCATCCCGGATGAATTGCGCCAGACCTTCAGCGCCGCCATAGCCGCCAACCCGAACCTGGCAGTTCAGATCCGTCGGCACGCGACCGACACCGGCCAGGCTATAGATGTGTTCCGGGCCCAGAGTCCGGGCGATGGCCAGGGCTTCAGTGACGCCGCCGAGCAACAACACGCGCTTCATTGAAAAACTCCCGCATGGCCGACAATCCCGCCCTGGCGATCGATGGCGAACACTTCGACCTGAACCTGCGCCGGCACCACGCTGCGAGCAAAGTCCAGAGCGTGCTGACACACCGCATCGCCGAGCGCGATCCCGGCAGCGCTGGCCATCGCCAACGCCTGCTGACTGGTGTTGGCTTCGCGGATCGCCTGTTGCAACGCCGCATCAGCGCCGACCGTCGCAGCCCACTCGGCCAGTTGCGGCAGGTCGATGCTTGAATGCCGACTGTGCAAATCCATGTGCCCGGCCGCCAGTTTGCTGATCTTGCCGAAGCCGCCGCACAGGCTGAGTTTATCCACAGGCACTTTGCGTAAATGCTTGAGCACCGCGCCGACGAAGTCGCCCATTTCGATCAGGGCGATTTCCGGCAAATCGTAGACTCGGCGCATGGTGTCCTCGCTGGCGTTGCCGGTGCACGCGGCGATGTGCAGGTAACCGTTGGTTTTGGCGACGTCGATGCCTTGATGGATCGAGGCGATGTAGGCCGCGCAGGAGAATGGCCGGACAATGCCGCTGGTGCCAAGGATCGACAAGCCACCAAGAATTCCCAGCCGCGGGTTCATGGTTTTCAGCGCCAGGGCTTCGCCGTCCTCGACGTTCACCGTGACCTCGAAGCCGCCCGGGTAATCCAGCTCTTCGGCCAGCAGCGTCAGGTGCTCGCTGATCATTTTGCGCGGCACTGGGTTGATTGCCGGTTCGCCGACGTTCAGCACCAGCCCGGGCCGGGTGACGGTGCCCACGCCACGGCCGGCGCTGAAGCGAATGCCCGGCTCACTGTGCAAACGCACCTGGGAAAAGAGCAGGGCGCCGTGGGTCACGTCCGGGTCGTCGCCGGCGTCCTTGATCGTTCCGGCTTCGGCGCCGTCGTTCATCAACCGACAGAATTCCAGGCGCATCTGCACCCGTTTGCCTTTGGGCAGAATGATCTCGACGGCGTCCGCTTCGACGCCACTGAGCAGCAGGCGTGCGGCCGCGAGGCTGGTGGCGGTGGCGCAACTGCCGGTGGTCAGGCCGCTACGCAGCGGTGCGGGTTGTTCGGCGGTTTCGTCACGCATCGAGGGGTTTCGTCACGTCCAGCAAGGTAATCGGCAGCGCCTGACGCCAGGTGTCGAACTCGCCCAGCGGTTGCGCCTGAGCGACGTGAATGCGGGTCAGTTCACCGCCGTGTCGTTCGCGCCAGGCCATCAGGGTCACTTCGCTTTGCAGGGTGACAGCGTTGGCCACCAGTCGACCGCCGGGTTTGAGTTGCGTCCAGCAAGTGTCGAGCACGCCCTCGCGGGTGACCCCGCCGCCGATGAAAATCGCGTCCGGGCGTTCCAGCCCATCCAAGGCTTGCGGCGCGCTGCCGCGAATCAATTGCAGACCGGGGACGCCGAGGGCATCGCGGTTGTGTTCAATCAACAACTGCCGACCGTCATCGGCTTCGATGGCCAGCGCCCGGCAACTCGGATGAGCGCGCATCCATTCAATGCCGATCGAACCGCTGCCGGCGCCGACGTCCCACAACAGTTCGCCGGGTGTCGGTGCGAGACGGGCGAGGGTGATGGCGCGCACGTCGCGCTTGGTCAGTTGGCCGTCATGCTGGAAGGCTGAGTCTGGCAGGCCGGCCAGTCTGGACAGGCGTGGCGTGTTCGGTTCGGCGATGCATTCGATGGCGATCAGGTTCAGGTCGGCGATCGCTGGCTCGCTCCAATCGTTGGCGACACCCTCGATGCGTCGTTCGGCTTCGCCGCCCAGATGTTCCAGCACGGTGAGGCGACTCGGCCCGAAACCGCGCTCGCGCAGCAACGCCGCGAGGGCCGCCGGGCTCTGGCCATCGTTGCTCAATACCAGCAAGCGCACACCACTGAACACATGGGCGTTGAGCGCGGCGAGGGGGCGGGCGACTACAGAAAGCGTCACCACGTCCTGCAACGGCCAGCCCATTCGCGCTGCCGCGAGGGAGCAAGAAGAGGGCGCCGGCAGAATCAGCATCTGCTCGGCGGGCACTTGCCGTGCAAGGCTGGCGCCCACGCCAAAAAACATCGGGTCGCCGCTGGCCAGCACACAAACCGGCTCGCCGCGCAGTGCCAGCAATGGTTCAAGGGAAAACGGACTTGGCCACAGTTGCCGCTCGCCGCGAATGCATACCGGCAGCAAATCCAGTTGTCGCTGACCGCCAATGATCCGCGAGGCGCCCAGCAGGGCGCGACGGGCATTCTTGCCCAGGCCCTTGAAGCCGTCTTCACCGATACCTACTACTGTCAGCCAGGGTGACATCTGCCGTCCTCAAAAAAAGTCCACAAACGGACTGTTCCGACGGGCAGGCTTTTCATGCCGTCGGACAAAGCAGGCATAATACCGCGCCTTCGCCCGCGAAGCGCCTTTCCCACACAGCCGGTCGCCCCTTTGAACGAACGCCCGATGTCCACCGCCTTACGCCCCTCGGCCTGCCCGGGGTTGCTGCGTATTGTCCCGGCGCTGGATGGCGGCATCTGCCGGATCAAATTGAACGGCGGCTCGATCAGCGCTGCCCAGGCTGAAGCAGTGGCCAGCGCCGCGGAACGGTTTGCCGGGGGCGTGATCGAGGCGACCAACCGCGCCAACCTGCAGATTCGCGGGATTGGCAGCGAGCAGACGGCCTTGATCGACAGCCTGCTCGCCGCAGGATTGGGCCCGCGTACCGCGGCGGGCGACGATGTACGCAATCTGATGCTCAGCCCGAGCGCCGGGATCGACCGGCAGATGTTGCTCGATACGCGCCCGCTGGCCGAACAGATCCTCATCAGCCTGCAAAGCCATGAGCGTTTTCACCAGTTGAGCGCCAAATTTGCCGTGCAACTCGATGGCGGCGAAGGCCTGGCGATGCTCGAACATCCTCACGACCTGTGGTTGAGTGCTGTTGAGCAAGAGGGCGAGTGCGTGCTGGCCTTCGGTCTGGCGGGTTGCCCGATGGAGTCTCCGTCGGGCGCGGTGCGACTGGAGAACGGCCATGCGCTGGTGATCGCGGTGCTTGAGTTGTTCCTCGATCTGGCGCGTCCGGACCAGACGCGCATGCGTCATCTGCTGGCCGAATACCCGGTTGCCGGGTTTGTCGCTCAAGTGGCCGAACGTGTGCCGCTACTGTCTATCGTGAGCGAGCCGCGCGTTACGAACTCGAGCGTTCTGCACATTGGCGCTCATCCTCAGCGTGAAACCGGCCGTGTCTATATCGGCGCGACGCCGCCTCTGGGCCGACTCGATCCCGCCATGCTCCGGGGCGCTGCACAACTGGCCCGCGAACGAGGTGACGGCAGCCTGCGTTTCACACCTTGGCAAAGCCTGCTGTTGCCCGATATCCACGAACGCGATGCCGCTGAAGTTATCCACAGCCTGGAAAATTTGCGCCTGCGCTGTTCGGCAGACGATGCCTTGGCGCATCTGATTGCCTGCACCGGTTCGGCGGGTTGCGGCAAAGGCCTGTCCGACACCAAAGGCGATGCGCTGCAACTGGCGGCGTTGCTGCAACGTCACGGCCAACTCTTTGATGTGCATCTGTCTGGCTGCGCGCGTTCCTGCGCGGCGGCGCACATCACGCCAGCGACGTTGCTGGCAGTCTCCCCCGGTCACTACGACCTCTATTTTCGCGATGCAGCGCAGCCGGGTTTCGGCGCGCTGCACGCACGCAATCTTACTATTGAAGCGGTCGCGGCCTTGCTCGACGCCCGCTCACGGAGCTCCCTTGATGCTTGATTACATCCGCGACGGTCAGGAGATCTATCGCAACTCCTTCGCGATCATTCGCGCCGAGGCCAACCTTGCGCGCATTCCGGCCGATCTGGAGAAACTCGCGGTGCGGGTGATCCACGCTTGCGGCATGGTCGACGCCATCGACGGGCTGCAATTTTCCGCAGGCGCCGGCAAGGCCGGGCGCGATGCGCTGTCGGCTGGTGCGCCGATTCTGTGCGACGCGCGGATGGTCAGCGAAGGCGTGACCCGCGCGCGTTTGCCCGCCAACAACCCAGTGATTTGCACCCTGCGCGACGACAGTGTTCCGGAACTCGCCCGTGAGTTGGGCAACACCCGTTCCGCTGCCGCGCTGGAACTGTGGCGCCCGCACCTGGAGGGCAGCGTGGTGGTGATCGGCAATGCGCCGACCGCGCTGTTTTATCTGCTGGAAATGCTCGACGCCGGCGCGCCAAAACCGGCGCTGATCCTCGGCTTCCCGGTGGGTTTCGTCGGCGCCGCCGAATCCAAGGCGATGCTCGCGGCGGACAGCCGTGGCGTGCCTTTCGTCATCATGCAAGGCCGGTTGGGCGGTAGTGCCATGGCCGCCGCCGCCGTCAACGCCCTCGCCACGGAGATCGAATGATGCAGCAACCTGGACGTTTGATTGGCCTGGGCGTCGGCCCCGGTGATCCGGAACTGATTACCGTCAAAGCCTTGCGCCTGCTGCGCGAATCGCCGGTGGTGGCGTACTTCGTCGCCAAGGGCAAAAAGGGCAACGCCTTCGGCATCATCGAGGCGCATTTGCAGGACGCGCAAACGCTGCTGCCGCTGGTTTACCCGGTGACCACCGAAGCGCTGCCGGCGCCGTTGTCGTACGAACAAGTGATCAGCGATTTCTACGATGCGGCTGGCGAACAACTCGCCGCGCATCTGGACGCCGGCCGTGACGTGGCGGTGATTTGCGAAGGCGATCCGTTCTTCTACGGCTCTTACATGTACCTGCACGATCGTCTGGCCGAACGCTATGAAGCCGAAGTCGTGCCGGGCGTCTGCTCGATGCTCGGCGGTGCGTCGGTACTCGGCGCACCGCTGGTGTATCGCAATCAGAGCCTGTCGGTGTTGTCGGGTGTGTTGCCGCACGAAGACCTCAAGCGGCGACTGGCCGATGCCGATGCCGCGGTGATCATGAAACTGGGACGAAATTTTCCCAAGGTTCGCCAGGTGCTCGAAGAACTCGGTCTGGCGGAGCGTGCGTTGTACGTCGAGCGCGCGACCATGGCCAATCAGAAAATCGTGCCGCTGGACCAGGTCGAACCGATGTCCTCGCCGTATTTCTCGCTGATCATCGTTCCCGGCGAAAGGTGGCAAGGCTGATGGCCCATCCCGCTCCGGCGATTGTCATTCTCGGCAATGGCAGCCTCGCGACCGCCCGCAAGATTCAGCAGGTGTATCCGGGCGCATTGATTCATGGATTGGCCGAACGGGTCGAAGGCGCAGACCGGGTTTATCACGAGTTCGGTGCGACCCTGCGCGAACTTTATCAACAGGACACGCCGATCATCGCGCTGTGCGCCGCCGGGATTGTGATCCGTACCCTGGCGCCGTTGCTGCTGGAAAAGGGCGCCGAGCCACCGGTTCTGGCGGTGGCCGAAGACGGCAGCGCCGTGGTGCCACTGCTCGGCGGTCTCGGCGGAGTGAATGTCATGGCGCGCGAGATTGCCGCCGGCCTCGACGTCGCGGCGGCGATCACCACCAGCGGTGAATTGCGTTTCGGCACCTGCCTGCTCAATCCACCCAGCGGCTATGCCTTGGGCGATCTGGAGTTGGGCAAGCGCTTCGTCTCGGACTTGCTGGCTGGCGAACACGTGCGCATCGAAGGCGCTGCGCCCTGGTTGGCGCAAGCACAATTGCCAGAAGACCCTCAGGCGCATTTGTCGATCCATGTCGGCAGCGCCGAACGGACGCCAGCGGCCAATGAGCTGTTGATCTACCCGCGCAGTGTGTTGTTGGCGGTCAGCGCCAGTGTGGCGGATTTGCCTCAGGCGATTCGCGCGGCGCTGCGTCAGGCGCAAGTCGCCGTTCAATCGCTGGCGTGCTTGCTGGCGCCAGCCACGGAAATGGCCAACCCGACGTTGCGCGAAGCGGCGCTTGAGCTGGGTGTGCCGCTGCGTTTTGCCTCCTCCGCCAGCGATGCCAGCGAGTTGGCACGCGCGGTCGTTCCCGGCGCGACAATTATCTCGATCGACGCGAACCTGGCGCTGGCGATCGCTGAACAACCGCTGGACATCGCACAGATCGGCCGCCCTCGCGGTCGACTGGCCGTGATCGGCTTGGGCCCAGGCGCCGCCGAATTGATGGTGCCTGCGGTGAAGGCCGAACTGGCCAAAGCCACGGATGTGCTCGGTTATGAAACCTATGTGCGCATGGCTGGCCCGTTTCGACCGGATCAAGTGTTGCATTGCACCGACAACCGCGAAGAGATGCAGCGTGCCCGTCACGCCTTCGAACTGGCGGCCCAAGGGCGCTCGGTGATTGTGGTCTCGTCCGGTGACCCTGGCGTGTTCGCCATGGCCGCTGCTGTGCTGGAAGCCTTGCACGAGTCGAGTGAGCCGGCCTGGCATAGCGTCGATCTGGAGATTCTTCCGGGGGTTTCTGCTTCGCTGGCGACCGCCGCTCAGGCCGGTGCGCCGTTGGGGCATGACTTCTGCGTGATGTCGCTGTCGGACAACCTCAAGCCGTGGTCGATCATCGAGAAGCGTCTGGACCTGGCCGCCGAAGCCGATCTGGCGTTGGCCTTCTATAACCCGATATCCCGTTCTCGGCCGTGGCAGTTGGGTCGTGCTCTGGAAATCGTCGCACAACACCGTACGCCGCAAACCCCGGTGGTTCTGGGCCGTGATATCGGCCGGCCCGGCCAGACGCTGCGGGTCACCACACTCGGTGCGCTCACGCCTGAGCAAGTGGACATGCGCACCATGGTGCTGATCGGCTCGTCCACCACCTGCGTGTTCCCACGCGCCGAAGGTGGTGAATGGGTCTACACACCGCGCTGGTATGGCAGCAAACCCCTCTGCTGAGCCTTGGCGGCCCGCTCGGGCCGCCTTCATTACCTGAGTCCCATTATTGCACTCGATTGTTTCGGCATCTGTGCGTGTAAGCCTGTTCGGTTATTTGCATGGGATTCTTGCTGTCTGCCTGGAAGAACTTGGATCTTGCATTGTAGGAAGTTCTACTCGGATGTCTGTGTTTTTCAGAGTGCGACAGATCACGAGTTCAGGCAGTTGTTATTGGGTCAGGATTTATAAAGAGTTTTCCGATGTTCTAACTTATGGATCATAAGTGAGCGAGCCAGAGTGCGTGAGTCTGTAACATCGGGTGTGATGTTTGTTCTGACATTAATTGAATTTCTTGTTGGTTGAATGGCGTCGAGCGGCGGGTTAATTTTATTTTGCACTTTGTTAGTGTGGATTGGTTTTAAATAACTTATGTAGCGTTTCAGGGTGTGAGTTTTTCGGTGTCCGTCCTGAGTGACGGCTCCTCCCGTTGTTCTACTTGAAGTGGGTGATTCATTTCGAGTGTTTTAGCGCGAGGGTGGAAACATTATTGTCTAGTGTCGATTCCGACTGTTTATATACGATAAATGGAAGTGTTATTTATGAATGAGTCTACGTTCTCGTTTACGGGTGGCTACGTCAATTTTATGGATTTGTTCAAGCCGATGGACCTTGAACAGGCATTGATATCGCACAAGGGCTCCGCCCAATATGAAGCGGTGTTCCGTTATTACAACGGTTGTATTGGTTTGCAGGATTCTCCGCAACTGTTGGAGCCTTTGGGTCTGCTCAAGCAAGCTTTAGGGGCCCTGGAGGGAGGTAACCGGAGGCGCCGTGCGGCAGAGTCGGAGCAGCCTATGAGTCCTGACGGCGCTGGGGCTCCTGATTTGGCGGATATCTACAACCGAGTGGAGGGGTTCGAGGCGCGTTTGCACAATAGCCTCGAACAGCAGAAGTTACCCGCCACCGAGGTGCCAAAAAAACTGCATTTTGTCTGGCTTGGTGGCGGCGTCGGGGCGATTCAGCGCGACTACATCAATATCTGGAAGCAGGTGATGGTCGCAGACGGCTACCACCTCAATCTCTGGTACGACAGCGACGCGTTGCTGGCCTATGAAACCAACCGGATCATTGTCGAGGCCGCCAAGGCCGACGCCATGCTCAATGGCGGGCAAGCCAGTGTCGATGCGGTTGACCTGGGCAACCACTATGAAGAGCGCGCCATCGTTCTGAAGCAGCAAATGCATGCGCATATTACACAGACAGTGGAAAATGGCGGCAGCGCCGATGACGCCAGAATTGATTTACTGGTTCGGGCCTATGGCCAGGATGAAGCGAATCTGATTGCCCTGAGGAATAACAACCGGGACAGCCTGATGGCATTGGCCCAAGGTGCTCTGGCACTGCGCGATCTTGCCATTGGCGAAGCGCCGCTGCAGCTGCAGGATATTTACGAGCGGGAGATCAGTCTGCGGGGCAACTTTGCGGCGGCCTCTGATGTCGTGCGCGTCGAGGCTTTGTTCGCTGAGGGCGGCAGTTATGCCGATGTTGATAACTTGCCGCCGCTGTTGGAGATGCTCGGCGAGGTGGACATTAGTGCATTCAAGACCGACGCGCGCCTGGGCGTGCTGCAATTGATACTTGACCGCAATCCCGAGTGGATGCCCGGTCGTCAGGCGCTACGCAGTCAATACACCAGCTACTTCGAGCAAATTCCACTGGAACACCGCGAGGCACTCGTGCGTTTCGCTGACAGCCGACCCAAGCTGAACCGCGTTTTTCGCCCCCCGGTAGAACGTCTGGTTCAACCTGACGGGCTACGCGCCGTCGCCGAACAAAGTAGTTTGAGCAACGCGTTCCTGATGGCCCACCCCGGCTCAAAAACGCTTAAAACCGTGCTCGAGCGTTTCAGACTCAATTATAAAATCGTCGATGCCACCGCCCGCCTGGCCGATGAGAAAAACATTGCCCTCATTGATGTCGAGGCCATGAGTGGTCTGGCGAAGCAGGTTGCGACAAAGGTTTTCGGTGCTTTAGACAAGCTGTCGATGGAAGAAGAGCTGGCCGTATTTTTTCTGGTTCAGGCGGCCGCAACCTACTACAGCGACGGGATCCGCCCCCAAAGTGAAGTGACGATCTACCTGACCGGCCCTGCGGCCATGCGCGAGGGGATGGCGGACTATGAAAAGGCACGCTTTACGCCTCGAACCGCCGAAGCGTGGCGAGCGGAAGTCGCCATCCCGGCCATCGCCACCGTCAACCGGGCGACGGAGGAGGAACTGGATCACTCCTGGAAAGAGAATGAAAGTAATACCAGGCAATGGCTGAGCAACGAGAAAAGCCGCTGGCAAGAGGGCCGATACAATGCCCGTTACGCAGGTGATCTGGCGCAGTTGCTCAAATACCGCACCATCGACTTCGAGGAAGGCTGGCCGGTGATCGAGGGGCGCCATGTGCTGTCCACCGACCTGTTGCAACATCTGGCTGATGAGCTGGGTGAGCCGTTCATGCGGATGATGAATCGCGGTCATAACGGCACGGTGACCTTCAACAGGGTCGTACCACTGAGCTTTGATGAGCGTCAGTCGATCCTCGCCCAAAGCATCGATGCGCTGCCGCCTGCGTCGTTGAGCGATCCGCAGACGCAACAGTTGTCGATTGATGAACTCTTGAGCAGACTCGCCAAGGGAACTGTCGACGTCGGCCAGTTGAGCCCCTTGCAACGTCTGTTGCTCGGCGCTTTGACCGGCGCACAAACTCTGGATAATCGCAGCTTCGAAGCGGTTCGTCCGCAGCTGGATAACCTGGCCAACAGCCTCACGGAACTGGGGACTGCGGGCCGCTACGCAACGATCGAACACGCGCTTTACCAACGCCAGGCTCCGGCGTTTCTGGCAGGGCTTGCCAGCCCGGCCGATCATCCGCCGGCGCATTCCGAAACCGCCCTGGGGCTGAAGAAAAACACGTTGGAACAACCTTTGACGTTGCGCCAATGGGGCAAGCAGGTCGCTAGAATCCAACAGCTGGCGAAACTTGAATACCGTGACCGGATTGTCGAGCGTGTCGGTGTTGTTCTGGACAGTTTTGAAGCTGGCACCATCAAGCTTGTACCGCAGGATTTACTCCTGCAGGGCGCCGGTGACCCGGTGGGTGGGCGTTGTTATCCACTGACCCTGGTGATGGCGGCAGCCTTGTCAGAGGGAAAGGCCGCGGCCAACACCCTGCGCGAGCGATTCTATCTGGGAGTTATCGAACCGCAAGGGAGTGATTCAGCGAGCTTTCTACACAGCCTGGAGGCGTTGCGCGGTGTACAGCTCAGTGAGGTGGGCAGCGCGCTGGCGCGCTCTGATCTGAATCAAGTCGTGGATATTCTGCAAGCCAGAACAGCCACCAGTACGCTGATGCTCAACTCCGATAATCACGCCATGCTGGTGGCCAAAACCATTGATGGCGAGCGCAGCACTTATCACTTTTACGATCCGAATTTTGGTGTATTCGAGTTCGAGGATTCGACGCTGTTCAGGCAGGCGCTGGAACAGTTCTTTCTTGGCCAGGAAATGGCCAGACATTACACAGCCTATGGCGATGCGACGCATCCAGCCTTCGATCTGATTGAACTGGACGGCGCGCGGGTGAGGGGGGTGGTATTGCCTGGCGGAACCCGGGTCTCGCAATTGCTACAGCCCGGCACATTGCCGGGACAGCTGCAACGCCCTGTCGGGCAGCGTCTGGCCAGTGCCCGAGGGCAGTCGTTGATGAACAATTCCAGGCTCGGCAGCTGTCTGCTGCAACTGGACAGTCATTGGTTGGGTCAGCAGATCGAGCAGGCGACGGCCCTGCTTAAACAGAACAATCAGTTGGCACCGGAGCTGGTGCCGTTGTTTGAAACACTGGAAATAACCCCGAGCGGGGACTATCGGTTGACCCTGATAGACCCCAAGGACCCGGAGCATCCGGTTCGTGTCACCACTGACGATCAACGTTTCCTGCGAATCAAGAATTTTCTCTCGGAAACGTTCGCAGCTTTGGCGACCAAGTCCCAGCGTCCGGTCAATGAAATGGAGCCGACCGAGGCTGGCAGCATTCATACGCTCAATGCAGGTTTCACCATACAAGCCTTGATGAATGCACTACGGGGGCAGGAAGGTGCTGGAAAACCATTGACGACCGCCGTTCGGTTGCACGCTTACCTCAATTACACGCAACTGCTTCACGGCAACGCGGTTGACGTCGTCGGTCTTGTCAAACTGGTACGCCAGGCCCTGGCGGAAGATAAAGTCATTGCCCGTACCTGCGCTCCGGTCGTGAGTGAGGCCCTGGAGCATATCGCCAACGAGGGAGTAGGCGCGGTGCTGGGGCTGGCCAATGTTGGATTCGATATTTACGAGCTGGCAAATGCTGAAAACCAGGAGCAGCGCGCGCGAGTCACTACCCAGTTGACGTTTGATCTGGGTGGCCTGGCTTTGAATGGAGCTGGTTTTCTTGCCGGGGGCACGGCGGGAGCTTTCGCGGGTGCCCTTGCCGTCCCATTGGTCGGGGTGGGGTTCGGTGTCACGGCCATTGCCAGTAATTTGGGGCAGATCCAGGATCAGGCCAGAGCTGTTGCCGAAACGTTCAATAAGTTCAAGATCGCCTATAGCCCACAGGCTTGCACACGTGAAAGGGGCATTGTTTCAATCATGCCGCAAAGCGTTGTCCATACCCTGGATCTGCGCAGCGGAGTCATCGAGTTCGGCAGTCAGGCGCTGTTTCGCAGTTCGCGCCCCAGTAATCTGCACCTGCCGGAGTCTGATGGCAAAAGAGCTCAGGCAATCGATATTCGTAAAGGCATGAGGCTGCCCAGTCGGGTAAAACTGCCGACATTTGAAGCGCTCGACAGCGATAGCGGTGTTGTGCCGGAGCGCGGCTGGCTGTTGCCCTGTACTCCCAAGTGCTACTACGGCTACGAGTATCAACTCGGCAGCGTTCCGACAGTACCTTTGTTTGGTCCCTGGGTGGAGGGATTGAACGGGTTTGCGCTTGGGTCAGAACTCATGACCGGAAAGCCGGATCCGGTGTTCGATGTACTAAGGAGCCTGGAGTACGACGCGCAAGGCAATCAACAGTTTTACCTGTCTGCACATACTCCCTTTCCCTTCATCCTTTACAAACTCTATCCGGTCTACGAGGCAACTACTGTCACTGTGCGGCTGGATAGCACGACGCGATCGCTCTACGTTGCGGATATACCAAAGCCTTGGCACGACATGATCACCTATCGGATCGAGGGTGCCGGCGCTCCATGCACGTTGTTTCTCAATCCGGGGGTGAGCCTGAAGCTCGAGTCGCCGAGTCTGCAGTCCATGCAATGGATGCTGGTGGCGACTTGGGCCAGTGAAAGCGATGTTCGGGTGGGGCGTTTCGGGGAACTCAATATCGGCACCATCAAGGTGGAGCGCATGGGTACAGGTCGGCACATATTCCTGATCAAGATTGCCGATAATCAGGTGTTCAGAGTCGAATACGACAAACAACAACTGTCCCTGGTCGAGCAGGACGTTCCCCAAGGCATGCATGCACGGGCGTTGCAGGATCACTTCAAGGCTCTGGCCCATGAGCATCGTCTGGCGATGCCCTATACGCCGGTTCACCAGTATTTGATCCCGTTCGAGCGACCTGACGAACCCCGCTATACGACGGCCTGGTATGACGCAACTGAAGACCGCTTCCTGTACATCCGCGACGAGGACGTGCTGTTGGCCGATGAAGCACTGTTGGGGGCGGTGGTGGAAGGTTATGCGTATTTCTATCACCCGCAGGGTTACGAGATCTGGCAAGTCGACGCGATCACCGGCCTGATCAGCCATCGCTATCGGTTACTGCTGCCGATCGGAGACGATATCGCCATTACGAGCTTCGTGGCAGACGTGCACGGGGTGATCGAGGTTGTTCAAGAGATAACCCGCACGGACCGGCCGATCGATGTTATGACCTACCTGATCCAAGACGGACAACTGTTCCTGAGCTCGGTTACCCATGACAAGAGGCCGGATCTTGCGACAGTCTTCAAGGCGAGCGACACGCTGGGCGACTGGGTTCAGGTGTTGGGCGACTTTTATAAGTTTCCGCCCCCCCGGCAAGCGGCAGACATCACCATTGATTGGCAGCTCGCACCCTTTGTGTCGATTTGCTGGAGGCAAGATCATTTCAGCTGGTGGGATATGGCATGGGTCCGCACCAGTGACCGATTGATCATCCGCCCATCTCCTCGTTCCGGCCATGACACAGTTTGGCCACCTGCCCTTAAGCCGCTGAGTGGTTTCACCCTTATCGCCCCTGCCGGTAGCGAGAGCGAGGTGTTTGTGATTTATGACAAGCCTTACAATCGCCTCTGCCGTCATCAGCGATCATCTATGGCGGGCAAAAATCAGTGGTCCGTAGAGTTGATCAATCCCGAGGGCCTGGCGAACGTTGTGGCGCTTCAACAGGGATACCTGGTGCTGACCGATATGGGTCTGTTCTTCCAGGTAACGGCCCAGGGCCATTTGCAACTGGGAGGGCTGACCGAGGACTGGCTGAAGAATCGAGTGCACTGGTGGTTGGCATTGGACGCGGTGGCCAGGCAGTACCCGGTTGCGCATTTCTCCATTGCGGGGCTAACCAACTTTAGCAGCGGCGCCAGGTTGTCTGCCTGGTATGTGGACGATCGCCTGTTACTGGCGGATCCGGAACCTGGAAAGGAACTGCGCTTATTGTGCGTTACTCCGGATAACCGTGCGGTCTGGCTGTTCGATGTTTCAAACGGAGAAATCTATCGCCAGGCCTTTATCGACCCGCAGAAGCTTGAAGGCGCATTTGGTCAGGGCTCGCGTTTGCTATTGGCTGACGCGCTGCCCGCCGCGGAGCGCGAATGGGCGACTTGGCAGTTTACCGACGTGACAGTCGAAGGGGCGGGACTGCGTGGCATAACATTCGAAGGCGTGGTGGTCGCGCTGCATTATCAAGAACCGGCATTGGTCATCGGAGTCACCCGTGAGTGGGTCGTGACTCAGGAGGCCCGAATGTCCGAGGGCCTCAAACAATTGACGGATAGCCAGCCTCATACCGCGCTCCTGTCGGTGGAGGAGCCCGGTAGCTGGATGTGGTTCGTGGCTCAGACCAAACGTGTTATTCGGGTACCAAAGGCTGCGATTGCGGAGCCCTTCGAGTTGTTGGGAACGCAACGGCAAACTAACGTGTTGCTTCATGAGGACAAGGAAGGACTGCTGCTGACTTATCCGAACATGGGGCATGCGGGGCCACTCAGTTATGTCCAGCGTAGTGCCGAGGTCATGGTCATTGAAGGTCACATGAAGGTCGACGATGTTTTGCCGCTGATGCCGGACAATGTCACGACCCTGATCCTGCGCATGGGACAAGGAGCGGTAAGTTACCGGCTGTCGAAGGCGGCGTGGTTGAAGCTTGAATCGGTCATCGTCGATTGCCGCTATTCACTCGATCACCCGCCTTCGGTTCCAGGAAAATTGATCTGGGATGTTGTGGTTGCGGATCAACTATGGGTGAGCCGGGTCGATGAGCATTTGGTGATTGTTGATTCCGACAGCGGACACAGTCTGATCTTTCGTCAGGTATTTGCGCTGGATCCAGCCCTGCGTGGAGATGTGTTTCTGGCAGTGGGCGACTTTCAATCCTTTGCGGTGGCGACCCTGGTCAGGGCCCTGCTCGCCAGAAAGGACACCTCGAATAGTGTATTGCTCAATAAGCTTTTGCCGGTCGGAAAAGTTGAAACTGTAGACAGTTAAATTCTGAAAGCCATTCACACATTGGGCGCTGTTCAGTGTGTGAATGGCAGAAAATGGCAGCGCCGAGTAATCGAACCCGAACCATTTTGAAGTTGCGCTGAAGCTGGAGTACGACGCTGCAGGTAGTCGCCAGTTCTGGTTTGCCTTTTACAAAAATCATTGCTCGGGCGAGAGCTGCCCTAAATATTGCACGGCAAGTGTGCGCAGTGGGACAACCTCAAGCCGTGGGGCAATTTCAAAGGGACTCAATGACTGCGTTCCTTTTCCTCAAGGCAAATCGCGACATACGGAACTTATTGATAAACTCGTTGAGTGTTGGTCTCCAATGCTCGAGTTTTTCTCGATTTAATATTAGATGTGCAGTCCGGCGAACTATTTTTGCTGATCGATTTTCCCAGTTCCAGAATAAAAAATTGCCATTTTTTGTTTCGGAAAACAACTGCACTTGAATGATCATTATAGAAAGGTTGCCTCGTGAATTATACTTGACGGGCAGAACTTGTAAGGTTTGACCTTCCCCGCTTTCTTCGCCCAGCGATAGGAGTGCAGGGCTATTGAACTTCAAGGAGTCGAACGTATCGATCATGGCGTTTTTTTCTACGGGGTCCTTGATCATCCATACAATGTAGTCTGCTAAAGACATGGTTACGTCGTTAAATGTAAGTTCATTAACATCTCCATTCATGATCCAGCCAAAGTTGTCCATTGCTTGTAGGTAGTCCGTAAACCAGTCACCTGAGTCGGCATAACGGTATTTCGATTCGTCGGCATACTTGGTTGCTATATTCTGGATGTCTGCCAAATCATCGTGGTCGCGCAAGGACATTGTTTTAACGTAAGAAGTCAGAGTCGGGCCGGTTACCAGTCCGGAGAGTAGCTCGTTCATGTGTAAAGTCTCGTCAGAGTTAAGTTTGATTTGTGTGTGCGGGGTTGCATTGTTTGAGTTGCATGAATACAGCGCTTTCCGAAAGTTTAAAAGTCGTTTGTTCTTGGTGTGTGTGTCCGATTGTTAGTTGAGTATGTGGGGGCGTTTTGCGCGCACATATTCAGTAATCGGTTAGGGGTGTTGTATGAGAACGTGATGAATTAGATTGGTGTTAGTCCGCAGGAGCGGTCAATTTGATAAAAAGGATTAAGTATGAGCAATTTTGAAAGTGTAGTAAGCGTTGCGCAAAGCGTTGAGTTGGTAAAGGCCCGTGTTAGTAAGCGTAAGGCGCAGGCCCCCGCTGGGCTGCGTCCACGTGCGCTGGCCGTGCAGCTAACTGACAATCCGACAAAGGAACTGGATGCGGTGATGCTGGGCGATGCGCTAGTGGGTTATGGCAAGGGTATGTCGCTCAACAATATGGCGATCATAGAGAACGTGATGACAATGGCCATTATGGAGGCCAATTACGAGTTTCCCAACGGCAAGAATACTCAACCATGGTATGGCGAGTTTGTTGGATGTTTAAGGGATCTTGGGTGTTTCATCGCCGATGATGGTTACACTCAATACTCCAGTAGGTCTCTGCGCGTCGACATGGACTATGTAATTAAAGACATCGTTAAAGGAATACTGGACGGTGTGAAGGCCAGTTTGCCGGCAGCCTCTGTGCTTGGTGGAGTAATAGACACCACAGTGGGTGGTTTGAAGGACGATACGAAAACCTTAAATCTTTTTAATAGCGAGGTAAAAATACCTGAAGGTGCGCGATTGTCGGTCATTCCATGCGAACAATTGGAAAACGGTATTCTAGTTGCCTCGTCTGCATCAGTAAGGCAAACAGGGTCTTCGCACAACGGCGGCGTCCTCTTTGTAAACTGGCAGTCTTCGGCGCTGGAAATTTTTCGAGGGAAGTCGTTCATCACGTTTAATCCTGCTCGATATGAGGAGTTCAGAAGTGACATTGAAGAATATCTTGGTACGCATCGGAAGGAAGTGCTTAAACAAAGGTTTAGTCGTCGTAGGACTGCATGAGTTTTGAAGCGAAAAGTGCTGATTTCTTTTTGGAGAGTTGAATGGAATATTCAATTTATATAAGCACGTGCAGTATTTTGTTGCTGTCCCGATCATTGTCGGAGCCTTTAAAGCAGAGCGTGCAGGATTCGATTCTTTTTTCCCAGCTTTGCGCAGACGAAGACTTTTGCGAAAGCCCGACGACTGTGGAATGGCAGGATGTCTTCAAGGAGTCTTTGGGATCTTGTGGCTGGAGTTTGCACGAACAGCAGGAAATGTCATTACCTGCCGACAGCGGTCGATTCAACCTCACAAATAGATTGCTGTGCATTCTTGGAAAGCACCTTTCAGGTGCGCAGAAAGATTTCTTGGATATCGCTTCCAAGCAGCTTTCTGCGATGCCGGAAAGTACACCACTTGCCGGAGTTTTCCGTGATCATGCGGTGATGAAAGAGCAAGCTCATATCAAGATGCAATTAGGTATCGTTGACAAAGAGGGGCTTCTTACAATGGCTACGGTGCTTTTCAAGACTGTTGAGGACGTGGGGCCGAACCTCATTGATCATGTTTTCGATCCGGCCCGAGTGCAAGGGCGCGTGAAAACTGGTTTTGTCAATGCCCGATTGAACATCAAGAGCTATGAGGAGAATGCAGAGAACGTTGTGCAGTGGCTGGGCTCGCAACGGCAATCCCACTCCGGGCGCATTGATCAACTGTAAGGATGACGACCCCATATGGGGTCGTCTTTTACCTCCCCTGGATCGTTTGGAGGAGGCAAGCAGGTGGTGACTCAGGGCACCAGATACCCTTTGACCCCGGTGAAAATGATCTGCGCGGCCAAGGCGCAGACGAACAGGCCCATCAAGCGGCTGACAATCTGCAGGCCTTGGTCACCGAGAATCCGTTCGATACGGTTCGACAGATATAGCACTACGCCGACTGTGAAACTGGCCAGCGCAATACTGAGAATCGCTGTGAGCTTGTCGTCCCAGTGCGGCTGGCTCACACCCATCACCAGCAAGGCGCCGATGGTGCCGGGGCCGACTGTCAGCGGAATGGTCAGCGGGACGATGGTCACGTCTTGCTGCACATTGTCGGTCTGCACCACCGACTTGCCCTGGGCCATGCCCAGCGCCGAGATGAACAGCACACTGCCGGCACCGATACGGAATGCATCCACGGTAATGCCGAACACGTCAAAGATCACCCGCCCGAACAGGTACAGCAAGACGCTGGAAACCAGAGTGGCAATCGCCACTTTCCAGGCCAGACGACGTTGTTCCTTGCGCGAATAACCGCGGGTCAGACTGATGAAGCAGGACAACACGAAGAACGGGCTGTAGAGCACCAGCATCTTCAGGTAAACGCTGAACAACACGTGGAGCATGGGACAAGCTCACTGGCGAGGGAAGTCGAGGGGGGAGTCTATCAGGCGCTATGGAGTCTGTCGGCTCAGGAGGTCTGAACCGCTGCCCGGTTTTGCTGATCACGCTGGGCAACCCAATGCTCGATCAGGTCGCGCAACTGCGACAGCTCGACCGGTTTGGCCATGTGCCCATCCATGCCAGCCTGACGCGCGCGCTCTTTATGCTCGGCGAGGATGTGTGCGGTCAAGGCCACCACGGGGGTGCGAATCCGCTGGTTACCGACTTCCCAGGCACGCAGTTGCTGGGTGGCGGAGAAGCCGTCGAGGATTGGCATTTCACAGTCCATCAGCACCAGGTCATAGCGCTGGGCCTTCATCGCCACCAGGGCTTCTTCGCCATTGCTGGCGGTGTCCGGTTGCAGATTAAGTTTGCCCAGCATGCCGCGTATGACCTTGGTCGAGATGCTGTTGTCTTCGGCCACCAGGATGCGGAAATCGCTGGGCACCTTGACCGGAAGGGTAGGGCCGGTGGGTAGCTGCTGCGAGACCGAGAGGCCTTTGTTGCGCTGATTCAGCTCGTCCGCCAACGTGGTCTTGAGGGTATAGCCGGCCACCGGTTTGGCGAGAATGCGCTTGATCCCGGAATTACGCGCGATGATCTTGCTCGGGGCATTGCTGATGCCGGTGAGCATGATCAGCAGAATGTCATGGTTCAGGCTCGGGTCTTCCTTGATCTTGGCGGCCAGTTGCATGCCGGTCATGCCGGGCATGTTCTGGTCCAGCAGGACCACGTCGAAGTAATCGCGCAGGTGAGCCTTGGTGCGCAGCAACGCCAGGGCCTCCTTGCCGGATGGCACGGCGCTGACATTCAGGCCCCAGGCGCTGCACTGCTGCACCAACACCTTGCGACAGGTGTCGTTGTCGTCCACGACCAGAACGCGTGCGCCTTGCAGCGGGCTGTCCAGGTCCGAGGTCGGATGTTCGAGACGGTCCGGGTCCAGGGGCAGGGTCAGCCACAATGTGCTGCCCTGGTTGGCGCCGCTCTTGATACCGAATTCACCCTGCATCAAACGGATCAGCTGACGGGCAATCACCAGCCCTAGATTGCCCCCCAGGCTGGTGGCCGAGAGGAAGTGCTTGCTGTGCAGTTCGGCATGCATCAACGCGTCGCGTTCTTCCGCCTCCATCGGCTGGCCGCTGTCCTGCACCGCGATGCGCAGTCGAGGTTTGGCGCTGCGTTCATCCAGGGCAACGACGATCAGGATCTCGCCTTCGTCGGTTTTCTTCAGGGCGTTTTCCAGCAGGCTCAGCAAGGTCTGGCGCAGGCGTGTCGGATCTCCGCTGATGACGCGTGGTACCTGCGGCTGGATAAAGCTGATCAGCTCGACGTTCTGCTGTTCGGCCTTGGCGCGGAAGATGCTCAGGCAGTCTTCGATCAGGGCGTTGAGGTCGAACTGCACGTCGTCCAGTTCGATCTGCCCGGACTCAAGTTTGGAGATGTCGAGAATTTCGTTGATCAGTGTCAGCAGCTCGTTGCCGGCGCTGTGGATGGTCTGCACATAGTCGCGCTGCTTGACCGACAGTGGTGTGCCCAGCAGGAGTTCGGTCATGCCCAACACGCCATTCATCGGGGTGCGGATTTCGTGGCTGATCTTCGCCAGAAACTCGGCTTTGGCGTTGATCTCGGCGTTGCTGGCGGCCAGATCGCGACTGACGCTGAAACGGTCTTCGGTAATGCTTCGCTGTCGCTCGCCCAGGGCAATACTCATCAACAGGCCACTGATGCAAATAAACACCAGAAGAATAATGATCAGGCCTTGCGGCGCGACAAGGGTCAGCCCCTGCAGTGCCGGCAGGATAATCAATGTGCCGAGGTTGAATACCACCATGGCCGCCACGAACAGGCGCGCCGGGCGATAACCTTTTTGCCAGTGATGGGCACTGACGAACAACATGCTCAGACCGGCCAGAGCAACCAGCCCATACGTGATCAGGTTCAGTGGCAGTGTGTTGACGAACAGCAACAGCAGGCCGCAGACCATGATGAACAGGATGTCCCCCAGCAGCAGTTTGTTCAGCGGGTGAGGGCCGAGCGGGGCGAAGAAACGGTAGGCGAACATCAGACCGCAAGGCGCGGTCATCAGCAAGGCGAGGTAGGCACCGGGTGTCTGCACGGCGGACCAGTTCGGCAACCATGGCCGGGCCAGGTTCAGTAGCAACACCAGGCTGAGCATCAGCAGCCCTTCGCATGCTGCCAGCCAGAGGCTGCTGCGCGAGCGGGTGTAGATGTAACGGGTCAGGTTATGCAGGATCAGCATCCCGAGGCAGCCAAAGAGCAAGCCGTAGATCAGCGTCTGGTACTGAGTGGCCGCGGTCATGACCGCCGATTGCAGGGTGATGTACGGCCGAAACTGGTGTTCGGAAACCAGCCGCAGGTAGACGTCGAGGGTTTTGTCGCTTTGTGGCAGCGGCAACATGAAGTCGCTGCTGGGGAGGGGGCGCTTAGCCTGGAGCTGCCCGGTACCGGTATTCAATTGATCGATCAACTGGTCGCCGTCGAGCACATACAGATTGAGGTGCGACAGGTCTGGTGCGAACACTCGCAGCAACTGTTCATGCTTGCCGGGCGCGAGCCTGAAACGCAGCCATAGCGCGCCATCGGGCGCGGCCGCGGTGAGGCGGTCGAGTTCGATGGGGCTGAATTGATTGGTGTAGCGGCTGGAGCGGATGTCGCTCAGCTGCAGATCGCCCTGTTCGTCGAGCAATACTGCCCAGCCACTGCCTTGCGCGGCCTGGGCCGGGAGCATGCAGAGCAAGGTCAGCAGAGTGACGGTGAAGCCTATGGCAATCCTGAGCCAGCGCACGGCGAAATCCCTTCGTAGGTTAATGCCAGAGTATAACTATGCGCGGCGCCGGAATAGTCAGGCAAGGGCCGCAAGCCCTTGCCTGGCCGAACGGATGGCTTATTCCTGATTTTCGCCACGCTCGCGGGCAATGGCGCGGTAGCCAATGTCCTTGCGGTAGAAGCAGCCTTCCCAGTCGATTTTAGCCGCCAGTTTGTAAGCCTGCTGCTGGGCTGCATCGACGCTGGTGCCCATGGCGGTAGCGCACAGCACTCGACCACCGGCGGTCACCACTTGACCATCCTTGAGCGCAGTACCGGCATGGAAAACTTTGCCTTCCAGTGTCGCGGCTGCATCCAGGCCGTTGATGGCAACGCCTTTGGCGTAGTCACCCGGGTATCCGCCAGCGGCCAATACAATGCCGACGCTTGGACGTGGATCCCATTGCGCTTCGACCTTGTCCAGCGCTTGCGCCAGGGCCGCCTCGACCAGCAACACCAGGCTCGACTGCAAACGCAGCATTACCGGTTGGGTCTCAGGATCGCCGAAACGGCAGTTGAACTCGATAACTTTTGGGTTACCAGCCTTGTCGATCATCAGGCCGGCATAGAGGAAGCCGGTGTAAACGTTGCCTTCCTCGGCCATGCCACGCACGGTCGGCCAGATCACCAGGTCCATGACCCGCTGATGGACTTCGGCTGTGACGACCGGAGCCGGGGAGTAAGCACCCATGCCACCGGTGTTCGGACCGGTATCGCCGTCGCCGACGCGTTTGTGGTCCTGGCTGGTGGCCATCGGCAGTACGTTCTTGCCGTCGACCATGACGATGAAACTGGCTTCTTCGCCGTCCAGGAACTCTTCGATCACCACGCGGGAGCCGGCGTCGCCAAACGCGTTGCCGGCGAGCATGTCGCGCACTGCGTCTTCGGCTTCGCTCAAGGTCATGGCCACGATTACGCCTTTACCGGCGGCCAGGCCATCGGCCTTGATTACGATCGGTGCGCCTTTTTCACGCAGATAAGCCAGGGCTGGCTCGATCTCGGTGAAGTTCTGGTAGTCGGCGGTCGGGATCTTGTGACGAGCCAGGAAGTCTTTGGTGAAGGCTTTCGAACCTTCCAGTTGCGCGGCACCCGCAGTTGGGCCGAAGCAATCCAGGCCACGGGCGCGAAACAGATCGACGACTCCGGCGACCAGCGGCACTTCCGGGCCGACGATGGTCAGGGAAACGTTCTTCTCGGCAAAATCAGCCAGTTGCTCAAGCGCCAGCACGTCGATAGCGACGTTCTCGCACTTGGCTTCAATGGCCGTGCCGGCGTTGCCCGGGGCAACGAAAACTTTCTGCACACGCGGATCCTGAGCCACTTTCCAGGCCAGAGCGTGTTCACGGCCACCGCTGCCAATGATCAAAACATTCATTTCAAAAAACCTCGGATGACGCTAATTCTGTTTTAGAACCTAAAGCGCTTCACGCCGTAGGAGGTCGCACTGAAGCCGGTAGATGCAAGGCGGAGTCGACCTCGATGAGCGGAGTTGCCTTTTGGCAATGAGCATCATCGAGGTCGGCTCCAACGCAGCAGATGCCGGGTTCAGTGCGGCCGTTGTCTTATTAGTGACGGAAGTGGCGCATGCCGGTGAACACCATGGCGATGCCGGCTTCATCAGCAGCAGCAATCACTTCGTTATCACGCATCGAGCCACCTGGCTGAATCACCGCAGTGATACCGACCTTGGCCGCATTGTCCAGACCATCGCGGAACGGGAAAAAGGCGTCGGAGGCCATCACCGAGCCTGCCACCTGCAAACCGGCGTGTTCGGCCTTGATCGCGGCGATACGTGCGGAGTTCACGCGGCTCATCTGGCCGGCGCCGACACCGATGGTCTGACGGTTCTTGGCGTAAACGATGGCGTTGGACTTCACGTACTTGGCGACTTTCCAGGCGAAGATCAGGTCGTTGATTTCCTGTTCGGTCGGGGCGCGCTTGGTTACCACTTTCAGGTCTTCGCTGCCGATCATGCCGATGTCGCGGCTCTGCACCAGCAAACCGCCATTGACGCGTTTGTAGTCCCAGGCCGGAGCGCGATCAGCCGACCACTCGCCACAGGCCAGCAGGCGTACGTTGGCTTTTGCAGCGACGATGGCGCGAGCTTCTTCACTGACGGACGGGGCGATGATCACTTCGACGAACTGACGCTCGACGATGGCCTTGGCGGTTTCAGCATCCAGTTCGCGGTTGAACGCGATGATGCCGCCGAACGCCGACTCGGTGTCAGTGGCGTAGGCCAGTTCATAGGCCTGACGGATGCCGCCTTCTGCGTCCGGGCTTACGGCCACGCCGCACGGGTTGGCGTGCTTGACGATCACGCAGGCCGGTTTGACAAAGCTCTTCACACATTCCAGCGCGGCGTCGGTGTCGGCCACGTTGTTGAACGACAGCTCTTTGCCTTGCAGTTGGGTCGCGGTGGCGATGCCGACTTCGGCAGGCTTGGCTTCAACGTAGAACGCCGCGCTCTGGTGCGGGTTCTCGCCGTAGCGCATTTCCTGAGCCTTGATGAACTGGCTGTTGAAGGTGCGCGGGAATTCGCTGCGAGCTTCGGTGCTGAGTGTTTCAGCCGTTTGGTTCACAGTGCCCATGTAGTTGGCGATCATGCCGTCGTAGGCGGCGGTGTGTTCGAAGGCCTTGAGCATCAGGTCGAAGCGTTGAGCGTAGGTCAGGCCGCCGGCCTTGAGGCTTTCCAGGACGTTGGCGTAATCGCTCGCATTCACCACGATGGCCACGTCTTTGTGGTTCTTGGCTGCCGAACGGACCATGGTCGGGCCGCCGATGTCGATGTTCTCGATGGCGGTCGGCAGGTCGCAGCCTGGCTTGTTGATGGTGGCTTCAAACGGGTACAGGTTGACCGCGACCAGATCGATCGGCTTGATGCCGTGCTCGTTCATGATGGCGTCGTCGATACCGCGACGACCGAGGATCCCGCCGTGGATTTTCGGGTGCAGGGTTTTCACCCGACCGTCCATCATTTCTGCGAAACCGGTGTAGTCCGCGACTTCCACTGCGGCAACGCCGTTGTCGCGCAGTAGCTTGAATGTCCCGCCGGTGGAGAGGATCTCGACGCCCAGGGCTTCAAGTTCCTTGGCGAATTCAAGGATCCCGGTCTTGTCGGAAACGCTGATCAAGGCGCGGCGGATCGGCAGGCGGGTAGTCTGGTCGGTCATTTCAATTTCCATCAAAAGCAAAGGAGTCAGCAAAAAAGGCGACCGGTTTTACGCGGGCGCCTTTCTGGTTTGATTGAATGCTTACAGCAAATCGTACTGCTTGAGTTTCTTGCGCAGGGTGCCCCGGTTCAGCCCGAGCAGCTCGCTGGCCTTGGTCTGGTTGCCCTTGACGTAGTTCATCACGCATTCGAGCAGGGGAGCCTCGACTTCGGAGAGCACCAGGTTGTACACATCCGTGACGGCAGCGCCCTCAAGGTGGGCGAAATAATTGTGCAGCGCCTTCTCGACACTCCCGCGAAGGGTCTGACCTTCTTCGCTCGGCGTATTGAGGTGCTGTTTCAAATTCACGTTGTCGCTCACGGGTGTTGTTCCACTCACTAAAGTCTCGGTCATCATCGTCATGCAGCCACCCCTTCTCCGTCCCCTGTCAGGCTCTTGTAGCGTTCGGCGAAGAAGGCCCGAACGTAGGCGCATTGTGCTTCCGTATCTTCCAAACGATTGAAGTGGGCGCGGAACTCCCTGGCGCCCGGCAAGGTTGCGAGATACCAGCCCACATGCTTGCGAGCTATGCGCACGCCCATGACGTCGCCATAGAAGGCATGCAGCGCGGCCAGATGCTCAAGCAGAATACGTTCCACCTCGATCAGTTCCGGTGCCGGGAGTTTTTCGCCGGTACGCAGATAATGGTCGATTTCACGAAAAATCCATGGCTGCCCCTGGGCAGCCCGACCCACCAACAGGCCATCGGCACCGGTCGCGTCGAGCACGTACCGGGCCTTCTCGGGTGAATCGATATCGCCATTGGCGAAGACCGGAATCGACACTGCCTGCTTGATCGCGGCAATGGTGTCGTACTCCGCTTCACCGGTATACAGATCGGCACGGGTGCGGCCATGTACTGCCAACGCCGTAATGCCTGCCTGTTCGGCGATCTTCGCCACCGTCAGGCCGTTCTTGTTCGCCCGGTCCCAGCCGGTGCGGATCTTCAGGGTGACCGGCACATCGACCGCGGCCACCACGGCCTGCAGGATCTCGGTCACCAATGCTTCATCTTTCAACAGGGCGGAGCCGGCGGCCTTGTTGCAGACCTTCTTCGCCGGACAGCCCATGTTGATATCAATAATCTGTGCGCCCAGTTCGACATTGGCCCGGGCTGCATCCGCCAGCATTTGCGCATCTCCGCCGGCGATCTGTACCGAGCGGGGCTCGGGATCGCCTTCGTGGATCATGCGCATCCGCGATTTGCGGGTGTTCCACAAGCTCATGTCGCTGGTGACCATTTCCGAGACTACAAGGCCCGCGCCCAGTCGCTTGCACAGCTGACGAAAGGGCTGATCGGTGACACCCGCCATGGGGGCGAGAATCAAGCCGTTGTGCAATGTATATGGACCGATGCGTACCGCCGACATAGGACTTCCCTGTTGTGGGGCCGGATCATGAGAGTTCGAAAAAGGGTTGGCATGATACCCGCTCTCGATGACTGGATAAAGGCTGAATTGAACAAAATCTGAACAGTTATTCTGTTATCGCCAGCGGTTTGGTTGGAACGGTCAAAGTCAGAAAACTGCCGTCAAGCCTGTAACACTCGAGCGTTTCACTCGGGGGAATGGAAGCTCAGGCTGTAGTTCACCGCTTTGGGGCCTGGATCGAGAATGTCCAGCGCGATGTGGATCGGCGTTTGTGGTGGCATTTCCGCCAGGCCTTCGAGGTCGCCGTTGAGGTACTCGCCGGGCTTGAAGCGACGGCTGGCGATCAGGTGGCCGTTGAGGTCGGCAAAGCGCAACTCCAGCAACGGGAAGGGCTGGGAGAAAGGGGCCCGGTTGTAGATGATGGCATCGACCACCAGCGCACCGTTGAAGTCCGGATGGCTGCGGACGACCAGGTTGCTGCTTTTGACTTTCGCAATATCGACCTTGGACGGAACGGTGCAGCCGATGTGCGGGCACAGTTGCTGGAACCACGGACGATACTGGTCCTGACGTGCCAGTTCATCGAAGTGGTAGGCGACGTATTGGCCGGCAAGGCCGGCGGCGCCGAGCAGGATCAGCAGCAGCCAGAAAAAGCGCCGGCCCCAGGGGGAGCGACGTTTTTGCCAGTCCAGTTGCAACGGGTCGTCGCTCAGGTCCTCCAGCACCTCCGCGCGCAAGGCCGGTCCGCTGCGTTCGCGTCGCTTGCGCAAGGGTTCGACCGAGGGCAGGTCGTCGTCGACCTCATCGGGAGTCGCCGACAGGCTGCCAAAGGGGGTCGGGGCGTCGAGCGGGTCGTGCAGGCGCAGATGTTGTATCTCGGGCTCGTCGTCCAGATCCGCGGATTCCAGCGACAGCGAAGGCTCGGTGCGCGAGTGTTTGCTCGGCTCGATCGTCGGTTCTGGCGTGGGCGCGTCTGCGGTTTGTGCGCGATCGGCGGCCGATTCACTGAAGAGGCTGTCGGACCAGGGCTCCTGATCGTGCTCGGTGGTATCGCGGCGAGCGCTGAGGCTATCTTCGCGGGGCCGAGTGAATTCCGTTGTTGGCTGGATTTCCCGCTGTTCAAGCCGGGCGAGCTCTTCGTCCAGGTCCAGGCTGTCCAGATCCATTTCTGCAGCGGTCCATTGCTTTTGGCTGATGGCTCGCTGTACGGGTGGTTCGACGGGCACCGGTGCAACCGGTTTGACCGTCTCCTTGCCGGCCCGCTGCTCGAGTAACTGCTTGGCGGCGTTGAACACCTGCAAGCACGAGCCGCAACGAACCACTCCACGGGCCGCGCTCAACTGAGCATGGCTGACGCGGAAGCTGGTTTGGCAATGCGGGCACTGGGTGACGAAGCTGTCGGTCATGCGGCAATCCGGTTTATGCAGGCGCTCATTCTAGCGCCGACGGCCAGTAATGCGTACCCAGCCGTCGCGATTGGCAATCGGGTCCAGATCGAAGTCCTGAGCGTAGGCGGCGGCGACTTCTTCACCTTGTTCGGCGAGGATGCCCGACAGCGCCAAGCGACCGCCCGGCTTGACCAGGCTGGAGAGTTGCGGCGCCAGTGAAACCAGCGGGCCGGCAAGAATGTTGGCCACCAGCACGTCGGCCTGAACCTGTGGCAGGTCTTGCGGCAGATACAGCGGGAAGAGTTCGTCGGCAATGTTGTTGCGACCGGCATTGTCGCGGGACGCTTCCAGCGCCTGCACGTCGATGTCGGTGCCGACGGCTTGCTTGGCGCCCAGCAACAGGGCGGCAATCGCCAGAATCCCTGAGCCGCAACCGAAGTCGAGCACGTTGCAATCTTTCAGGTCCTGACCGTCGAGCCATTCCAGGCACAGTGCGGTGGTCGGGTGAGTGCCGGTGCCGAACGCCAGGCCCGGGTCCAGCAGCAGGTTCACCGCGTCCGGCTCAGGCGCAGCGTGCCAGCTCGGGACGATCCACAGGCGCTGACCGAAGCGCATTGGCTGGAAACCGTCCATCCAGCTGCGTTCCCAGTCCTGGTCTTCGATCACTTCGCTGTGGTGCTCGGGCAGCGGGCTGCCGGTCAGCAACTCGAGGTGGGCCAGTACGCTGGCGGCTTCGGTGCCACCTTCGAACAAGGCCAGCAGATGCGTGTGCGACCACAGCGGGGTGGTATTGAGTTCTGGCTCGAAAATCGGCTGATCTTCGGCGTCCATGAAAGTCACCGACACGGCGCCCACTTCAAGGAAAGCGTCTTCGTAGGTTTCGGCTTGTTCTGGGCTGATGGCGAGACGGACTTGCAGCCAAGGCATGGCGGGCACCTTTGAAAAATATTGATTGCAGCCTAGCGGGCTGCGAGAAGCGCGCAAGTTTACGCGAGCGCGAAGGTTTTGTGGGAGTCCACTGTGCCTGTGGGAGCGGCGGTGCGACGATTCGACTTGCTCGCGAAAGCGGTCGGTCAGTCACATCAATGTTGGATGTGCCGCCGTCTTCGCGAGCAAGCCCGCTCCCACAGGGGATGAGTGTGTTGCTTGATGAAGCCTCCAGAAACAACAAAGCCGCTCGAAAGCGGCTTTGTTGGTATGGATCACAGCTTAATGCTTTTCGCCAGCCAGCTTGTGTTCCAGGTAGTGGATGTTGACTCCGCCTTCGCAGAAGCCAGCATCACGGACCAGATCGCGGTGCAGCGGGATGTTGGTCTTGATCCCGTCGACAACGATTTCGTCCAGCGCATTGCGCATGCGCGCCATGGCTTCGTCACGGGTTGCGCCGTAGGTGATCAGCTTGCCGATCAACGAATCGTAGTTCGGCGGAACGGCATAGCCACTGTACAGGTGCGAATCGACGCGAACGCCGTTGCCGCCTGGAGCGTGGAAATGCTTGACCGTGCCTGGGCTAGGCATGAAGGTTTTCGGGTCTTCGGCGTTGATCCGGCATTCCAGCGCGTGACCGCGGATAACGACGTCATCCTGGGTGTACGACAACTTATTGCCAGCGGCGATGCTGAGCATCTCCTTGACGATGTCGATGCCGGTGACCATTTCCGAAACCGGGTGTTCTACCTGGACACGAGTGTTCATCTCGATGAAGTAGAAGTGGCCGTTTTCGTACAGGAACTCGAAGGTGCCAGCGCCACGATAGCCAATGTCGATACAAGCCCTGACACAGCGTGCGAGGACTTCCTCGCGCGCGTTCTCATCGATGCCCGGTGCCGGCGCTTCTTCGAGAACCTTCTGGTGACGACGTTGCAGCGAGCAATCGCGGTCGCCCAAATGGATAGCATGGCCCTGGCCATCGGAAAGCACCTGAACTTCCACGTGACGTGGGTTGGTCAGGAATTTTTCCAGATACACCATCGGGTTGCCGAACGCTGCGCCCGCTTCGGAACGGGTCAGTTTCGCCGAGGCGATCAGGTCTTCTTCCTTGTGAACTACACGCATGCCGCGACCACCGCCGCCGCCAGCGGCTTTGATGATCACCGGGTAACCGACTTCGCGACCGATGCGCAGAGCGGTTTCTTCGTCTTCAGGCAGTGGGCCGTCGGAACCCGGAACGGTTGGAACGCCAGCGGCGATCATGGCGTGCTTGGCCGATACCTTGTCGCCCATCAGGCGAATGGTCTCGGCTTTCGGGCCAATGAACGCGAAGCCGGAGTTCTCGACCTGTTCGGCAAAGTCGGCGTTTTCCGCAAGGAAACCGTAGCCTGGGTGAATGGCGGTAGCGCCGGTCACTTCAGCCGCGGCGATGATGGCCGGAATGTGCAGGTAAGAGTGCGCGGCCGATGCCGGACCGATGCAGACGGATTCGTCTGCCAGGCCCAGGTGCATCAGCTCTTTGTCGGCCTTGGAGTAAACGGCGACAGTCTTGATGCCCATCTCTTTGCAGGCACGCAGAATCCGCAGGGCGATCTCACCGCGGTTGGCGATCAGAACTTTTTCCAACTTCGCAGTCATCAAAGTTTCTCCGCGGTTCAAACGATGGTGAACAGCGGTTGGTCGTACTCAACCGGCTGGCCGTCTTCGACGAGGATGGATTCGATCACACCGCTGGCTTCAGCTTCGATGTGGTTCATCATCTTCATGGCTTCGACGATGCACAGAGTGTCGCCTTTCTTCACGGTCTGGCCGACTTCAACGAAGGACGGCGAGGACGGCGAAGATTTGCGATAGAAAGTGCCGACCATCGGCGAACGGGCAACGTTGCCGTTCAGCACAGGGGCCGCCGGAGCTGCAGGAGCCGCCGCGGCAACCGGAGCAGCAGCGACAGGCGCAGGCGCCGGAGCATGCATCGGAGCGGGAGCGTAGTACTGCTGAGCAGGCGTCTTGCTGTGACGGCTGATGCGTACGGACTCTTCGCCTTCCTTGATCTCGAGCTCGTCGATACCGGACTCTTCCAGCAATTCGATCAGTTTCTTAACTTTACGGATATCCATGAATCATCAACTCCCAAGGGTCGGTCAGGGGCGTTTAACGCTTGTTGTTCAAGCCGTTGCCTGTCTTTCAAGCTGCTCTAGTGCGGCCTCCAGGGCCAGTCGATAACCGCTGGCGCCAAGGCCGCAGATCACTCCCACCGCAACGTCGGAGAAGTAAGAGTGATGGCGGAAAGGTTCGCGTTTGTGCACGTTAGACAAATGCACTTCGATGAATGGGATGCTCACTGCCAGCAGCGCGTCACGTAATGCGACACTTGTATGCGTAAAAGCTGCTGGATTGATCAGAATGAAGTCCACACCTTCGCCGCGAGCAGCGTGGATGCGATCGATCAATTCGTACTCGGCATTGCTTTGCAGGTAGAGCAAATGGTGGCCGGCATTGCGCGCCCGCTGTTCCAGATCCTGATTGATCTGCGCCAGCGTCGTTGCACCGTAGACGCCCGGTTCCCGGGTGCCGAGCAGGTTCAGGTTGGGGCCGTGTAAAACCAATAGGGTCGCCATCTGCTGCTCCTTTGTCATCTGTGTGCAAATTGTCAGAACCCGGCGACTATGCCGCAAAGCCTTTGTGACTGTCCAGTTCTATGCAATAGCCAGCACGATGGCCGATGTTTACGCGAAATATGTGACCGGGTCATTAAATCCGGTCATTTGCTTTCGCAACACGTTCGGCGAAGTTTTTTGCGCTGATCTCGCCGATCACCCGCACATCGGCACGTTCGACACCATCTTTGCCAAAAAACATCAGCGCCGGAGGACCGAACAGCTTGTAGCGGTCGAGCAGGGCCCGTTGTTCGGCATTGCTGGCGGTGATGTCGAAACGGATCAATCGATAGCCTTTGAGTCGTTCGACGACATTGGCATCGTTGAGAACTTCGTGTTCGATGACTTTGCAGCTGATGCACCAATCGGCGTACCAGTCGAGTAGCAGCGGCGTGCCGGAGGATTTGGCTTCGGCGAGCACGCGGTCCAATTCGGCTGGAGTGATGATGGTTTGCCAGTTGCCGGCGATTTGCGGTTGACCGTTGCCCGCGACAATGCGCGGTTGGCCAATGGGGTTGAGCGGATCAGTCTGGCCACTGAACGCGCCATACCAGCAGACCAGGGCATAAAACAGCAGAAGCATCCCGAGCAATTGCCCCAGGCGTTTTCTCGGCGGTTTATAGACGAATTCCAGCGCGCCCATAAACAACCCGACGCCACCTGCGAGCAAGCCGATCAACAGCAATGTGATCTGGCCCGGCAATACCCGGCTGAGCAAAGCGATCGCCAGCCCCAGCAGCAGCACCCCGATCGCGTTTTTCACGTAGATCAGCCATGGTCCGCTTTTCGGCAGCCAGGCCGCGCCGCCAGTCGCCACCAGCAACAGCGGCGCACCCATGCCCAAGCCGAGCATGAACAGTTTCAATCCGCCGCCCAGAGCATCGCCGCTGGCGCTGATGTACAGCAGCGCACCGGCCAGTGGTGCCGATACACACGGCGAGACCAGCAGGCTCGACACCACGCCCAGCACCGCCGCGCCCCACAGTGAGCCGCCTTCGGTGCGCCCGGCAATCCGGTCCAGGCGGCTGCTGATGGCGTAGGGCAGTTTCAGTTCGAAGACGCCAAACATGGCCAGGGCAAACACTGCGAAAAACATCGCGAACGGCACCAGCACCCAGGCCGACTGCAACCGTGCCTGAAGATTGAGCTGTGCGCCGAACATTCCCATCAACGCACCAAGCAGGGCGAAACAAACGGCCATCGGCAGTACGTAAGCCAGCGACAGGTTGAAGCCGCGTAAACCACCGATCTGCCCGCGCAGGACCACCCCGGAGAGGATCGGCAGCATCGGCAGCACGCAGGGGGTGAAGGTCAGGCCAACACCTGCGAGGAAAAACAGCGCCAGTTCGCGCCAGCTCCAGGCTGAGGTCGCGGCGCCACTGCCATCAATACTCAGGCGTTCGGTCTCGGGCGGGTAACACAGGCCTTTGTCGGCGCAGCCCTGATAGGTCACGGCCAGCGTAAAGGCGCGGGAATCGGTGCGCGGCAGTTCTACATCGAGAATGCCGTGGTAAACCTCAACATCACCGAAGAATTCATCGTGCTTTTGTTCGCCCTTGGGCAGTTGCGCTGCGCCGAGGCCAATGTCGGCCGGGTCGGCGCGAAACTGGAAGCGATGGCGATAGAGGTAGTAACCCTCGGTGGCGACGAAGCGCAACTTGATCGATTGCGGCGTGCTTTCTACCAGGCTCAACTGAAAGGCTTCGCGCACCGGCAGGAAGTCTGCGCTGTTGTTGATCGAACCCAGGGTGGAACTGGGCCGACTGTCCAGCAACCCGGCGGCAGAGGCCGGCAGGGCGAGCACTAAAAACAGCAGGCAGAGCAAACGGCGCATGACAATCTCGCGTATCGAAAGTGTGGGCATGATAGCGGACCGTGGGCGGGTGTGCAGGCGGGAGTCCTGCGGCGATTGTTCTGGCGCCATCGCGAGCAGGCTCGCTCCCACAAGGACAGCGTATACCCTGTGGGAGCGGGCTTGCCCGCGATAGCGGATTATCAGACGCGGAAGGCCTGAACGGCGGTATGCAACCGTCCACCCAGCACCAACAAATTCTCCCCTTGTTCACGCCCCACGCCGATGCGCAGCAAGTTATCCCCACCCAATTGGTGAATCCGCTCACTGTGATCGCGGATTTCGCTGACAGCGCCGCTCTGTTGGGCGGTGACATCGGCGATGCGCACGGCGGTGTCGGAAATGGTCTGGATCGCCCCGACGATTTTATCCAGCGCACCATCAGCCGCCTGGGCCTGATTGGCCGTGGCTTCGGCATGTTCGACTTGAGCTCGCATGCCTTCGACCGATTGCCGCGCAGCGGTTTGCAGGCCGGCGATCAGCGTCTGGATCTCGGCCGTGGCCCCGGCGGTGCGTTGCGCCAGTGAGCGAACCTCTTCGGCGACTACCGCAAACCCTCGGCCCATTTCTCCGGCGCGGGCCGCTTCGATGGCGGCGTTCAGGGCCAGCAGATTGGTCTGGTCGGCAATCGAGCGAATCACCGTCAGCACACCGCCGATGGTCGCTGACTCCTCGGCCAGATGTTCGATCATCTGCGCATTGCCTTGCACTTCGCCTACCAGCGCATGCAGCCCGGTGAGGCTCAGGCCGATCACTTTCTGACCGTGTTCCACCGCCAGTCCTGCATGACGGCTGGCATCGGCAGCCTGGCTGGCGTCACCGGCGACTTGCTGAATCGTCGCCTCGAGTTCACCGAGAGAATCGCGGATCAACGCGGTGTCGCCGGCCTGATGCTCGGCGCCGCTGTGCAGGTCATTGCTCAATTCGGCTAACGTTCGGCTGCTGCCGGCGACTTGCTCGGCGTTGAGGCGAATGGTGCCTACCAGGTCGACCAGATAGGCGCGCAAGCGATTGAGCGAGGCTTGAATGTCATGCAGTTCGCGGTTGGTCGCACCCAGTTGAATGTCGCGACTGAAGTCACCTTCGGCCCAGGTCGACAGCGCCGGGGCGAGGTTGGTCAGGGTTCGGGCCAGGCGTCGCTGCAAGGTATCGATGAGCAATGCGATCAGCAGAATCAGCCCGATCATCACCCCTTGCATCAACCGCACTTCGCTCTGGATTTGCCCGTGCTGGGCGCGCACCACCGGTTCCAGCCCGGCGATGGACTGCTGCACGGCAGCGATTTTCAAGTGTGTCGCGGTGCTGAGGTCGGCGCGTTTCTGGATCTGTTCGCGAGTGCGCGCCAGTTCCGAAGGGTAGCGGGTGAGCAGGCTGTTGAGTTCACGTTTGAGGCTGACACCGGCATCTTCGGCGACGGTTTTTTCGGAGTTCTCCAGCCCCATCATTGCGGCGAAATCATCGGTGTTCGATTCACTGCTGGCGGTCACCCCCAGCAGTGGCAAGGTGTCCAGTTGTTCAGCTTGAGCGCGGATGTTGGCGACCTCGCGCTCGACATCGGCGGCCAGTTCGCTGCGCCCGCTGCTGACCAGTTTGTCCCGGGCCAGGGACAGTTTGCCCAAGTGTTGGGAGGCAACGAGCAAGGGCGTCAGGTACGCCGCATTACCGCTGGCGTATTGGCTGAGCTGATCAAGACTGGCACCGAGTTCGCGTTCGGCTTGCAGCAGCAATGCTTGTGGATCACCGGCGAGTTTACCGGCGGCCAGCAGATCGGTTTTGCTGAATTCAGCCAGGTTCGACAGGCTAGGGCGCAAGGTGTCGGCCAATGCCGGTGGTAACTCACCGAGTTCCTTTTGCAGACTGTCGATAGCCTGACTGGCGCTGCTCAGGCGCAGGGCATCGCCGCTGGCCAGGTAATCCTCGACGTTGCGCGCCACTTCATTTTGAAACTGCTGAGACAGTCCCAGATAACGCTCCATCAATAGATAGGGGCGTTCCAGGGCTTTTTGCGACCACCAAAGCGTGGCGCCTAGGGCTATGCACACGGCGACCAGAAGGAGGGTATTGAGATTGGTCAACAGCTTCAGGCGCATCATGGTCTACCAACGGCAGAGTGGTAAGTGCCTGAACTTATTGCGTTTCTGTTACAGAGTTATGACCGAATCGGTCGATTCCGATGAAAAAGTGGCACTTTGCTTTGACTCCCGCGCGGCTTGTACGCGGTTACGTCCGGCATTCTTGGCACGGTACAGCGCTTCGTCAGCCTGGCTGGCCATCATCAGGCTGTCGGAGTCTTCGTGCAGTTCGACGACGCCGGCGCTGAAGGTGCACCAGAGGTCCTGAGGCTGAGCCGGGTAGTGAATTTCGGCAAAGCGCTGACGGATTTCATTGAGCACCTTGTAGGCCGATTCGATATCGGTGTCCGGCATGACGATGGCGAACTCTTCACCGCCATAACGGCCGATGAAATCGGTCTTGCGCAACCGTTGCTTGAGGAACAGCGCCAGACTCTTGATCACTCGGTCGCCCATGGGATGGCCGTGACTATCGTTGACCCGTTTGAAGTGGTCGATGTCGAGCATCGCAAAACTCAGCGGCTTGTTTTCGCGTCGGGCGCGGAATGAACAGTCTTCGAGCAATTGCAGAATGTGGGTGTGGTTGTACAAACCGGTCAGGCTGTCGCGCACCATCCGCGCCTTCAGATTGCGCGCCCGTGCCGCACGGTTGCGCACGGTGGTGATCAGGTGCCGTGGCTTGATCGGCTTGGTCAGGAAGTCGTCGCCGCCCTCGCTCATGGCGTCGAGCTGCTTGTCCAGGTCGTCTTCGGCCGACAGATAAATGATCGGTACGCTGACATAACGGTCGTTGTGCCGGATCACCTTGGCCAGTTCAGTACCGGTGCAGGCCGGCATGTACATGTCGAGGATGATCAGGTCTGGCTGGAAATCCGCCAGTTCGGCCATGGCCTGGATAGGTTCGATCAGAGTCCGCGTGACGATCCCGGCGCTGTTGAGCAGGCGTTCGGTGTGCAAGGCCTGGGCGCGGGAGTCATCGATGATCAGCACTTTATAGGGTTCGTATTGGGCGACGCAGGTCAGGACTTCGATCTTTTCCAGCAGGCTTGAAGCTTCGAGGGTGCCGGTGAGAAATTCCTGGCCACCGGCGCGCACGGCAGCCAGGCGGGTCGGGGTATCGGTTTCGTGCAGGCTGAAAAACAACAGCGGCAAGGACTGGTCGAGGCCTTCCTGGGCTTCGGCCGCCAGTTTCAGGCCGATACCGGCACCACTGAAGTCGACGTCCATGACGATCGCCGCCGGCAAACGCTCGGCCATCGAGGAGCGGAACGCGGCGACACTGTCGAGGGATTGAGCGCTGAGCCCGAAGAATTCAAGTTGCTTGGCCAGCCGCTCGGCCCGGTCGTGATCCTGCAACATCACGTAAATCGGTTTGCGCAGCGGCGGCAGAAAGGTGTGTTCGAGCTGGTCGCCATGGCGCAGGCCGGTGCGGGACAGGCGCTGCATCAGGCGATTGAGGTCAGTGATCAGTCCGCTGCTCAGACGTCCGCGGTTGGCGTCCACCGCTTCCAGCGACTGGCCGATGTGGCGCGCCAGCTGGGTATGTTCCGGTTGTTCGAAACGTTCGGCAAAGCGCAGCAGGCGCAGATTGGCCTCACTCAGTTCCGACAAGTCGGTGGTGGACCATTCGTTGCGTTGCAGGCGTTGCCATATCTCAAGAATCTGACGTGCCTGATGAATTACCCGCTGGGCAAAGTGGTGCTTGAGGCGCTCACGGCTGGGGTCTTCTGGCTCGGTCATATCCTGACTACTAGTTAGGGTGCATGCTGAGATCGACTGGTGGCTCTATGCTAGCACCTCTTTTCGATTGCATGAGTGTCGCATGTCAATAATCTGCAAAGCGACTTCATTCAGTTTCTGACCGACTGGTCGCATAGGCTCAACGCTGTGCTTCATTTATAGTGGCAGCTCCATTGCGGTCATTGTGTGGCTCGCTGTGACGCGCAGGATTTAATGCGCGGCAAATGACGCACGATGGCGTAGGGTTGTGGTCGAACCGATGAACTCAAGTGATTGAAAGGATACCGCCATGCTGGACTGGAAGAACCGCACAGGCAGCGCGCCTGAGCGTGCCGCTGAACCGAAATCGGCCACCCGCAGTTATTTTGGCGGCCTGTTGTTCAGCCGGGCGCTGGCCACTCTGATTGTTCTTTACCTGTTGGTGGCGATTGCGCTGGGCTGGTACTGGAGCCAGGAGCCAGCGCTGTTCCCGGTTCAGCAGAATGCCCAAATGGCGGCCGAGAAAGAAGGCAAGCAGATGGTTGTCGGGTACACCACGGTGGAAACCCTCAAGACCGTTGCCGGTACTTTGCTGACCAAACCGGGTGGTTATATTTCCAACGACCGTTTCCCGCCGGGCCTGTGGATGGACAACATGCCGAGCTGGGAATATGGCGTGCTGGTCCAGGTCCGCGACCTGAGCCGTGCGCTGCGTAAAGACTTCGCCCGTTCCCAGTCGCAGTCCGCCGAAGACGCCGACCTGGCCAAGGCCGAGCCGCGCTTCAACTTCGACAACAAAAGCTGGGTGCTGCCATCCAGTGAGTCCGAATACCAGGAAGGCATCAACTCCCTGAGCCGTTATCAGGCACGTCTGTCGGGGCCTGACCAGAAAAGCGCGCTGTTTTATGCCCGCGCCGACAACCTGAACAACTGGCTGGGTGATGTGGGAACCCGTTTGGGTTCGCTGTCGCAACGGCTGTCGGCCAGTGTTGGCCGGGTCAAGCTCAACACCGCACTGAAGACTGAAGTTCCGGCGCTCGGTCAGGTGCCGCAGGTTGACGAAGAAGTCGTCGAAACCCCGTGGCTGCAGATCGATAACGTGTTTTACGAAGCCCGCGGTCAAGCCTGGGCGTTGTCCCACCTGCTGCGTGCCATCGAAGTCGATTTCGCCGATGTGCTGGCGAAGAAAAACGCCACGGTCAGCGTGCGCCAGATCATTCGTGAGCTGGAAGCCTCGCAAGAACCTGTCTGGAGCCCGATGATCCTCAACGGCAGCGGCTTCGGTGTGCTGGCCAACCACTCGCTGGTCATGGCCAATTACATCTCCCGGGCCAACGCCGCGGTGATCGATTTGCGTCAACTGCTCAATCAGGGCTGAGTCATGGTTGATAGCTCCATCGATGACATGCGTGAGGCCGCCCATCGCGCGGCCTCCGATGCCGAACAGATCGCCTGGGTCGACGAGCAGGACAACCTGCTCGGCGCTCTGGTCCGCTCCGAGCTGCGCGAACGCGAGCTGATCGGGCGCGGCACCTACATCATGCTGTTCAATTCTGCCGGTGAACTGTGCGTACACCGACGTACCCTGAGCAAAGCGATATACCCCGGTTACTGGGACGTGGCGGCCGGCGGCATGGTGCTGGCCACTGAGACTTACGCCGAATCGGCGGCCCGTGAGCTGGAAGAAGAGCTGGGCGTGAGCGGTGTGGAGCTGACTGCCCATGATCACTTTTTCTTCGAAGACACCGGCAACCGACTCTGGTGTTCGGCGTTTTCGGCAGTGTGGGACGGCCCATTGATCCTGCAGCCGGAAGAAGTGCTTGAAGCGCGCTTCATCCCGATCGATCAAGTCCTGCTGGAAATCACGCAGAAGCCTTATTGCCCGGACTCTCTGGCAGCCTTGCAGCGCTATCTTCGCGCCCAAGGGAATAACGTCGCAAAAGAGCTATAAATTGGCGCCGATTGGCTCTTAGCAATCGGCGTTTTTGCCGTTACACTGCGCGACCTTTTCAAACTGAACCGGTAATGTTTGTTGTAGGCGCTGCCGCAGGCTGCGATCTTTTGACTTTAGCTTTTGAGTCAAAATCAAAAGATCGCAGCCTCGTTGCACTCGTCAGCTCCTGCGCTCATACACAGAGTTGTACCGTTTCAGTAGCGCTGCCCCTGCCTGAGTGGGGCTTCGCGGTCGATGGCATCTGCCACGACCAGTCTTTGTCCTCCCAAGAGGATTGCCGGTGGCCAAAAAAGCCGCATCCTTCGCCGCCCTTGGTGGCCTGGTATTTTCCACCGACGCAGGTCGTCATTGCCCGGATTGCAGTCAACCGGTGGATGCCTGCATCTGCAAACAAACCGTTATTCCGGCCGGCGACGGCATTGCTCGCGTGCGTCGCGAAAGCAAGGGCCGTGGCGGCAAGACGGTGACCACCATCACCGGCGTGCCGTTGGCCGAAGACGCGCTCAAGGACCTGGCCACCACGTTGAAAAAACGTTGCGGGACTGGTGGGGCGTTGAAGGACGGAATCATCGAAATCCAGGGCGATCATGTCGAGCTACTCTTGGCCGAGCTGATCAAACACGGTTTCAAGGCGAAGAAGTCCGGCGGCTAGCAGCCTCTGTGAAAACCACCTGCGGCTTGATCCAGTCCCGATTCCTTCTGGTCTGGCGTCGTCTCCATGGTTTTCACAGAGCCTGTTCATGACCGGTTTCTAAACTCACTGCGGTCAGCGAGGTCTACCCCCTCGTTGACGAACCGTCATTTTCATTCTTTAGACTGCGCCGGCCTGAACTTAAGGCGACGCTCTATGACTTCTTTATAGGGGACTTCGATGTCCGTACGACGCACACGCAAAGACGATGGCAGCCAATGGACAGTTGCGGACAGCCGCAGTGTTTACGGGATTCGCCATTGGGGGGCCGGGTATTTCGCGATCAATGACGCCGGTCGCGTCGAAGTTCGTCCGAACGGCCCGACCAGTTCGCCTATCGACCTCTTCGAGCAAGTCGATCAACTGCGCAAAAGCGGTTTGTCCTTGCCGTTGCTGGTGCGTTTCCCCGACATCCTGCAAGACCGCGTACGCCAGCTGACCGGTGCGTTCGACGCCAACATCGAGCGTCTGGAATACCAGAGCAAGTACACCGCGTTGTACCCGATCAAGGTAAACCAGCAAGAAGCGGTGATCGAAAACATCATCGCTACCCAGGACGTATCGATCGGTCTGGAAGCCGGCTCCAAGCCTGAGTTGCTCGCCGTTCTGGCGTTGGCACCGAAGGGCGGCACCATTGTCTGCAACGGTTACAAGGATCGCGAGTTCATCCGTCTGGCGCTGATGGGCCAGAAGCTCGGCCACAACGTGTTCATCGTGATCGAGAAAGAATCCGAAGTCGGTCTGGTGATCGAAGAAGCGGCGGCGCTCAAGGTCAAGCCGCAGGTCGGCCTGCGCGTGCGTCTGTCGTCCCTGGCGTCGAGCAAGTGGGCAGACACCGGTGGTGAAAAATCCAAGTTCGGCCTGTCGGCGGCACAACTGCTGTCGGTGGTCGAGCGTTTCCGCGCTGCCGGTCTGGATCAGGGCATTCGCCTGCTGCACTTCCACATGGGTTCGCAGATCGCCAACCTGGCGGACTACCAGCACGGCTTCAAGGAAGCGATCCGTTACTACGGCGAGCTGCGCAACCTTGGCTTGCCGGTGGATCACATCGACGTCGGCGGCGGTTTGGGCGTGGACTACGACGGTACTCACTCGCGTAACGCCAGTTCGATCAACTACGACATGGACGATTACGCCGGTGTCGTGGTCGGGATGCTCAAGGAGTTCTGCGACGCGCAGAGCCTGCCGCACCCGAACATCTTCTCTGAAAGCGGCCGCTCCCTGACCGCTCACCACGCCATGCTGGTGGTGCAGGTAACCGACGTCGAGAAACACAACGACGACGTGCCGAAGATCGATAGCAAGGAAGAACTGCCGGAAACCGTGCAATGGCTGGTTGACCTGCTCGGCCCGACCGACATCGAAATGGTCACCGAAACCTACTGGCGCGCCACGCACTACATGAGCGACGTGGCCACTCAATACGCCGATGGCAAGCTGACCCTGGCGCAAAAAGCCCTGGCCGAGCAATGCTACTTCGCCGTTTGCCGCCGCCTGCACAACTCGTTGAAGGCCCGTCAGCGCTCCCACCGTCAGGTGCTCGACGAACTCAACGACAAGCTGGCCGACAAGTACATCTGCAACTTCTCTGTATTCCAGAGCCTGCCGGACACCTGGGCGATCGGCCAGGTCCTGCCGATCCTGCCGCTGCACCGTCTCGACGAAGAGCCGCTGCGCCGTGCGGTGCTGCAAGACCTGACCTGCGACTCCGACGGCAAGATCAAGCAGTACGTCGACGAGCAGAGCATCGAGACCAGCTTGCCGGTACACGGGCTGAACGAAGGTGAAGATTATCTGCTGGGGATTTTCCTGGTGGGTGCCTACCAGGAAATTCTCGGCGACATGCACAACCTGTTTGGTGACACCGACTCGGTGAACATTTATCAGAATGCCGACGGTAGTGTGTACCACGCCGGTATCGAGACCCACGACACCATCGAAGACATGCTGCGTTACGTGCACCTGTCGCCGGAAGAACTGATGACCCACTACCGCGACAAGTGCGCCAGTGCCCGCATCAGCGCCGCCGAGCGCACCCAGTTCCTCGACGCCTTGCGCCTGGGCCTGACCCGTTCGTCTTACCTGTCTTCTTGAGGTAAGGCACCGTTCTCATCGGGTTGTCTGAAAATTCTCCATACATTGGGGAAATTTCAGATGGCCTGGTGCGACACTTCTCTATTTTTAAGCGAAAAGACCCACAGGCCAGGCTATCCAAGCGATGTGGTCTTCTTTTCACGTAGGTCATTTCCTAAGTTGTACTTCGGCACTCTACTCGGCCATGTCTCTCGGCGAGAATCCCCGGCCGCCCCTCCTGTAGAGAATCGCCGATGTTCGATCCAGTCAACGAGCCGTCATTTCGTCTGGATATAGCGGGTCTTCCCGACCCCTTTGAGGTCTTGGCCTTTACCGGTAATGAAGCCATCAGCGAGCCTTTTGTGTTCGAGGTGGATCTGCTGAACCATGACCCAACGCTGGACCTCGCAAGCCTGCTGTACCGCTCGGCCTTTTTGCACTTTGGCCCTCAGGGGCAGGGTATTCACGGGCAGTTGCTTGGCCTCGTTCAGCTCGGCCATGGTGGTGAGCCCAGGCTCTGCCGTGTGCGTCTGGGGCCCAGGCTGGCGTGTCTGGCCCAGCGCTTCAATCAGCGAATTTTCAGCCAGCGCTCAGTGCCGGAGATCCTCGCTCTGGTGCTCAAGGAGCACGGTATTGTTGCCGGCAAGGATCGGCGCTTCGACCTGAGCGGCGATTACCCGTCCCATGATTTCTGTACGCAGTACCGGGAATCAGACCTGCAATTCCTCCAGCGTCTGTGCGCCCAGGAACGGCTTCATTATTACTTCGAACACAGCGCCTTCGGACACTGTCTGGTTTTCGGCGATGGCCTGGGGCAGTTCAGCCGTGGCGAAGAGAGCGTCTTCGAGGGTGAGAATGAACGACCTGGTGTGCACCAGTTCAAGCTTCACGGCTGTGGGCAGATCGCCGAAGGCCAGACAAATCTGGCGACCCTGCGCAGCGGCCAACTGATGCCGCTGTCCGGCCATCCGTGTGTGGACTGGAATCGTCTCTGGCTACTGACCCATGTCGAGCATCAGGGTGGGCAGGAACCGGAGCTTCCTTATAGCAACCTAGTGCGCGCCGTTGTGCAGGAAATGCCTTTGGTGGCACCTCATTCGATCGTCAAACCCAGGATGCATAGTCTGCAGCGGGCGTGGGTGGTCGAGGTCGATGAGTCTCAACCGGATCTGGCCAGACCGGTTGCCGTGCAGTTTGACTGGCTTTACCAAGGGGAGGGCGCAGCGCCCAGTCACTGCTGGTTGCCATTGGCTCCCGAGCTGGAAGGCGCGGGCGCCCTGCCATTGAGCGAAGGGGCGCAGTTGCTGGTGAGCTTTATCGAAGGCGATCCGGATCAACCCTTGATCAGCGGATTTCTTCCCGGCGCAGCCTCCAGTGCAGAGCCAGTCATACCCGGCCAGCAACCCCCCTTGACGACCGATGTCAGCCCGGTGCTCGACGGCATGCAGGGCTTGCTGCAATCCAGCGAACCCTTGGTGCTCCTGTGCCTGCTGCCCGGCGGCGGCAGTTTCAGTCATTGCGCGCAGTCTTTTTGTACCTGCCGGGTGGCGCTGCAGCCTGGCCAGAGCGGTGCGGCATGATCGCCGCTCAAGCGGTCGACCCGACCCCGCAATGGCTGTTGCTCGACGTGCCGGGCGCGCCTCAGGCCGGCGCGAATTTTCGGCAACAGTTTGCTCATGCCCGATGGTTCCGCCTGTTCGAAGGCACCGAATTTCACCCCTTGCGTGAGCACGGGCCGGTGTTGGTCGACCTTCGCGAATGCCCGGCACTGGCCGAGCTGTGCCAAAGTGCACCACATACCTGGAGCGGGTTGCTGCTGGTCAGTGAAACATCGCCATCGCAGCTGCTGGAGCATTTGCGACGCATGCTCGCGGTCACCTTGGGTCTGCATCACAGGGCCTTGTTGAGTTACTACAACCCACACACGGCGAGTTATTTTTTCGATGCCTGCGATGCGCAGGAGCTGAGTCGCTGGTTAGGTCCGATCGATCAGTTGCGCTGGTTCGGTGGCACCTGGGCCGACCGGGCCATTGGCTGTCAAGGCTGGCAGCAGTTGTTCAACCCGCGGCTTGCCGTCCGGCCGCTGGCCATCGAAGAAAACCTCAGTCTGCGTCAGCGAGGCACTTTGCAAACCTGCCTGCTGGAACAACACGCATGGCGCTGGAGCCGATCCACCGGCACCGACTACAACAGCTTGTGGACTTACCTGCAGGAAGGGCTGGCGCTGGGTTTCAGCGAACGTCCGGTGCTCGATGGCTGGTTATGGCTGCGCTTGCAGCACCCCCACGCAGTGCCTGGGCAGTCGTTGCCGGGATTCACCCAGCAGGAGTGTCTCGAGAGCCTGCGCAACCTGTGGCAGAACGATCAACCCTGAACGCGCTGACAACCCTGACCCTCGTCATCCATTGAGCCAGCTGTCGTGCTTGTGCAAGTACCAGGCGAACGCGCCAAGGGTCAGGCTACGCAGCAACATGAACAACAGGAAGGTTATCCACAATCCATGGTTACCCAAGCCTTGCAGCGCCCAGGCGAAGGGCAGCAGCAGGATCACCGTCAACAGCATGCCGTTGCGCATTTCCCGGGCGCGGGTGGCGCCGATGAACAGGCCGTCGAGCAGGTAACTCCAGACGGCAATCAGCGGCAGCACCGCGAGGTAAGGCAGGTAAAGGAAGGCGGTGTCGCGCACGCTCTGAATGTTGGTTTGCATCTCGATGAACAGGTGCCCGGCGAACAGAAACAGCAAGGCAAACCCCACACTCGCCAGCAACGACCAACCGCACGCCACCACCAATGAGCGGCGCAGGGCTTCGCGGTCGCGAGCACCGATGGCGTGTCCGCACAGTGCTTCGACTGCGTGGGCCAAACCGTCCAAGGCGTGGGCGGTCAGCAGCAGACCGTTGAGCAGTAACGCATTGGCGGCGACCGTAGCATCGCCCAGCCGCGCGCCCTGCACGGTGATCAGGAAAAACACCGACTGCAACGCCAGGCTGCGAATAAAGATGTCGCGATTGACCGCCAGCAATGGGCGCCAACTCTGCCACAACGCCAGCGCGGCCCAGGCGATATGGCCGGGGTAGGCGCGCAGGGCCTTACGGGTCATGAACAGGCCGATCAGCGCGCCGGTCCACTCGGCGATCACCGAGGCCCGGGCCGCGCCGACCACGCCCCACTCCAGGCCGAGCACGAACCACAGGTTCAGCGCGATATTGACCAGGTTGGTGCTCAGCAGAATCGCCAGCGGAGCCCGGGCGTTCTGGGTGCCGAGGAACCAGCCCACCAGCGCGTAACTGGCCAGCGCCGCCGGCAAGCCGAATAACCGTGTGTGGAAGAACTCGCGGGTGAGGTGATCCAGCTCCGCCGACGGTTGCATGAAGTGCAATGCGACTCCGCTCAACGGCACGCCCAATGCGCCCAACAAAATGGCCAGGCCCATGGCCAACAACAGACCCTGGAGCAAAATCTGCCGCAACGCTGCGCCATCCCCGCGCCCGGCAGCCTGGGCAGCGAACCCGGTGGAGCCCATGCGCAGAAAGCCCATGGCCCAGGCAAGAAAGGTATACAGACTGGCGCCCACCGCGACGGCGCCGAGTTGATGAGCGTGGGGCAAATGGCCGATGACGGTACTGTCGACCAGCGCTACCAGCGGTACGGAAATGTTCGAGAGAATCATCGGGGCGGCGAGCGCCCAGACTCGACGATGGGTCGGACGGTTGCGCCAGTCGGCAATCAAGTTGGACATGCAGGCTCCTTGGGGGCGCCTGCATTGTAGCGACACATTCGCAATCTACATCGATCCATTGTGGGAGCGAGCCTGTGTGGCGAGGGGGCTTGCCCCCGTTGGGTTGCGTAGCGACCCCAAGTCCGGACATCGCCGTTCTTCAGGTTGGCCGAGTGCGCCGATTTTGCGACTGCTTTGCAGTCGAACGGGGGCAAGCCCCCTCGCCACACAGGCCCGCGCCCACAGGATAGGGGGCAGCCTTAGTGAACAATCCAGCTCAGCAACCACAACCCCAGCAGCAACCAGATAATCCCCATGATGATCGACGCGTTCATGAAGGCTCGGATCGCTGCCCACAGCAGCATCAACCCGATAATCAGCGTGATGATGCTGACGATCGAAGTGTCCATGCCCAGCGCCTGGGCCAACCCTTCGACAAAATTGCTGCCGGCGTTGCTCAACAGGTTGAACAGGCCAGTAAGGGCATCGATGATGAACCGGATGGCCGAACCGATTATCTGGCCGAGCCATTCGAAAAAGCTTTCTACCTGCATGTGTGCGTCCTGATGGAATGATGGCGTGGTTGCCGGATCCGCCCGTTGGGCTATGGATCGTGCTGCCGAGTTCCCCACAAGCATAGAGTGTTGCGCTATCCCTGTGGGAGCGAGCCTGCTCGCGATGGTCTGTCAGTCAACATCTACGTTGAATGTCAGTGTGCATTCGCGAGCAGGCCCGCTCCCACAAAAAATCGCTCCTGTTGCTCAACCGTTGCCACTTGCCTTCACCCGCCATCCCCCTGAAGCTATACGCCTTCAGGAGAGCCCGATGAACCTTGTTGAACTGACCGAACGCCTGCACGCCATTCGCGACCGTAATGACTGGCGGCAATTTCATAGCCCGAAAAACCTGGCCATGGCCGCGAGCGTGGAAATGTCCGAGCTGGTGGAGATTTTCCAGTGGCTGACCGAAGACCAGTCGCGCCAGTTGCCGGCGGACAAACTCGCCCATGCCGGGCAGGAAATCGGCGACATCGTGCTGTATCTAGTGCTGCTGTGCAGCGAGTTGGGGTTGGACATGAATGAAGTGGTGCGCAGCAAACTCGCGGACAGCGAACGGCGGTTCAGCTGATGAGCGACCGTCATTTCGATCAGCTGGCGACTCGCTTCGCCGAAAAAATCTACGGTGGCGCCAAAGGTGCGATCCGGCTCGCAGTGTTGCAAGCCGATCTGGCCGAAACCCTGCCGGACCGCCCGTTGCGTGTACTGGACATCGGTGCCGGCCTGGGCCACATGTCGTTGTGGCTGGCTGAGCGCGGTCATCAGGTGACCCTCGCCGAACCCGCCGAACCGATGCTTGAAGGCGCCCGTCAGCGCTTCGCCGAAGCGGGGCAGACGGCGACGTTCATCCAGGCGCCGTGGCAGGATCTGCTCGGTCAGCTCACCGAACCCTACGACCTGGTGCTGTGCCACGCCGTGCTGGAATGGCTGGCTCAACCCTATGCGATTCTGCCGGTGCTGCATCAGCTGACGAAGCCGGACGGCTGGTTGTCCCTGGCGTTCTACAACCGCGATGCGTTGATCTACCGCAACCTGCTCAAGGGCCATTTCCGCAAGATGCGCAAGAACGACATGGCCGGCGAAAAGCAGAGCCTGACCCCGCAGCAGCCGCTGGATCCACGGGAACTGGCGGCGCAACTTGAGAGCATGTGGCAGGTCGAAACCCAGAGTGGAGTGCGGGTTTTTTACGACTACATGCCGGTGGAATTCCAGGCCCGCGTCGAACTGCCGGACTTGCTGGAAATGGAACTGGCCCACCGCCGTCACCCAAGCTTCGCCGGGCTTGGGCGCTACTTGCACTGGATCTGTCGGCCGATCTGACCGGAGCGCGAAATGAAAAGTCGTTCAGGGTTACTGGTGATCTGTCTCGGGTTGGCGGCCTGTCAGGGCAGCAACCCTTATGTCGCGACGTCCAATCCCTTGCCGCCGGCACCGCCTCAAGCCGCCACCACCTTCGACAGCAGCGCCTATCCGGCACCGCCACGTGACTACGGCCGCTATCGCAGCTGGGCCTGGCTCAACGGTCGCCTGCCACCGGGCACGGCCTGGGCCGACTCGGCGCAGGTGGCCGAAGCTGTCAGCAATGCCCTCGATCAACGCGGCTTGCGCCCATTGCGCGACAACCGCCCGGCGGACCTGTTGGTCAGCGCCGACTTGCGTCTGGAAACCCGCTTGCGTCAGGTGCAGGACGACTATGGTTACGGCGGGGGTTATTACGGCGGCGGTTACAACCGCTACGGTAGCGGTTACGGCATGTACAACACGGTGCCGGTCATTCGTACTTATCAGGTACAAGTGGTGGTGGTGCGAGTCGATCTGTTCGACGCGAGCACCGGCCAGCCGGTATGGAGTGCCAGTGCCGAAACCAGCCATCAGGGCAATCAGAGCGAGCGTGCCGATGCCATTCGCGAAGCTGTCGAAAAGGCCATGTCGGCGTATCCTCCTAATTAGCTTCCCGTCCAAGAAGCCTTCCGCAGGTGCATGTCTTCTATCGGAGAAAAATCATGTTCCGCCGTCTCGCTTTACTGGCCATGGCCGCGCTGCTCACTGCCTGCGCCGCCAACCAGGTCAATCATGACTTCGATGCCAGCCGCGACTTTGCCGCCTACCGTAGCTGGAGCTGGAAAGAGCCCGCCGTGCAATACCGTCCCGATGATCCACGGATCAAGAGTGACCTGACCGAACAACGCATCCGCCAGTCCGTTGCCGATCAGCTGGATCAGCGTGGCTTGCGTCCGGCCGCTGCCGGCGCCAGCTCGGATCTGAAGGTGCAGACCTACCTGATCGTCGAAGATCGCCAGCAACAGGTGAGCACTAACTATGGCGGCGGTTATGGTGGCCCATGGTACGGCTACTGGGGCGGGCCGATGTACACCGAAACCCGCAACGTCAGCTATAAGGTAGCGACCATCCAGATCGACCTGCTCGATGGCAAGGACGGCAAACTGGTGTGGCGCGGCAGCGACGAGCAAACGCTCAGCCGCACACCGAACCCGCAGGATCGCAGCAATAAAATCCACGAGACGGTGGGGCGGATATTGGCGAATTATCCACCGCACTAAACCAACACCACCGATCCACTGTGGGAGCGGGCCCGTGGCGAGCGAGCTTGCTCGCGTTGGGCTGCGTAGCGGCCCCAAAAATCTGACAACCACTGCCGATTTTTGTGAGTACTACGCACTCAAGCGGGAGCAAGCTCCCTCGCCACAGGTTTCTCTGATTCAAGACTCTCTTTTGTGAACAGCATTGCCCTCCCACATTGAGTTTTTATCGTCTGGGATGGCGAGTTGCCAGCAATCTGGTGGGCCCTTGTCTACACTGCTTCACATCGTTGGAGGTAACCCTCGCCAGTGCGCCGGCAAAGGAGTGCGCCATGTCTCCCTGCTTGCAGTTTCGTAGCCCGGCCCGGCAACGGGGAGCGATCGGTTTGATGGCGGTGCTGGCCTTGGGCATGGCCTTGGTGTTCTTGCTGATCGTGGTCGACAGCGGCCGTCTGTACCTGGAAAAACGCAGCTTGCAACGAGTCGCGGATATGGCCGCGCTGGAGGCGGCCACGCGCAACGGTGATTGCGCCACGGGTGCCACCGCTACCGCCTATGCCACCGCCAGTGCAAACCGCAACAATTTCACCCTGCCTGACCCCACGCGCAGCCTGACGGTGGCCTGTGGCGCCTTGACTCTGGACGCCAACAATCTTCGGGTTTTTACGGCTAATCCGAGCAGCAGCGAAGCCATTAGGGTGACCGTCAGCCATTCGATCCTGCAGAGTTTCGCCGGTGGTATTGGTGCCGTGTTCGGCGGCCCTCCAGCCGGTGCGACCCTCAACCTGACAGCGACCGCCGTCGCAGCGTTGCCGCCACCGCTGGCATCGCTGACCATCCGCACGACGGCGCTGAGTATCGATACCAGCAAATCGACCACCCTCAATGGACTGTTCGGTGGTTTGTTGGGTGGCAATCTGAACCTCTCCGTGGCGGGCTGGAACGGTTTGGTGAGCACCAATATCAGCCTGCTCGGTTACCTCGATCGGTTGAAGGTCGACCTCGGCCTCAACGCCGCCGGGTATAGCCAAGTGTTGAGCACTTCGGTGGCCGTCAGTCAGCTGATCCAGACTGCCGTCAATGTGCTGGACCCCGGCGGCACTCTCGGCGCGACGGCGACCATCGTCGGGCTGCAAGCACTCAAGGTTGCCGCTGGCTCAACGACCGTGGTGCTGGGCAATATGCTGCACGTCGAGAACGGCAGCAATATGTCGGCGTTGGCGACGAACGTGAGCGTGTTCAACTTGATTGAAGGCTTCGTGCAACTGGCCAACAAGAAAAACGGTCTGGTGGCAACGCTGCCGATCAATCTGGCAGGGCTGGCGCAAATCACGGCCCGGGTGCAGGTCCTGGAGCCGCCGCAACTCTCCGCGATCGGCAATCCGAAAAACGCTGCGCTGAATCCACTGGGACCCAATCGGATCTACGTGAGAACCGCGCAGGTGCGCACATTGCTGTCGATCGACTTGCCGGCACTCGACGCCATTGTGGCGCTGGTCAATGCGGTGACCGATCTGGCAGGACCGCTGACCAACACCCTCAACGCGTTGCTCAATCTCAACCTGGTGGCGGTGCTCAATTCACTGACCTGTGCCTTGGGCGTGCCCTGCCAGACACCCGACATCAAGCTGTTGCCGGGGCCGATACGGCTCGATGTGGCGCTGGAGGTCGCCAGTGCCAGCAGTTACGTCACGGCCTACAGCTGCGTCAGTAACACCAACAAAACCCTGACCACCAACACCAGTACATCGCTGGTTAACCTGAAAATCGGCCGGATCGATGCGGCCAGCATGTTCGGCAGCAACACCACGCCGCCGACGGTCACGGTGCAGCCGTTGAAGGTGATCGATATCGGGATCAAAACCTGTCGCAGGATTCTCTTTCTGCCCATTACCTGCGATCCGCGTGTGCCCGGCGTCGGTGGCGGCATCGATATCGTTGCCGACACCAGCGTGGCGACGAACGCCAACATTTCCCATATCTATTCCGCACCGCCCGCCACCAGCCTGCCGGAAATCAACCAGCCACCGTTCTACTACTCGTTCACCACCAGCAGCATTGTCAGCAACCTGCTCAACACCCCGCTTAACATTCACGTGGACATGTATGGTCCGTCGGGCAGTCTCGTCAGTGGTCTGGGGACGATCCTGAGCAGCGTCACCACCTTGCTGATCAGCGCGATCAACAGCGTGCTCAGCCCGTTGCTCGACAGCTTGATCAACACCTTGCTGTTAAGCCTAGGGATCGATTTGAACAAGGTCGACGTCGGCGCCAACCTCAGCTGTCACTCGGGGCGCGCGACGCTGGTGATCTGATCGATCGTGACAATCGGCAACTCGATACAAAACCGCGCGCCCTCGGTCGAGTTTCTTACACTCAACTTACCGCCCATGTTTTCGACGATGCCGTAACTCACCGACAACCCGAGCCCGGTGCCGACGCCCACCGGTTTGGTGGTGAAGAACGGTTCGAAAATCCGCTCCAGCAGCCGCGGATCGATACCGCCGCCGTTGTCCTCGACCCACAGTCGCACCGAGTGTTCATCACGTTCGGCGTACACCGAAATCCACGGTTTGAACTCACGGTCGGCTTCGCGTTTACTCAACAATGCATCCCGCGCATTGACCATCAGATTGATCAGCACCTGTTCCAGCTGATCGACGTAGCCGCGCACCTGCACTTCGAATCCGGTCTCGCTGACCCGCAGCTCGACGCCTTTGCCGCGCATGCCTTCAGACAGCAGTGACAGCGTGCCCTCGATGGCCTGAGCCGGATTGAACGGGTGCTGCTCGATCTCCGAACGCCGACCGAATACCCGCATGTGATCCACCACCCGCGCCGCGCGCTGGACTTGCGCGTCGATGCGGTTGAGTTTGTCTGTCAGGTAATCGATTTGCGCATCGCCATTGCTCAGACGCTTGAGCACATTGACGATGGCCATGCGCATCACGTTCAGCGGCTGATTGATTTCATGGGCCAGCCCGGTGGCCATTTCGCCGAGGGTGGCCATTTTCGCGCTCTGGGTGAGCTGTTGCTGGGAGCGCCGGACTTCGGTGTTGTCACGGCCCACGGCTTGAATCTCAAGCAAGCGACCCTGCTCGTCGAACACCCCGCGATCTGACCAGACCCACCAGGCGTGTTCCCGTCCTGGCAGTTGCAGATTGATTTCCGCGGTGCTGACCGGAAACTCCGGGCTCAGGTGACTGAGCCGCTGGAGGAACGCTTCGCGCTGTTCCGGCGACATCCAACTGCCCAGGTTCACTCCCGGCAGCTTCTCGGGCTGGCATTCCAGATAGGTCGCCAGCGGGCGGTTGCCGAAGGTCAGCGTCAGGTCTGGAAGGTAGCGGCAGATCATCGCCGGGGAATCTTCCACCAGGATCCGATAGCGTTCTTCACTCTGTTTTACTTGCTCGGCGGCCAGGGTCGCTTCGGTGACATCCAGCCACAGCCCCACGGCTTCCACCGGCAGCCCGAGATCGTCGCGCAACAGTTTGGCTTCGTCGAGCAGCCAGTGGTAATCGCCGCGACTGTCGCGCAACCGATAACGGGCACGCACTGAACCTTCGCGCAGCAGTTGCCGGGTGCGCTCGAAATAGCTGTCGCGGTCCTCGGGGTGAACCCGTTCCACCAACGCGCCGGCGGCACAATCGGCGAGTGACCAACCGAGTAGCGGCAACAAACTGTCGCTGAAAAATGTCGGTTGCAGCGCACCTTCGACATAGCGCTGCACGTAGATCACCGCCGGTGAACTGGCAATCAGATTGTCCAGCCGGGCATGGGCCGCAGCGGCGTTCTGTTGCTGATTTTTGATGTCGCTGATGTCGAGCATGAAGCCCACCAGCCGCCGGTTTCTGCCGATGCCCAAGGCCTGACCTTGCAGTCGATACCAGATCGGCGTTTGCGCCGCGTCGGGGCGATGCAGGCGCGCGCACAGCAGCAACGGCGCGCCTTCGTCCTGCAAGGTTTGCAGGCGAATCGTCAGCTCTTCACGGTCGGCGGGGTGGATCTGTTCGAGCCAGTCGTGCAGTGGCAAACGAGTGCTCGCAAGGTTCAGCATGCTTGCCAGCGACGGCGCCAATTGCACCTCGGCATCGTCGCTGAAAACCTCCCACCAGCCGGTGCCGAGCAAGGCTTGCAGAGACTCCAGTCGCTCCAGTTGCAGATGGTGCTGATGCTCGCGCAAACGCTCCAGCAGCGGGCCGGCCAGCGCGGCGGTGAGTTGCAACCAATCGCGCTCGCTCAGGTTGGGGGCACGCTCTTGCACCGGGTAGAAACCACAGAGCAACCAGGCCACCACGCCCAGGGCATTGTGGTAAGGCACCGCGAACCCTTCGGCATTGCCGAAGATGCCTTGCAGGCGCGGGTGTTCGCTGGGAATCAGTTGCTGGGGAGCGGAGCCATTCAAACTGTCGAGACCGGTGCCCAGGCGTTGATCGATTTCCCACAACCCGGGGGCATCGAAGGCCGCGTAATGCTGATGGATCAGCCAACCCTCGGCCTGTTCGTCGAGCAAGGCCATGGCGATGCACGGGATCTGAAAACGCTGAGCCAGGCTTTGCAGTTGCTCCGCCAGCACTTCGGGCAAGCGCGTCAGGCTGCACAGGCGCAATTGTTCGCTGATCTGCGCCGCAAGTAATTGGCATTGTTCGCGGCTGCGCGCTTGTCGACGTTCGAGCAGCAGATCGCCGATGTCGATCAACTGCAACAGCCAGTTTTCGCCCAACGGCTGGACCCAGCCACGCAGATGCAGCGGTTGTTCGCCGAGGCTGAAAAAATCCAGGTCCAGACTCTGTCCCTGCCACTCGGCGGGCGCGCCTTCGACCGACAGACCGCTATGGGGCATGAGGTAATCGAGCAGGTGCGGTACCTGTGCGCCGGGGATTTGTTGCGCCAGCAGATGCCGCAGTGGGCCGCTCAGTTGAATCACTCGGCCCTCGTCATTCAGATGCAGCTGCAAACCGACACGTTGCACGCTCGGTGTGTCTGCACTGATCGAGGGCTGTGGCGTTTGGCGGTTGAGCAGGCGCCCGAAAAGCTTGTCCCCGGAACTCAAAATTGCAGGCTCGATCGGGCGGTAAGGGTCGCCGGCAGATTGGGCACCGAGCCGATCCCCGGCAGCACCAGGAACGGCAGGACTTGATTCAGTTTACTGGTGGGGTAGTTGATGGTGACCGTCAGCACGCCACCGATATAGGTGGCGCTGGCGTCGGTGGCCACATTGAAGTTCAGCGCGGCGGGAATCCAGGCCAGTTGCCGGGTCAGTTCGGTGGTCGCTATGTTTCTGACGGCGGTGTCGTAATTGGCGGTGCTCGGGTCCAGCGCCACACTGCGGCGCACCGCTTCGGCTGTTGATTGATTGAACGATTGCATCAGCAACAGCGGCAGGCTGTAACTCACCAGCCCATAAAACACGGCGAAAAAGATGATGAACACCAAAGCGAACTCAATCGCCACGGCACCTTTTTGTTTGCGGGGGAGGCCTGTTTTCATGAGTGCGTCTACCCTGACCATCACGACGTAGTCTCAGCATAGAATCATTCAGCCAAAACGGACGTTTTTTACCGGATGCAGAACCTTGTCCTACTTATCTGGCTGACGCTTTGCGCAGCACAGGATGTCCGAGAGCGGCACATCGCCAATGGCCTGACCCTTGGCGCGGGTGTACTGGCGCTGACGTATCTGTTGTGGACGGGCACCACATGGTTGGGGGCCGAGGCGGTGCAGGGCGGCTGGGCTTTGTTGTTGGCACTGGCCTTCACCTTGCCCGGTTATGCATTGAGACGTCTGGGGGCGGGCGACGTGAAACTGATGGCGACGCTGGGCCTTGCGACGGACGGTATGCACCTGCTCGGCGGCTTCATCGGCGCCGGATTGACCAGTGCATTCTGGCTGCTGCTGGCGCCAAGACTCTGGCTGTATATGGGGCAGGGGCTTAGAGATCGTCTTCGTTACCTGGGACCAGGAACGTCAAAAAAGCAGCCCTTTGCGCCGTTCGTGCTGGTGGGTATGTTGCTCACTCTGGTCTGGATGCATTAGTCGCCGGGCGCCCCCGTTCTATGTACATAGTTGGAAAGTGCGTCTACTTTCAGAACAGTTGTTGTACAGCCTATGGGTAGTGGGTACAGGAACGGTCAGGCCAGACTTGGCATGGAGTGACACGTGAACAAGCTTATCTCGGCAATAAAAGTCCTTGTGGTCGATGACGAACCATTGATTGTCGAAGAACTTTGCGAGTTCATCGAGCGCAATGGTTATCGCTGTATTCCTTGTCAGTCCGGCAAGCAGGCGATCGAGCGTTTCAGTGAGTACGAGGATATCGGCCTGGTGCTCTGTGATTTGCAGATGCCTGACATGGATGGCATTCAGCTCGTCCAGGCGTTACAAAGGTTGTCCGGCAAGCACCGGGCGTTCGAGGCGATCATGCTCACCGGTCGCGCCGACAAGCAGGATGTGATCAAGGCCTTGCGCGCCGGGTTCGCCGACTACTATCAAAAGCCGATTGATCTGGATGAGTTGCTCGAAGGTTTGCAGCGCCAGGAAGTGGTCTTGCAGGAGCGGCAGAAAAACCTGCAGTTGGGGCATTTGAGTCAGAAGCTGCAGTATCTTTGTGAGTCGATCGACGAGCTGTATCAGGATCTGGACAAGGTTCGTCGGGGACCGTCTTCGGCGTCTTTGTCTGATTCGGCTGACGGTGCATTGAGTGAGGTTGAGCGGGTGGAGATGCCGGCGGTTTTCAATCAGCTGTCGCCGCGGCAGTTGGAGGTGGCGCGGTTGGTGGGCAAGGGGCAGACAAATTATCAGATTGCCTGTGAGTTGGGGATTACCGAGAACACGGTGAAGCTTTATGTGTCGCAGGTGTTGCGGTTGACGCATATGCATAATCGCACGCAAGTGGCGTTGGCGTTGTCGCCTGGGAATGCTGGTGTGCGGCGGCTTACTGCGCACTGAGTTTTTCGGCTGTACGCTGTTTCATGGTGTACATATCCATTTCTGCGGTAACGGCGGCTTATGGTTTCGCCCTTACGGCGAGGCACTTTTGGCAAACGCCCCAAAAGTACCCAAAAGGTCTCGCCCCAAGCGTACGGCCCCTCGCTAAGGCTCGGCGTTCCTTCGCTCCGGTATCCATCTGGGGGCATCGCCCTACGGTCTGCTTCGCTACGACCTACATGCGATGGGTTCGACTGCGTCGAACGGCGCTGCGCGCCAATCCCCAGATGAACACCTCCGCTCAGCCTCCCGAAGGGGCGGGCAGATCAAGATCAAAAGCGGCAGGCGAGCTAACGCTCGGCCTGTTGAGTGGTGAGGGGCGGGTGCACGCCGCTCCACTGTGGGAGCGGGCTTGCCCGCGATGGCGGCCTGACCGCCGACCAATCTCTCGCGGGTGTACAACCCCACGTAGGAGCTGCCGAAGGCTGCGATCTTTTGATCTTGGGACCCTGACAGCCAATCAATCCCTCTCAGACATACGCCAACCCACTGTGGGAGCGAGCCTGCTCGCGATGGCGGCCTTACAGACAATGATGTTTATCGATCAGTAAAAACATCAGAACCTTCCCACATGTTTTTCAGGTTGCCCGTCGGACGCTGCGTCTCTAGCCTTTGTTCGTCGCTGACAATTCAGCGTCCGGGCGTCGCGGCTCGATTCTTGAGGCATAATCGCTCCACCGAACAACAGCACTTTTGGGTGTCTGTCGTTTCGTGTCATGGCGACTGTGCGCGGGATACCTTCGGGTATGCCGAGATATGCCTCTGGGATCGGTCCGCGAACCCGCGTACAGCTGCCACCCCAAATTGCGTCGCGGCAATTTGGAAGTGGCTCCATTTCATCCCGGAGGTGTAATCATGTTTAAAGCAACCCCGAATCCCCCAGAAACCGACAACGTTTCCCCTTACGAATCTGCTGATTCCAAAAAATTCCACGAAGCCGCGGACCGCGCGATCGACCACTACCTCAATCCATCCGCCCTCAAATCACCCGTGGCCCGCAAGCCGAGCACGATGTATATGGTCGCGCCTGATATCAAAGATGAAGACCTGTTGGCTCACACCTGTGAATCGTTGGCCCAGGCCAGTGTGATGGCGAGTGATATTGCGGGGTATCTGGAAGGGCCGCACCGGCACACAGTGATGGCGATTCAACAGATCATCATGCTGGCCGAGCTGGCGGTGAATCGAATGCTGGATAACGTCGACGTACCAAAACCCGCGCCACACAGCTGATCCCTGTAGGAGCGAGGCTTGCCCGCGAAGACGGTCCGACATTCAACATGGATGTCGACGGACACACCGCTATCGCGAGCAGGCTCGCTCCCACAATTGAATCGTGTGCATCTGCGAGGGATTGGTCGGCTGTCAGGCCACCTTCGCGGGCAAGCCTCGCTCCTTGTCAATGATGAAAGGCCCGGGCCAAAGCAGTGAAGCTGGGGCCGGCCAGTACGATCAGCAGCGCCGGGAAGAGAAACAACATCATCACGACGGACATTTTCGCGGACATCTTGGAGATGTATTCCTGCAAGCGTGTCAGGCGCCGGTCATCGAGCAGCATTTTGAGCCCCAGCAGTGATTTCATGGCGCCGCCGCCCTGGTGGATCAATTGCTGAAGAATCACGCAGGTGTCGGTGAACTCGTCCACCGCCAGTAACTGGGTGGCCTTGTTCAGTTCTTCGCCAAGCTCCAGACCGGAGTCGACCCGGGTCAGTATCAGGCGCAATTCATGGGTCAGGGCTGGCAGTAATTGTTTGCCTTCGATGCTCAGCACTCGCAGCGACTGCTCCACCGCCATGCCGGATTCGAACAGGATGCGCAGCAGTGGAATGAAGGTCGAAATCTCGATCGCCAGTTGCCTTTGCCGACGGTACGCGGCGGCGGCCAGTAAGCGTTTGGGCAGCAGATAGCCGAGGGCGGTGGCGAAGACCGGGGTGATCCAGTGGTTGTTCACCTGCGGGAAGAACACGCTCTGGATCAACAGACTCAGGGCCAACGCAAGCACCGGTATGCCAATCTGACAGGCAGCGAACAGCGAGCGTTGCCGGGCGCTGCGCCAGCCGAGGCGGTTGAGTAGTGTCTGGGTTTCATTGTCCAGTTTGACCGAGCGCTGGCCGATGCGGCTGTCGCCCAGTACTTGCAACCAGTGACGGACGCGATGGTCGCTCAGCGGTTTGCCGTCCAGTCGTTGAGCCACCTGGCGAGCGCGCCGATGTTGGTCCAGCAGTCCACTGAGCAGCAACAGCGTGGCCGCCAGAAACAATAGTGCGCTGATCAGCAGGGCTATTTTCATACGCTACGCAACATGCGCCACAGCGCCAGGCAACCCACGACCTGCAGGCCGAACGCGGTCGCGAGCATCATTTGCCCCGAGTTGCTGTTCCACATGGCGAGCAGGTATTTCGGATTGGACAGCAAGAAGTAAGCGGCGAGCCCCACGGGCATCAGGGCTAGCACCACTGCGGTGATGCGGGTTTCGCCCGTCATGGCGCGCAGTTGGCGCGCAGCCTGATCTCGTTCACGGACCATTTTGATCAGGTTCTCAAACAGCTCACTGGCATTACCGCCGTAGCGGTGGTTGACCTTCAGGCCCAGCGCGAACAAGCGAAACTCGTCTTTCTCGTACAGTTCGGCGAAGTCCGTGACAGCATCGGGCAGGCTGACGCCCAGGTGCACGTTGCGCTGAACCCGGCCCATGGCGTTTTTCAGCGGATCTTCGGCGGCGTCGATGGCGACCAGCACCGCATCGGCCAGGGTGCGTCCGGATTTCAGACTGCGCACCGTATGATCGAGCAATGACGGCAGTTGTTCGACCATGCGCTTGAGCCGGCGCTGGTAGCACCAACTGATGTACAGCCGCAGAGCCAGGGGTGGCATCAGCAACAACACCAACAAACCGATCCACCTTGCGAGAGCAAACCCCAGCAAGATGCCCAAGGCCCAGAGCAACAGCCACAACCCCAGGCGCTCGGTGGGACGACCGAGGCCGGCGCGTAGAAAGGCCCGTTCCAGGCCAGCCCAGGAAGATTTCGCCACCGCCAGTTGCGGTTGCCCCTGCATCAAGCGACCGAGGGTTCGATCGATGCCGGTCTGGCGCAATCCGTTGTAGAACAAACGGATCGACAAGCCCAGCAATGTCAGGCAAATCAGGATGAGCAGCGCCGGTTTGAGCATGCCGTGATCCTTTAGTGCGATAAGGGAGAGAGCGCCGATTCACGACGCAATTTATCGCCGGCGGGGTTGACCGCCTCGCGCAGAAAACCGAAACCGGTGCGTCGGTCGAAGCGGAACAGCGTATTGGTCACATAGATGTCATCACGAATACCCACGACCTCCACCACTTCGCTGACGCAGCGGCGGCCATCGGGTAGGCGCGTCAGTTGGATCACCACGTCCAGCGCCGCGCAGATCATTTGCCGCAGGGTGCGTTCGGCGATGGTGCGTCCGGTCAGGCCCACCAGGGTCTCCAGGCGCAACAGCGCATCCTGGGCATTGTTGGCGTGCACGGTGCTCATGGAGCCGTCGTGCCCGGTGTTCATCGCGGTGAGCACGTCGACCACTTCGACGCCGCGAATCTCGCCGAGGATGATCCGGTCCGGGCGCATCCGCAGCGCGTTGCGAATCAGGTCGCTGGCCTTCACTTCGCCGTGGCCTTCGGCATTCGGCGGTCGGGTTTCCAGGCGCACCACGTGAGGATGGCCGAGTTGCAGTTCGGCGACGTCTTCGATGGTGACCAAGCGTTCGTGAGGGGCGATCAACTGGCTGAGAATGTTCAGCAATGTGGTCTTGCCGGTGCCGGTACCGCCGCTGACAAGGATGTTGCAACGCTTGCCCACAGCCTCCTGAATAAATTCAAAGATCGCCTGATCGATGGTTTGCATCGCCATCAGATCGGAGCTTTTAAGCATGTCCTTGCGGAATTTTCGAATCGACAGGCACGGGCCATCAAGGGCAATTGGTGGAATGATTGCGTTGACCCGGCTGCCGTCGGGCAGGCGCGCATCGACCATCGGCGAAGACTCGTCGAGCCGTCGGCCCAGGGGCGCAAGAATCCGTTGCATCACTCGCTCGACGTGATGGTCGTCGATGAATCGCAGGTCACTCAGGTGCAACACACCCTCGCGCTCGACGAACACCCGGTGCGGGCCGTTGACCAGGATTTCGGTCACCGTCGAGTCACGCAGCAGCACCTCCAGCGGACCGAAACCGGTGAGCTCGTCGACGATTTCTTCCGCCAGCCGCTCCATCTCGTACCGGGAAATCGCCAGGTGCAGACGGGCGATGTACTCGGCGACTTTGTCGATGACGAACTGCGACAGCATTGGCCGCGAACCTTCCAGCAGGTTTTTCCCGGACTCTTCGATGGCATCGATGATGTAGCGGTGCAGCACCAGTTTCAGGCCTTCGTGGTCGGTATTGCCGGCCGGCCCGTGGGAGGGCGCGCCGAAAAGTTTTTCCCCGCTCATTGCGCGCCCCTCAATCGGTCAAACCAGCCAGCCTTGGGTTTGTCCAGGTCTTCGGAGCGTTTGGCCAGTCGTTCGCCGAGGGCGCGCAGGCTTTGGGTCAGGTTTTCGCGCGGGGCCAGCTCGAACAGGCTCACCCCCTGATTCTTGGCGTTGAGCCGTACTTCCGGGCTGTAGGCAAGGACCGCCATAACCTCCATGCCGAAGCTTTTGCTCAAAGTGTCGGAGTCTGGCGCGACGTTGCGCAGATAGCGGTCCACCAGCAATCTGGCGTGGTCGAGTTTGAGGCCTTTTTCGCGCCAGCGGCTGAGCACTTCAAGGTTGCGTCGGCAGTCGAGCACATTCTGATCGGTGTACCACAGCAACTTGTCGCAATGGCTGACGAAGGTGCGCAACGCTTCGCTGTCTGACTGGCCAGTGAGATTCACCACGATGTGCTGGAAATGTTGACGCAAGGCGCTGAGCAGCATGTACAGCTCGGCGGCACTGGTCTGCTCCAGCGGTTCGTCGTTGCTGGCGTAGGCGAGAATCCGCAGCCCGCCATCACAGGTGGTGAAGGCGCTGTCGATCAGCGTCGCATCGAGGCGCCTCAGATGTCGCAACGCATCGCCAAAATGAAACGAGCTCTCCAGCCCCAGCAATGCAAGGCTGTCGCCACGCGGCAGGCCCAGATCCAGCAACAGTGTCTGCTGACCGCTCTTTTGCACCAAGTGCGCCAGGTGGTTGGCGAGCAACGCTCCGTCGGCATTGCTCTGCGCGCCGTAAAGCACGGTCAGGCCACCCTGTTGACTCTGTTGCAGGTTCGGCGTCACGGTCGGCAGGCGTTTGCTCAGGCGTCGCACCAGGCCGGCAACTTCACTGGAACGTGAGCCATATGAGACGAAATCCCGCGCGCCAGCACGCATGGCATTGAGCACGAGTTGGTTGTCCATGCCGTCGCCCAAGGCAACGATCGCCAGCATCGGTTTTGCTTCTAGGGCACCCTCGATCAACGCGCTCTGGGCCACCACATGTTCACGGTCCAGACCCACGAACACCAGGCTGGCGAAGGTCACGTCCACCAGCGTCAAGAGCTCATCGAGGTTGCCGCCACCGGCGCTGATCACTCGGCCCAAAGGGGCAAGGGCACCTTGCAGCCACTCGAAGTCGGTGCTGTTGCGCGTGATCGCGAGGAACGTCTGACTCAGGTTCTGGGGTTGGCTCATTGCGATAACCCACCGCATTTATCGAAGCAGCCGTTGTCGAGCAAGTACTGCGTGAAACGTCTGCGCATGGAGAAGCGTCCTCGCTCGATTCAGGGCGTTTGTTGGGTGACTTCATTGCCGCGGATGACTTCCACGCTCGTCTTGCGCGGTGCTGCGCTGCCGGTGGCGGGTTTGGGTGTGCCGGCCAGGGCCAGTTGACTGAACTGCACCAGTTCGCGATTGGCACTGGCCAGGCTCGCCTTCGAATCGCGGTTGCCGGCCCAATATTGGTTCAGGCGTTTTTCCTCGGCACTGCGCACGGCCAGGCGCAAAACCCCGACCTGAGCCGCGAGCATCAGGCGACTCAAGAGGGGTTCGGGGACGGCAAGCAAAACGGTGCGGGCGCTGGCGCGCTGCTGTTCCTGCTTGAGTCTTTCTTCGGTGCTGCGCGCCGGGTTGGCAGGCTGCCCATCGTTCATCAGCCCCAACTGGTCGCCGACACCGAGCACCCGCAACGCCGGGACCACGACCTGGGCCGATTGCTGGAGGTTGTTGGTGTCCATGCGCAGAAACAGCAGGACATCGACATAGTCGCCTGGGCTCAGTTGACCGCCGACATTGACCACGTCATCCGCCGCCACAGCGAGGGCGCGCTCATCGGGGCGGATCATTCGCGCCAGCGCCCCGCCGGTTTCGAAACTTTCATCATTGAGCCAACTGCCGGCAGTCAGCATGCGCCAAGGCGTACGGCCAATGGCTTGATCGAGACGGGACAGGCTGCCGGCCGGAGCGGTACGGAGCTTTTCCAGGGTCACGTCGGCGGTGGTGATTTGTTCGAACGGTGCTATGTCACGCAGCAGCACAACCACCGGTTGGCGAGTCGGGTCGTCCACCGACGCCAGTATCGGGGCCGATGTGCCGGGTTGCGCGACGGATTCGGGTGCCGGTTGGCGACTCAGCGCCAGCCCCCAGTAACCGGCAATGATGGCGCCTACCAGAAACAGCCCGGCCAGGCCCATGGTGACGCGACTGTTCATGAAGGCTCTCCCTTTCCTGCTGCGTAACGCCCCCCAAGAGTTCTAACGAGATGACTTCGCAATCAGGCAGCTATGAACATCGAACTATTTCGCTATTTGACGGTAGCGCAGGTAGAGCAAAACGCCATTACAGGGCGGGAAATATCTGACAAAAGTAACGGTTTGAAGCCAAAAGCGCTGTTTGGTGGCGATTACTACTTAAGTATTAATAGGTTCTTACAGTTGTTGGTCTTGGGTTTGCCGACAATGCTGATGCTGGCATAGGGGAATCATGTTGCGGCCGTGCAACACCCGATGCCACGGGAGACACGTCATGTCCATTACTAAAGTTATTCAGAAGATCAAAACTGAAATCATTTTGTTCAAACATCTGGCTAAAGATACGGAGGGTGCGTCGGGTATCGAATACGCGATTATTGCGGGCATGGCAGCGGTTGCGTTGGCGGTATTCATGACGCCTATCTCGGGTGCGATAACCGACATTTTTACCGTGATCAAGGATGCGCTGGTGCCTCCTGCTTGATGCCGACAGCTTGCTAACCTGCCAGGGCGGTTCTAACGTCAACGCTTAGTCCATTGCAGGTGGTTTACCCATGAATGCTCCCGCGCTGCCACGCCAACAGCTGCTTCTGGTCGATGATGAGGAGGATGCGTTACTGGAACTGGCCGAGTTGTTGGAGGGCGAGGGCTTTACTTGTTTTACGGCAACGTCGGTCAAACTCGCCCTTCATCATTTGACTTGTCATCCTGATATTGCGCTGGTGATTACTGATTTGCGGATGCCGGAGGAGAGTGGCATGTCGTTGATCAAGCGGTTGCGTGAGCATACGGCTCGTCAGCATTTGCCGGTGATTGTGACGTCGGGGCATGCGGATATGGATGATGTGAGTGATATGTTGCGGTTGCAGGTGCTGGATTTGTTTCGCAAGCCGATTTATCACGTGCGGTTGTTGGAGACGTTGAATAATTTGTTTCCTGGGGTGGTTAGTTCCTGATCTTGGTTTGTGGTGTACATATCCATTTCTGCGGTAACGGCGGCTTATGGTTTCGCCCTTACGGCGAGTCCCTTTTGGCAAACGCCCCAAAAGGAACCAAAAGGTCTCGCCCCAAGCGTCCGGCCCCTCGCTAAGGCTCGGCGTTCCTTCGCTCCGGTATCCATCTGGGGGCATCGCCCTACGGTTGGCTTCGCTTCAACCTACATGCGATGGGTTCGACTGCGTCGAACGGCGCTGCGCGCCAATCCCCAGATGAACACCTCCACTCAGCCTCCCGAAGGGGCGGGCAAATCAAGATCAAGAGCGGCAGGCGAGCTAACGCTCGGCCTGTTGAGTGGTTAAGGCGGGTGTACGCCGCTCTACTGTGGGAGCGGGCTTGCCCGCGAAGGCAATCTCGCAGGCGCTGGGCAATTGCAGCGCCGAACTCACGCAACAGGCCGCCACTGCCCCACCATATGCTCAATCTCCCCCGCCCCCATCAACTGAAAATCCCCACTGGACCCCGCCGCGCTGGACATCAGCGTCACTTCACTGGGAAGGCGCACCGGTTTTCTGAACTGCACCGCAATCTCGACGTTTGCTGTCGGCAAATGATCGGTCAGGGCTGCCAGCGTACGTGCCTTGTTCCACAGGCCATGGGCGATGGCGCTAGGGAAACCGAAGAGCTTCGCGCTGATCGCACTCAGGTGGATCGGGTTGTAGTCCCCGGACACCTTGGCGTATCGGCGGCCAATGTCCGAGGGTGCTTTCCAGTGGGCCACTTCGGTCAGCGACAGCGTTGATGCAAACGCTTCCTCGACAGGCTCGCCTTCCAGTTTGACGCCGCGACAGAGCATCTGGCTTTCAGCCTCCCACAGCGGCCCCAACTGATCGTCGAGTGTCGTCACCAAATCGAACGTCGCCCCTTTGGCATGAGGTTGCAGGTTCTGCACTTTCACGCTGACCCGCACCCGGTGTACGCCGCCCATGGGGCGCAAGATGCGGATGCGATTGCTCAAGTGAATCAGCCCCAGCAGCGGGAACGGAAACGCTTTGGCCGTGAGCAATTGCATCTGCAAGGCAAACGCCAGGATGTGTGGATACGTCGGTGGTAGCAGGCCGTTGTCGGCGAAACCACAGACCTTGCGATAAGCCTCCAGGCGTTTCGGATCGACATTGACCCAGCAGTGATAACCCAAGTCAGGCAGCGTGGTACCGGTGATTTTGCGGCGCGTTGCCGCTTTCACATACAGCGTTTTCAGGCCCGGTTCGCTATTGAGTGTGTGCCAGTCGGTGGTCATGGTCAGGCTCCCAAAACGCTTTGCCCACAAATGCGCAACGCTTGCCCGGTAAATGCTCCGGTGCCCGGTTGTGCCAGCCAGGCCACGGCTTCGGCGACGTCTTGTGGCAGGCCGCCCTGGCCCAGCGAACTCAAGCGTCGCCCGGCTTCGCGTACGCCGAAGGGCAGGTGCGCGGTCATTTGGGTTTCGATGAATCCTGGTGCCACGGCATTGATGCTGATGCCGCGCTGAACCAGCAGCGGCGCCCAGGCTTGGGCCAGGCCGATCAACCCGGCCTTGCTCGCGGCATAGTTGGTTTGCCCGCGATTGCCGGCGATGCCGCTGATGGACGCCAGCAGGATCACTCGGCCGTTGTCGCGCAAGGTGCCGCTGTCGAGCAAAGCCTTGGTCAGCACTTGCGGCGCGTTGAGGTTGACCGCCAGCACCGCGTCCCAGAATTCCGGGGGCATGTTGGCCAGGGTTTTGTCCCGCGTGATCCCTGCGTTGTGAACCACGATGTCGATGCCGTCGGGCAAGTGTTCAATCAATTGTGCAGCGGCATCTTCGGCGCAGATGTCCAGCGTGATACCGCGCCCGCCGAGGCGTGCGGCCAGGGCCTCGAGATCATTCTTGGCAGGTGGCACGTCGAGCAGGATCACCTCGGCGCCGTCGCGAGCCAGGGTTTCGGCGATCGAGGCGCCGATGCCGCGGGCAGCGCCCGTCACCAGAGCCTTGCGTCCTGACAAGGGACGACTCCAGTCCATCACCTGCGCCTCACACGCCTTCAAGCGAATGACTTGCCCGGAAATGAACGCGCTTTTGGGCGAGAGGAAAAACCGCAATGGGCCTTCCAGTTGATCTTCGGCACCTTCGCCGACATAGATCAGCTGCAAAGTACCGCCGCTGCGCAGTTCCTTGGCCAGCGAACGGCTGAAACCTTCCAACGCACGCTGTGCGCTGGCGGCGAACGGGTCGCTCAAGGTCTCCGGCGCCCGGCCAAGAATCACCAGGTGCGCATGGTGATCGAGATTTTTCATCAGCGGCTGGAAAAACTCGCGTAGCTTTTTCAGCTGATCGACCTGTACCAGATCACTGGCGTCGAACACCACGGCTTTGAGTTTCTGACCGTGGCCGGGAATCCACTCGGTGGCCACGGTCGGATCGGTGCCGTAGCTGTAAATCGTGTCGGTCAGGCGGTTGGCGAGCGTGCTGACTTTTTCCGCCAACGGGCCACCGCCAATCAACAGCGCCCCCTCGATAGGCCGCAGCCGACCTGCTTGCCAGCGTTCCAGTCGTACCGGCGACGGCAGACCCAGGGCACCGACCACACGATGGCCGATGGACGAATTGGCGAAGTCGATATAACGGTCAGACATGAATCACGCTCCAGCAGCTGGGGTTAAAAGTGTGGACCAGGAATGGCAATTAGTCGTTCGATCCACGAGATACGGCCTACGCTTGAGGATTGTAGTCACCACAGAATAGGGAGCTTTTCATGACTCAGCTGCGCCGCGTCGCGATTATCGGTGGTAACCGTATCCCCTTTGCCCGGTCTAACGGGCCGTACGCCACTGCCAGTAACCAGGCGATGTTCACCGCAGCGCTGGAAGGCCTGATCGAGCGCTATAACCTGCACGGTGTGCGCATGGGTGAAGTGGCGGCTGGTGCGCTGCTCAAGTATTTGCGCGATTACGGCCTGACCCGCGAATGCGTGCTGGGCTCGCGGTTGTCGCCGATGACGCCGGCCTACGACATCCAGCAAGCCTGCGGCACGGGGCTGGAGGCGACGTTGTTGGTGGCGAACAAAATTGCCCTGGGTCAGATCGAATGTGGCATTGCCGGCGGCGTCGACACAGCCTCGGACGTGCCGATCGGGGTCAACGAAAGCCTTCGAAAGATCCTCTTGCAGGCCAACCGCGCCCGAAGCACCGCTGACAAACTGAAAACCTTCCTGCAACTTCGTCCCCGCCACTTGATGCCCGACTTTCCAAGTATCGGCGAGCCGCGTACCGGCCGGTCGATGGGCGAACACTGTGAAATGATGGCCCAAACCTGGAGCATCCCGCGTGACGAGCAGGATCAGCTGACCCAGGAAAGCCATCAGAAGCTGGCTGCGTCCTATGCCGAAGGCTGGCACAACGATTTGATGACGCCGTTCCTCGGCCTGACCCGGGACAACAACTTGCGCCCGGATCTGACCCTGGAAAAACTCGCCTCACTGAAACCGGCCTTCGAAAAAAGCGCCAAGGGCACCCTGACCGCGGGCAATTCCACGCCACTCACCGATGGTGCGTCGGTAGTGTTGCTGGGCAGTGAAGAATGGGCGAAAGAGCGCGGCTTGCCGATCCTCGCCTATTGGCGTGACGGCGAAGCGGCCGCGGTGGATTTCGTCAACGGTGCCGAAGGGCTGCTGATGGCGCCGGCTTATGCGGTGCCGCGGTTACTGGCGCGCAATGGCCTGACCTTGCAGGACTTCGATTACTACGAAATCCACGAAGCGTTCGCCGCGCAAGTGCTGTGCACATTGAAGGCCTGGGAAGATCCGGAGTATTGCAAAACCCGACTCGGCCTTGATGCGCCGCTGGGCTCCATCGACCGCAGCCGCCTCAACGTCAAGGGCAGCTCACTGGCCGCCGGGCATCCATTCGCCGCCACCGGTGCGCGCATCGTCGCTAACCTGGCGAAGCTGCTGGACGCGGCGGGCAAGGGCCGAGGCTTGATCTCGATCTGCGCCGCCGGCGGTCAGGGCGTGACGGCGATTATCGAGCGCTGATTGCTGATCATTGGGGGTTGAGCACTGCCGCGCGTTGCTGCGCGGCCAGTTCCCGGTTGCGGTTGGCGTAACCCTCGGCCATCACCGAGCAGACGATCAGCTGCAACGGGTGATAGATCATGATCGGCAGCAGGATCAAGCCAAGGCCGGGGTTGGCGCCGAAGATCAGCGCCGCCATCGGCGCACCGGCCGCCAGGGATTTCTTGCTGGCGCAGAACACCGCGGCAATCTCATCGGCAGGGCTGAACTTCAGCGCGCGAGCGGTGCGAGTGGTCATCCACAGGATGATTGCCAGTAAAATCGCACTGCCGATCAGTGCAGTGAGAATCACGCTGTTGCCCTGTTGCTGCCACATCCCCGACACCATCGAGTTGCAGAACGCCGAGTACACCAGCAGCAGAATCACCAGTTTGTCGGCAATGTTGGTGTAGCGCTTGTGCCGAGCGAAAAACTTGCCCAGTAACGGCCGCAGCAATTGCCCGAGCACCAGCGGCAATAGCAGCATGGCGCACAAGTCGAGCAGGGTTGAACCTAGATCGATACCACCAGCGCCGCTGCCGACCACGAGACTCACCAGCAACGGTGTCAGAAAAATCCCCAGCACGCTGGACAGGCTCGCGTTGAGAATCGCTGCCGGTACGTTGCCGCCCGCGCTGCCGGTCAGCGCCACGGACGAGGAAATAGTCGAGGGCAGGGCGCAGAGGTAGAGGAAGCCGAGCATCAGCAGCGACGGAATGTGCGAACCCAGCAGTTTGTCGCTCACCAGCCAGATCAACGGAAACACCGCGAAGGTGAAGGCCTGAACCATCACGTGCAGCTTCCAGTTTTTCAGCCCGTGGCGGATCTGCTCACTGGAGAGATTGACCCCGTGCAGGAAGAACACCAGAAACACGCCGACGTTGATCACATATTCCGCGTGCATCCCGCCGCCGGTGGCGCCGAAGGTCGGGAAGAAATACGCCAGCAGCGTAGCGATCAGCATGCCGCACAAGAACCAGTCGGTGACCACGCGTTTGAGGTGTTTGAAGGCATGCATGATGGGCACCGAATACGTTTGTAAGAATTGATGACTTAGCCTAACGTCGGCCTCATCAGCCGTCTTGCGACATAAGGCCAATCAATGCCGACTAACGGACAACTTTCCCTCGAACGCACGATCCCGGCGCTGACGACGTTGCCGCGCCCGTTGTATGCGAGGGCGGAAAGTCTGAACGCCGGTTCCTGGACGCCGCCTCATCGTCACGATTGGGTGCAGTTTTCCTACGCCATCAGCGGCGTTCTCGGTGTGCACACCGCCGAGGGCAGTTTCTTTGCGCCGCCGCAGTGGGGCATCTGGATTCCGGCGGATCTCGAGCATCAGGTCGTGACTTCGATGCGTGCCGAGATGCGCAGCCTGTATGTGCGTCGCGAGGACTGCCAATGGGCGGACGGGCGTTGCCGGGTGCTGGAAGTCACGCCATTGGCGCGGGAACTGATCAAGCGCTTTTGCTCGTTGCCGGTGGAGTATCCACAGGGCGACAGCCAGGAGGCGCGATTGGTGGGCGTGCTGCTGGATCAGTTGGCGAGTCTGCCGGAGGTGGGGTTTTCCCTGCCGCTGCCCCGGCATGAACGGTTGTTGGGCTTGTGCAACGAGTTGATCGACAGCCCTGAGCGCAATGCGACCTTGCAGGAGTGGGCCGAGCGTTTGGGCACGTCGGAGAAGACCTTGATGCGCTTGTTCCAGCGTGAAACCGGCTTGAGCTTCCGTGGCTGGCGACAGCGCATGCGGCTGCTGTCGTCGCTGAGTTTGCTGGAGGAGGGGAGCAGCGTGACCCATGCCGCGCTGTCTTGCGGGTATGACTCGACGTCGGCGTTTATTGCGGCGTTCAAGGGGTTGTTCGGGTTTACCCCGGGGGAGTTGTTCAGGCAGTGACGGCCCCATCGCGGGCAAGCCCGCTCCCACAGGATTTTGCACTGTCCCTGTGGGAGCGGGCTTGCCCGCGATTGGCCGCGAAGCGGCCACCGAGTTGTTGGATCAGGTTCTGAACCGTCGAACCAACCCGTCCAGCTCATTCGACAGCCCCGCCAGGCTCTGAGAATCCAGCCGTGCCGAGTTCGCCAGTTCCGCCACCAACTGCGCATCGCCATGAATCTGGCTGATGTGGCGATTGATGTCTTCCGCCACTTGATGCTGTTCCTCAGCCGCCGTGGCGATCTGAGTGTTCATGTCGCGAATCACATCCACCGACTCACGAATCTGCCCGAAGCTGCTGCGCGCTTCGCCGATACGGGTCACCGATTGCTGAGACACTTCCAGGCTCGCATGCATCTGCTGCGTCACCTGGCTGGTGCGCTTGGCCAGGTTGCCTAGCAGCCCGTCGATTTCTGCCGTGGAGTCGGCAGTCCGTTTGGCCAGAGCGCGAACTTCATCCGCCACTACCGCAAAACCACGACCCTGTTCACCCGCCCGGGCCGCTTCGATGGCGGCGTTCAGCGCCAGCAGGTTGGTCTGTTCGGCGATGGAACGAATGGTCCCGAGGATCGACTGAATGTCGTTGCTATCGCGCTCAAGCTGTTGCATCGATTGCGCCGACTGTTCGATTTCCTGGCTCAAGCGATCAACACTGCTCACTGCGGCATCGATCTGCTGCTGACCTTCGCGTGCCTGGCGCTGACCGCTGTCGGCCGACTCGGCGGCCTGGCTGCAGGAGCGTGCGACTTCGTTGGCGGTGGCGACCATTTCGTGGAACGCCGTGGACACCATGTCCACCGCTTCACGCTGGCGTCCGGCGGCTTCGGCCATGTCGCTGGACACTTGTGTCGAACTCTGGGAGGTGGCGAGGATTTTGGTCGCGGCGCCGCCGATGCTTTGGATCAGGTTGCGAATCGCCGCCAGAAACTGGTTGAACCAGTTGGCCAATTGAGCCGTTTCGTCGCTGCCACGGATGTGCAGGTTCTTGGTCAGGTCGCCTTCACCCTGGGCGATGCCTTCCAGACCGCTGGCCACGCTGCGGATCGGTCGCACGATCAGGCTGGCGAAACTGGCGCCGACAATGGCGAAGAACACCGCCAGTACCGCCGCGATGATCGCGATCAGCCAGGTCAGTTGAGTGGCCGAGCTCATCACGTCGGTCTGCTTGATCAGGCCGATAAAGGTCCAGCCCAGTTGCTCCGACGGCCAGACATTGGCCATGTAGCGTTCACCATTGAGCTCGACTTCCACCAGCCCTTTGCCGGCCTTGGCGAGTTGTGCGTAGCCGTCGCCGAGGCTATTGAGCGCTTTGAAGTTGTGTTCCGGTTGCTTCGGATCGACCAGGATTGTGCCGGTGTTTTCCACCAGCATCAGGTAGCCGGTTTCGCCGAGTTTGATCTGTTTGACGATTTCGGTGAGCTGCTTGAGCGTCACGTCGATACTGACCACGCCGCCATTGCTACCCAATTTATTGTCGATGGTGCGCACGGTGCTGACGTAAGTCGCGTCATCCTGGGCCCAGTAATAGGCCTCGGTGCGAAAGGGCTTGCCGGGTTTGGCCTGCGCGGCTTTGTACCAGGGGCGCTGGCGCGGATCGTAATTGCTCAGCTTCGCATCGTCCGGCCAGGACACGTAACCGCCCGCCGCAGTACCGAGGATGGCATAGGCGTAGGCCGGGTGGCTGTTGCCCAGGTCCTGGAGGAGGGCGAAGACTTTTTTGTCCGACTCGCCTTGGGGAATGCTCTGGGCGTTGGCGCTCATGTAGGTCTTGAGGCTGTCGTCGGAGTTCTTGATCAGCGGTTGGGTGGCCAGGTAATCGACGTTCTGGCTGATGCCGTCAAAGAACAGCTGCATGGCGTTGCTGACCTGACGAATCTCGCGGCCGCTGCCGTCGACAAAATTATCCTTGGCATCGCTGCGCAAGTTCAGCACCACGAGGGTGGCGACCAGCACCACGGGCAAGCAGGCAATGATTGCAAACGCCCAGGTCAACTTCTGTTTGATGTTCATCCGCGCTCCAGTTTTTTCTTGTAGGCCCACGCAGTGCAGATGACTCGCGGATTATTGGCAGCCGAAAACGTTAGATACCCCGATCCTTGAGTGCGCCCTCGTTATCACTGTCGGGGCGATTTGTCGGACAATTCCTTTTCTCTCTAATGACTTCGGCTGAGGAGCGTGAAAATTTAGTCCTGTTGAGAAAAATCCGGCGAAGGGTAGGGATCTACGTGTCAGATTCTGTCGCAAATGCCCCTGTAGCCCTTCGTCAACAAGTGGCGCACGCTCAGCTATGATCCTGAGCGGTCAATGAGTTGCGCCTGATTAATCCGGCACATTGTGTGCTTCTTGATGTTCATGGGAACGTTCATAGGTCGGCAACCCCTCCCGCGAATGAGAGGATTGCCGTATAACGAATGACTTTCGCGTGTTTGGTAATAAAGGACCCACAATAAAAGCTGATGAAGACTCCAAAACGCATTGAACCCCTGATCGAGGACGGTCTGGTCGACGAGGTGCTGCGCCCACTCATGAGTGGTAAAGAAGCAGCTGTTTATGTGGTGCGCTGCGGCAACGAGCTGCGTTGTGCCAAGGTCTACAAGGAGGCGAATAAACGCAGTTTTCGTCAGGCGGCCGAGTATCAGGAAGGCCGTAAGGTGCGCAACAGCCGGCAGGCTCGAGCGATGGCCAAGGGCTCCAAGTTCGGCAAGAAAGAAACCGAAGACGCCTGGCAGAATGCCGAAGTGGCGGCGTTGTTCCGACTGGCCGGTGCCGGTGTGCGCGTACCCAAGCCGTATGACTTCCTCGAAGGCGTACTGCTGATGGAACTGGTGGCCGACGAGTACGGTGATGCCGCGCCGCGTCTGAATGACGTTGTGCTGGAGCCGGACCAGGCGCGCGAATATCACGCGTTTCTGATTTCGCAGATCGTGCTGATGCTGTGTACCGGTTTGGTGCATGGTGACCTGTCCGAGTTCAACGTGCTACTGACGCCGACCGGCCCGGTCATCATCGACCTGCCACAAGCGGTGGATGCGGCGGGTAATAACCACGCGTTCAACATGCTGGAACGGGACGTGGGCAACATGGCGTCTTACTTTGGTCGCTTTGCACCGGAGTTGAAACGCACCAAATACGCCAAGGAAATGTGGGCATTGTACGAAGCCGGCACTCTGCACCCGGCCAGTGTATTGACCGGCGAGTTTGACGAGCCGGAAGAACTGGCGGACGTCGGCGGGATCATGCGCGAGATCGAGGCGGCCCGTCTCGATGAAGAGCGTCGTCAAGCGGTTCGGGCGGCGGATGATGCGCCACCGAGCAAGACCGAAGAACCGCCTCCACCGTGGATGCAGTGATCGGTTGACCCAAAACCCGGCTTCGGCCGGGTTTTTTGTAGATGCTTTTTTTGGGACCGCGTCGTCTGCATCGCGGGCAAGCCCGCTCCCACAAGTTTGGTGCCGCCCCCGGATTCTATGATCGACACCTGAACTGTGGGAGCGTGGCTTGCCCGCGATGGCGTCAGACCAGACAATCCACAACGGCGATACTCACCACACTCAAGGACTGAATGTGAACACCTCCACCCGCAATGCCCAACTGATCATCGCCGCCCGACTGATTTCGGACTTCGGCGCTTTCCTCAACATGGTCGCCCTGGCCACTTATGTCTATCTGCTCAGCAACAGCGCCATGAGTGTCGGCATCTTCCTCGCCAGCCGTGTCGCCGGGGGGATCTTTGCCAGTCTGATCGGCACCCGGTTCTATCGCCGCTGGGCCGGGCGCCTGCCGCTGATTGCCTTCGACCTGCTGCGCGCCGGTTTGCTGGGCCTGCTGCTGGTGCTGCCGGTCACCCAACAAGCGCTGCTGTTACCGCTGATCGCGTTCGGCCTGGGGTTCGGCAATTCGATGTTCGCCATCGGCCTCAACAGCCAATTGCCGCACATGATCGATAAGGCGCAACTGCTCAAGACCAACGCCTGGATTACCTCGGCATCGTCTGCGGCGATGGTCGGCGGGAGTCTGGTGGCGGGGTTGTTGGTGGCGGGTTTTGGCTTTGAAACGGTGTTTGCCCTGAATGTGGCCACTTACCTGCTGGCGGCGCTGCTCATCGTGCCGCTACGGTTTTCCAGACCTGTACCCAGTGACGAGCCCCTTCACCCACAAGGCGAATGGTCGGCCCTGCGTCAGGGCTTGCGCACGGCGCCAGTGCTGACGGCGATGCTCGCCGTTGCCATGGCCGATACGCTGGGCAGCGCCGCACACAACGTCGGCCTCCCGATCATCTCAAAACTGCTGACACCCGAGTCGGCCAGCACCACCCTGGGCCTGATGCTGGCGGTCTGGGCCATTGGGAAATTCATCGGCGCGCGAATCGCCAGTCGTCTGAAGGGTACGGACAACGTTCATCTGGAACGGCGATTTTTCTTCGGTGTGTTGCTGATGTCCTGCGGCTTCATCCTGATGTTCCAACAGCAAACCCTTTACGGCTTGCTGCTGTTTTCGTTGCCCGCAGGCTTGGGTGACGGCTTCTCGGAAGTTGGCCTGATGTCGCGACTGCAACGTGAACCGGACAACCTGCGCCTGCCGATTTTCAGCTTTCTGACGCTGCTGCAAATGACCGGGTTCGGCATCGGCATGTTGATCGCCGCGCCGTTCTATTCCTGGTGGACGCCCGGCGCGGTGGTGTTGTTGTTCCACGGCATTCCCCTCACCACGTTGCTGGTGGCGAAGGGGTTGGCGCTCAGGAATGGGCGGGTTCGGCGCAGCAGCCCGACGCCAGCTCCTTGAGGATCGGGCAGTCCGGGCGGTGGTCACCGTGGCAATGTTCTACCAGGTCTTGCAGGGTGTCGCGCAGTTGGCCGAGCTCACGAATCTTCTGGTTCAACTCGTCGATGTGCTGACGGGCCAGCGCCTTCACATCGGCACTGGCGCGCTGACGGTCTTGCCAGAGGGTCAGCAGTTTGCCGACCTCTTCCAGTGAGAAACCCAAATCCCGAGAGCGCTTGATGAACGCCAGAGTATGCAAATCGTCGTCGCCATAGATCCGATAGCCACTGTCGGTGCGATGCGCCGCCTTGAGCAGGCCGATGGATTCGTAGTAACGAATCATCTTCGCGCTCAGACCGCTCTGACGGGCCGCTTGGCCAATGTTCATCGGTTGTCCTCCAAGTCTTTGGGTTTCCAGGTTTTCAACAGCAACGCATTGCTCACCACGCTGACGCTCGACAGCGCCATGGCCGCGCCGGCCAGCACCGGGTTGAGGAAGCCGAACGCCGCCAGTGGCAGGCCGATCAGGTTATAGACGAAGGCCCAGAACAGGTTTTGGCGAATCTTCGCGTAGGTCTTGCGGCTGATTTCCAGCGCCGCCGGCACCAGCCGTGGATCGCCGCGCATCAAGGTGATCCCGGCAGCGTGCATGGCGACGTCGGTGCCGCCGCCCATGGCGATGCCGACGTCTGCGGCGGCAAGGGCCGGTGCGTCGTTGATGCCATCGCCGACCATTGCCACTACGCCGGTTTTTTTCAGTGCGGCGACGGTGGCGGCTTTGTCCGCCGGCAATACTTCAGCGTGGACATCGCTGATGCCCAGCGCCTCGGCGACCACCTTGGCGCTGCCGCGGTTATCGCCGGTCAGCAGGTGGCTGCTGATATTCCGTGCACTCAGCTGTTGCACCGCTTGCAAGGCGCCGGGTTTGAGCGTGTCACCGAAGGCGAACAGGCCGAGCACACGCGGTTCGGGGCTTTGTTCGATCAGCCAGGACAGGGTTCGGCCTTCGGTTTCCCAAGCGGTTGCGGAGTCAGCCAATGGCCCTGCGCTCAGTCCGCTTTCCTCCAACAGACGCCGATTGCCCAAAGCCAATCGCCGACCATCGAGATTGCCGGCAATACCGCGTCCGGTCAGCGATTGACTGTCGCTGACATCAGCCACGGTCAGGCCGCGCTCGACGCAGGCATCCAGCACAGCCTTGGCCAACGGGTGTTCACTGCCGCGTTGCAGCGCGCCAGCCATTTGCAGCAGAGCAGCTTCGTCACCTTCGATGGCACTCAGATGAGCGATGCGCGGCGTACCCAAAGTCAGCGTGCCGGTCTTGTCGAACACCACGGCGCTGACTTCATGGGCGCGCTCCAAAGCTTCAGCATCCTTGATCAGAATCCCGTAGCGCGCCGCCACACCCGTGCCGGCCATGATTGCCGTCGGCGTGGCCAGCCCGAGTGCGCAAGGGCAGGCGATCACCAGCACCGCGACGGCGTTGATCAATGCGGTTTCCAGCGGCGCGCCATAGAGCAACCAACCGATCAAGGTCGCCAGCGCGATCAGCAGCACCGCCGGCACGAACACCTGGCTGACTTTATCCACCAGTTTCTGGATCGGCGCTTTTGCTGCTTGTGCGTCTTCCACCAGGCGGATGATCCGCGCCAGCACGGTTTCTGCGCCAAGCGCCAAGGTCCGAACCAGCAGCCGACCTTCGCCATTGATGGCGCCGCCGGTGACCTTGTCACCCGGTTGTTTTGGCACCGGCAGGCTCTCGCCGCTGATCAGTGCTTCATCGGCGTGGCTCTGGCCTTCCACCACTTCGCCATCCACCGGGAAGCGTTCGCCGGGTTTGACCATGACCAGATCGTTGAGGCGCAAAGCGCTGATCGCAACGTCCTGCTCGCGGCCGTCGATTACCTGAATGGCTCGCTCCGGACGCAAGGCTTCCAGAGCGCGAATGGCGCTGGCGGTCTGGCGCTTGGCGCGGCTTTCCAGGTATTTGCCCAGCAACACCAAGGCGATTACCACCGCCGAGGCTTCGAAATACAGGTGCGGCATGCGACCGACAGCAGTGGCCCACTCGTAAACGCTCAAGCCGTAGCCGGCGCTGGTGCCCAGGGCTACCAGCAAATCCATGTTACCGGCGCCGGCGCGCACGGCTTTCCACGCAGCAACATAGAAGCGTGCGCCGAAGATGAACTGCACCGGCGTGGCCAACGCGAACTGCACCCACGCCGGGAGCATCCAGTGCACGCCCAAAGGTTGCAGCACCATCGGCAGCACCAGCGGCAAGGCGAGGGCGATGGCCGCCAGCAACGCCCAGCGTTCGCGGTGCAGGCGTTGTTGTTGATTGTCGGTTTGCGGGTGTTCGACTTCCCAGACGCTGGCGGAGTAACCGGCCTTGGTCACGGCGCCGATCAGGGTTTGTGGATCGACCTGGCCGAGCAGTTCGAGGTGCGCACGTTCGTTGGCCAGGTTGACGCTGACACTTTTGACCCCTGCCACCTTGGCCAGCGCCCGTTCGACGCGGCCGACGCAGGATGCGCAGGTCATGCCGTCGATGCTCAATTCCAGGCTCTGCTGGGGCACGCTGTAACCGGCTTGCTGCACAGCCTCCATCAAGGCCGGCAGGCTGTCGCTGGGCGCTTGAACCCGGGCCTGTTCGGTGGCCAGGTTGACGCTGACAGCCGTGGCGCCGAGAACTTTGCTCAAGGCTCGTTCGACCCGCCCGGCGCAACTGGCACAGGTCATGCCGGCAATCGGCAGATCGAAAGTGATGGATTCGGACATCGGTCACGCTCCCTGTAGAAATTACCTACAGGATCAACCTTGCCATGCTGGCAAGGTCAAGCGCTACTCTACAAATCGCCGCAGACCAAATGTGGGAGCGGGCTTTGCGTCAGTATTCGAGGGCGGCAGGCTTGAGGTACATCCCTTCCTGCGTCATCGCAATCCGGAACTTCAACACATCCCCGGCCTTGAGCGTGATGTTTTGCGAGCCCGGCGCGAGCATGCCCGGGTTGCAACCCGGCGCCTGGCCCGGCAGCAGTTTGAGGCGCAGGGAGACATTGCCCGGCGGCAGGTTGAACGAGGTGCTCTGTTCCTGGAACAGCCGCCCGGCCAACTGATCCTGGATGTACACGCCGATCTCGCAGGAAGTCGACACTTCCAGGCGCTCGCGGGAAATGATCAGCACGCCATAATCCTCCCCGGCGGCTTGAATCGAAGGTGTCGCGGCAAATAGGCTGAGGAAGCCAAACAGGCTGAAAGCTGACCAGCGCATGGCTGAATCTCCTGATGTCGTGTCATAGATGGACGCAGCTTGGCCGAGCGCGGCGTTGATTGCCAGCCCGGCAGCTTGCCTGAGAACTTGACCTTGCCATGGTGGCAAGCTCGAGACTGCCCTCAACCCTGTTAAAGGGCCCCCATTAAGGAGACGTCCCATGCAAGTGTTCAACGTTGAAGGCATGTCCTGCGGTCATTGCGTCAAGGCCATCACTCAGGCGCTGCAAGCCAAGGATCCTGCGGCCAGTGTGCGCATTGATCTGGCGGCAAAAGAAGTCGGCGTTGAAAGCGCGCTGACGGCCGATCAGGTGATCGCCGCGATCAGCGAAGAGGGTTATGGCGTCAAACTGGCCTGAGTTTTTTAATAGTTAGCGACCTAACGGAATGTTCAAGGCGTCCACGCCCGGCTAGACTGTTGGCCTGCCGATCCATGGCCAACCTGCATGCCTAAACTGGACGCCTGATGAACCTCCGCGCAATCCTGATTCTCGGCGCCTTGAGCGCTTTCGGTCCGCTGGCGATCGATTTCTATCTACCGGCATTCCCGGCGATGGCGCTCGCTTTCGGCACCGACGAAAAACACGTTCAACTGACCCTGGCGGCCTATTTCCTCGGCCTGTCCATTGGTCAACTGGCGTACGGCCCGGTGGCGGATCGCTTTGGGCGACGGATTCCCTTGCTGACGGGGGTCGGCTTGTTCACCGCCGCTTCATTGGCCTGTGCTTATGCGCCGACTCTGGAGTGGCTGATTGGCGCACGTTTCGTCCAGGCGATGGGCGGTTGCGCGGGCATGGTGATTTCGCGGGCGGTGGTCAGCGATAAATGCGATGCGGTGGGCTCGGCGAAAGTCTTTTCGCAATTGATGCTGGTGATGGGCCTGGCGCCGATTCTTGCGCCGATGCTGGGCGGGTTGCTGGTCAACACGACTGGCTGGCAATCGATCTTTCTGGTGCTGACCGGTTTCAGTGCGCTGGCAGGGTTGGCAGTGGCTCTCGGGCTGCCGGAAAGTCTGCCGGCCCATGTGCCGCGCCAACCGTTGTCGGGCGCACTGCGTCAGTACGGTCGGTTGTTGGCGGACCCAATCTTCCTCGGTCATGCCCTGACCGGTGGTATCGCCATTGCCGGGATGTTTGCCTACATCGCCGGTTCACCATTCGTCTTCATCAAACTCTATGGCGTACCGGCCGAGCATTTCGGCTGGCTGTTCGGCATTAATGCGGCGGGTTTCATTCTGGTGGCCCAGGTAAATGCCCGGATGCTGGCCAAGCGCGGTCCGGCCTTTTTACTGGCGCGTACCGTCTGGCTCTATCTGGCGGGCGGTCTGGCCCTGTTGGCGGTCAGCGCGTTGCATACCGCGCAGTTGTGGCCGTTGCTGATTCCGCTTTTTATCTGCATCGCCAGTCTGGGTTGCATTGTTCCCAATGCCTCGGCCTGCGCCATGAACGGGCAAGGCGCGCGGGCGGGCAGTGCCTCGGCGATGCTTGGTTGCCTGCAGTTCAGCGTCGCCGCCGGGGCCGCAGCATTGGTGGGTGTTTTGCATGATGGCAGCGCCATGCCGATGGCCATGGTCATCAGCCTGTGCGGGATTCTGGTGGTGAGCGCGGCGACGCTCACCCGACGTTTGCAAAATGCCCGGGCGCTGACGCAAGCCCAGGTCTGAGGACGGACTCAGCCAGCAGCGCGCTGCTGACGGTCGGGAAACTGATGGGGCGCGTGCAAGCGCGCTTCAAGCGTTTTAGTGAAGGCCAGCGCTTCGGCTTCACTGCGGAACGTCACAGCGTGTTGATCCAGTCGGACCTGCCAGCGGGATGTTGCCACTTCTTTTATCAGGATCTTCATTGCTGAGCTCCTTTCGTAAAAGACGTCTCGTAAAAGACATCACGTAAATGATTGTTCGCAGAGTTTTCGATTGTAGACCTGAATACGATCGCAATTGTGACAACGGTCAACTCTCTGACTGACGGCAAAAGATTGCCGGCTTCGGGCGTGTATCCCGGATATTTCGGTCGTGCCCTGTAGGGGCTGCCGAAGACTCGGGCCGCGTTCGGACGATCTTTTGATTTTGCTTTTTAGAACACAAGATCAAAAGATCGCAGCCTCCAACAGCTCCTACTCTTCAGAACCCTTCAAGCACAATCTTGCCCTTGGACTTACCGCTCTCCAACAGCTCATGGGCACGCCGCAGGTTGGCCGCGTTAATGGTCCCGAAGTGCTCGCCGACCGTGGTTTTCAGCGTGCCCGCATCGATCAGCCCGGCGACGCGGTTGAGCAGTTTGTGTTGCTCGATCATGTCTGCGGTTTCGAACAGCGAGCGGGTGTACATGAATTCCCAGTGCAGCGACAGGCTCTTGCGCTTGAGCTTGGTCACGTCCAGCGACTTCGGATCGTCGATCAGCGCCAGTTTGCCTTGCGGCGCCAACGCCTCCACCAATTGATCCAGGTGTTGATCGGTCTGAGTCAGGCTGGCGACATGGGTCACATGCTCGAACCCCGCACGTTTGAGTTCTTCACTCAGCGGCTGGCTATGATCGATCACCTGATCGGCGCCCAAGTCACGCACCCAGCTCTGGGTCTGTGCACGGGAAGCGGTGCCAATGACCTTCAGCCCGGTGAGCTGGCTGGCCAATTGCGTGAGGATCGAACCGACCCCGCCGGCGGCACCGACGATCAGCAGGCTCTGGCCCTCATCGGTTTTGCTTTCGCGCACTTGCAGGCGTTCGAACAGCAATTCCCACGCGGTGATGGCGGTCAGCGGCAGGGCGGCGGCTTCGGCGAAACCGAGGGTTTTCGGCATATGACCGACGATTCGCTCGTCCACCACATGCAACTCGCTATTGCCGCCGGCACGGGCGATGGAGCCGGCGTAGAACACCTTGTCGCCAGCCTTGAACAAGGTCACTTCGCTGCCGACGGCCTTGACCACGCCGGCCACGTCCCAGCCCAGCACTTTTGCCGCGCCACCTTCTGGCTGGACGTTCTGGCGGACCTTGGTGTCCACCGGGTTGACCGAGATGGCTTTGACCTCCACCAACAGGTCGCGCGGGCCGGCGACCGGTTCTGGCAGTTCGATGTCTTGCAGGGAGTTTTCGTCGCTGATGGGCAGGGAGGCGTAGTAGGCAATGGCTTTCATGTGGGGCTCCTGAAAAGTGATGGAAGAAGGAATCAAGCCACGGTGCGCAGGCGCTTGAGGTCGAAGTGTTCGAGGAAGTCGCCGGCCTTGGCGCGAAAGTTCTGAATGTGGGCGCTGGCGTCATGGGCTTGCAGGGCTTCGTCGCTGCTCCAGTGTTCGATCATGTAAAAGGCCAGGGGATTGGCGAGGTCTTGATGCAGGTCGTATTGACTGCAACCGGCTTCGGCGCGGGTCGGTTCCAGCAGCGCACGCAGATGCTGTTCGAGGGCGTCCTGCTGGCCGGTTTTAGCGATGAGGGTGGCAATAGCGGTAAATGGCTGGGACATGTTCGACTCCGGAACGGAATGATTTTGATGGGACAGATGATTGGTTATTTCCCGGCAAGATAAAACCCGCTAAAAGAGCAGTCTCTTTCAATATTTTTTTGATAATCGGGGCTGGCGATGTTGCGTTTCGATGACTTGCAGTTGTTCGTTCGGGCTGCGGACCTGGGCAGTCTGTCGGCGGCGGCGCGGGTGATGGATATGTCGGCGGCAGTGGCCAGTGCGGCGTTGAAGCGCATCGAACAACAACTCGGCGCGCGCTTGCTCGCCCGTTCTACCCGTAGCCTGCGCCTGACCGCTGAAGGCGAGGGCTTTCTGGAATACGCCCGGGCAGCCTTGAGCAATCTCGATGAGGGCCGCCGCCTGCTGGCCAGCGGGCAAGATCAGGTCAGCGGGATTTTGCAGTTGTCGGCGCCTTCGGATTTCGGTCGCAACCTGCTGTTGCCGTGGCTCGACGAGTTTCAGCGTGAGCATCCGAAACTCACGGTTCGGTTGCTATTGGGCGACCGCATCGCTGACCTGTTCCGCCAACCGGTGGACATTGCCCTGCGTTATGGCGAGCCGGAAGACTCGAGTCTGGTGGCGTTGCCCATTGCCCCGCAAAACCGTCGCGTGCTCTGTGCGGCGCCGAGTTACCTGGCCCGGCATGGCGAACCTCGGCATCTGGAGCAACTGGCTCAGCACAATTGCCTGTTGTTCATGCTCGGCGGTCGGGTTCACGATCACTGGAGTTTCCACGATGGCAAACGTGAAGTGGGCCTGACGGTCAGTGGCGATCGCTTCAGTGACGACGCCGATGTTGTGCGTCTGTGGGCCATAGCGGGGGTGGGGATTGCGTATAAGTCCTGGCTCGATGTCGCTGCCGATGTGCTGGCCGGTCGGTTGAAAGTGCTGATGCCGGAGCTGCTCTGTGAGCGCGCACCGCTGAATTTGCTGTGCGCCCATCGCGCACAATTGAGTAAGCCGGTGAACCTTTTGCGGGAAATGCTTGCCAGCCGATGCGCTCGCATAAGCAGTCAATTTCCGACGAAATCGGATGTCGATCATTAGTCGCAGGCAAATAGCGAAATTTCTGTCAGGAACTATCACCACCAATGGATCCCCGAGGGCAGGAACCGGCGATTAACCCGCTTATACTAGCGCTCGCCTCATGTACGCACCGTCGACCTCGCAATGGCGAGTTCAGGTTCGATTCGGTCAGACCCGATGGTCATCACCGGACCTTCATTGCACCCGCGAAGCAATGGCCTGGGTGAGTGGGTGACTTTGCCGGTTTATGGCGGTTTTCGCGTCTTGGCCGACGACACATTACTGGTCAAGATGTCTCTGAGCAGTAGACGAAACGATTCAACAGGGAGTGAATACATGGAACATGCACCTTGCATCAGCCAGATCGCCACATTGCTGGCTGACCCAAAGCGCAGCGCAATGATGTGGGCCTTGATGGACGGCTCGGCGCGGCAAACCGAAGAGCTGGCGTTGCTGGCTGGCCTGTCGCCGTCTTCGGCCAGTGCGCATTTAGGGCGTTTGTCGGCCGGAGGTCTGTTGAAAGTCGAAACCCGTGGGCGCAAACGGTTTTTCCGGCTTGCCGCGCCCGAAGTCGGCGCCGCGATAGAGGCCTTGGCCAGCGCGACCCTGGCCAGCGCGCCTAGGGACATTCCAGAGGTTTTCAAACGCATGAGCCCTATCGCCAAACCTCAGGCGGCGCCTTCGTCATTGTTGCGAGCCAGGCTTTGCGACGACCATCTGGGTGGCACCCTGGCCGCCGATCTCTACCAGCGCCTGCTGGATGCGGGCTGGATCGAGCAATTCGATCAGCGGGTCATGATCACCCACAAGGGCGCCACACAATTGGCGACGCGCGGTGTGTTCATCCAGGCGCTGGCTCATCGCAACGGCAGAGTCGCTTGCGCTTGCCCGGACTGGAGCGAAAGACGCCCGCACATGGGCGGTTCATTGGGCGCGGCGTTGTTGCAGCTATTCATGCAATCCGGCTGGTTGAGCCTGCCCAACGATTCGCGGGCGTTGCAGATCACCGCCGCGGGGCAACGGGAAATCCATCGTTTTGCCAAAGAAACCGAACTGGAAATGGCGCTTTAGAGTCATTGAGGTGCGACGTCCGGGATCTTGGGTTTCAGGCGTCGTTCAGAGCTGTGGACAGGTCGCATCCAGCAATAATCCCCAGCCGCTATCGCGCACACTCGATCCGGGGACTTTCAGGATTGGGGGAATGTGGCATGGAAACACGAAGCTTCAGCGCGGCAGAACGACTGGAACGGCTGCCCATCAGCGGTTATCACCGCATCATCTTCATCATCATTGCCCTGGCGTTTTTCTTCGACTCCATGGACCTGGCGATGATGACCTTTCTGCTCGGCTCGATCAAAACCGAGTTCGGCCTGAGCACGGCGCAGGCCGGGTTGCTGGCCAGTTCGAGTTTCTTCGGCATGGTTCTGGGCGCATCGCTGTCCGGCATGCTGGCCGACCGCTTCGGACGCAAACCGGTGTTCCAGTGGAGCATTGTGCTGTGGGGTATCGCCAGCTACCTGTGCTCCACGGCGCAGAATGTCGAAACGCTGACGCTGTTCCGAATTCTGTTGGGGATCGGCATGGGCATGGAGTTTCCGATTGCCCAGTCGATGCTGTCGGAACTGATTCCGGCAAACAGACGTGGGCGTTACATCGCGTTGATGGATGGTTTTTGGCCGCTCGGTTTCGTCGCGGCCGGGGTGCTGTCGTACTTCCTGTTGCCGGTGATTGGCTGGCGCGACATCTTTCTGGTGTTGGCGGTGCCGGCGGTGTTCGTCCTGGCGATCCGTTTTTTCATTCCCGAGTCACCGCGCTGGCTGGAGCAGGCCGGGCATCATGACGCGGCGGATAAGGTCTTGCGCGGCATTGAAGACCGGGTTCGGGCTTCACTGGGTCGTGCGGATTTGCCTGAACCGATTCGTCTGCCCCGGGTGGCGAGTCAACCGGGCACTTTCTTTTCTGCGCTGCGGGAAATCTGGTCGCCGCAGTATCGCCAGCGCACGATGATGATCTGGAGCGTGTGGTTCTTCGCCTTGCTGGGGTTCTATGGCCTGACGTCCTGGCTCAGCGCATTGTTGCAACAGTCGGGTTTCGCCGTGACCCAGTCGGTGTATTACACGGTGCTGATTTCCCTCGGCGGGATTCCCGGTTTCCTCATGGCTGCCTGGCTGGTGGAGCGTTGGGGGCGTAAACCGGTGTGCGTCGTGACGTTGCTCGGCGGCGGGGTCATGGCGTTTCTTTATGGCCAGAGTGCGGTGTTCGGCGGCAACGTCAGTCTGTTGATTACCTCGGGGCTGCTGATGCAGTTCTTTCTGTTCGGAATGTGGGCGGTGCTCTATACCTACACCCCTGAGTTGTACCCGACGTCGGCACGCGCCACGGGCTCGGGGTTCGCTTCGGCCATCGGCCGCGTGGGATCGTTGCTCGGGCCATTGGTGACCGGGCTGGTGTTCCCGATGACCGGGCAGGGCGGAGTGTTTGCGCTGGGGGCGATGTGCTTTGCGATTGCGGCGGGGGTGGTGTGGATGTTCGGGATGGAGACCCGGGGCAAGACGTTGGAAGAATTGAGCGAAGTAGAGATTGTCGGCTGAACACAGTCCCTGTGGGAGCGGGCTTGCCCGCGATGAGGCCAACTGCCTCAACATTGAGTTGGCTGACAGTCCGCTATCGCGGGCGAGCCCGCTCCCACAGGATATTCGGTGACTTTTAAGGTTTCACCAACCGCGCATCCAGGCTGTTCTGCGCAAGGCGCTTGGCCTGATCCTGGGTCATGCCCAAATCGGTATACAGCGCGTGGAAGTTCTCGGTGACATACCCGCCGAAGTAGGCCGGGTCATCGGAGTTCACCGTGACCTTCACTCCGCGCTCGAGCATGTCGAGGATGTTGTGCTGGGACATGTGATCGAACACGCAGAGTTTGGTGTTCGACAACGGGCACACGGTCAGCGGGATCTGCTCGTCGATGATTCGCTGCATCAAGCGCTCATCTTCGATGGCGCGCACGCCATGGTCGATGCGCTGGATTTTCAGCAGGTCGAGGGCTTCCCAGATGTACTCGGGCGGGCCTTCTTCACCGGCGTGGGCCACGGTCAGGAAACCTTCGCCACGCGCACGATCGAACACCCGCTGGAACTTGCTCGGCGGGTGGCCCATCTCCGAACTGTCCAGGCCCACGGCGACAAACGCATCGCGGAACGGCAGCGCCTGGTCGAGGGTTTTCTGCGCTTCGTCTTCGCTCAAGTGACGCAGGAAACTGAGGATCAAACCGCTGGTGATGCCCAATTGCTGCTCGCCATCCTTCAGTGCGGCGGCGATGCCGTTGAGCACTACTTCGAACGGGATGCCACGGTCGGTGTGGGTTTGCGGGTCAAAGAACGGTTCGGTGTGAATCACGTTCTGCGCCTTGCAGCGCAACAGGTAGGCCCAGGTCAGGTCGTAGAAATCCTGAGAGGTGCGCAACACGTCGGCGCCCTGGTAATACAGATCGAGAAACTCTTGCAGGTTATTGAAGGCGTAAGCCTTGCGCAGAGTTTCAACGTCGCTCCACGGCAGGGCGATCTTGTTGCGTTCGGCCAGGGCGAACAGCAGCTCAGGCTCCAGCGAACCTTCCAGGTGCAAGTGCAATTCTGCCTTGGGCAGAGCGTTCAGCCAGTCGTACATTTTTGAAATCTCATCAGGTGCAATGAGGGCATTCTACAGATGCCCGCAGAAACAATGAGCAAAACCTGACCAGCCGGTTCATTACACGGCTTGCTGTTCCCGTCGATAGGCGTAGGTATCGGCAAAGCGCGACAGCAGGAACCCGGCGCAGGTGGTGGCAGGATATTTCGCCGGATGCCGTTCGTCCTGGCAACCGGGCAGGCATTCGATGGGCGTGTCGGGGTGCGGTTCGGCAAAGAACGGCATCGAGTACCGATCCACCCCCAGCGGGCTAATCACTCGATGCGGCGTCGACAGGTAACGGTCGTTGCTCCAGCGCGCCATCATGTCGCCGAGATTGACCACGAACGTGCCTTCGATCGGCGGCGCATCGATCCATTCGCCCTGCACGTTGCGCACTTGCAGACCACCCGCGGCATCCTGATAGAGCAGGGTGATGCAGCCGTAATCGGTGTGAGCGCCGGCCCCTTGCTGATCTTCGGTGCTGGCGGTGTGACGCGGAGGGTAATGAATCATCCGCAGCACGCTGACCGGTTCTTTGAAGCGGCTATCGAAGAAATCGCGCTCAATGCCCAGCGCCAGAGTCATGGCCCGCAACAGGGTTTGAGCGAGCGCCTGCATGTCGACGTAGTGTTGCTCCATCAGCGATTCCCAGCCGTGCATCGACGGATGACGGTTGGGACCGCGCAAGGGTTTTTCCGCCAGCACCTCGGGATGATCGGCCGGCAGGTGCAGGCCCATGTCGAAGGTTTCTTTCAGATCGCTGGGTTTGCTCGGGTCGAGTTGCTCGGTGGCGATAGCGCCATAGCCGCGGTGGTGGCGGGTCTGGGTGATGTCGATCTTGAGTTTTTCGGCGGCGGGCAGGGCGAAGAAACGTTGGGCATGGTCGAGCACGGCATCGATACGCGCCGGGGCGATCGGGTGGCCCTTGATATAGAAAAAGCCCCATTCGCGGCAGGCACGGTCGATTTGTGTGGCGATCGATTGCCAGGCGTTTTGATCAGCGCTGTAGAGCGGGCTGATGTCGATGATCGGAAGGCTGTTCATGCGATGTCCTGAAGAGTACGCAGATTGAAAAAGCACCGTAGAGCCCTGTGGGAGCGGGCTTGCCCGCGATAGCGAACTGACAGTCAACAATGATGCTGAATGTGATGGCCTCATCGCGGGCAAGCCCGCTCCCACAGGGTTTCATGTCTGGCTAAGTCACTTCGGTATCTCGGCCTTCATCCCTTCGACGTAGTAGTTCATCGACGCCAGTTGCGAATTGGTTGCCGTCGCGCCCGCCGGGATTTCCTCCACGCCGGCCTGATCCTTGATCGGCCCGGTGAACGGATGCAACGCACCGCTCTTGATGTCGGCAATGATCTGCTCGGCTTCGGTTTTTACCGCGGCCGGTACCAGGTCGCTGATCGGCAGCTCAACCGTACCTTCCTTCAGACCGCCCCAGTAATCCTGGGATTTCCATGTGTGGTCGAGCACACTTTGGGTCGCTTGAATGTAATGCGGCCCCCAGTCATTGACGATAGACGTCAGCACCGCTTTCGGCCCGAAGTGCGCCATGTCCGATGCATAACCGACGGCATACACGCCGCGCCGTTCGGCCGCCTGGATCGGTGCCGGGCTGTCGGTGTGCTGGAACACCACGTCCACGCCCTGGTCGATCAGCGCGTTGGCGGCGTCAGCTTCTTTGCCCGGATCGAACCAGGAATTGACCCACACCACTTTGATCTCGGTGCCCGGGTTGTACTTGTTCAGGGCCAGTTGAATGGCGTTGATGTCGCGGATGACTTCCGGAATCGGGAAGGAAGCGACGTAGCCGATTTTCTTGGTCTTGGTCATCTTCGCCGCGAGGAAACCGCCGACGTAGCGGCCTTCATAAGTGCGTGCCAGGTAAGTGCCGAGGTTCTTGTCCTGCTTATAGCCGGTGGCGTGCTCGAAGGTCACTTTGGGAAATTGCTTGGCGACTTTCAGGGTCGGGTTCATGTAGCCGAAAGACGTGGTGAAGATCAGGTCGTACTTGTCCTTGGCCATATTGCGGATCACCCGCTCGGCATCGGCGCCCTCGGCGACGTTCTCCACGTAGTTGGTGGTGATCTGCTCGCCGAACTTCTCAGCCAGCGCCTTGCGTCCCTGTTCATGCTGATACGTCCAGCCGTGGTCACCGATCGGGCCGATATAGACGAAGCCGACTTTCAGCGGGTCGGCAGCACTGGCGGTCAGGCTGGCGCTCAGACCGATGGCTGCGGCGACAGCGCAAAGCAGCTGCTTCAACGGACGTTTATGCATGAACTGGAACTCCATTTTGTTGTGAGGTGTGCCAGGTCAATGCAAATTGCTGACCAACAGGACAACAAATTGATCGAAATCGCGTAACGGCCATCGCGGGCAAGCCCGCTCCCACATGACCTACGCAAGTCATGTGGGAGCGGGCTTGCCCGCGAAGAGTCCCTGACGACCACCACAGAACCATCCCGGTGCGTCCTCGCTAATCCACGCCATCCACTGGTGCGGGCACCTCACACAAAACTGTGGGAGCGGCGGTGCGACGATTCGACTTGATCGCGAAAGCGGTGCGTCATGCAACATTGATGTCGACTGACACACCGTCTTCGCGAGCAAGCCCGCTCCCACATTTGTTTGGTGTTGTGTCAGGTACCGGCGATCAGCTGTCGAGCTGCCTGGCTATGATCGGCAATCAACCCTTTCAGATCCAGTCCCTCAACTTGCCCATCGATCACCCGCCACTTGCCGCCGACCATCACCCGGTCCGCCCGATCCGCGCCGCACAGCAGCAGCGCCGACACCGGATCATGGCTGCCGGAGAAGCGCAGTTCATCCAGTTTGAACAGCGCCAGATCCGCCTGCTTGCCCACCGCCAGTTCACCGATATCGGTGCGCCCGAGCAAACTCGCCGAACCCTTGGTCGCCCAGCCCAGTACCAACTCCGGCGTAATTTTTTCCGCGCCATAACGCAGCCGCTGGATGTACAGCGCCTGACGGGTTTCGAGGATCATGTTCGACGCATCGTTGGACGCTGAACCGTCCACGCCCAGCCCCAGCAGCGCACCCGCAGCGGTCAGGTCCAGCGTCGGGCAAATGCCGGAGGCCAGGCGCATGTTCGAACTCGGGCAATGGCAAATACCCGTGCCGGCCGCGCCGAGACGGGCGATTTCGTCGGGGTTGAAATGAATACCGTGAGCCAGCCACGTGCGCGGGCCGAGCCAGCCGACGCTGTCCAGATAATCCACGGTGCGCAGGCCGAAGCGTTGCAGGCAGAAGTCTTCCTCATCGAGGGTTTCCGCCAGGTGCGTGTGCAGGCGCACGTCGAGGGTGTTCGCCAGTTCGGCGCTGGCGGACATGATTTCCGGGGTCACCGAGAACGGTGAGCACGGTGCCAGGGCAATCTGAATCTGCGCACCGTCGCCGCGCTCGTGGTATGCGGCAATCAAACGTTGGCTATCGTCGAGGATCACTTCGCCTTCCTGGACGGTTTGCTGCGGTGGCAGGCCGCCGTCTTTTTCGCCAAGGCTCATGGAACCGCGAGTGAGCATGGCGCGCATACCCAGTTCGCGAACACTCTCGACCTGTACGTCGATCGCGTTTTCCAGGCCTTCCGGAAACAGGTAATGGTGATCGGCGGCGGTGGTGCACCCGGACAGCAGCAACTCGGCCAACGCGACTTTGGTGGCGAGGGCAAGTTTTTCAGGGGTGAGGCGAGCCCAGACCGGATAGAGGGTTTTCAACCATGGGAACAACGGCTGATTGACCACCGGCGCCCAGGCACGGGTCAGGGTTTGATAGAAGTGGTGATGGGTGTTGATCAGCCCCGGCAGGATCACGTGTTCGCGCGCATCGAAAATGTGGTCGCAGGGCGCGGAGGGTTGCTGGCCGGCGCCGAGCACTTCGACGATCAAACCGTCTTGCAGCACCAGACCGCCACGGGCATCGAGCGCGTTGGCCGTGAAAATGGCGAGGGGATTTTTTAACCAGGTACGGGTCGCAGGCATGGTGGCCGGCTCCTCTGAAAGTTGGGTTCAGGGTTGCCAGCTCAGTGTTGCCCTGTCTGCTGATCCAGGGTCGCCACGGGGGCGAGGTGCGGAGTTTCGAACAAAAAAGCTTCGCGGGCAAGCCTCCCCCGACCAGACGATACTGAACCCTGTGGGAGCCGGGCTTGCCCGCGATGCAGGCACCTCGGTCTTTCAGCGATACCGAGGTGATGCTATCGCAGCGGTGCGGCGATCCGACAAGCCAGCTCCCACAGGGTGCGGTGGTGTTACCAGGGAATAGTCTCGCCCCTGTAGTTCACAAAATGATGTCCGCCCTTGCCGGCATACGCATTCACCTGATCGATCAGCCCGCGCGTGCTGGTTTGCACATCAATGTCCGCGCCTTCACCGCCCATATCAGTCTTCACCCAACCCGGATGTAGCGACAGCACGGTGAGTTTCTGTTCGCCCAATTGTGTGACGAAGCTGTTGGTCATGGAGTTCAGCGCCGCTTTGCTGGCCTTGTACAGCGCCAGCTCCGGCGCGTCAGGCATGGTCACGCTGCCCAGCACCGAACTCATGAACGCCAGCACACCGCTGTCTTCACGAATCTGCCCGACGAAACGCTGGGCCAGATTTATCGGCGCCACGGCGTTGGTGAAGAACAATTGACCGACCTCGGCCAACGTCGCGCCGCCCGGCGTCTGGACCTCCGGGCCTTTGACCCCGGCATTCACGAACAACAGGTCGAACACTTCACCCTTGAGTTGTTGGCTCAGGGCGATGACCGCTTGCTGATCGTCCATGTCGAGTTTTTCGATCCGCACCTTGCCCAACGCTTGCAAGGCTTCGGCGCTCTGCGGGTTGCGCACGGTGGCGGTGACTTGCCAACCGTCGGCCAGCAGGGTTTTCACCAGACCGAGGCCCAAGCCTCGGGAGGCACCGATGATGAGTGCGGTTTTTACCGTAGACATGAATGGCTTCCTTGATGGATGAGAAATCACGGATTCAATGGACAATGTTGACCGAGTCGATGTTGCAATTCCTGACGCAAGACATCGAGCATCGGCGATGCGGGTTTCAATCAGGTTGAGTTTGTCTTGCAGCAGCTGGGTAACGGCATTGGCCGACGCTGCTGCCGATCTCGCCGAGGGTAAAGCCCAGCCGCTGAGCGGTCTTGATGTACAGCACCAATTGCACCATCTCCGCCGGATAGTCGCGATAACCATTGGCGCTGCGTTGTGCGGCGGTCAACCCGCGCTGCTCGTAAAAGCGCAATGTGTCGCGGCTGACGGCGCTGGCCTGGGCTAATTCACCGACGCGCATCTTGATGTCTCGAGAGGGCTTGACCCTGGAGCATACTCCAGGCTTTAGCCTTGTTGCTCCCTGAATTTATGGAGCAAGACGGATGTGGACTTCAACGCAATATCGTCAAGTGGTGCGTGGCAGTGCGTGGTACGACCTGATCGTGACCGCTGCTTTTGTGACACCGTGGAGTTTTGCGGCGTTGCATGGCGTGTTGTTGAGCCTGAGTCAGGCTTTCAATTTGCCTGGCGAGCTACCGCCGTTCGAGCCGACGCACATGCTGATGGCGAATTTGTTGGGTTCGATTGTGTGTGTCTGGGCGGTGCTGCGGATTCGTGATCCGCAGTTGGTGTTTGGGCGGTATGACGCGGTGGGGCGGTTTCTGTTTTCGGCTTGGCAGCTGTATGCCTTGCTCCACGGCGCCAGTTCATTGCTGGTTGTTTTTCTGATCTTTGAATTGGCGTGGGGCGTTGTTCAAGTGCTGCCGGTTCGGTCGCCATCGCGGGCAAGCCCGCTCCCACAGTGACTTTGACGAACACGGAATTTTCGATCGACACAAAACTTGTGGGAGCGGGCTTGCCCGCGATGAGGCCCTTGAAGTCTTCGCTAATGCCCCGCCTGCCACGGCTGCCCCAACGACACCGGCGCATACAACCGTGTGCGCACGGCATCCCGTGACAGCAGCACCAACACCACAATGGTCGCGACATACGGCAGCATCGCCAGCAGGCTCGACGGAACCGCCAGCCCCAACCCCTGCGCCACCAAATGCAGGATGCTGGCGAGCCCGAACAGATACGCCCCGAGCAGCAATCGCCACACCCGCCAACTGGCAAACACCACCAGCGCCAGAGCAATCCAGCCGCGACCGGCGCTCATGTTTTCCGCCCACATCGGCGTGTAGGCCAGGGACAAATAAGCCCCGGCCAACCCCGCCATGGCCCCGCCGAACAGCACCGCCAGCGTGCGCACGCGCAACACCGGCAAGCCCATGGCGCTGGCCGCGTCCGGGCTTTCGCCGACCGCTTGAATAATCAACCCGACGCGACTTTTCAGAATCACCCAGGCCACTAACGTGAACAGCGCGAACGACAGATACACCAGCAAGTCCTGAGCAAACAGCATCCGCCCAATCAGCGGGATTTCACTCAAGAATGGAATCGCCATCGGCTCGAAACCCGCCAATGGTTTGCCAACCCACGCTGCACCGACAAAGGTCGACAGGCCCACGCCGAAGATCGTCAACGCCAACCCGGTCGCCACCTGATTGGCGTTGAACACCAGTGCCACCAAGGCGAACAGCGACGACAACAGCATCCCGGCGAGCATGGCCAGCAACACGCCAAGCCAGAGGTTGCCGCTGTTCAGCGCGACGATAAAACCGATCACCGCGCCAAACAGCATCATGCCTTCCTGCCCCAGATTGAGGACGCCACTCTTCTCGCAAATCAGCTCGCCCAGCGCCACCAGCAACAATGGCGTACCGCAGCGAACCATGGCGTAGAAAATATTGCTCAGCAGATCGATATCCATCACAGGGCTCCTGCGTGTACGGCGGTGGTGGGTGCACGGCGAGCCCAGCGCAGGTTCAAACGAGGTCGGTAGAGAATCAACACGTCACTGGCCAACAGGAAAAACAGCATCATCCCCTGGAACAATTGAGTGATGGCTTGCGGCAGGTTCATGCTCATCTGCGCGCTCTCGCCGCCGATGTACAGCAGTGCCATCAACAGGCTGGAAAACAGAATACCGATGGGATTCAGTCGCCCGAGAAACGCTACGGTGATCGCCGCATAGCCGTAACCCGGTGAGACTTGCGGCACCAGTTGGCCTATCGGCCCAGTGACTTCGCACACCCCGGCCAATCCCGCCAAACCGCCGCTGATCAACAGCGCCAGCCAGATCAGCCGCTTCTCGCGAAAGCCGACGAAACCGGCGGCGCGCTTGTCCAGCCCGAGCACTTTGATCTGGAAGCCGACAAAGCTTTTCTGCAGCAATACCCACACCGCCACCAGCGCGAGCAAGGCAAAATACACACCGGCGTGAACCCGGCCGTCCTCCATCAAAAGCGGCAGTCGACTGGCATCGCCGAACATCGCCGACTCTGGAAAGTTGAACCCGGCCGGGTCCTTCAGCGGCCCGTGGACGCAGAACAGCAGCAGGTTCAGGGCGATGTAATTGAGCATGATGCTGGTGAGGATTTCATTGGCGTTGAAGCGCGTGCGCAACCATGCCGTCAGCCCGGCCCACGCGGCACCGGCCAAGGTGCCGACCACCAGGATCAGCACCAGCGCCCAGCGACTTTGCAAGCCAATGATGTTCACCGCCAACGCACTGCCGGCGAGGGCGCCGACCAGCAACTGACCTTCGGCGCCGATGTTCCAGATCCGCGCCTGATACGCCACCGCCAGGCCCAATGCGCAGAGCAAAATCGGCAACGCTTTGACCAACAATTCGGAGACGCCGTACAAGTCGCTGATCGGTGCAATCAGCAACGTGTGCAAGGTCAGCACCGGATCGTGGCCCAGCGCGATAAACAGCAATGAGCCACAGCCCAGCGTCAACACGGCCGCCAGCAAGGGCGAGCACCACAACATCAGGCGTGATTGCTGGCCACGGGGTTCGAGAGAAAGCAGCATGTGAAACTCCGTTAAAGCGCTACGGGGGCAGGTGAATGAGGGGTATCGAACTGGCCGGCCATCCAGCCGCCGACGTCGCTCAGATGGGTGTCGATGGTGGCCTGCAAGGGCGACAGCCGACCGCCGCACAGGGCGCCGAGGCGGTCGCTGATTTGGAACAATTCGTCGAGGTCTTCAGAGATCACTAGAATCGCCGCGCCAGCGTCGCGCAAGGCAATCAATGCCCGGTGAATGGTCGCGGCCGCGCCGACGTCCACGCCCCATGTCGGGTGCGCGGCCACCAGCAATTTGGGCTGCTGGAGGATTTCCCGGCCGAGAATGAATTTTTGCAGGTTGCCGCCGGACAGGCTGCGAGCCGGTGCCTGGGCATCGGGTGTCTTGACCCCGAAGCGGCGGATGATGTCTTTGGCCAGCGCTTCGACCTTGCTGCGCTGGATCAGCCCGTTGCTGACCAGTCCCTGTTGAAACGCGGTGAGCAGGGCGTTATCGGCCAGGCTCAGTTCCGGCACCGCGCCATGCCCCAGACGCTCAGCGGGGACGAATGCCAAGCCAAGTTTACGTCGAGCATCCGGGCGCAAATGGGCCACCGGTTGCCCGCCGAAACTGATCGTTGCGCTGTCATCGCGAGGTAACCGTTCTTCACCACTGAGCAAGGCCAGCAACTCATCCTGACCATTACCGGCCACTCCGGCGACACCGACGATTTCGCCGCTGCGCACGTCGAAATCAATATTCTTCAGAGAGCAGCCGAACGGGTCCGGGTTGTGCCAGGACAATCCCGTCACACTCAAAAATGCATCAGCGCCAATGACCTTTGGATAGTCGGTGATCAGCTCGGCGGCTTCACCGACCATCAACTGCGCCAGTTGCCGATCCGAGCACTCCGCCGGCACGCAATGCCCGGCCACCCGACCGCCGCGCAACACCGTGGCGCTGTGGCACAACGCGCGCACTTCGCCGAGCTTGTGGCTGATAAACAGAATGCTGCAGCCCTCGGCGGCCAGTCGGCGCAATGTGACAAACAATTCGTCGGCCTCTTGCGGAGTCAGTACCGACGTTGGCTCATCGAGAATCAACAGGCGGATGTCCTGCATCAGGCAGCGAATGATTTCCACCCGCTGACGTTCGCCAATGGACAGGCTGTGGACAAGTCGCTCCGGTTCCAGGGCCATGCCGTAGCGTTGGGACACTTCGCGAATCTTCGGCTCAAGCTGCTTCGGTGTTCCTGCCGCAGCGCCCATTGCCAGCGCGATGTTCTGCGCCACGCTCAGGGTTTCGAACAGCGAGAAATGCTGGAACACCATGCCAATCCCGAGGCCGCGCGCCTGGGCCGGGTTGTGCATGGTCACGCGCTGGCCCTGCCAGATCATTTCCCCTGAGTCGGCGTGAGTGACGCCGTAGATGATCTTCATCAGGGTACTTTTGCCCGCACCGTTTTCACCGAGCAGGGCGTGGATTTCACCGGGCGCAATGCTCAAGTCGATGGCATCGTTGGCCAGGCAACCGGGGTAACGTTTGCTGATTCTGCGCAGTTGCAGGCGAGGTATTTGATCGGGGATCGGCGCGGGGTTGGACATGACAGGCTCAGGTCGACAGAAGTTATGCCTGGGGATAAAGCAATTTCCTGGCCATTGAGTCAGGAAATCGACAAGGCCTTGCTGGAATAGGGGTTGTGGAGGATGCCCCGTCATATTCCAATTCCGAATCAGGCACCACTTGAGGGCACGTTCTTTGATCAGGCTCCGGTTTTGCGCGCGCTGAATTGATCAAAAAACGAGCAATACCCTGCAAGCTATGTCGGACATGGGGCTGCGCCAGCCATGAACGGGTTATCCACAGGTTGTTCCACAGTATTTGTGCGCAAGCCGACCGGAGGGGCATAAGCACTGAGGGGCTTTCTTCTAATGGCGATAAACCGCTCTAACTGATTGTTTTTACGTGGAATAAATGTGGCTGCTGGGGATTTGGATGAAAAATGAGCAAAGCCCGCAAAGCCGCATGACAGAAGGGTTACAGCGGAATGTGCTCAGGTTATCCACAGCCGGGTGCACAGCAGATGTGGGCAAGTATCGAAGGCAGGGCAAATCGGGGCGCCCCAAAAGATCGCAGCCTTCGGCGGCTCTCACAGGATTGCATTTCTTACGGATGTACACGGTCGGCGGAGCTGCCGCGGGCTGCGATCTTTTGATCTTTTATCGCTGCAACAAAATTCGCCCGCGACTCAAGTCCGCTAGCTGCATCTGCAAGGTATCTATCTGCCCCTCGCCGATCGCCAATTGCAGTTCCACGCCATTGGCCGTAAAGGTTTCCTCCACCACCAAACCGCCCAGTTCCGCTACCCGAAGCTTTACCAGCGCCAACTCGCCAAACGCACAGGCACAACTGACCGGCACCCGGCTGATCAGCTCGACCTTCGGCGCCCCTTGCAGGCATTTGTTGGCACCGCCGCCATAGGCCCGGGCGAGGCCGCCGGTGCCCAGTTGAATGCCGCCATACCAGCGGATCACCAGCACCGCGACCTGATCGCAATCTTGCGCTTCGATCGCTGCCAGAATCGGCCGGCCAGCGGTGCCGCCGGGTTCGCCATCGTCATTGCTGCGGTATTGATCGCCGAGTTTCCAGGCCCAGCAATTGTGCGAGGCGTTCAAATCACTGTGCTGCTCGATAAACGCTTGGGCATCAGCTGCGCTAGTGATTGGTCCGGCGAGGGCGATGAAGCGGCTTTTGCGAATCTCTTCGCGGTATTCGCAAAAACCGCTGAGGGTGAAAGGCATAAGTGTCTTAGATATCAGTCGTCAGGCCGCAGCCTTTGAGAATGATGCGGATCAGGTTGTTGCCGGCGTCTTCCATGTCTTGCTTGGTCAACTTTGTGCGCCCGGTGACACGGCAGATCTGCGTGGCAAAATCGGCGTAATGCTGGGTGCTGCCCCACAGCAGGAAGATCAGGTGCACCGGTTCGACCGGGTCCATTTTGCCGGCGTCAATCCACGCCTGAAACACTGCGGCCCGGCCCTGAAACCAGGTGCGATAGTCCTGGTTGAAATGCTCGCTCAGGCATTCGCCGCCGCTGATGACCTCCATGGCGAAGAGCCGCGAAGCCTGTGGCCGGCGTCGGGAGAATTCCATTTTTGCGCGGATATATCGGGTCAATGCTTCTGCCGGATCATCCTCGACGGTCAGGGTATTGAAAGTGCTGTCCCACAATTCAAGAATGTTACTCAGCACCGCCACGTACAAACCGAGTTTGTTGGTGAAGTAGTAATGCAGATTCGCTTTGGGCAATCCGGCATTCTGCGCGATGGTGTTCATGCTGGTGCCTTTGAACCCGTGACGGGCGAACTCGTCTTCGGCGGCTTTGATGATGGTCTCTTCGTTCTTCTGACGAATGCGGCTGGCGGGTTTGCCGCCGTGGGCTGGGACTTCAAAGGTCATAGGCACTTCCGAACAGGTAAATGGGTGCAACCAGATGCGTTGATAGCGCACCCGCAGGCCGCAGACAAGTCCTGTTGCGATAAAACCTGAACACCATAATCCCTGTGGGAGCGGGCTTGCTCGCGAAGGCGGTGTGTCAGTTGTATAAATATCGGCTGACACTCCCTCTTCGCGAGCAAGTCGGATCGCCGCACCGCCGCTCCCACAAGTTCTCAACGCGTCGCCGCCAGGCTCTCCAGAAAACTCTCCAGCACCAAGTGAGGACGACGGCCCTTGCGTGTGACCGATGCCAGGCTCAGGTCATAAAAGCGCGCCTTGGGTTTCAGTGCACGCAATCGGCCCTGCTGCACCCAGAGGCTGGCGTAATGATCCGGCAGATAACCGATGTAGCGTCCGGTCAAAATCAGGAATGCCATGCCTTCGCGATCCGACGCACTGGCGGTGCAATTGAGTGCCTGGTAATGGGCCTGAATCTCGGCGGGCAAGCGGAAGGTCGGGGCGATGGCGTCCTGGCTATTGAGGCGTTCATCGTCCAGTTGTTTGTCGTCGACATAGAACAACGGATGGCCGACCGCGCAATACAACAGCGAGCGTTCGCTGTAGAGCGGCTGATATTCCAGACCCGATAGCGCGCTGGCTTGTGGCACCACTCCGACGTGCAAGCGACCGTCGAGCACGCCTTGTTCGACTTCATTGGGCGCGATCATGCGGATCTGGATCTGCACGTCCGGACCACGCTCCTTCAACTGCGCCAAGGCGTGAGTAATGCGCATGTGGGGCAGGGTGACCAGATTGTCGGTCAGGCCAATGGTCAACTCTCCGCGCAAGTGCTGGTGGAGGCCGTTGACCTCGGTGCGGAAACTTTCCAGCGCACTTAATAGCTGCAGCGCTGATTGGTAGACCTCGCGGCCTTCTTCGGTCAGGGAAAAACCGGCGCGACCGCGTTGGCACAGACGCAGGCCGAGGCGTTGCTCCAGATCGCTCATCTGCTGGCTGATCGCCGAGCGACCGATCCCCAGCACCGATTCTGCTGCGGAGAAGCCGCCGCATTCCACGACGCTGCGAAAAATCCGCAACAGGCGGATATCAAAGTCACTGACTTGCGCCAGCGGATCGGGACGACGGCTGCTCATGCTTTGTTTACTCAAAGTTTAGTAGCGGGCTGACTGAAGGTTAGAAAAGTTGGATTTCACCGACTTTATCTCCGTGGCAATTTAGCTGCAAGAACGCTTTTCATCTCCACGCCGCTTATTGCCCTGCGAGGTTTTGCCCATGAACGTGCCTGAAAACGCCCCGACTTCCCTGGCCAGCCAGCTCAAGCTCGATGCTCACTGGATGCCCTACACCGCGAACCGCAATTTCCAGCGCGACCCGCGACTGATCGTGGCTGCCGAGGGCAGTTGGCTGACAGATGACAAGGGCCGCAAGGTCTACGATTCGCTCTCGGGGCTGTGGACCTGCGGCGCCGGACACACCCGCAAGGAAATCCAGGAAGCGGTGGCCAAGCAATTGGGCACCCTCGATTACTCGCCGGGCTTCCAGTACGGGCATCCGTTGTCGTTCCAGTTGGCCGAGAAAATCACCGACCTGACGCCGGGCAATCTGAATCACGTGTTCTTCACCGACTCGGGTTCCGAGTGTGCAGACACAGCGGTGAAAATGGTGCGTGCTTACTGGCGCCTGAAAGGCCAGGCCACCAAAACCAAAATGATCGGTCGCGCTCGTGGTTATCACGGTGTGAACATCGCCGGCACCAGCCTCGGCGGCGTGAACGGCAACCGCAAACTGTTCGGTCAGGCGATGATGGACGTCGATCACCTGCCGCACACTTTGCTGGCGAGCAATGCGTTTTCCCGTGGGATGCCGGAGCTGGGTGGTATCGCCCTGGCCGATGAACTGCTCAAGCTGATCGAGTTGCACGATGCCTCGAACATTGCTGCGGTATTCGTCGAACCCATGGCTGGTTCCGCTGGCGTTCTGGTTCCACCACAGGGTTATCTCAAGCGTCTGCGCGAGATCTGCGATCAGCACAATATCCTGCTGGTGTTCGACGAAGTGATCACCGGTTTCGGGCGTACCGGTTCGATGTTCGGCGCCGACAGTTTCGGCGTGACTCCTGACCTGATGTGCATTGCCAAGCAAGTCACCAACGGCGCGATCCCGATGGGCGCGGTGATTGCCAGCTCCGAGATCTATCAAACCTTCATGAACCAGGCGACGCCTGAATACGCGGTGGAATTCCCGCACGGCTACACCTATTCCGCACACCCGGTGGCTTGTGCTGCGGGCCTTGCGGCATTGGACCTGCTGCAAAAGGAAAACCTGGTGCAGAGCGTGGCGGAAGTGGCGCCGCATTTCGAAAATGCGTTGCATGGTCTGAAGGGCTCGAAAAACGTCATCGACATTCGTAACTACGGGTTGGCCGGTGCCATCCAGATTGCACCTCGCGACGGCGATGCGATCGTGCGTCCGTTCGAAGCCGGCATGGCTCTGTGGAAAGCCGGGTTCTATGTGCGCTTCGGCGGCGATACCCTGCAGTTCGGCCCAACCTTCAACAGCAAGCCGCAAGACCTCGATCGTCTGTTCGACGCGGTTGGCGAAGTGCTGAACAAAATCGACTGATTTTTCCCTCTATTCCCTCTAATAGAAAGAAAGGCGCCCTTTGAAGGGCGCCCGTGGACAACTTTTTCAGGAGCCCCGCATGAGCCTTATCCCGCATTTGATCAATGGCGAACTGGTGACCGAAGACGGTCGTACGGCCGACGTGTTCAACCCGTCCACCGGTCAAGCGATCCACAAGCTGCCATTGGCCAGCCGTGAAACCATTCAAAAAGCTATCGACTCGGCCAAAGCTGCGTTCCCGGCCTGGCGTAACACTCCGCCGGCCAAGCGTGCTCAGGTGATGTTCCGCTTCAAGCAACTGCTGGAACAGAACGAAGCCCGCATCGCACAACTGATCAGTGAAGAACATGGCAAGACCCTGGAAGATGCGGCCGGTGAATTGAAGCGCGGGATCGAGAACGTCGAGTTCGCCTGTGCTGCACCGGAAATTCTCAAGGGCGAGTACAGCCGTAACGTAGGGCCGAACATTGATGCCTGGTCGGACTTCCAGCCATTGGGTGTGGTGGCCGGTATTACCCCGTTCAACTTCCCGGCCATGGTGCCGCTGTGGATGTATCCGTTGGCGATCGTCTGCGGCAACTGCTTTATCCTGAAACCGTCCGAGCGTGATCCAAGCTCGACGCTGCTGATTGCTCAATTGTTACTGGAAGCCGGCCTGCCGAAAGGCGTGCTGAGTGTGGTGCATGGTGATAAGGCCGCTGTGGATGCCCTGATCGAAGCGCCGGAAGTCAAAGCGCTGAGCTTTGTCGGTTCGACGCCGATTGCCGAATACATTTACGCCGAAGGCACCAAGCGCGGCAAACGCGTCCAAGCGCTGGGCGGGGCGAAGAACCACGCGGTATTAATGCCAGATGCGGATCTGGATAACGCAGTCAGCGCACTGATGGGTGCGGCGTACGGTTCGTGCGGTGAGCGCTGCATGGCAATCTCGGTAGCCGTGTGCGTCGGCGATCAGGTGGCCGATGCGTTGGTGGCCAAACTGGTGCCGCAGGTCAAAGCGCTGAAAATCGGTGCGGGTACGACCTGTGGCTTGGACATGGGGCCGCTGGTTTCTGGTCAGGCTCGCGATAAAGTCAGTGGCTATATAGAAGACGGCGTTTCAGCGGGTGCGACGTTGGTGGTGGATGGTCGTGGTCTGAGCGTGGCCGGTCATGAAGAAGGTTTCTTCCTGGGCGGTTGTCTGTTCGATAACGTCACGCCAGAAATGCGCATCTATAAAGAAGAAATCTTCGGGCCGGTACTGTGCGTCGTCCGGGTCAACAGCCTGGAAGAGGCGATGCAACTGATCAACGATCACGAGTATGGCAACGGCACCTGTATCTTCACTCGTGATGGAGAAGCGGCGCGGTTGTTTTGCGATGAGATTGAAGTGGGCATGGTCGGCGTCAACGTGCCATTGCCAGTGCCAGTGGCTTATCACAGCTTTGGCGGCTGGAAGCGTTCGCTGTTCGGCGATCTGCATGCGTATGGTCCGGATGGCGTGCGTTTCTACACTCGTCGCAAGGCTATTACCCAGCGCTGGCCGCAACGAGCGAGCCATGAGGCTTCGCAGTTCGCATTCCCTAGCTTGTAAGTAGAAGGGCAGAAGGCCGACCTCTTGAGGTCGGCCTTCGTGTTTTCGGGCTTTTTGGACTTATATGACAGAAATGTGAAGATTGGTGTTGACGGCAGATTCTGGAAGTCTATAATTCGCCCCACTTCCGGCGCAGTCGAAACGGAAAACTCCTTGGCAAACAAAGAGTTACGCAGTTTTCGGCAGCGGTTACGCTTCAGTTCATCGAAGCCAGAAGGAGTTGGTAAGGCAGTGTGTTTTCGCCTTATTGACGGTTCGATCTTCTCGGTCGAAAGCGGAGAAAAAGAGGTGTTGACAGCAGCGAGTAACGCTGTAGAATTCGCCTCCCGCTAACGAGAGATCGGAAGCGCAAGTGGTTGAAGTTGCAAAGGAAACTTTGAAAACTTCTGAAAATAACCGCTTGACAGCAACAGAGGCTGCTGTAGAATGCGCGCCTCGGTTGAGACG